>NZ_DASXHA010000090.1:0-55840 GCF_036488795.1 Paraburkholderia sp.
TCGGGTACCAGTCTCGCGGTGAACGTGAATACCGCCACGACCTTCCGTACCCTGACGGTCACCCAGGTCGACCCGTACTTCACGGTGGACGGTATCAAGCGGATTACCGACGTCTACTATCGGACGAGCGAGCCGCTGTACTACTCGAACACGACCGACACGAGCTTCCGGATCATTACCGCAGGCGCGGACATGAAGTTCGGTATCCCGTTCTCCGAATCCGACATGGTCTATTTCGGCCTCGGCTTCGAGCAGAACCGTCTGGATGTCGACGCGACCACGCCGCAGAGCTACATCGACTACGTGAACGACTTCGGCCGCGTGTCGAACAACGTGCCGTTGACGATCGGCTGGTCGCGCGACAATCGCGACAGCGCACTGGTACCGAGCCGCGGTTACTTCACGCAGGCGAACGCCGAATACGGCTCGCCGCTCGGTAGTACGCCGTACTACAAGGCGGACTTGCAGGCACAGTACTACTACTCGTTTGCGCGCGGCTTCGTGCTCGGCCTGAACTTCCAGGGCGGCTACGGTAACGGCCTCGACGGCAAGCCTTACCCGATTTTCAAGAACTACTACGCAGGCGGTATTGGTTCGGTGCGGGGCTACGAGCCGAGCTCGCTGGGTCCGCGTGACGCGACGACCGGCGACCCGATCGGCGGCTCGAAGATGCTGGTGGGTAACATCGAGTTGACGTTCCCGCTGCCGGGTACGGGCTATGACCGCACGCTGCGCGTCTTCACGTTCTTCGACGGCGGTAACGTCTGGGGCACGGAAGGCAACAGTATCGGCGCGAACGGCCTGCGGTATGCATACGGTGCGGGTCTGGCGTGGATTTCACCAATCGGGCCGCTCAAGCTCAGCCTGGGTTTCCCGCTCGTCAAACACCAGGGCGACCAGTATCAGAAATTCCAGTTCCAGATCGGGACGGCGTTCTAAAGTACGTAACGTACGTTCAGGATGCACAAGAGGGCGGCCATGGGCCGCCCTCTTTTTTCGCCCGCGGTGTTCGGCATTCGTCGGCTTTTTGGCGCTACGCGAGTCAGTGCGCTACACCGTCACACCGGATGCCGGCGACCGTGCAGCAAATAAAAAAATCAGGTAGGGTTCGTGCCGCGAATACTGCGCAAGCCCATGCGCGTATGCTGCATTTGCAAGGACCCGCGCGAGAAGCGAGACCAGCCTGGAAAGTCGTGCCGCAGGACAACACGCGGCCAGAGGAAGAGACATCATGGAAAAGAACGACATCGATTCAACGCAACCCCGTGCCAGCCATCCCGGCGAGCGCCGCCGCGGTATCGTGGCAGGCCTCGTGTATGTGTTCGAACAGGTCATGCCTGACCCGTTCGTACTTTCAATCGGCCTGACCCTCGTGGTCATCGTGCTGGCCTTCATATTCGCGCCGCATGCCAGCGTGCCCGTGATCCTGACCTCATGGTACGGCGGCACCTTCGGCATTCTCGGCTTCGCGCTGCAGATGATTCTGATTCTCGCGACTGGCTACGCGATCGCCGAAGCGCCGATCGTGCAGCGCGGCCTGCGTGCGATGGCCGCCGGTGTGAGCACACCCGCGCGCGCCGCCCTGCTGGTGTTCCCGATCGTCGCGGTCGCGGCATGGCTCAACTGGGGCCTGGGCCTGATCGTCGGCGCGTTGTTGTCGCGCGAAATCGCCAAACGCGTGAAGGTGGATTTCGCGTGGCTCGTCGCGGGCAGCTATTCGGCGTGGTCGGTATGCAATAGCGGACTGTCGAGTTCGATCGCGTTGTCGCAAGCGTCGCACGGTAATGCGCTGAACCTGGTGGAAAAAGCCACCGGTCAGGTGATTCCGTTGAGCCAGACCGTGTTCGCGCCGTTCGTGTTCATTCCGACCGTGGCAGTAGTGGTGGTAATGACAGCGATCTTCATCAAGATGCATCCGAAGCCGGAGCATGTAGTGGCATTCAGCGAGGCGGCGCCCGAAGCCGGCGCCCCGGCCGGCGCGCATGACGATCCGCATGCACGGGGCGCCGCGCCGACTTCGTTTGCAGCGCGCGCCGAGCGCTCGGTGCTGGCCACGCTGATCCTGCTGATCCTCGGCATCGGCTATCTGGCGATGACGTGGCATGCGAAGGGCTTCGAACTCGACATCAACACGACCATCCTGATCTTTCTGCTGGTGGGACTCGCGCTGCAACGCACGCCGATCGCCTATGCCGACGCCATCCGCCGCGCCGCGCGTCAGACCGGCTCGATGCTGCTGCAGTATCCCGTGTACGGCGGCATCATGGGCATCATGACGGGGACCGGGCTGGCATCGACCATCGCCAAGACCTTCGTGGCCATCGCCACGCCGGTCACGCTGCCCGTCTTGAGCTATCTCAGCTCGCTCATCATTACGCTGCTGATTCCTAGCGCAGGCGGCCACTGGGCCGTGCAGGGACCGTTCGTGCTGCCCGCCGCGTTGAGCCTGCACGCGTCGGTACCGCGTACGGCGATGGGCGTGGCGATGGCCGAGAACGTGTCGAACATGCTGCAGCCGTTCTGGGCAGTGCCGGTGGTCGCGATTGCCGGCATCCGCATTCAGCGGGTGATGGGCTACACGGCGGTCACGTTTGCGGTGTCACTGGTGATTTACGGCGCGGCGCTCTGGCTGATTCCCTAAAGCAGGGCCCTCAAGGTCAGGGCCTTCAGGTCCGCGCCTTCAGGTGACCGGCGACATCGCCAGAATCGCCACGACTTCCCCGGCCGTGGCGATCGCAATGGCGGCTTCGACCGGATTGGTGTTGATGAAGGTGCGCAGGTCGATGTCGTCGCGAAACTGGCTCCAGGTGCCGAAGAATCCGAGCGACAGGATCAGCCCGAACAGCAGGCTGAAGCCGAGTGTCACGGAGAGCAGCTTGTCGCTGCTCAGGAGATTGGCGGCAAACGAAAAAGCCGCAAGACAGACGATCTGCGAAGCCAGAACCACGAGCATGCCCGGGTGGTACTGAATGCCCTTGTAGGTGAAAGAACGCTGCAGGCGTGAGCGTTCGTATCTGTTGCCCATGGTGATTCCTTGCTGGAGCCGGTTCTCGCGCGCCCGCAGGCTCGCGGCGCTGCCCCTTGCCGAGGGCGTCATGCCGGCACTTTGCTTCCGGCTCGCCCGATATCGGAAACAGCGGCCCTAAGTCCATTCCCGATGTGATGCTCAGCAAACGCGCGGTGTTTGTGTTTACGGTAGGCCCAAATTCAATGAAGTCAAGCCGCACCGGCTAGGGGTTAATGCGCGCAGCGGCTGTGAACGTGAGGGTGTCCATGTTTCGCGCGGCCGCGCCTTCCGCGAAAACAGCCGTCGTGCGCAATCAGGCTTGCGTCATGCACTTTTATGGTTCGGCGCACGCAAAACTGCTCGCACGATTCAGATTGCCCTTGCCGAGATAGCGCGGAAACATCGGATAACGACATAACGGACGCGTGCGTCCATTGGTGGGCGGGGCAATATCCGTCGCGCTCAGCGTTTCCGGCGATACGCCGCGCGTCACCCAGTTATCGAGTGCACCGAGCAGATCCACGGATGGAATGAACACGCCGTTGCCGTGCTGATAACCCGGCACCATGTAGAGACGCATGAACGAATCGACTCTGGCCGCCCCATAGCGTTCGATCAACGCGTCGTAGTACGCAATGGTCTGATTGGGGCTGATGACTTCGTCGGCGAGTCCTTGCAGCGTGATCAGTTTGCCGCCGCGCGCGATATAGCGCGACAGGTTGGTATCCATGGCGCCGATGGTCTGCGAGAGCGCGAATAGCTGCTGGCGGTAGCTGCCAGGATGCATCAGATTAAAGCTCAGCGAGTGAAATGCCTCGTTCTGCAGCACGAAATAGCGGACATAGCTGTCGCCCTGGGTGAACAGATAACCGTTGGCGAAGAACCCGGGCGACGGCAGGAGTTCCGGACCATGCGCAAGCCCGAGGAAGCCGGTCCATTGCGTGCCTTCGAAGACGTTGTAGCCGGCATAGCGGTTCGCGTTCCACGCGAGCGGGTAGGGCAGCGACAGGCCGTCGCGCAGCATGCTTAGCGTGGCGATCTGCGGGTCGGTGAGGCAGTCGTCGGCGTGGTTCGTGGGTGCGTCTTGCGGCGGGCAGCGCAGCGAGTCGACGATTTCCTGCTCGTGCTGCCGGCACGCTTCCACGTCGCTGACGATGCCGTCGCGCGCGCCGTCCAGTGCGTCGCACACTTCGAGCGAGCGGCGGTAGACACGCTCGAGCAGAGCAGGCGGCACGAAGCCGCCGGGCGTGCCGTACTCCGCCTGGCCGAGTGCGACGCCGAGCAGCCGCACGCCGGAAAAATTCAGGGCGGGCGAATTGGCGATCACGCCGTCGTAGTCGTCGGCAAAGCGCTGCATCACCGTATAGCCCTCGCGGCCGCCGGTCGACCCGCCGGCGAAATACATCCGCTCCGGCGGGCGGCCGTACACACGCTCGATCAATGCAACGGCCGCATCATGCGTTTTCTTCAGATGTGCGTAGCCGAAATTGATCACCGCTTCGTTAACGAGGCCGAACACCGCGAGCGCGGAATTGCCCGTGTGGCCCGAGTCGTCGCCGAAGGTCGCATAGCCCTCGGCGAGCGGCGCGTGATCCGGTGAAAACGGCATCACGCCAGTGCCGCTCACCACCACGCCGTCATACCCCCCGCCGCCGATCTGCAACGCGCGGCCGTTCCAGCGTGCCGGCAGATTCAGGTCGAAGTGGATGTCAGGGGTGCTCGGCAAAATGGCCTTGATGCTGCCGGTGATGCGGCAATACTCGTGACTCTGGTTGCCGGCGGTGGTGGCGGGAATCATCGCGGCACTGTCGATGTGCACACCGCGCGTGGGCATCGCAATGACTTGCGCGGGCAGTGTGACGCCGTAGAGGGCGCGGCATTGCGCGGCGAGTTCGGGCGGTTTCGATTGCGCCCGTGCAGCGCCGGGCACGAGCCAGAACAGCGCGTAACAGAACCCGTAAAAGGACACGCAAAAGAACGCGCGGACAAACCTCGGCACGAGCTGCCTGCACGTCACGCTCCGATCAGCGCGCCGCGCGACGCCGGCTGACGGTGGGCCGTTCGCGAACGCCGCGCGCCTCGCGCTCATCCGCACCCGGCGCTGTTCACGGCGACGCGCGACGCATCGCCGCCTTTCCAGCCGTTCCAGCCACGCGCGATCACCAGCATCGCGGTGATGGCGACCAGATCGCCGCTCAGCGCCACCAGCGCGCCGGCGACGCCGTGAAAGGCGTGCGGCGTGGCCGTATCGACGATCAGCGAGACGAGCGTGCCCGTGACGAAGCAGACGAGCCCGGTGCGTCCGACGCGCACCACGGCCGGCATCCTCTGCGCGAGCCGCGCAATGCTGCCCATGCGCACCAGCCGGGCGGTCAGCCATGCAATAGCGAGGAAGTTGATCACGCGATCCATCGACAGGTTCTGTTTAAGCGTGCCGGGCAACGGTTGCGTCAGCACGAAGAGTTTGACAATGGCGAAGCCGAGCACGGCGAGGAGCGCGGCGCCCACCAGCCGGCGCGCCGTCTTCGACGCATGGAAATGCTCGCTGACGGGTTGCACGCGGCTCACGATGCCAAGCACGAACATCAGTTGCCATGCAAACGGATTGAAAGCCCAATCGCTGACGTCGTCAATACTAAAGAATACGGCGAGCGGCCGTGCGGCCGCCCAGATCGCCACACTCAGCAGCAGCGCCGCTGCCCGTGAGCGGCGTGCGAGCGGCACGGCGAACGGCACGCAGAGCGCGAAGATCACATACATGGGCAGCACGCTGGACAAATAAGGCTGGCGCCGCAGCACGACGATATCCAGCGCTTCGCGCAAGGGCTGGCTGGCAAACGGCGGCCAGCCGGTCAACTCGACCATGGGCCGGTTCAGATGCAACCGCGCCAGCAACGCGCCGGAGACGAGCGTGAGCACGGCGGTGAGCAGATACGCGCGGTAGATTTCCCAGCAGCGCTTGATGAAACGCGATTGCGCGGCGCCCGTGCCATGCCGTTCGAGGACGGCGGTGTAAGCGGCGGCGGACGCATAGCCGCCGAGGAACACGAACACTTCGGCGGAATCGCAGAACGCGTAGGCGTGCAGCATCAAATGCGACAACGCACTGCCGGGAATGTGGTCAAGAACGATGACAATCAGCACGATCCCGCGGAAGAAGTCCACTTCGATCGAGCGCCCTCTGCGTGCGTCCATTCAGGTCCTCATCAGGATGGCAGGGATCTCGGGTTGGCGGTGCGAACCGGCCGGCAGCACCGCGACGGTGCGCGGTCATGCCTTCGTGAAAAGTAGGAGCAGGCGCCAATCTGAACGTTCCCACATTCAAGGCCGCGAGTGCGGCGCGGATTGGCAATACTGAATTTGAAAATACGGGGGAACGGGCTGGTGTTGTCGGAGCGGACTGCACTCAGGACGGCGAAACCGTCGCGCCCGATCCGCGTCACGATTGGCCCGCAATTTGCTCAATATGAGCCGCTGGCTTGCGAACGAGCGCGAAGCTGCGCTTTCAGAACCAAACCATATCCACTATCACGTCAGATACGCGACGTCATATCATGATTGAGAAAACAGCTAACCCACGCACAACGCGCCTTTCTACCGGGATCGAAGGGATCGACGACGTTCTAGGCGGCGGACTGACGCCGCACCGCATGTATCTCGTCGAGGGCGCGCCTGGTACAGGTAAAACTACCCTGGCGTTGCAGTTTTTACTGCGCGGCGCCGCGCAGGGACAGCAGGGGCTCTACATCACGCTGTCCGAGACGAAATCGGAGCTGATTTCGGTCGCGGAAAGTCACGGCTGGGAGGTCAGCCGCTTCAGGATTGTCGAGCTGCTGTCGGACGAAGGACTCGACCCGCGCTACGAGCAGACCGTGTTGCAGCCCGCCGAAGTGGAACTGGGCGAGACGGTACGCGACGTCATCCAGCAAGTGGATGAACTGAAGCCGGTACGCATCGTCCTCGACAGCCTGTCGGAATTGCGGCTGCTGTCGCAGAATCCGTTGCGCTACCGCAGGCAGATTCTCGCGCTGAAGCGCTATCTGGCCACGCGCGAATGCACGGTGCTGCTGCTCGACGACAACTCGTCGGAACCCGGCGATCTGCAATTGCACAGCATTGCGCATGGCGTGATCAGTCTCGACAGCATGGCCCACGACTACGGCGGCAACCGCCGCCGCATGCGCATTGCGAAAATGCGCGGCATCAAGTTCCGCGAGGGCTATCACGACTTCACGCTGGATACCGGCGGCATCAAGGTGTATCCGCGCCTGGTGGCGGCCGAGCATCACGTCGAATTCGATTCGAAGCCGCGCAGCACCGGCACGGCGCGCCTCGACACGCTGCTCGGCGGCGGCCTGATCCCGGGCACCAGTGCGCTGATGATCGGGCCGTCCGGCGTCGGCAAGACCACCACGGTGGTGTCGTGTCTGATCGCCGCGCTCAATCGTGGTGAGCGCTGCATCTACTATCTGTTCGACGAAACGCTCCACACGCTGTTGCTGCGTTCGAGGACGCTCGGCATGGATCTCGCGCCGCACGTCGAGACAGGACTGCTGACGGTTCGGCAGATCGATCCGGCCGAACTTTCGCCGGGTGAATTCGCAAGCGACGTGCGCGACGCCGTCGAGCGGCGGCAGATGAAATATGTCGCCATCGACAGCCTCAACGCCTATTTGCAGGCGATGCCTGGCGAGCGCTACCTGCTGCTGCAAATGCACGAGCTGCTGGGCTATCTGAATCAGCAGGGGGTCGTCACGATGCTGGTGCTCGGCCAGCATGGCATCATCGGCGAGGTGCAGAACGACGTCGACATCAGCTACCTCAGCGATGTCGTCGTGCTGTTCCGCTATTTCGAACATCAGGGCGAAGTGTTGACTGCGATCGCCGCCGTGAAGAGCCGGGCCAATGCGCATGAACGCTCGATCCGGCAATTCCGTCTGAGCAGCGACGGCGTGGAAGTGGGCGAGGCGCTGCGCGACTTCGAAGGCGTGCTGACCGGTTTGCCTTCCTACAAGGGCGATACCGCGATGCTTTCGACGAACGGCCACGTGATCGCCCGTGCCGGTTGATCATTCCATGGAACGGCGCGTCCTGATACTCGCCCCATTCGGTCGCGATGCCGACGTGATAGCCGAAGTGCTGACCAGAGATCACCGCGAATGCGTGGCGTGCGCCGACGCGGGCGCGTTGACCGACGCACTTCGTGAGGGTGCGGGCACCGCGCTCGTCACGGAAGAAACACTCGCCGGCGATCACGCATCGCGCCTGTTCGACTGGCTCGAACATCAGCCCGCGTGGTCCGACTTCCCGTTCATCCTGCTCGCCAGCAAACGCGAGGAGCGGCGCTCCGCGCGCAGTCTGGAAGTGCTCGAGCGGCTCGGCAACGTGGTGGTCCTCGAACGGCCGTTGAATTCGGAAACCTTGCGCCGCGCGGTGGCCTCGTCGCTACGCGCGCGTATGCGTCAGTACGATTCGCGCCAGCATCTGGATATCTCACGTCAGCATCTGGCCGAACGGATCGAGGCCCAGGCCGCGCTGGTTCAGCTCAACGATTCGCTCGAAAGCCGCATCGCCGCGCGCACGCACGAGCTGGCCTCGGCCAATGATCGCCTGATGAAAGAAATTCATGAGCGTGCGAAGGTGCAGGCGGTGCTGGTGCAATCGCAAAAGATGGAGGCGCTCGGGCAACTGACGGGCGGCATTGCGCACGACTTCAATAATCTGCTGAACGTCATCATGGTCAACGCCGAGCTGATTGCGCGGGTCAGCAGCGACGAGCGCGTGCGCACCATGGCCGCGACCGCGAAGCGGGCCACCGAACGTGGCGCGAAACTGACCGGCCAGTTGCTGACGTTTTCGCGTACCAGCAATTTCGACCTGAAAGCCGTGGATGTGGTGAACCTGTTGCAGGGCATGCACGACATCATTACGGTTTCGCTCGGCTCGACGATCCGTTATTCGACGCACTTCGACGGCGAAGAACTGTGGACCGAAGCCGACGCCAACCAGCTCGAGCTGGCCATTCTGAATCTGGCCATCAATGCGCGCGATGCGATGCCCGGCGGGGGCACCTTGAGCGCGCGCGTCACCAGGCGCCTCGCGCCGGACCAGACCATGACGGCGGGCCCGTACGTCGTCGCCGAGTTCAGCGATACGGGCTCGGGCATTCCCGCCGAGGTGATCTCGCGCGTTTTCGATCCCTTCTTTACCACCAAGCCCATCGGCAAGGGCACGGGGCTCGGGTTGAGCCAGGTGTACGGCATTGCGCGGCAAACGGGCGGCACGGCGCGGCTCACGAGCGAAGTGGGTCGTGGCACGACGGTCGCACTGTGGCTGCCGTTGCGCGAAGGCGCGGCGCCGGTCTCGGAGGAGGTCTCGGATGTCGAGCAGAAGGTGGTGGGTATCAAGCGCATTCTGGTGGTGGAGGACGACAGCGAGGTGAGAGCGATGCTGGTCGATTCGCTCAAGATGCTCGGCTACATCGTGACGGAGGCGCCCGACGGCAAGGCAGGTCTCGGACGGCTGATGGGCGACCGGCCGGATCTGATGATGGTCGACTTCGCCATGCCGGGCATGAACGGCATCGACGTGATCTCCGCCGCGCGACAGTTGCGCGATGACCTGCCGGTCATTCTCGCGACAGGTTATGCGGACGTCGATATCTCACGCCTCGCGGTAAGACGCTGCAGCATCCTTCGCAAGCCGTTCCAGCTCGACGAACTGGCGCGCACCGTACGGCTGAGTCTGATCCAGTAGCGCATGCGGCATGCATCATGAGTCGTTGCACGACCATTGCGAACGCCGCGCCACGTCATTGTTAAGAAAACGCTTTCCCGCCAGCCATTCGACGACTACTCTTTTGCTAGTTTGAGCGGGTCGCCGCTCAGGCGTTTGAAATCCACATAGATTTCTCGTAAAGGGGAGCGTTCATGGAGATTGAGACACGTACTCTGGCGCGCGTGACGGCTCGGCTCGTCCCGTTCCTGGTTCTTTGCTATTTCGTTGCCTACCTCGATCGGGTAAACGTGGGGTTTGCTGCGCTGCAAATGAACAAGGATCTGGGATTGTCGGCGAGCGCATTTGGCTTTGGCGCCGGGATCTTCTTCATTGCTTATTTTTTCTTCGAAGTGCCTTCCAACCTCTTGCTGGAGAAGTTCGGCGCGCGGCGCTGGATTGCCCGGATCATGTTTACATGGGGCTTGCTGGCGGGCGCAATGGCGTTCATTCCGGACATTGCGAAGTACACGGGCCTGTCCCCCGCGCACGTGTTTTATACGCTGCGTGTGCTGCTGGGTATCGCGGAAGCCGGCTTCTTTCCCGGCATCATCTTCCTTCTGACGTTGTGGTTTCCGGCGATGTACCGCGCGCGCGTGGTCGGCTATTTCATGGCCGCGATTCCGCTGTCCACCGTGATCGGCGCACCGGTTTCCGGCGCGTTGCTCGGGCTCGACGGCATGGCCGGCATGAAAGGCTGGCAATGGGTGTATCTGCTGGAGGCGGCGCCCGCGGTGCTGTTGTCGGGCGTGGTGCTGTTGTATCTGACCGACCGGCCCGCGCAAGCCACCTGGCTCGAGGCCGAGGAACGCGACTGGCTCGTGACGCGGCTCGAGCAGGAGCGCGCCAAGCGCGAGGCCGTGAGGAAATTCAGCGTGCGCGAGGCGCTCTTCAATCCGCGCGTGCTGGCGATCGCGCTGATCTATTTCGGTGCCAACGCAACCAATTACGGGCTGAGTTTCTTCCTGCCGCAAATCGTCAAGGCGTTCGGCCTGAGCAATCTGCAGACCGGCTTTGTCACGTCGTTGCCTTATGTGGTCGGCGTGATCAGCATGGTGTTCTGGGGGCGGCATTCGGATCACAAGCTCGAACGGAAGTGGCACGTGGCGATTGCGCTGCTGGTCGCAGCCGGCGGCATCGGCGCGGCGGCGGGGCTGGATAATCCGGTTCTGAAGATGCTCGCGCTGTCGATTGCGGGTTTCGGCATCTTCGGCTGTCTACCGGTGATCTGGACGCTGCCGGCGGCCTTCCTGTCGGGCGCGGCGGCCGCATGCGGCATTGCCGCGGTCAATTCGCTCGGCAATCTGGCGGGCTTCTTCGGTCCATATGCCATGGGATGGATCAAGGACAGTACCGGCGGCTTCGGCGCTGGTCTGCTGTGTCTGGCGGGCGCCGGTCTGGTGGGCGTGGGGGCGGTGCTGCTGTTGCCGCACGACAGCGCGCTCGAAAATGCGCCGGGTACGCTGACCGGAGCAGGTGGCCACGTCGGCGAAGCGGGCCATCACGTCTAAGGTGCGAGCTTAAGGCTTCCTTGCGTAGGTGAAGAATGTGTATGCGGTCGGGCCGCTCACGTCGGTCCGCTCGACGCAGGTGAAACCGGCGGGCAGCTCTGGAAACAGGGCGTCGCCCGCCGGATCCAGATCGATCTCGGTCAGGTAGAGCGTGTCTGCATAAGGCAGGAACAGCCGGTAGACCTGTTCGCCGCCGGCGATGAAAATCTCGTCTCGCGAGTCGTGGGCGATGATCGTCGCCGCTTCGTCAAAGGTGTGGCAAGTCAAGACACGCTCGGCTTCCACGACGCGCGAACTCAACACGAGGATGTCGCGCCTCGGCAGCGGCCGGCCAATCGAATCGTAGGTACGCCGACCCATCACCACCAGATGCCCTTCGGTCAGCTCGCGAAAGCGTCGCTGTTCGCCCGGTACTTTCCACGGGATATCGTTGGCCGCACCGATCACACGGTTCCTTGCCATTGCCGCTACCATCGCGATCCGTTTGCCATTCAGCATGCATGTCGTCCTTCGATCTGGTGATGACGCCATTCTAGCGGTCGCGCTTGCGCGGATCCTTTGGCATAGTCACAGTCGGTCGCACGCGACTGCCACCCTATGCGACAACGGCGCGTCCTGAGTCCATCAATATGCACAGTTGCACTCCGCGCCCGCGGGCTCGAGTCAGATCATGGGAGACAACGGATATGGCTGTTCGCATCGTTCAACTGGGATCAAAGCGGGCTCCCGATGAAGGCCTGCGTATCGGCACCGTACGCCGGCCGCCGCGCGGCGTTCCAAAAGCGGAGTTCGGCACGCGCGACTATTACGACGTCTGGTTGCCGACTCTCGCGCCCAGTGCGCCGCTGGTCACGCAAGCGCTGGCCGCATCCACCGAGGCGGAATGGAACACGTTCGCACGCCACTTTCGCGCCGAAATGAAGCAGCACGACCCCAGCCACGTGCTGGACCTGCTGGCCGCGCTGTCGAAGACGACGAACTTTTCGGTGGGCTGCTATTGCGATGACGAAAGCCGTTGCCATCGCAGCATTCTTCGCGAACTGCTGCATGAGCGGGGCGCGTCGATCAAGTGATATGCTTGGTCACGTACCTGAGCCGGCCCATCAACGGCCACATGAGCACAGCTAAGCAACACACCCATGCTCGCGGAGAGCGCCGCATGGCTCCTGCAATACCTGCGCGTGCACGAGCCGCGATTCCTTCATATGGACTATCGTCATCTGCAACAACGCAAGAGCCTGCATGGCCGCATTGTGCAGGAGCTCGGCATGGATATCGTCAGCGGCAAGGTTCAGCCGGGGCAGCGCCTGCCCGCCGAGGCCGACCTTTGCGAACGCTATGGCGTGAGCCGCCCGGTGCTGCGCGAGGCGACGCGGGTGCTGGTGGCCAAAGGCCTGGTGGTGTCCAAGCCGCGCGTGGGCAGCGTCGTCAGGCCGCGTGAAGACTGGCACATGCTCGACCCGGACGTGCTGTACTGGACGCTCAGCAGCGTGCCCGAAGGCGAGTTCTTCCGTTCGCTGCTGATCGTGCGCCGCGTCATCGAACCGGCCGCGGCCGCGCTTGCCGCCACGGCGGCAACCAGCGAAGACCTGGCGCGCATCGCCTCGGCGTATGAACGCATGGAGTGCGCGCCGACAGCGAGCGCGCTGCTGGAACCGGACCTCGAATTTCACCGCGCAATCATGGCGGCCACGCACAACGATCTGCTCGCGCATATCGGCAATATGCTGTCGTTAGCGCTATCCGAATCGATCAAGCTCACCAGTCGCCATCCCGACACGCACGCGCTGTCGTTACCGCGTCACAAGGCCATTCTCACTGCCATTCAAAGCCGCGACGCACTCGGCGCGCGTCAGGCGAGCCTCGTGCAGCTGGAAAACGCCAGCGCGGATGCCGAGAGCATTCTCGAAGTGGGCCGCGGGCATCCCGCCTAGCTTCGCGCTAGTGCGAATGCCGCGGCACGTCTGCGCCACGGCAGCCCACCAGGAAATCGAAATCGCATCCCTGATCGGCCTGCAGGACATGTTCGACGTACAGATGACGGTAGCCGCTTGCGTCGGCGGCCAACGGTTGCCGGTCCTTGTTCCAGTCTGCAAGCCGCGCGGCCAGTTCGGCTGCGCTGATGTCCAGATGCAGACGTCCCGCCTGCGCGTCCATTTCGATCCAGTCGCCGCTGCGAACCACGGCGAGCGGACCGCCCGCGCGGGCTTCGGGTGCGACGTGCAACACCACCGTGCCGTAGGCGGTGCCGCTCATGCGCGCATCCGAAATGCGCACCATGTCCGTGATGCCTTGTGCGAGCAGTTTGGGCGGCAAGCCCATGTTGCCCACTTCGGCCATGCCGGGGTAGCCCTTGGGGCCGCAGTTTTTCAGCACGAGGATTGAATCGGCCGTGACGTCGAGATCCGGCGCGACGATACGGGCCTTGTAGTCTTCTAGATTCTCGAACACCACCGCGCGGCCACGATGCCGCAGCAGGCGCGGCGTCGAGGCCGACGGCTTGAGCACCGCGCCGTTCGGCGCCAGATTGCCGCGCAGCACGCACAGGCCGCCATCCGCGACGAGCGGCTGGTCGAGCGGACGAATCACTTCGTCGTTGTAAAGCGGTGCTTCCTTGCAGTTGTCCCAGAGGGTTTGACCGTTCGCGGTCAACGCCGTGGGATGCGGCAACAGGTTCGCTTCGCCCAGGCGCCGCACGACGGCGGGCAGGCCGCCCGCGTAATAGAACTCTTCCATCAGATAGCGGCCCGAGGGCTGCAGATCGACCAGTGTGGGCGTGCCGCGGCCAATCCGCGTCCAGTCGTCCAGTTCGAGATTTACACCAATGCGCCCGGCAATCGCCTTCAGATGGATCGCAGCGTTGGTGGAACCGCCAATCGCCGCATTGACGCGAATCGCGTTTTCGAACGCCTCACGCGTCAGCAACTTCGACAGCCGCAGGTCGTCCAGCGCCATCTCGACGATGCGCATGCCCGACAGATGTGCGAGCACATAGCGGCGCGAATCCACGGCGGGAATCGCGGCGTTGTGCGGCAGCGTGACACCGAGTGCTTCGGCCATGCACGCCATGGTCGACGCGGTGCCCATGGTATTGCAGGTGCCCGCCGAGCGCGACATGCCCGCTTCGGCCGACATGAAATCGTGCAGGGTGATCTTGCCGGCCTTCACCTGCTCGCTCAATTGCCAGACTATTGTGCCCGAGCCGATGTCGCGGCCCTGATGCTTGCCGTTGAGCATCGGACCTCCGCTCACCACGATGGCCGGCACGTCGCAACTTGCCGCGCCCATCAACAGCGCCGGCGTGGTCTTGTCGCAGCCCACCAGCAAGACGACCGCGTCGATCGGATTGCCGCGAATCGATTCCTCGACATCCATGCTGGCGAGGTTGCGCGTGAACATCGCGGTGGGGCGCAGATTCGATTCGCCATTCGAGAACACGGGGAATTCAACGGGAAAGCCGCCGGCTTCAAGCACGCCGCGCTTCACGTGTTCGGCGAGCTTGCGGAAGTGCGCGTTGCACGGCGTCAGTTCGGACCAGGTATTGCAGATGCCGATAACCGGTTTGCCTTGAAACTCGTGATCGGGAATGCCCTGGTTTTTCATCCAGCTGCGGTACATGAAGCCGTTCTTGTCGGCTGAGCCGAACCATTGAGCGGAGCGTAGCGGGCGTTTGGCGTCCTTCATGTTCTCCTCCTTAAGCTTTCCCTGATAGTAATACTATTCGCGTCCGCTTGAATGGCGTCATGACGCTGTCATTTTGGAAAGCTAATTGAACGATGCCGAAAAACCGATGTGCCCACATAGCGGTATCCGGTCTCAGTGAAGCGGGCGCGGAAATAGTCCGACTAGTTAAGGGTATACATCGATTAATCGCCGCAAACACGTGATATACGATTTTCTATGGATCGTCATGCGGAAGCGCATGCGTGTGCGCAAGCAGGTTCCGTTGGGCGTGGTGATGCCCGGCACCGGCGCTTTCCTGGCCAGCGCCGTCATAAATAGCGAAGTTTCGAATAACTGAGCGACGGAGACAGACATGGCCGAAGAGCGCGAACAAAAACAGGGTGAAGAACGGGGCGAAACGATCCGCGAACCGCAGAGCATGCGTCGCGGCCTGCTGCAAGGCGCGGGCCTTGCCGCTGCGATGGCGCTGCTGGGCGGCGCGATACCCACGGCACAAGCGGCCGACGCAACACCGTTCCCCTCACACAAACGTTGGAAGATCGTTTTCGTCAACCACGTGACGACGAATCCGTTCTTCGTTCCAACCCAGTACGGCATTCAGGATGCCTCAGCATTGCTGGGCTTCGATTATCAATGGACCGGTTCGGCCAACGCCGACGTCGGCGAAATGGTCAACGCGGTGAATGCGGCGATCGCCGCCAAGGCCGACGCGATCGCCGTGCCGATCGTCGATCCGAAAGCCTTCGACAAACCGATCGAAAAAGCGCTCGACGCCGGCATTCCGGTCTTCGCCTACAACGCCGATGCGCCGCGTGGCAGCAGTAATCCGCGCCTCGCTTATATCGGGCAGGATCTGTATCTGTCCGGGTATCAGATGGGCGAGCGCATTGCGAGCCTGGTCGACAGCGGCCTCGTGGCGCTGTTTATCGCCACGCCCGGTCAGCTCAATATCCAGCCGCGGCTCGACGGCGCAGTGGATGCCATCAAGAAGTCCGGCAAGAAGATCGACGTGCAGACGATTGCCACGGGCGCGACGGTCAACGAAGAACTGTCGAAGATCAAGTCGTTCTACCTCGGCCATCAGGACCTGAAAGGCATGTTCGCCGTCGACGCGGGCAGCACCCAGGGCGTGGCCCAGGTCATGAAGGAGTCCGGTCTGCCGGCCAAGGGTGTGCACGGCGGCGGCTTCGACCTGTTGCCGCAAACCGTGCAGCTGATCCATGACGGCTTCCTCGACTTCACGATCGACCAGCAGCCGTACGTGCAAGGCTTCTACACGGTGGTCGAAGCGTTCACGTTCCTCGCCTCCGGCGGCCTGGTGGGTCCGGCCAATATCAACACGGGCCTGAAGTTCGTCACGAAGGGCACGGTCGATCCGTATCTCAACACCGAAACGCGCTACGAAGGCAAGAGCACGACGCCGCAAATCGTGCCGCGTAGCGGAGGGATCAAGTCCTGATGTCTTCCACGACGGACACGAAGACCTCCGGCAGTCGCGTCAGGCGCTGGCCTGGCGCGATTGGTCGCTCCAGTGAGATTCGCATTCTGGCGGTGGCGCTGATTCTCTGCGCCTACTTCGAAACGGCGAATCACGACTTCCTGCTGACCAGCGCGAGTCTGGAGAACCTGTCGCAGTTCATTGCGCCGGTGGCGATCATCGCGTGCGGCGAAATCATGTTGATGATTGGCGGCGAGATCGATCTGTCCGCCGGGATGGTGTTTGCATTTGCGCCGTTCATCATGCATTTCGCGCACGAAGCCGGTGCGCCGGTTTGGCTGGCGTTGATCGCGGGCGTGCTGGCCGCAGCAGTGGTGGGCCTCATCAATGGTGCGGTGACGGTGTATCTGCGCATACCGTCGTTTGTGACGACGCTCGGCACCCTGTTCTTCGTCAACGGCTTCACGCTCACCATCTCACGCGGCACGCCGGTGGCGCCGCCGGGTGACGCCAGTTTTGCCGAGTTCATGGGCGGCTGGGGGTATAGCGAGATCATCTGGACGCTGGCGATTGCAGCGGTGATGCACGTGCTGCTGCGGAACACGCGCTGGGGTTTGCATACCATTGCCTCGGGCGCGAATCTGCTGGGTGCGAGCGAAGCGGGTATCCATGTGAAGCGGCTGAAACTCGGCAACTTCATTCTCGCCGCAGTACTGGCCGGCTTTACGGGGATACTCGAAGGCTTTCGCATTACGTCGATCGATCCGCAGGCGGGCGGCAACCAGATCATGTTTCTCGCCGTGGCGGCAGCGGTGATCGGCGGTACGCCTTTGGCGGGCGGCTCGGGTACGATCATAGGCGGTCTGATCGGCGCGGCGGTGCTCGGGATTCTCAACGACGGCTTTACGCTGATCGGCATCAACGCGTTTACGTTCAACATGATTCTCGGCGCAGCCATTCTCGCGGCGATGATCTTCAATATCCACGTTGTTCGTCTCGCGCGCAAAGGAGAGCTGTGATGGCCGACGTCTCCGGCGTGGCGGATGGGCAATACGCGCTGCGTGGCGAAGACATCGTCAAGCGGTTCGGCGCGGTGACCGCGCTCGACGGCGTCGCCCTGACGCTCAAGCAGGGTGAGATTCTCGGCGTGCTCGGCGACAACGGCGCGGGCAAGTCTACCCTGATCAAGATTCTCACTGGCTTTCAGCAGCAGACCAGCGGCAAGCTTTTCATCCACGGTGAAGAGACCCTGCTGCGTTCGGTGGATCATGCACGCGCGTTAGGCATCGAGTGCGTGTATCAGGATCTGGCGCTGGCGAATTCGTTGAGCATTTATCACAACATGTTCCTGAACCGCGAGATCATCCGGCCAGGGCCGTTCCGTCTCTTGAACAACCGCGCAATGCGTCAGCGTGCGGCGGAATGTCTCGAAGAAATCGGCGTGCGGGTACCGTCGGTGGACTTGCCGGTGGAGCAACTGTCGGGCGGTCAGCGGCAGGCCATCGCGGTGGCGCGCGCGGTCAATTCGAATGCGAAGATTCTGTTGCTCGACGAACCGCTTGCTGCAATGGGCGCGCGCGAGGCCGGTTTGATCATCGATCTCGTGCTGCGTCTGAAAAACAAGGGCGGCCTGTCGATCGTCATGATCATGCACAACTACGCGCAGACGCTGGATATCGCCGACCGCGTGATGCTGATGCAGCGCGGCCGCGTGACCTACGAGAAAGAGGCGCAGAGCACCTCGGTGGCGGAACTGATGGAAATCGTGCGGCGCGAATATCGCGCCATGCGCACGGCGGCGGGCTAAGCGTCATCAACAACGGTCAGCGGCGTGGCGCCGCTGACCTTCAATGCGCGGCTTGATCCGCGCTTCAGTTCTACCCAATGCACTGAGACAACGGAATGCCGCTGCGGCTTACGCCGGCTTCGACCACAAGGTGCGGCCGAAGAAAGTCAGCGTGCGATCCCATGCGAGCTGTGCCCAGACCGGGTCATATTGCGTCTCGGCGATGCGGCCGTGTCCAACCGCCGTTTCGTTGGCGAACGCATGCGCAGCCAGATAGCGATGCGACTCATAGTCGACCTTTGCCTCGGCCAGTTTCTTGTCGAGATCGTCGATTGTCGTGATCGGGAAGAACGCATCTTGTGTGGCCCAGTGCGCCAGCACCGGCACCTTGATTTTGGACGCGTCGATGTACTCGAGCGGGGGGCAGCCGTACCACACGACACCGGCCGACACCTCCGGAGTCTGCGTAAGCGTCAGCAAGGTCAGCGCGCCGCCCATGCAGTAGCCGGTGACGGCAACTTGTGCGGTTTGCGTCTTCAGATACTGAACGGCGCCGCGGATGTCCTGGGAAGCGGCGTCGCCAAAGTCGAGCCCGCTCATCAGGTGATGAGCCTCTTCCTTTTCGACGGTCATTTTGCCGCGGTAGAGGTCAGGGACCAGCGCGAGATAACCGGCCTGGGCGTACCGGTCTGCAACGCCGCGAATCTGGTCGTTCAAGCCCCACCATTCCTGAATCACGACAATGGCGGGCGCGCCTTCGAGCTTTTGCGGCTTGGCGAGATAGCCTTGCACGTCTTTGCCGTCGGGACGCTTAAAGGTAATCATGGATCCTGTAGTCTGTGTCATGGGAGCTTCCTTGGGTGGGTCGGAGGCCATAGCATAGCCTCAGTTTCGCGCGCTTGCTTGGCGTGCGCAGCGGCGCTTTCGCGCCCGCGCGCGAAACTGCGGAAAGCCGTGTTCGCGCCGCGTGATCGCGGGCGGCGCACGCCCTGAAAACCCGCACTGCATCGGCGATGCCACTTCGCACAGGGTGCGCACGAGTTATCCACATAATCTGTTTGCAAGGCTGTGGACAATTCGCGGGCAACGGATGCAAGTGGCTGAAACCATTCGCTTTGTGCAGCGCGCTACGGGCGTGTGCGTTTAGCGGCTTTCTGCTGCCTTGCGCGGGCTACGGAGTAAACGCCTCACTCGGTGGACGGGTTTTGTTACCCGCCCACTTGCCCCACTTACCCCGCTAGCTACTTGATTCGCGGATACGCGTCGCGCGCTCAGGTCAAATTGACGCAGCCCGAGCACACCACGTCGCCGGCAAGAGCAACCGGCTCGCGCGTCGGCGTGTCTTCCGGGGCGGGTAACGCGTAGCGCGGCAGTTCCATGAACAGCGTGACGCGGCGCACGATTTGCCAGAAGACTTTTTCGAACGAGCGGTTTCGCTCGGCCGGCGTCATGCCTTCGGCGAGCGGATCGGCGAACTCCCAGTTGGCGAACACCGGCTTGCCCGGAAAGGCGGGGGCATGGTATTCGGCGACGCGCTCGTCGAGCGCGATGATCAGGTCCATACGCGGTGCCCATTCGCCGGTGAACTCCAGCCAGCTCTTTGGCGCGAGCAGGCCGAGTTCGGAAATGCCCGGGCGCAGTTGCGCAATCGCGAGCGCATGGACCCGCGCGGCAGGCTCCGAACCCGCACTGAATACCTCGAAACGATCGCCCGCTAGCTCACGCAGCAATGCTTCCGCGATGATGCTGCGCGCCGAATTCTCACGACAGAGAAACAGCACTTTATATTTATTGGTCACGCTCAAGCCCCGTAGCTTCTATTTTCGTTGTGTTCGGGATTCTGCCGAGCCAGTCTTGCACTGCCGTGACAGTACAATGACTGTAAAAGCTCGGGCGCTGCAACCGGCCTTGCATGGACGTTGTGCGTGCGCCTTACCCCGTTGTAAGTCTGGACTTCCCATCACGGGCACGCGTCGCGGCGTGGCGGTGGTCGGAGAGAACCTGAAACGCGTTCGGTGACCACGCCATGCCTGAGACGACAGCTAAGCCTGCCCGTACACCGGAGGCGATCGAAAAAGATTTCGCTGACCTGATTGCCTCGAAGCTGCCTGTTACGTTAGCACGAGAAAAATTCGAGCGGCTATGGGATGAAACCAATAGCGTGGCGGCGCGACTTGTGGCTAGCGAGCAAGGGCGACCGTATTTGTCGCTGCTCAGGCGCATGCATGAAACGTTTGAGAGTCAGTACCGGGGCGCGCCGGCACCCCGTGGGGGCGGCCAGAGGGAGTAGGGGCGCGGTGGCCCCGTCCTGCTGAAAACCGGATGGTGGAGCTGCTGCTCCTACATCAAGACAATATCGTACTGCTCCTGACTCAGATTCGATTCCACCTGCAACGACACCGGCTTGCCGATAAAGTCGATCAGCATGGCCAGATGTTGAGACTCTTCCTCGAGGAACAGGTCGATCACCTGCTGGGAAGCCACCACCCGGAACTCGCGCGGATTGAACTGGCGCGACTCGCGCAGAATTTCACGCAACACGTCGTAGCAGACCGTGCGCGCCGTCTTCACCTGCCCCTTGCCCTGGCAAACCGGACAAGGCTCGCACAGCACGTGTGCGAGCGATTCGCGGGTACGTTTGCGGGTCATCTCCACGAGGCCGAGCTGTGAAAAACCGTTGACCGTGACGCGCGTGCGATCGCGTGCCAGGGCCTTCTTCAACTCGCCGAGCACCTGGTCGCGATGCTCGACGTTTTCCATGTCGATGAAGTCGATGATGATCACGCCGCCCAGATTACGCAGCCGCAATTGCCGCGCAATCGTATGCGCGGCTTCGAGGTTGGTCTTGAAGATCGTGTCGTCGAAATTGCGCGCGCCGACATAGCCGCCCGTGTTCACGTCGATGGTCGTCATCGCCTCGGTCTGGTCGATCACGAGATAGCCGCCGGATTTCAGATCGACGCGCCGTGACAGCGCGCGCTGGATTTCCGTTTCGATGTTGTACAGATCGTAGAGGGGTCTTTCGCCGGTGTAATGATGCAACTTCGACGACACCGCCGGCGTGAACTCCGCCGCGAAGTCGGACAGCATCTGGAAGGTCTCGCGCGAATCTACCTGAATGCGGGTGGTCTCGTCATTGACGAAATCGCGCAGCACACGCTGGGCAAGATTCAGATCCTGATAGAGCAGGCTTGTCGGCGGCATGCGCTGGCCTTGCGAGAGGATCGTTGCCCACGTCTTGCGCAGATACGCGACATCGCCGGCGAGTTCTTCGCTGGTGGCATCTTCGGCGATGGTGCGCACGATGTAGCCGCCTTTCTCGTCGGCGGGCAGCACGGCAGTCAGGCGCGCGCGAATCGCTTCGCGCTCGGCTTCGCTTTCGATCTTCTGTGAAATGCCGATGTGCGGTTCCTGCGGCAGATACACCAGCGTGCGGCCCGCAATGCTGACCTGGGTGGACAGCCGCGCACCTTTGGTGCCGATCGGGTCTTTGACGACCTGCACCATCAAGGTCTGACCTTCGAAGACGATCTTCTCGATAGGCTGATGGGGCACTTGTTGCTGCGGTTCGCCGGCAAGGCGCGGATGCCAGATGTCCGCGACATGCAGGAACGCCGCGCGTTCGAGTCCGATGTCGATAAACGCGGATTGCATGCCGGGCAACACCCGGACCACCTTGCCTAGATAGACGTTGCCGACGCGTCCGCGCGACAGCGTGCGTTCGACGTGAAGTTCCTGGACGGCGCCCTGCTGGACGAGCGCGACGCGCGTTTCCTGCGGCGTGACATTGATCAGGATTTCTTCATTCATGGTGTTGTTCTAGAAGTCGATGCGCGCCGCGCGTAGCAGTGCAGCGGTTTCATAAAGTGGCAAACCCATGATACCTGAATAGGACCCTTCAATATGCTCGATAAACTCCGCGGCGCGCCCTTGTACGCCATAAGCGCCCGCCTTGCCGAACGGCTCGCCGCTCGCCACGTAGCGCGCCAGCGCGTCGGCTTGCACCGCAGCAAAACGCACGCGCGACACCGACAGGGCCGCGGGCAGCAACACACCGTTCGCATCGACGACGGCCAGCGCCGTCAGCACTTCGTGATCACGGCCGGCGAGGCGCGTGAGCATGGCGAGGGCGTCGTCGGCATTGGCGGGCTTGCCGAGAATGGCGTCGTCGATCGTCACGGTCGTATCGGCGACGAGGATCGGCGCCGCGCGATGCGTGCCTGCCATGAGACGCGCGCGCGCCGCTTCGGCCTTGGCCCTGCAGACGCGCACCACGTAGTCGTGGGCGCGCTCGCCAGGCCACTCCGCTTCAAGCGCTTCGGCATCTTCATCCGGACGCGGCAGCAGCAATTCGTAGCGCACGCCGAGCTGTTGCAGCAGCTCCTGGCGGCGCGGGCTCTGCGAGGCGAGATAGATGAATGGATGCAAGGCGGTAGTCGAGGCGGACATACAGGGGTTCCGTTAAAGCGCAGCGTGTGACCGATGCGTGAGGCTGATTGATGTGGCTATCCCGGGCGGCGAGTCTGCGGTCAGGCCGCGACTGACACGCACGCGTGATTCACGCGCACGTTCACGCCGCGCCGGCTGCGCGTGAGTCGAAAGTGTATCGGGAGAGCGTGTCCGGACGCAGCGTGCGTGACATGCGGCACGCGGATGGTCTTCGCGGGCGCGACACGGAGCGCGTGCCTACACGCGGTGATAGGGATGATTTTGCGTGATGGTCCACGCGCGGTAAAGCTGTTCGGCGAGCAGCACGCGGACCATTGCGTGCGGCAGCGTCAGGCTGGAGACGCGCAGCAGCATGTCGGCGCGCGCCTTGAGGTCGGGATCGAGGCCGTCCGCGCCGCCGATCAGGAACGCGACGTCGCGTCCGTCCTGCTGCCAGCCGGGCAGGGCGGCGGCCAGTTGCATCGTGGTCCAGTCCTTGCCGCGTTCGTCGAGCGCGACGATGCGCGCGTTCTTCGGCAACGCCGCTTCGATCTTCTGGCGCTCGGCCGCCATCACGCTTTCCGCAGGACGCCCCGACGAACGCTGCTCGGGCTTGATTTCGCGCAGCTCGATGCGCAGCTCGGGCGGCATGCGTTTCGCGTATTCGTCGAAGCCGCTGGCGATCCAGTCGGGCATCTTGTGACCGACGGCGAGGATATGCAATTTCATCGCGGATCTAATCGCTAACGAACGGTCAAGCTTGCGTACGGCAACGCTGTCACGCGCTCAACGACGGCGCGCCGGCGTCTTGCGTGCCGGTTTCGCTGCAGCGGGTGCTTCGTCCTCTTCGTCGTCCTCGTCCGGCTCGCTCGAACGGGCGCCGCCGAACGGGCTGGACGTGGCGAGCTTGACGCGCACCGGCTTGTCGCCCCAGATCTCTTCGAGGTTGTAGTACTGGCGCAGGGCCGGTTGCAGGATGTGCACGACGGCGTCGCCGCAATCCACCAGCACCCATTCGCCCACGTCTTCACCTTCGACGCTGATGATCTCGCCGCCATTCTCCTTGACCTTTTCGCGCACGCTGGAAGCGAGCGCCTTGGTCTGGCGGTTCGAGGTGCCGGAGGCGACGATGACGCGGTCGAACAGCCCGGTCAGATGGCTGGTGTTGAACACCTTGATGTCTTGCGCTTTCACGTCTTCGAGGGCGTCGACGATCGCGCGTTGCAGTTTGCGAATATCCATAGGGTTACCGGTGGTACAGATGATGTTGAAGAATATAGTCCCACACCGCAGTGGGGACATGGCTCGCGGCCTCGTTCAGTTGCTGGCCGCCGGCATGCTGGACCAGACGTTCGCGCAGATGGGTGCGGATATCGGTGGCCGAAACGTCGAAGGCCAGCGTGGTATCGATCAGCAGATGACCACAGGGTGTTGCTTGCAGTACCTGCGCGCTGGCCTCGCGCGCGGCGATCTCCGCGGCAACCGCGGGCGGGATCGAGTCGAGTTCGAAGCCCGGGCGGGTGGCCGCGCAGATATGGGCGAACTCGAACAGACGCCGCCAGTCGCGCCACGTGTCGAGATGCACGAGTTGATCGGCGCCGATCAGCATCGACAGCGAGGCTTGGGGGTCTTCCTGTTGCTGTTCTCTGTCGCGCCAGCGCTGCAGTGTTTCCACCGTGTAAGTGGGGCCGTCGTGGTGGATCTCGTCAGTGGCGACGCTCACCTTGACGCCGGGTAGCCGCAGCGAGTCTGCCGCCGCGCGGGTCATCGCGAGGCGATCGGCGGCCGGCGAGACCTCCGGCTTCTGCCACGGCTGGCCGGCCGGTAGCAGCACCAGTTCGGTCAGCTGCAACACCTCGGCAAAACGCCGCGCGAGCGCCAGATGGCCGTCGTGGATCGGGTCGAAGGTGCCGCCCAGGAGGCCGATCCGGCGGGGCAGGGCAACGAGGTGTGCGTTCGGCTTCAGGTGAGAGTCCTTTGTCGTGACGGGCGGGCAGGCGATGCGGCGAGCGGCGGCAAGGCCGTCAGACCCACTCGCGCGGCACGAGAAAATCGCTGTAAAGGCGTGCTTCCGGCGAGCCGGGTTGTGGCTGCCAGTTATAGCGCCAGTTCACCACAGGTGGCATCGACATCAGGATCGATTCGGTCCGTCCACCGCTTTGCAGCCCAAACAGTGTGCCACGGTCGAAGACGAGGTTGAATTCGACGTAACGGCCGCGCCGGTAGGCCTGGAAATCGCGCTGCGCTTCACCGTACGGCGTGTCGCGACGCTGTTCGATGATCGGCAGATACGCGTCCAGGAAGCGGTTGCCGACGCTTTGCAGCATCTCGAACGACTTGTCGAAGCCCGGCTCCGAAAAATCGTCGAAGAAAATACCGCCGATGCCACGCGGCTCGTTGCGATGCTTGAGGAAGAAGTACTCGTCGCACCAGCGCTTGAAACGCGGATACAGTTCGTCGCCATACGGCTGCAGCGCATCCCGGCAGACGCGGTGGAAATGCTGCGCGTCTTCCTCGAAGCCGTAATAGGGCGTCAGATCCATGCCGCCGCCGAACCAGAACACCGGCGGCTCGCCTTCTTTGGTGGCAATCAGCAGGCGCACGTTCATGTGCACGGTCGGACAGTACGGATTGTGCGGATGCAGCACGAGCGACACGCCCATCGCCTCAAAACCACGGCCGGCGAGTTGCGGACGCGCGGCGCTGGCCGAGCCAGGCAGTGTGTCGCCGGCTACATCCGAAAAGCCGACTCCCGCGCGCTCGAAGAACTTGCCGCCTTCCAGAATCCGCGTCGTGCCGCCGCCGCGCAGCTTTTCGCCGGGCGCGCGTTGCCACGCGTCGGTGGCGAACGGCGTGCCGTCGAACGCGCCGAGCGTCTCGGCGATGTGCGTCTGCAGGCCTTGCAGCCAGCTACGTACGGCCTGTACGTCGTAGTTCGAGTCCGTCATGAACAGGTCAGTGTGGAACGGCGCGCCGGGCGGGTCGCGCGCTGATACGTTAAAGGAGGCGGCCGGGCGTTGCGCACAACGCGCCGGCGGAGCGGTTGCCCGAGACCCGTGGTTGCGCTGGATCTACGGGCTTGTCACGGGCATTCCGGGCAACCGCAGGACACCTGAAGTGTAGCGCCGATGGCGCCGCGGGCGTCTGCGGGCATCCCCGGGTGTGGTGCCCAAAGAACCCGGCTCTCGTTCAGCTATGTTTGCGGTTCAGCGCCCGATAGCCGATGTCGCGGCGGTACTGCATGCCGTCGAACGAGATCTGGTTGATGGCCTCGTACGCGACCGACTGTGCGCTGCGCACCGAATCCGCGAGGCCCACCACGCACAGCACGCGGCCGCCGGCGGTGGTCAGCTTGCCGTCCGCAAACGTGGTGCCCGCATGGAAGGTTACCGAGTCATCCGTTTCAGCCGGAATGTCGTTGATGCGGTCGCCCTTGCGCGGCGTGTCGGGATAGTTATGCGCGGCCAGCACGACGCCGAGCGCGGTGCGACGGTCCCATTCCAGCTCCACCGTGTCGAGCGTGCCCGCAATCGCCTGCTCTACGACCTTCGAATAATCGCCCTTCAGGCGCGCCATGATCGGCTGCGTTTCCGGGTCGCCCATCCGGCAATTGAATTCGAGGGTTTTCGGATTGCCGTGCGCGTCGATCATCAGACCCGCATACAGGAAACCGGTATAGCGGATGCCTTCCTTCTCCATGCCGCGTACGGTGGGCAGGATGATTTCGCGCATCACGCGAGCATGCAATTGCGGCGTGACAATCGGCGCGGGCGAGTAGGCGCCCATGCCGCCCGTGTTCGGGCCCTGGTCGCCGTCCAGCAAACGCTTGTGGTCCTGGCTGGAGGCGAGCGGCAGCACATGCTTGCCGTCCACCATGACGATGAAGCTCGCCTCTTCGCCAGCGAGGAATTCTTCGATCACCACCCGCGCGCCTGCGTCGCCGAGCTTGTTGTCCGACAGCATCATGTCGACGGCCTGGTGCGCTTCTTCCAGCGTCTGCGCGACCACCACGCCCTTGCCGGCGGCCAGACCGTCGGCCTTGATCACGATCGGCGCGCCCTTGGCGTCCAGATACGCGTGGGCGGCGGCGACGTCGGCGAAGGTTTCGTATTCGGCGGTCGGGATGGCATGGCGCTTCATGAAGGCTTTCGCGAAGTCCTTCGAGCTTTCGAGCTGCGCCGCTTCCTTCGTGGGTCCGAAAATCTTCAGACCACGCGAGCGGAACAGATTGACGATGCCCGCCGCGAGCGGCGCTTCCGGCCCAACCAGAGTGAAAGCGATCTGTTCTTTTTCGACGAAATCAGCGAGCGCAGCCGGCTCGGTGATGTCGATGTTGAGCAGACGCTCGTCCTGGGCAGTGCCGCCGTTGCCGGGCGCCACGTAGACGAGCTGGACCCGCGGCGATTGCGCGAGCTTCCAGGCGAGTGCGTGTTCGCGACCGCCGGAACCGACGACGAGTAACTTCATGTAAATCCCCGAAGACTAATAACCATGAACGGCTGACGGGGTGGCGTCAGCCGTGAAATTCCGCAACCTTCGCACGAGGCGAACAGTCAGCCCGTGGCACCGCAATGCAAACCCAACCTCGCGCAACCGGTACGCGACCGGCACGCAACGGCACGCGACAGACATGCGGCTGATGGGCCATTCGCGTACCACTCGCGCCCAACCCGCCGCAGCGAACCGACGGGCGGCGTGCCAGACCGCTGCCGCGCTACGCTTACTCGTCGGCGATGGCCGCGTTTGTATAGACTTCCTGCACGTCGTCCAGATTTTCCAGGGCGTCGAGCAGCTTTTGCATCTTGAGCGCGTCGTCACCGGTGAACTCGACTTCCGTCTGAGGTTTCATCGTGACTTCGGCCAGTTCCGCCTTGAAGCCGGCGGCTTCGAGCGCGGTCTTCACCTTCGGGAAATCGTTCGGCGGACAGACCACCTCGATGCTGCCGTCCTCGTTCGTCATCACGTCGTCGGCGCCGGCTTCGAGCGCGGCTTCCATCAGCTTGTCTTCGGGCGTGCCCGGCGCAAACAGGAACTGGCCGATGTGATCGAACATGAACGACACCGAGCCGTCCGTGCCCATGTTGCCGCCGTTCTTCGAGAACGCGTGACGCACTTCCGCGACGGTACGTGTGCGGTTGTCGGTCATCGTGTCGACAATCACGGCCGCACCGCCGATGCCGTAGCCTTCGTAGCGGATTTCTTCGTAGCTTGCGCCATCGACGCCGCCAACGCCACGCTGAATGGCGCGATTGACGTTGTCCTTCGGCATGTTGGCGTCATACGCCTTTTCGACCGCGAGCCGCAGACGCGGATTGGAGTCGATATCACCCCCACCCATGCGGGCGGCAACCTGAATTTCCTTGATGAGCCGCGTCCACACCTTGCCGCGCTTGGCATCGGCCGCTGCTTTCTTATGCTTGATGTTGGCCCATTTCGAATGACCCGCCATACCTTTCTCCATCGCGCGCGCCAGCGGGGCGCACGCATAGTGCAATTGTCGTTGCGATGTCGGGCGCTTGAGAAGGCGCGCCTCGATGTCAGACTGTGTTCACCTTGAAGCTGAAGCGCCCGGCTTTCCGGACCGGACCGTCTGGACTGACCATACGGACGGTGCCGCACGCAACGCGGTAGAGGCGGCGCGGTGCTGGCCGGCTGTGCCAAAACGTGGAAGAAACCGTTCAAGCGCCCCGCGCCGGCTTGCGCGGACCCCGCAAAGGCGCGATGCGCCGGGCGATTGTGCAAGTTGAGCCGCTCGATAAGCGGATCCGAATTTTATCATGCCGCGAGGTTGCGGCAGTGCGGCAGGTGGCGCAAAGAAGGTGCCCTGGCGGGCTGCGGAGCCGTTTTGCGCCTCCTGCGCGCGAGCAATGTCAGTTCTTCGTGCCGAATAACCGGTCGCCGGCGTCGCCCAGGCCCGGCACGATATAGGCGTGTTCGTTCAGATGCGAATCGAGCGAGGCCACGTACAGTTTCACGTCCGGATGCGCGTCCTGGAACACCTTGACGCCTTCGGGCGCCGCCACCAGCGCGAGGAACATGATGTTTTCGCCGGCCACCTTGCGGCGCTTGAGCACGTCAACCGCGTGCGCTGCCGAATAGCCGGTCGCCACCATCGGATCGCACAGGATGAAGATGCGGTCCTCCAGATCCGGCAGCCGCACCAGATATTCGACCGGCCGGTGATCGTCGGCGCGGTACACCCCGATATGTCCGACGCGCGCCGAGGGAATCAGCTCCAGCAAGCCGTCCGACATGCCGATGCCCGCCCGCAGCACCGGCACGATGGCCAGCTTCTTGCCGGCGATCACCGGCGCGTCGATTTCGACGAGCGGGGTGGTGACGCGGCGCGTCGTCATGGGCAGGTTGCGGGTGATTTCGTAGCCCATCAGCAGCGTGATCTCGCGCAGCAGCTCGCGGAAGGTGCGGGTCGACGTGTCGCGGTCGCGCATGTGCGACAGCTTGTGCTGGATCAGCGGGTGGTCGAGGATGAAAAGATTGGGAAAGCGGCTGTCCTGTGTCATGGCGAGGGCGCGAGAGGCGGCAAGAGGAATCGGTCCGGAATCGGTCGGCGGCCCGAACCGCTGCAAGAGCCGGCGGGCAGGCGCGCCACGGCTGCAAGTTTACCGAAAGTACCGTCGGAAGATACCGGAGATTGTGGGCAGCAGCGGCAGTCCGGCACCGATTCTTCTAGAATCGGGGGAAACTGCGCCCGCCAGCCGCCCGGGCGCGCAGGCAGCAGGGCCGCAAACACCACCGAGGACATCGACATGGACATGGGAATCGCAGGACGCACCGCGCTGGTTTGCGCGGCAAGCAAAGGTCTGGGCCGCGGCTGCGCGGAAGCGCTCGCCGCCGAGGGCGTGAATCTGGTGATCCTCGCCCGCACGGCCGAAACGCTCGAGGCCACAGCCGCGGAAATCCGCCAGCAAAGCGGCGTCGACGTGAAGACCGTCGCCTGCGACATTACCACGCCGGAAGGCCGTGCCGCCGCGCTGGCCGCCTGTCCGCAGCCGGACATCCTCGTCAACAATGCAGGCGGGCCGCCGCCGGGAGACTTCCGCCAGTACACGCACGACGACTGGATCCGCGCGCTCGAAGGCAACATGCTGACGCCGATCGAACTGATCCGCGCGACCATCGACCCCATGATCGCGCGCGGCTTTGGCCGCATCGTCAATATCACCAGCTCGGCGGTGAAGGCGCCCATCGACGTACTGGGCCTGTCCAACGGTGCGCGCTCGGGGCTGACCGGCTTCGTGGCCGGCGCGGCGCGCAAGGTGGCACGCGACGGCGTGACCATCAACAATCTGCTGCCGGGGCTGTTCGACACGGACCGCATTGCCACCACCGTCAGCGCCCAGGCCAAGGCAAACAACATCTCCTTCGAGGAAGCGCGCAAGCAGCGCATGGAGAGTATTCCCGCGGGCCGCTTCGGCAATCGCGACGAGTTCGGCCGCGCGTGCGCATTCCTGTGCAGCGTGCATGCGGGCTTCATCACCGGCCAGAACTGGCTGCTCGATGGCGGCGCCTATCCAGGCACGTTCTGAAGCGGCACGCCGCGTCCGTCATGAGCGGTAGCGGCTGGGCAGCACGGGACAGGCTGTCCGGCCAGCATGGATTCACCACGTCCAGAACCACAACCACAACAACGCAACGAAGCCCGGCAAGGAGCCTTACGTCATGACCACCCGCATCGCGCTGATCGCGCACGACCACAAGAAAGACGATATCGTCAAACTCGCGGGCGAATACGTGGATACGCTCAGGCGCTGCGACATCGTCGCGACCGGTACGACCGGCACGCGGATTTCGCAGGCGCATGGCTTGCAGGTCGAGAAGATGCTGTCGGGTCCGCACGGCGGCGACCTGCAGATCGGCGCGCAGCTCGCGGAGGGCCACGTCGACATGGTGATCTTCCTGCGCGACCCGATGACGCCGCAGCCGCACGAACCGGATATCAACGCGCTGGTGCGCGCGTGCGACGTCCATAACGTGCCGTGCGCCACCAATATTTCGACCGCCCGCATGATTCTCGAGGTGCTGACGCTGCGGCTGACCGAAAAGGTCTGAGCCGCGCGCGCATTGCCTTCAAGGCATTGGTTTCAAGCCGTCAAACCGCAATCAGGAGACGTGATGGTCAAGGCAATTCGATTCGACAAGACAGGTGGCCCCGAGGTGATGAAGTGGGTCGACGTCGAAGTGGGCGAGCCGGGTAACGGCGAAATCCGCATCAGGCAGCATGCGGTGGGCCTCAACTATATCGACGTGTACTTCCGTACGGGGCTCTATCCCTTGCCGCTGCCTGGCGGCCTCGGCATGGAGGCGGCCGGCGAGGTAACGGCAGTCGGCCCCGGTGTGACGGGCGTAAAAGCCGGCGACCGCGTCGCATACGTGGCGCGCCCACCCGGCGCCTACGCGCAGGAGCGTGTGCTGCCGGCCGCGCAGGTCATCAGGCTGCCCGACGCGATCAGCTATGAACAGGGCGCCTCGGTGATGCTGCAGGGCCTCACGGCGCAGTATCTGCTGCGCCGTACCTATCCGGTGAAGGCCGGCGACACGATCCTGATCCAGGCCGCGGCGGGCGGCGTCGGCCTGCTCGTATGTCAGTGGGCGAAGGCGTTGGGCGTCACGGTGATCGGCACGGTGGGTTCGGACGAAAAGGCGGACATCGCCAGGGCGAACGGCTGCGACCATGCGATCGTCTACACGCGCGAAAATTTCACCAGACGGGTGCGCGAGATCACCAACGGCGCCGGCGTGCCGGTGGTGTACGACTCGATCGGCAAGGACACGTTTACCGCGTCGCTCGACTGTCTTGCGCCGCTGGGCATGTTCGTAAGCTTCGGCAACGCGTCGGGGCCGCTGCCGCCCATCGATTCGTCCGAATTCGCCGGACGCGGCTCGCTGTTCTTCACACGGCCGACGCTGTTTACGTATATCGGCAAGCGCGGCGACTACGAGGCGATGTCACAGGAACTCTTCGACGTGCTGACCTCGGGCACGGTCAAGACGAGCATCAACCAGCGCTATTCGCTGGCGGAGGTCGGCCTCGCGCACAGCGAACTCGAAAGCCGCCGCACGACCGGCTCGACGGTGCTGATACCGTAAGAGCTGCACGGCGACCTCCGTTTCGGACGGACCGTCGCCGTGGCGGCGCCTGCGTGTGCCATGACTTCGACGGGCACATCGCTGCCGGCGCGAGACGTCGTTCAGCGTGGTGGTATCGAATGAACCCTGCGTGCGGCGCACTCGACCTCAGGTCACGCCATTCGCCTGACAGTAGGTAATCCAGTCGCCGACAGTTACGACACTCCTCATCGCGGCATCATCGATCTGGATGCCGAATTCCGTCTCCAGAAGACCGCGCAGTTCAACCAGATCGAGATTATCGAACATGAGATCTTCGACCAATTGAGCGCTGGGTGTGACCTTTGACGGATCCCCCTCGGGGATGGAAGAGGTTATCTGCTCAACTGTACATTGCGTGACACGGGCTGGGACATTTTGGCTACCCATTTCATTTCTCCTCTAGACAGGTTACGGTTGTTTCTAAACTCATATAGGCGATCCAAATGTAATGATCGGTAAATGAATTGCAAATATAGGAATATTTGAAAATATTTAATTTGTTAAAAGAATGGCCATGCAATCCATGCGGCGCCGTGGGTGCAGTCAACAAAAGAATTAAAAAAGCGTGGCGCTGATAGTCGCCGCCATGTACTCAGGTGGATGCCGGGCGATCCTTCATTTCCTGCTGCTGTGTTGTGTCGTTTATGCAGCCGAGGTCCAGTTCCAGTCAAATTGATCTTTTTCTAAATAATGAAATTGACGCTACATTTTATTTCCGATAGTTTTTATTAGACGGTATATCACGTTGGATAAATTGTAAAGTTATTTATAAAAGATGCACATACTCTTGTTCGCGTTGAGGCATTGTTTCATTAATGTGGTTGTTTGTCGTAAATGTCTGCCAGCGGCGCGTCAACTACATTAATGCAACAATGCCATGCTTGGCATTCCGCTGAAATGCCTCCCGAGTCCGTTACCGCGCCGTCATTCAAGCATTGAGGGTGCGGCCCGTGACTGAGAAAAATAATCCCGCGCTGTTGTCTCGCATCTGGCATCTTCGTGAGCTTCGGTAACGCGGCGGGGGCGCTACCGCCCATCAAGACGAGCATCAGCCAGCGCTATTCGCTGGCGGAGGTCGGCCTCGCGCACGGCGAACTCGAAAGCCGCCGCACGACCGGCTCGACCGTCCTTTTGCCGTAAGCAAGCCCATCAAGGCGCAGTAACGACATTATAAAAATCAGGCGCCTCCGGCAGCCCCCTGTGGTTGCGGGAAAACTCCCGTCAAGCCAGTCTCCACCGGCACCAGGCCGTTCCGCACCCAGCGCGGCGGCCTGTTTCGTTTACGCGATTTTTACACCGCCCATGCCATCTTTGACCAGGCCTTTACGTCGATCGGCATAACGTTCTACTCATCCAAAGTCCGCTACTGGAGAACACAAATGGATGTGCTGTACGTCGGGGGGATGGTGCTATTTGCGGCGCTGACCTTTGCTTTGATTGCCGGCTGCGAGAAGTTGATGCAGTTCCGGCGTGGCCAGGGAGCACGCTCATGACCTGGATTCTGTGGTTATCGGGCGCTGCCACTGCGCTGCTGTTCGCTTACCTCGTCTATGCGCTGCTGCGCGCGGAGGACATTGAATGAACTCGAATAATGTCCTGCAGACGGTCATTTTCGTGGTCGTGCTGCTTGCACTCGCCGTACCCGTTGCGCGCTATCTGACGCGCGTAATGGACGGCACCTCTCGCGTGGTGCGCTTCGGCGGCCCGCTCGAGCGGCTGCTGTACCGCATCGCCGGGGTCGATCCGTCGACGGAAATGAGCTGGAAGCACTACGCGGTCGCCACGATCGCGTTCAACGTGCTCGGCGTGCTGGTCCTGTACCTGCTGTTGCGTATTCAAGGCTGGCTGCCGGGCAATCCGCAGCAGTTCGGTGCGATGTCGGTCGACAGCGCCTTCAATACGGCGGTCAGCTTCGTCACCAACACGAACTGGCAGGATTACACGCCGGAGCAGACCGCCGGCTATCTGACGCAGATGCTCGGTCTGACGGTACAGAACTTCCTGTCCGCTGCCACCGGCATCGTCGTGGTCATCGCGCTGATTCGCGGCTTTGCACGCCATACCGCGCAGACCATCGGCAACTTCTGGGTCGACATCACGCGCGTCACGCTGTACGTGCTGCTGCCGATGTCCGTCATCGTCGCAGGCTTGCTGATGAGCCAGGGCGTGATCCAGAACTTCAAGGCGTATGAGGACGTGCCGACCCTGCAGACCACCACCTACGCCGCACCGAAGCTCGATGCGCAAGGCAATCCGGTGAAGGATGCGAAGGGTAACGCGGTGACGGTCGACACCAAGGTGACGACGCAGACCATCGCAATGGGCCCGGTGGCGACGCAGGAAGCGATCAAGATGCTCGGCACCAACGGTGGCGGCTTCTTCAACGCGAACTCGGCACACCCGTACGAAAACCCGACGCCGTTCAGCAACTTCCTGCAGCTCGTCGCGATGCTGATCATCCCGGCGGCGCTCGCCCTGGTGTTCGGCCAGATGGTGGCGGACCGCAAGCAGGGGATTGCCGTGCTCGCCGTGATGACGATTGCCTTCGCCGCTTGCGTGGTGGGTGAAATCAGCGCCGAGCAGGCAGGCAATCCGGCCTTCACCGCGCTGAACGTCGACCAGTCCGCGAGCGGCCTGCAGGCGGGCGGCAACATGGAAGGCAAGGAAACGCGCTTCGGTATCGCGCAGTCGGGCATCTTCACCGTTGCCACGACGGCTGCGTCGTGCGGTGCAGTCGACAACACGCACGACTCGCTGACGCCGCTCGGCGGCCTCTACCCGATGCTGCTGATCCAGCTGGGCGAAGTGATCTTCGGCGGGGTGGGCTCCGGTATGTACGGGATGCTCGTGTTCGCCATGCTCGCCGTGTTCGTGGCAGGCCTGATGATCGGTCGTACACCTGAATATGTCGGCAAGAAGATTGAAGCGTATGAGATGAAGATGGTGTCGATCGTGGTGCTGCTCACGCCGCTGCTGGTGCTCGTGGGCACGTCGATCGCGGTGCTGACCGACGCGGGCAAGGCAGGTATCGCCAACCCCGGTCCGCACGGCTTCTCGGAAATTCTCTATGCCTTCAGCTCGGCGGGCAACAACAACGGTAGCGCGTTTGCAGGCCTCACGGTGAGCACGCCGTTCTACAACTGGTTGACCGCGATTGCGATGTGGTTTGGCCGCTTCGGCTCGCTGATTCCGGTGCTGGCGATTGCCGGTTCGCTCGCGGCCAAGAAACGCCTGGCTGTGACGGGCGGCACGCTGCCCACGCATGGTCCGCTGTTCGTGGTGCTGCTGCTCGGCACCGTGCTGCTCGTCGGCGCACTGACGTACGTGCCTGCGCTCGCTCTCGGCCCCGGCGTCGAACATCTGATGATGATCGCCGGCCATTGATACGGGCAATTCGGGAAAAACGAGGATTCAATGACTGAACATAATGCTACGAGGTCCATGTTCGATCCGGCGCTAGTGCGTCCGGCGATCGTGGACTCATTCAAGAAGCTCACCCCGCGCACACAGTTCCGTAACCCGGTGATGTTTTGCGTGTACGTGGGCAGTATCCTGACCACCATTCTCTGGATCGCCGCGCTCGGCGGTGAGGCCGAAGCGCCCGCGGGGTTCATTCTCGCGGTCACGCTGTGGCTGTGGTTCACGGTGCTCTTTGCCAACTTCGCGGAAGCGCTGGCCGAAGGCCGTTCCAAGGCCCAGGCTGCGTCGCTGCGCAGTGCGAAGAAAGACGTGATGGCCAAGAAGCTCAACGAGCCGCATCCGAAGTCGCCGATCCGCATCACGACCGCGACCGATCTGCGCAAGGGCGACGTCGTGCTGGTCGAAACCGGCGACGTGATCCCGGCTGACGGCGAAGTGGTCGAAGGCGTGGCGTCGGTGGACGAGTCGGCGATTACCGGCGAATCCGCGCCGGTGATCCGCGAATCGGGCGGCGACTTTTCGTCGGTGACGGGCGGCACGCGCGTGCTGTCGGACTGGATCGTCGTGCGCGTCACGGCCAATCCTGGCGAAGCCTTCCTCGACCGTATGATTGCCATGGTCGAAGGCGCGAAGCGTCAAAAGACGCCGAATGAAATCGCGTTGACGATTCTGCTGGTCGCACTGACCATCGTGATGCTGCTTGCCACTGCGACGCTGCTGCCGTTCTCGATGTTCGCCGTCGACGCCGTCAAGGCCGGCCATGTGGTGACGATCACCGCGCTCGTCGCACTGCTCGTGTGTCTGATTCCGACCACCATCGGCGGCCTGCTGTCAGCCATCGGCGTGGCGGGTATGAGTCGCATGATGCAGGCGAACGTGATTGCGACTTCGGGCCGTGCGGTTGAAGCGGCTGGCGACGTCGACGTGCTGCTGCTCGACAAGACCGGCACGATTACGCTCGGTAACCGTCAGGCTTCGACCTTCGTGCCGGCGCCGGGCGTGACCGAGGAAGCGCTCGCCGATGCCGCGCAACTGTCGTCGCTGTCGGACGAAACGCCGGAAGGCCGCAGTATCGTGGTGCTGGCCAAGCAGCGCTTCAACATCCGCGCTCGCGACATGGCTTCGTTGCACGCCGTGTTCCTCGCCTTCACGGCACAGACGCGCATGAGCGGCGTCGACCTGCCGGGCCGCGAGATCCGTAAGGGCGCCGCCGACGCGGTCAAGCACTACGTCGAAGTGAACGGCGGCCGTTATCCGGCTGAAGTGAACAACGCCGTCGCCGAAGTGGCACGCCGCGGCAGCACGCCGCTGGTGGTGGCCGAGAAGGGCGAACAGGGCGCGCGCGTGCTGGGCGTGATCGAGCTGAAGGACATCGTCAAGGGCGGCATCAAGGAGCGTTTCGCCGAACTGCGCAAGATGGGTATCAAGACCATCATGGTGACGGGCGACAACCGGCTGACCGCTGCGGCGATCGCAGCGGAAGCCGGGGTGGACGACTTCCTTGCGGAAGCCACGCCGGAAGCCAAGCTGACGACGATCCGCGCGCACCAGGCCGAAGGCAAGCTGGTGGCGATGACCGGCGACGGTACCAACGACGCTCCGGCGCTGGCGCAAGCCGACGTTGCGGTGGCGATGAATACCGGCACGCAGGCGGCGAAGGAAGCCGGCAACATGGTCGACCTCGATTCGAACCCGACCAAGCTGATCGAGATCGTCGAGATCGGCAAGCAGATGCTGATGACGCGCGGCTCGCTCACGACGTTCTCGATCGCCAACGACGTCTCCAAGTACTTCGCCATCATCCCGGCGGCGTTTGCGAGCACGTATCCGGCGCTGAACAAGCTGAACATCATGCATCTGGCCACACCGTCGTCCGCGATCATGTCGGCGGTGATCTTCAACGCGCTGATCATCGTCGCGCTGATCCCGCTGGCACTGAAGGGCGTGAAGTACCGGCCGCTCGGCGCCGCGATCCTGTTGCGCCGTAACCTGCTGGTGTATGGCCTCGGGGGGATCATCGTGCCGTTTATCGGCATCAAGCTGATCGACATGGTGCTGGCCGCGCTCGGCTGGGTTTAACGAGGTGACGGCTGACGGACCGACGGTTCGTCAGCCGCATCCCAAGAGGAATTGCCAATCATGAAATCATTATTTCGTCCGCTCATTGTGATCTTCGTCATCCTGTCGGCGATCACCGGGCTCGCTTATCCTGCCGTGATGACGGCCTTCGGCCAGGCGGCGTTCCACGATCAGGCCAACGGCAGCATGATCGAGGTGAACGGCAAGGTGGTCGGCTCGAAGCTGATCGGCCAGCAGTTCGATGCGCCGCAGTATTTCTGGGGCCGTTTGTCGGCCACCAGCCCGATGCCGTACAACCCGCAGTCTTCGGGAGGCTCGAACCTCGGTCCGACCAACCCGGCATTGTCCGATGAGGTCAAAGGCCGTATCGACGCGTTGAAGGCGGCCGGCACCGACATGTCGAAGCCGGTGCCGATCGACCTCGTCACGTCGTCGGGTAGCGGCCTCGATCCGGAAATCAGCCCGGCTGCGGCGGCTTATCAGATCGACCGCGTTGCGAAGGCCCGCAAGATGTCGCCGAACGACGTCGAGGCGCTGGTCGAGCGTTACACCACGGGACGTCAGCTTGGCGTGCTCGGTGAGGCGCGTGTCAACGTGCTGGAACTGAATCTCGCACTGGACGCTGCCCATCAAGGTTAAGCGTGGCTGAGCGAAGGCGGCGCCCGGCGTGGCGCCGCCTTTGTCTTTTGCGAGGCCATCGCCACGGGCTTGATTGTTCGCGGGGGCCCAATTGCGGGGGCCGCCCTTTTGCAGGGGCCGCCCTATGCAGGGGCCGCCCTTTGCGGGGGCCGCCCTTCGTGGCCGCCATTCGCGAGGACCGTGCATTTGCGGCCTGGCCGCAGCCGTGCCACCATGTACCCGACGCAGCCGCGTGGTTCCACGCAGGCGTGCGGTCAACCCAGAACCATAACCACATCGCATGAACCGACCAGATCCCGACGCGTTGCTCGACAAGCTGCAACGCGATGAAGAGAAGCGCCAGCGCGGCAAGCTGAAGGTTTTTTTCGGCGCGTCGGCCGGGGTGGGCAAGACGTATGCGATGTTGCAGGCGGCGCGGCGCCGCAAGGACGACGGCGTCGACGTCGTGGTCGGCATCGCCGAGACGCACGGGCGCAGCGAAACGGCTGCGCTGCTCGAAGGCCTCGACGTGCTGCCGCTCGCGCATATCGAGTATCGTGGCCGCAAGCTGGGCGAATTCGATCTCGACGCCGCGCTAGCACGCAAGCCGCAGCTGATTCTTGTCGACGAACTCGCGCATTCGAACGTGCAGGGCGCGCGTCACCTGAAGCGTTGGCAGGACGTCTACGAACTGCTCGACGCGGGCATCGACGTCTACACCACGGTCAACGTTCAACACCTCGAAAGTCTCAACGACGTGGTCGGACAGATCACCGGCATCCGCGTCTGGGAGACGGTGCCCGACCGCGTGTTCGACCGGGCCGACGAAGTCACGCTGGTCGACTTGCCCGCCGAGGAACTGCTCGACCGGATGCGTGACGGCAAGGTCTATCTGCCGCTGCAGGCCGAACGCGCGGTGCGCAACTTCTTTCGCAAGGGCAATCTGATCGCGTTGCGCGAGCTGGCGCTGCGGCGCACGGCTGACCGTGTCGACGCGCAAATGCGCGAGTACCGCGCGGACCGTTCGATCCAGCGCGTCTGGCAGGCGCGTGAACGACTGCTGGTGTGCGTCGGCCCGGGCCCCGAAGCGCCCATGCTGGTGCGCGCGGCGGCGCGCCTTGCCGCCAGCCTCAAGGCCGACTGGCTCGCGGTGTATGTGGAGACGCCGAAGCTGCAGCGTCTGCCCGACGAGCGCCGCGAACGCACGCTGAACGCGCTGCGGCTCGCCGCCGAGCTTGGCGCGGAAACCGCGACTCTTGCGAGCGCGGATGCGGTGAGTGCCTTGGTCAGCTATGCTCGGGTGCGCAACGTCTCGAAGCTGGTGGCGGGCGCGTCATCGCGCACCGGCGCGATGCGCTGGCTGAGGCGGCCGCTTGGCGACCGCATCGCCGAACACGCGGGCGACCTCGATCTGACCTTGATCCCGGCGTCCTCCGAGCGCAATGGCGCCGAACGCCGCGCGATGCGCGACGAAGGCGCGAGCGCGTGGCGCGAGGCGCTTTCCGCCGCCCGCGAACGCCGTTCGCCGCCGCGAGCCTACGGCTGGGCGCTGGGCATCTGTGCCGGCATCACGGCGATTGCCGGCCAGTTGTTCGACCACATCGACCCGGCCAATCTCGTGATGCTCTACCTGCTCGGCGTGATTTTCACGGCCGTGAGGCTGGGGCGCGGGCCAGGCGTGGTGCAATCGTTCGTCAGCGTGGCGGCGTTCGACTTTTTCTTCGTACCGCCGCGCATGTCGTTCTCGGTGTCGGATACTCAGTATTTGCTGACCTTCTTCAGCATGCTGCTGACGTCGCTCGTGATCAGCCATCTGACCTCGAGCTTGCGGCGCGAGGCGAGCGTGGCGCGGCGCCGCGAGCAACGCACCAGCGCGATGTACGCGATGGCGCGCGAACTGGCCGCGGCGCTGACGATGGAGCAGATCGTCGCGATGGGCAGCCGGCACGTCAGCGAAGTGTTCGGCGCACGGGTGGCGATCCTGCTGCCGGACAGCGCCGATCAGGTGAAGCAGAAGATCGAAGACCCGGACGCCGCCGTGACACTGGAAGGCAGCGCGCTGGATATCGACGTCGGCCAGTGGGTCTACGACCAGCAGAAGCCGGCCGGCCACGGCACCGACACGTTGCCCGCCGCCGCTGCGCTGTATCTGCCGTTGAAGGCGCCGATGCGCACGCGGGGCGTGCTGGCGGTGGTGATGCGCGACAAGCGCGAGCTCGCCGTGCCCGAACAGCAGCGCATGCTCGATGCGTTCGCCGCGCAGATTGCGCTCGCGCTCGAGCGGGTGCACTACGTCGACATTGCACGCGACGCGCTCGTCAACATGGAATCGGAGCGCTTGCGCAACTCGCTGCTGTCGGCCATCTCGCACGATCTGCGCACGCCCCTCACGACGATCGTGGGCTTTTCGTCGATGCTCGCGCAAAGCCGCGAAGGGCAGCCCGCGCAACCCGGCGACGATCTCGTCGAAGCAATCCACGAAGAAGCATTGCGCATGACCGGCATCGTCACCAATCTGCTCGACATGGCGCGTCTGCAGGCGGGCGGCCTGCAACTGAACCGTCAGTGGTCGCTGCTGGAGGAGACGGTGGGCGCCGCGTTGCGCGCCTGCCGGCGCGTTCTGGCGCGACACCCGGTGCAGACCAGACTGCCGGCCGATCTGCCGCTGCTGCAACTCGACGCGGTCCTGATGGAGCGCCTGTTCTCCAACCTGTTCGAGAACGCGGCCAAGTACACGCCGGCTGACACGCCGCTCGTGATCGGCGCGCAGGTGATCGAAGAAGACGGCAAGCCGTTCGTGCGCGTGACCATCGACGATACCGGCCCGGGCCTGCCCGCCGGCATGGAGGCGCGCGTGTTCGAAAAATTCACGCGCGGCGAGAAGGAATCCGCCAAGCCGGGCATTGGTCTTGGCCTCGCGATTTGCCGCGCGATTGTTCAGGCCCACGGCGGCGCGATCGGCGCGCTCAACCGGGTCGCCTCGGACGGCCGCGTCGAAGGCGCGCGCTTCTGGTTTACCTTGCCAGTGGAAACGCCGCCGCCCACGCCTGAAGTGCTGGAAGACGAGCACGACATGAGCGACGTGGATAAATCCGTCGATGCGTCGCGGGCAGCGGCCCCGCATGATACGGTTGCGCTGCCGTACGGCGAGCCGCCGGCTGAACCCTCAACCGCGCAGCCGGCCGGGTTGTCCCCCGAGTTGTCCAATCAGCAGATTTCGAAGCCCTCCCATGAGTGACCCTAGCATTACCGTCGTCCTGATCGAAGACGAAAAACAGATTCGCCGCTTCGTGCGCGCCTCGCTGGAAGGCGAGGGCATCGTGGTGCACGACGCCGAAACCGGCAAGCAGGGCCTCGTCGAAGCCGCGACGCGCAAACCCGACCTGGTGATCGTCGACCTGGGCCTGCCCGACACCGACGGTCTCGACGTGATCCGCGAACTGCGCGGCTGGAGCGACTTGCCGGTGATCGTGCTGTCGGCGCGCACTCAGGAGACCGAGAAAGTGGCGGCGCTCGACGCCGGTGCCGACGACTATCTGACCAAGCCGTTCGGCGTGTCGGAACTGCTGGCGCGCATCCGCGCGCATATGCGCCGCCGCAACCAGGGCGGCGCAAACGATTCGCCGCAGGTGCATTTCGGCGCCGTGACCGTCGACCTGGCGCTGCGGCAGGTGACGCGTGAAGGCGCCGCGATCCATCTGACACCGATCGAATACCGCCTGCTCGCCACGCTGGTGCGACACGCGGGCCGCGTGCTGACGCACCGCCAGTTGCTGCGCGACGTCTGGGGGCCGTCGCATGTGGAGAGCCATCACTATTTGCGCATCTACATGGCGCATTTGCGGCAGAAGCTGGAGCGGGATCCGGCACAGCCGGAACATATCGTCACCGAAACGGGCGTGGGTTACCGGCTGGTCGGCGCGGTTTGAGTGCCCGCTCCGAGGCGTGCGCGTGCATGCCCGGCCGCGTCTTTGCGTCGCACCCGGAAAAACCGGCAAAACGCCTGTCTTGATATAATTACAGGTCGTAAGGACGACCTTACGCATGTGCAGTGAACGGGGACGGCCCCATCTGACCCATGGGGGTGTTTCATGTCGTGGTTTCTTCTGTTGATTGCCGGTTTGCTCGAGGTGGCATGGGCAGCCGGTCTCAAAAGCTCCGCGGGTTTCACCCGGCTGTGGCCGTCCGTTTTCACGGTGGTGACGGCGCTCGGCAGTTTTGCGCTGCTGGCAATGGCGATGCGTCAGTTGCCGCTCGGCACGGCGTACGCGGTATGGACGGGAATCGGCGCCGTGGGTGCGTTTATTTTCGGCATCGTCATGATGGGCGAAGCCCTGACTGCGGCGCGGGTGGCGAGCGCCGCGCTGATCGTGGTCGGCCTGATCGGGTTGAAGCTTTCGTCAGGACATTAAATCGCCTGCCCGTTATTAGCAGACCTTCAGCAAAACTTCAGCAGGACCGCCCTCGCGCTGTCCGCGCCGGTCCGGCGTCTTTTTGGCCATTCTTGCTGCATTTGCGCGACGCAATTGCAGCAGGAAATTACTGTCCGCTCTGCGGTCTGCGAATTAACGTGGCTATAATGAAGGCGATCTCAATTTTTACTTGTCCCGCGTCCGGCTAGGCGCGGGTCTGGCGGCTTCGTCGCAGCGGCCCCCGCTGCAGGCCGAAGCGCCCGGCACGCGCAGCGCGCCTGGAGGCGGCCATGCTTGAACCACTCTCGCTTGCGGCGGGCCTGTCCTGGGGCAGTGGCCTTCGCCTCTATCTCACGGTCCTGATAGCCGGCGTGTTGGCGCGCTTCGGCCTGATCCATCTGCCCGATACCTTGTCCGCGCTGGCGTCGCCCTGGGTGATCGGCGTAGCGGCGGTGCTGACCGTCACAGAATTCCTCGCTGACAAGATCCCCGCGTTCGATTCGCTGTGGGACGCCGTTCATACCTTTATCCGCATTCCGGCCGGCGCCGTACTGGCTGCCGGCGCGTTCGGCCATGCCGACCCGGCGCTGCTCACCGTGGCCGCGCTTGCGGGCGGCACGCTCGCCGGCACCGCGCATCTCGCCAAGGCGGGCACTCGGGCGCTGATCAATCTGTCGCCTGAACCGGTCTCGAATGTCGTGACATCCACGGCTGAGGACGGCCTCGTGTTCGGCGGCGTCCTGCTCGCGCTGTTCGTGCCGGTGCTGTTCCTGATGCTGATGGTGGGTTTCCTGATGCTGGCCTCCTGGGCGTTGCCGCGTTTGTGGCGCGGTGTGCAGGGCGGCTTTCGCGGCATGGCGACTCATATGGTGTCGCGTCTCGTCAGGAGTCGGCACGATTGAGCGATTCGGCACGGGTTGCGCCGGCGCCCCTGGTACGAGCTGCGCCGGGACGTCGTTTGAGTTGGACCGACCTGCTGCGCCAGGCCTGGCGCATGACCGAGCGCGACTGGCGCGCCGGCGAGCTGACCATGCTGCTGCTCGCCCTGGTGCTGGCCGTTGCGGCGCTTTCCAGCGTCGGTTTTCTGGCGGACCGGCTGCATCAAGGGCTCGAGCGCGACGCCCGGCGCATGATCGGCGCCGACTTCATCGTGCGCTCCGATCATCCGGTCGATCCGCAGTTCAGCAATCAGGCCAGAACGCTCGGCTTGCAGATGGCGACCACCGCCATTTTCCCCAGCATGATCAGTTCGACGGCGGCCCAGCCGGTGTCGCGGCTCGCCGCGCTCAAGGCGGTGTCGGCGGGCTATCCGTTGCGCGGCGCGTTGCGCATCGCCGGCGCGCCGGGTCAGCCCGATCACCCCGCGCAAGGGATTCCGGCGCCCGGCACCGTGTGGGTGGATCCGGCGCTGCTCGATGCCTTGAAGCTGCGTGTTGGCGACCCGGTGAAGGTCGGCAATCGCACTTTTACGATTGGCGCGATCATCACGCGTGAACTGGATCGCGGCTTCGGCTTCGTGAATTTTTCACCGCGCCTGATGTTGCGTGCCGACGAAGTGCAGTCGACCGGCCTGATCGTGTTCGGCAGCCGCGTGACGTACCGGTTGCTGGTGGCAGGCTCCAATCCCGACGTGGCGAAGTTCGCTGAATTTGCCCATGCGCGCGTCGACGACGGCAAGATGCGCGGCGTCGCGCTCGAATCGCTGCAGGACGGCCAGCCGCAAGTGCGCGAGACGCTGGAGCGCGCGAGCCACTTTCTCACGCTGGTATCGCTGCTGACGGCCTTGCTGGCGGCCGTGGCGATTGCGATGGCGGCGCATCGGTATATGCGCCGCCATCTGGACGGCTGCGCGGTGATGCGTTGTCTGGGCGTCAGCCAGCGCACGCTGCGTTCGCTGTTTCTGCTGGAATTCCTCGGACTCGGGTTGATGGGCGGGTCGCTGGGCGTCGTGCTCGGCTATGCCGGACACCTTGCGTTGCTGAGCTGGCTCGGCAGCCTGATCGACGTGGTCTTGCCGTATCCGACCGCATGGCCCGCGCTCGAAGGGATTGCGGCGGGGCTCGTGCTGCTGCTCGGCTTCGCGCTGCCGCCGCTGTTGCCGTTGACCCAGGTGCCGCCGGTGCGGGTGCTGCGCCGCGAATGGGGCGAAGAGGGACGGACCGCGTGGGCCGCGTATGGACTCGGCATCGTGCTATTCGCCGGACTATTGATCGTCGCGGCGGGCGAACTCAAGCTGGGGGGCATCGTGGCCGGCGGCTTTGCGGCCGGCTTGCTGGTGTTCGCCACGCTGGCGCGGCTCGCATTGTGGGGCGCGGCGCGGCTGGTACGCAGCGAGCGCGTCAACGCGGGCATCGGCTGGCGGTATGCGCTGGCGTCGCTCGAGCGGCGCAGCAGTGCGAGCGCGTTGCAGATCACCGCGCTGGGCATCGGCCTGATGTGCCTGCTGCTGATTGCCATGACGCGCAACGATCTGATTGCCGGCTGGCGCAAATCGACGCCGCCGGATGCGCCCAACCAGTTCATCATCGACATTCAGCCGGATCAGCGCGCCGCCGTCACGCACTACCTCGACACGCACGGCGTGCCGGATGCGGTGCTCTCGCCGATGGTGCGCGGGCGGCTGATCGCGATCAACGACAAGCCGGTCAATCCGGACGAATACAAGAGCGACGACGCGAAGCGCCTCGTCGACCGCGAATTCAACCTTTCCTATACGACCAGCCTGCCGGACGACAACCGGATCGTGGCGGGCAACTGGTACGGCGAGACCAGGGCGCCGCAGATCTCCATTGAGGAAGGTCTGGCGAAACTGATTCACGTGAAGCCCGGCGACAAGCTTCGCTTCGACGTGACCGGCCTGCAGGTGGACGCGCCGGTGACGAGCGTGCGCAAGCTCGACTGGGGCTCGTTCAAGGTCAACTTCTTTGTGCTGATGCCGCCGGACGCATTGCAGGACTTCCCGGCCACTTTCATCACCAGTTTTCACTTGCCCGCGCAGAAGAGCGCGACCATTGACGGCCTGATTGCCGCGTATCCGAACCTCACGGTGATCGACGTCGGCCCGATCCTCGCGCAGATGCAGCGCATGCTGGAGCAGGTGATCGGCGCGGTGCAGTTCCTGTTCGCCTTCACGCTCGCCGCCGGCGTGCTGGTGCTGTACGCGGCGCTCGCGGGCACGCGCGACGAGCGTATGCGAGAATCCGCGCTGCTGCGCGCGCTCGGCGCATCGCACCGGCAAGTCCGTGCGGTGCAGGTGGCGGAGTTCGTCGCCGTGGGCGCGCTGGCCGGGCTGATGGCGGCGCTCGGCGCGCAGGTGATTGGCTGGCAGCTCGCCACGCGGGTGTTCCAGTTCTACCTGAACTTCGATCCCTGGCTCCTGCCGGCCGGCATTGCGGCGGGCGTGGCGTGCGCCGGCGTGGGCGGCTGGCTGAGCCTGCGTCACGTGCTGGCGCGACCTGCGCTGCAGTCGCTGCGCGACGCGTGACCGTGCCGCCTGACGGCGCCTGCGTGCGGCGCGAGCCGCGCTTTCATTTGACTCCTTTTGCAGATTGCAGTTGACCGACGTATGACCGATCCGATCGACGAAGCGCCGGCCCAAACGGCCTTCGAACTGGTGGGCGGCGAGACGCGCGTGCGCGAACTCATCGACCGTTTTTATGACCTGATGGACCTCGAGCCCGAATTCGCGGGCATCCGCGCGCTGCATCCGCCGACGCTCGAAGGCTCGCGCGACAAATTCTTCTGGTTCCTGTGCGGCTGGCTGGGTGGGCCGGATCATTACATCAGTCGCTTCGGCCATCCGCGCCTGCGCGCGCGGCATCTGCCGTTTGCGATCGCGTCGAACGAGCGCGATCAGTGGCTGCGTTGCATGGCCTGGGCCATGGAAGACGTGGGGCTGTCCGAGCCGCTGCGCGAGCGTCTGCTGCATTCGTTCTTCGAGACGGCAGACTGGATGCGCAACCAGCCGGGTTGAAACCTCGCGCCGGGCCGATCGAACTGGCCCGGTCATTCGGCCAATACGGCGACGCCTGCGGGTTGCCAGATTGGCCGTTCGGCTAGCTTCCTCGCAGCTGGAGGGGTCGGCATAATGACCTTTTGCAGCATGACTGGAAAAGGTCCCCACCATGACGACGCGCGCCCTCTTTCGCGACGACGCTTATCTCACGCACTGCGAAGCGGCCATTACCGCTGTGGACGAGCAGGGCATTCATCTCGATCAGACCGTGTTTTATCCGCTCGGCGGCGGCCAGGCGGGTGATGCCGGCGTGCTGAGCCTGGCCGACGGCACCCGTATCGCGATTGCGGATACCCGCAAGGCGAAATTCGAAGGCGCGACGCCCAACGACGCTGTTCACGTGCCCGCACCCGGCCAGGAAGCGCTGCTCGCGCGTCTCGCGGCTGGCATGCGTGTGACGGCGCAGATCGACTGGACGCGCCGCTACCGGCATATGCGCCTGCATACGGCGAGCCACCTGATGTGCGCAGTGCTGCCGTATGCAGTCGACGGCTGCAGCATCACCAGCGACTACGCGCGGCTCGACTTCGCGACTGTCGAGCCAATCGAACGGGAGCACGTGGATGCGCGGCTCGCGGCACTGGTCGGCGGCGCACATGGCGTCTCAACCGAATGGATCACCGACGAGCAAATGGCCGAGCGTCCCGAACTCGTACGCACCATGAGCGTGAAGCCGCCGCTGGGCCTCGGCCGCGTGCGGCTGCTGCGTATCGAAGGCGTGGATTTGCAGCCGTGCGGCGGCACGCATGTGCGCAACACGCAGGAAATCGGCGTGGTGCGCGTAGCGAAGCTCGAGAAGAAGAGCGCCCGTACGCGGCGGCTGGTGCTCGAGTTTGCATGAATATGAGCGCGCCGACCGGTTCCCCGGCTTATGACGCTGCCGCGGACTACGCCGGGCTCGACGCACGCGCGCGCGAGGTGCTGGACGACTGGTTCGGCGCGCCTGGCAGTTCGATGTTCGGCAAGGACCGCAAGGTCTGGTTCAAGCGCGACGCCAGCTTCGACGCGCGGCTGCACGAGCGTTTCGGTGCGTTACTGGAGCAGGCGGAAAAGGGCGGCCTGGACGGGTGGCAGCAGACCCCGCTTGGCGCGCTGGCGCTCGTGATCCTGCTGGATCAGTTCTCCCGCAATTGCTATCGCGGCACCGCCCGTGCGTTTGCGTTCGATGCGCAGGCGTTGAGGATCGCGAAACACATGGTTGCAAGCGGTGCCGACCAAATGCTCCCCGGTCTGTTTCACCGGGCCTTTGCGTATATGCCGTTCGAGCATGACGAGTCGCCGGACAGTCAGCGCGAATCGCTCAGGCTGTTCAAGCCGTTTGAAGCGCAGCCCGAAAGCGCCAGCTATTACCGCTCTGCAGTGAGGCACGCCGCGATTATCGAGCGGTTCGGGCGGTTTCCCCATCGCAACGCGCTGCTGGGGCGGATGTCCAGCGAGGCGGAACGGGCCTTTTTGCGCAAACCGGGCTCGTCGTTCTGAGAGAACCGCGCTAGCGGCCGCCGGCCACATCCAGCACGGCACCGGTCACGTAGGACGCCGCGTCGCTCAGCAGCCAGACGATCGCTTCGGCCACTTCATCGGCGCTACCCGGGCGGCCCATGGGTGTGGTCGCGCCTAGCACCGCCGCGCGGTCGGGCTTGCCGCCGCTCGCGTGGATCTCGGTGTCGATCAGTCCGGGCCGCACGGCATTGACGCGCACGCCTTGCGGACCGAGTTCTTTGGCAAGGCCAATGGTCATCGTATCCACGGCGCCTTTCGAGCCGGCGTAGTCGACATACTCATTGGGCGCGCCGAGCCGCGCCGCCGCCGAAGATAGATTGACGATCACGCCGCCGTCGCCGCCGCGGTCTTTCGACATGCGGCGCGCCGCTTCACGCGCGCACAGATACGCGCCGAGCACGTTGACGTCGAACACGCGCTTCAGACGCTCGAGGTCCATGTCGGCCAACTGCGACGAGGGCGCGACGATGCCGGCGTTGTTGACCAGTGCGTCGATGCGCCCGAAGGCGTGCTCGACGGCATCGAACATCGCGATCACGTCCGCTTCCTGAGAGACGTCGCCGGCAATCACGCGGGCGTGACCGCCGGCGCGGCCGACTTCGGCCGCGGTTTCCTGGGCAGCGGCTTCGTTGTGCGCATAGTTCACGCCGACCGACCAGCCGCGTGCGCCGAGGAGTCGCGCGGTTGCGCGGCCAATGCCGCGGCTCGCGCCAGTAATCAGAACGACCTTCGACATTGCCACCTCGTGAGGTGCCCGTCAGGGCGATGCGGACATCAAACCGCGTTGCGGTTATCGGCCCATTTGTCTTGGGGAGGCGGCTGATAGCGTTGCAGCCTCGAGATCAGCGCGGCCGGTTCGGCTTCGACCTGCAGGACATCGAAATAGGTTCCGCGCATGAAACCTTCTTCCACTGTGTGCCGCAGCATGGTAATCAGCGGGTCGTAGAAACCGTCGATGTTGAGCACCGCCACCGGCTTCTGGTGATAACCGAGCTGTGCCCACGTATAGACTTCGAACAGCTCTTCGAGCGTGCCGACGCCGCCGGGCATCGCGACGAACGCGTCGGACAGGTCCGCCATCATTTTCTTGCGCTGATGCATGTCGGGCACCACGTGCAATTCGGTCAGGCCGTTGTGGCCGACTTCCTTGTTGACCAGCAACTCGGGAATCACGCCGATGGCGCGGCCGCCGGCGGCCATCACGGTGTCGGCGATCACGCCCATCAGGCCGACCTTGCCGCCGCCGTAGACGAGCGCGAGTTCGGCCTCGACCAGGGCGCGTCCGAACGCGCGAGCCGCTTCAGCGTAGAGGGGTTTGACTCCGTTCGAGGAGCCGCAATACACGCACACCGACTTCATCGTCAAACGTCCTTCGATTCGTTGCGCTGCGCCGCGCCCTCTCTGGCGGGCAGGAAATCGTAGAATTCGCGCTTGGGCAGTTTGCCCGACACCAGGTCATCGAACAGTTCGCGCGAACGGCCGCGCAGATACGGCGCCATCAGCGAGACGATCTGCACGCTGACCTGATGCAGTTCCGTGCGGATCGCTTCCTGTTCGTTGTATTTGCGCGGATTCATCACGAACTGGTACGACAGCCAGTAGGTGCCGATCACGCCCACATTGGTGGCGATCACGTGCAACTCGTCGGGCGTGACGACCATCTCGCCGTCTGCGACGAGCTGCTCGCAGAACTGGCTCGCAAAGCGCACCTTGTGGCTGATGATCTGCTTGAAATGCGTTTCCAGCGTGCGGTTGCGCGCGAGCAGGTCGTTCAGGTCACGGTACAGGAAGCGGTAGCGCCAGGTGAAATCCACCATGTACTGCAGATACGACCACATCTCGTCGATCGTCGCGCGGTGATCGTCCGGAAAGCGCAGGCGCTTTTCGATCTCCTGCTCGAACTGGCTGAAGATGCTGTTGATGATGTCGTCTTTGTTGCGGAAGTGGTAGTACAGGTTGCCCGGACTGATTTCCATTTCCTCGGCGATCGTCGTCGTGGTGACGTTCGGCTCGCCGATTTCGTTGAATAACTTCAACGACAGTTCGAGAATCCGTTCGCGGGTGCGGCGGGGAGGTTTGGCTTCCATGTCGTCCGGCCCTGGTTTCGCCGGGCTGGGCGCGCGGCGGCGTGCCGCTGCTGCGTTCCACCCGGACGCGGTTGGTATATTTTGAGACTGTCGGACGATTATAAACCGAGCGTTCGCGTACCAAGGCCGGAGTGACGGTTTTCTTGCGACTTGAAGGGGCCGCCGGGGCGGCCCGGCGGCTGCGGCTAAAGCCAGCGGGCGATCCAATGCACCAGAAGCGGGCCGACGATCAGCGCCCACGTCATCACGCACATTCCCAGGGCGACCATCACCGCGGCGCTGCCGAGATCTTTCGCGCGGCGCGAAAGCTCGTGGCGTTCGAGCGAAATCCGATCGATGGCGGCCTCGACGCTCGAATTGAGCAACTCGACGATCAGCACCAGCAGCACCGAGCCGAGCAACATGACCCGCGCGACCGGCTCGACGGGCACGAAAATGCCGCAGGGCAGCAGGATCGCCGCGAGCGTCAGTTCCTGGCGGAACGCGCTTTCTTCGCGGATCGCGACCTGAAAGCCGGCCAGCGAGTTTTTCATCGCGTGCCACGCCCGCGTGATGCCGCGATTGCCCTTGTACGGATTGAACGGCAGCGGAGCAAGGGGATCGTCGGGGCCGAGCGGTTCGTGGGCGTCGGCGGACTGCTCGGGTTGCTCGGGCTGCGAGGTTGGCACACGCGGCGTGCGGTTCAGGCCGCTCCCGGCGAATGAATCCGCGCCTGTCAGGGTATCGGCGCCGGCGTCGGTCCCGGCGGGCGCGTCGGGGTCATGCGGTCGCGAGGCCGCATGGCGAATCGACGGCCCACGCACAGCGGCTGGATGGCCGTTATACCCGTCTGCCCGGCCGTCGGCAGCGAACGGCGCGCCGCTTTCGTGTACATCGTCGAACGGTTCGACGGCGGCCTCGTCGGGGTCGAGCGGGCGCAGCGCGCCATTCGGCGCGCGCTGCCCGGTGGAAGCTCTTGCTCGCATGGGCGGCTCGGCGGGGCGCATCACGCGGCCGCGCTCTCCTCGCGGAACGAGGACGGCCGCGGCAGCGGCTTCAGATGCGCGGCGAATTGCTCCGACGCCGCTGCCCACGAGAAGCGTTCGGCCCATGCGCGCGCATGATTGCGGTCGATCTTCAGCGCTTCGAGGCAGGCTTCGCGCAGATCTTCGTGCATCGCGCCGGCGCCGCCGTCGCCCAGTACGTCGATCGGACCGGTGACCGGGTAGGCCGCGACCGGCGTACCGCAGGCCAGCGCTTCCAGCAGCACGAGGCCGAACGTATCGGTGCGGCTCGGGAACACGAAGACGTCCGCGGCGGCGTAGACCTTGGCCAGTTCAGCCTGGGTCAGCACGCCCAGGTAGTTCGCCTGCGGATAGCGCGACTTCAGCTCGGCGAGTGCCGGGCCTTCGCCGGCGACCCACTTCGAGCCGGGCAGGTCGAGCTTCAGAAACGCTTCGACGTTCTTCTCCACGGCCACGCGTCCCACGTACAGAAAAATCGGCCGCGCCGTGTTGAGCACCTTCGAATCCATCTGGTGGAAGATGTCCAGATCGACGCCGCGGGTCCACAGCACGACATTCGTGAAGCCGAACTTTTCGAGGTCGGCCTTGACGACCGGCGTGGGCGCCATCACCGCGAGCGACGCCTTGTGGAACCAGTGCAGGAATTTATAGGTGGCGGCGAGCGGAATGCCGAAGCGCGCCTGCACGTACTCGGGAAAGCGTGTGTGATAGGCAGTCGTGAAGGGCAGCTTGTGTTGCAGCGCGTAGGCGCGGGCAGCCATGCCGAGCGGGCCTTCGGTGGCGATGTGCAACGCGTCCGGTGCAAACGCGTCGATCCGCTGGTGCAGCTTGCGCTTGGGGAACAGCGACAGGCGGATTTCCGGGTAGGTCGGGCACGGAATCGTCTTGAACTCGAGCGGCGTCAACAGGTCGACGCGGTGGCCGAGTGCGGTCAGTTCGCGCGTCGTGTTTTTCAGCGTACGTACCACGCCGTTGACCTGCGGTTCCCATGCATCGGTGACGATCATGATCTTCATCGGTTTTGGCCCAATAGAAGTTAAAAGGGACTACGCGGGTGCCAGCTGCCAAATGGTCGTTAGCGGCCGCTGCGAAGCGGCCGTCAAAGCAGGATCAGGCGGTCGCCCGGGCCTTTTGCGCGCTGACTTCCGGCGCGCGCATCACGGTCCAGTAGATCACCTTGAGTTCGCCTTCGAAGGTCTCGACGAGCGCCGACAGACTTTCAACCCAGTCGCCGTCGTTGCAATACAGCACGCCGTCAATGTCGCGAATCTCGGCCTTGTGGATATGGCCGCAGACCACGCCGTCGCAACCGCGGCGGCGCGCTTCGTCGGTCATCACGCGTTCGAATGACGAGATGAAATTCACCGCGTTTTTCACCTGATGCTTCAGGTACTGCGACAGCGACCAGTACTGGAAGCCGAGCCGGCTGCGGATACGGTTGAACCAGCGGTTCAGCACGAGGATCAGCGTGTAGAGCGTGTCGCCGAGGTAGGCGAGCCATTTGGCATGCTGGATGACGCCGTCGAACAGGTCGCCGTGCACGATCCAGAGGCGCTTGCCGGCGAGCGTCGTGTGGAAGGCTTCGCCGCGCACGTGGATGTCGCCGAACGCTAGATCGCAGAACTGGCGTGCCGCTTCGTCGTGATTGCCGGGGATATAAACGACCTGGGTGCCTTTACGGGCTTTGCGCAGGATTTTCTGTACGACGTCGTTGTGCGCCTGCGGCCAGTACCAGCCCTTTTTCAGCTGCCAGCCGTCGATGATGTCGCCCACCAGATACAGGTACTCGGAGTCGTTGTGGCGCAGGAAGTCGAGCAGATAGTTGGCCTGGCAACCGCTCGAGCCCAGATGGATGTCGGAGAGCCAGATGGTGCGGTAGCGGTGCGGCTCTTCGTGGTCATCGTCATGACGGCCGGGCTGCGGCTCCGATCCGAGTGGCGGCAGGGGCAGTGGCAGCCCTCCGCTACCGAAGGAGGTGGGGTCGGGCCGGAAAGCGACGGGGTCGACGCTCGGGCCAGTTTGGCGGAACAGGGAAGTCGCGGACGTTTTTGGGTCCATGGCTCACGCGTCGAGTTGCAGTGCCCGTATTGCGCCATCGGCACGTGACCGTGCCGTGACAGTCACAAGAACTTCTTATTACGTGGGGAAGGTTGGGACGCGGGAGGGAGCCGGTCAGGCGGGCGGTTTTATCCCACCGCAACCACTTTCGTACCCGCAAGCCGGTCGTGCAGAAACTGTCGGCTAGCGCCGAAGCGGGCCGTCGCAGCCCATAGCAAAAACCAGACTGCGGCGATGACGAGGGTGTGGGGCACCGAGAGTCCAAGCAGCGGATGGAGTGCGAGCGGCGGTAAAAACCACAGCCACGCAAGTGCGTAGCGCAGGATGGCACGCGCCGTGGAGAGCGGCGCGCCATTTGCGGCCACCACGCGCAGCCGCCACGTCTTCATGGGCAGGGTCTGGCCGCTATGCGTCCAGAACCAGACGAAATACAGGCCGACCACGAACCCGATCCACGCGGCCAGCAGGTTGTGGTGCGTCAAACCATTGCGTTGCTGCGTGAGGGTGCTGAAAAGGTAGCCGGCGAGAAACACCACGCCGAACAGGATCACGCCCTCGTAGAGCATCGTGGCCAGCCGGCGGCGCACGGAAGGCGTAGCCGGCGGCGCGGCTGGGGGCGTAGCGGCGGTCGTGAGCGGGTGGGTCGCTGGACGGGTCACAGGCGGGCGGGCGCGTGGGTGCTCAGGAACCGTTGTACAGCGCCGGCGCTTCGCGTGGCGACACCGGCGTGGGCGTGGCCGGGACGAAACTTCCGGCGGGCGGAACCGCTGGCGGGACGGGCAGTTCGGCGCCGGTTCCCGACGCGTTGACCGAGGCGACCACCCCGCTTGCGTTGTGCTCGCGCGCGTTGACGAGGCGGTTGATGTCCTTCAGTTCGCTCTTGCCGGACGGCGGCGCGCTGACCACCGTGGGGCGGCGCTTGCGTTCGCTCGCGGCGAGCTTCTCTTTCTGTTCTTCCGGCAGCGCCTGATAGGCCTTCCAGGCTTTCTGACGCGCTTCACGCGTCAGTTCCTTCGATACCTGGTAGTTTTCCCGCGCGACACGCCGTTGATCCGGCGTCAGACGAACCCATTCGGTCATGCGGTCGTGCAGACCTTTTTGCTGTTCAGGCGTCAACTTTGAGTAACGCGACGCGATCTTGATCCATTTTCGCTTGCGTTCGTCGCTGAAAGTGTCCCATTGAGTCGCGAACGGCGCGAGTGCGACGTGCTCGGCTTCGGTGAGCCTCGCCCATGACAGCGGGCCGTTGCTGGGCAAGCCTGGGAGCTCGACGCCGAGGCTCGGCGCGGCGGCCTTGGCAGGCGCGCCGGCACTGGCATTGTTGGGGATTGCTGCGGCTGTGACGGCGCTCGGGTAGAAACGTGGATAGGTCGCGGCGAACGACACCAGGGCCGCGATCGCACATCCGAAAACAACGGCCAGGCCGCGCTTGTAACTCACCCGAAGAGTCTCCGCTCAGTGCGCGCGCGACAGATACGCGTTGAAGCCGTGATCGAGATATGCGTTGAGCGGCAGATCGTCGCTCAGCATGGCGGCATCAATATCGGCGAGTTCCGCGGTGCGTTGCTGATCTTCCCAGTAGGCGATCGCCACCAGGCTCACGACCAGCGCGGCGAGGGGCCACGCGAGCGCGAAGCGCCGCAGCGGCGAGCGGCGGCGTGACGGGAGTTCGACCTGCGGCATGGACAGTCCGCCGGCACCGGCAAGCGCCGGTACGAACACGGGCGCCGTCACAGGTTCGGGCTTCTTGCGGGCGAGTGCGGCACGGCGCGCCACGGCGAGGCGGTCGACGGTGGCGGGCGAAAGACTGGCGGCGTTTTCATCGAGCGCGCGGCGCACTTGCCTCGCAAACTCAAGTTCTTTTGTTTCGAGAGAGGAGCTCATAGCGTGATTCCTTTGGCCTTGAGCGCTTGCGCCAGCGTATGAGTGGCCCGCGAGCAGTGCGTCTTCACACTGCCTTCGGAGCAGCCCATTGCGGCGGCAGTCTCGGCGACATCCATATCTTCCCAATAACGCATGAGAAACGCCTCCCGTTGACGTGCCGGTAATTTTTGGATCTCGTCGTCAATCAACTGTAAGACTTGTTCGCGTTCGAGCTTTTGTTCGCTGCTTTCGGCGCCGATTGAGCCTTCTTGTGCTTCGAATGTCTCCAGCGGGTCGAACTCGTCGTCTTCGGCGTTACCGAGCGACGAGAACAGACTAACCCAAGTATTGCGTACTTTCTGCCGACGAAAATAATCGTGCATGGCATTTTGCAGAATACGCTGAAACAGCAGCGGCAGTTCGGCTGCTGGACGGTCACCGTATTTTTCGGCGAGCTTGATCATCGCGTCCTGCACGATGTCGAGCGAGGCGTCGTCGTCCCGCACGGCGTAGACCGTCTGCTTGAACGCGCGCCTTTCGACGCCCGCCAGAAAATCGGCGAGTTCCTTGTCTGATGCCATCCGTTGGGGGTCGGCGCAGCGAGCGTGCGCGTAATCGATCGAAATTGTCGTAAAACTGGCGGATGCTAACAAACTTTCGCCCCGCTGGGGAAAAACACGAAGCCGCATCGACACTTATGGCAACTTTTCTCGCCGTTGCGCGGGTTGCTACCGATGGCGCGGAAATATTTTCTTGACCATCGGAGCGTCAGCAGATATCTTCGACGGTTCGCAACATAAGTGACTTGTCTCATTTGAGGTGTGGCCCAAGAAGCTCACCTGTCAAAGTGGACGCGCCGCTTGAACCCGAGCCACAAGCCCGGCAGAGAGCACCCGATCAATTTTTTGCCGAAAATTCGAAAGGTGATTGTGATGAATATGCCCAGCGCGGAATTCTCCACGACGGATACGACTCCCCATCGCGAAACTGACTCCTCGATTGGCGCCACCGTGCTCATGCGCGCATT
>NZ_DASXHA010000167.1:0-7745 GCF_036488795.1 Paraburkholderia sp.
TCGACTATGACGTGATCGGTCGCGGTAGTGCGCAGGACCTGTTCGACGAGCAGCTGGATGTGCGCGACCTTTTGCGCTCGCAAGAGCAAACAGAATGGGTGATCGTGTCGACCGGTATGTTCACCAGTTTCCTGTTCGAGCCGTCGTTCGGCGTGGTGAACCTGCAGGTAGGCACGGTGCATGCGCTCGGCAGCTGGGACAACGCTGTAACCGTGACGACAGCTGCCGACATTGGCGCGGCGACCGTGGAGATCGTGTTCTCCGAGCCACGCGTGGCGAACCGGATTGTCTATCTGGCGGGCGACACGGTGACCTATCGTCAACTGGCCAATGCCGTAGATGCAATATTGAGCCTTAACGTGCGCCGTGTTGTATGGAGCGTTCCGCAACTGGCGGAAGAACTTACCTTGGAGCCTGACAATTCGATCAGAAAATATCGTGTGGTCTTCGCGCAAGGCGCAGGTGTGGCGTGGCACAAAGACCGGACCTTCAATGCGCAACATGGCATTGCCGTCAGCGATATGGAGGAATGGATGCGCAAAAACCTTCTGAAGCGCGAGGGCCTCTACTCTTCAAAAGTATCTGCTTGAGACTCTACTTTAGGTCTTCGGCAGTGCAGATTTTCGACCTCGACGGCGTGGCTTCGGTTCGACGCCCACGCGCGAATCGCGTGCGAGCACGAGCGCCGTCATCCTCTGCGCGACGGCTTCGAATGCCGGGTCGTCTTGCGGAACATACAGCCATTTTCCGAGCACGGGATGCGGCCTCAAGGCAGGCATTTCTTCAATGAGCGCGGCGTGGCGCTCCTGCGATGTGCACACCAGCAAGCCGTTCCAGGGCTTTGCGCGATCAGCGGCAACCAGACACAAGAGGCCCTCGATATAGGCGGCATCGCAGCCGAACATCGGCTTGCGAACGTAGGTCGCATCGCGCTCGAATGCTTCGAAGATCCAGACAAGTGAGTTGCGGATGGAAGAGGGCATCGCGTGTAGTTCCTCGGGCCGGCAGCGAGACCGAGCTTACCCTGGTTTTGGCCTTAAACTGGCGGTTCCCCATCGTCCTCAGCGGAACCTGCGCAACCGCCCTGAGCGTCCTGTTCAGCTGAAAGATCTGCAGAAACTCGTGTAGCGTGCCCGGATCTCGCACTCGCTCATCCTACATAGTGGCATACGCAGAAAAGTGATCGGATTGCCCCGGGCACTGCTCTAAGATAGTGCGCGGTTCAATTTGCAAACATCGATGCATTCCATGAAGGCTCAATCATGACAAATCCAATTGCGATCGGTATTGCGGGCGTTGGAAAAATCGCCCGTGATCAGCATTTGCCGGCCCTCGCGGCAAATGACGGCTTCAGGCTCATTGCCGGCGCAAGCCGTAACGCCACGGTAGACGGAATCAACAACTACCCGAGCATCGAGGCGATGCTCAAGGCAGAGCCTGCGCTGCAAGCCGTTTCTCTGTGTGCGCCGCCGCAAGTGCGCTTTGCCCAGGCAAGCGCCGCGCTCGCCGCTGGCAAGCATGTGATGCTGGAAAAGCCGCCGGGCGCAAGCGTCGCGGAGGTGGGCGTCCTGGCGGAACTCGCTCTGCAGAATCAGTGCACGCTATTCGCCTCGTGGCATTCGCGCTACGCACCTGGCGTCGAAGCCGCGCGCAGCTGGCTCGCCGCTCAGGAGGTTACGGGCGTGCACGTGCAATGGAAAGAAGACGTACGGCGCTGGCATCCGAACCAGGACTGGATCTGGCAACCGGGCGGACTCGGCGTGTTCGACCCGGGTATCAACGCGTTGTCCATCGTCACGCGTATCTTGCCGCGCCCGTTTTTCCTGAAGGCGGCTGATCTGCTGGTGCCGGCTAACCGGCACAATCCGATTGCAGCGAACCTGGACTTTACCGACGCCGCCGGCACGCCGATTCGCGCGGAGTTCGACTGGCGCCATGGTCCTGAGGAGTTGTGGCAGATCGACGTCACGACACAGGGTGGAACACTGCGTCTGTCGCAAGGCGGCAAGCTTCTGGAAATCGACGGCAAGACGGTGGATGTCGGCCCGGAGCGCGAGTACCCGAACCTTTACGTGCGCTTCTTCGAATTGATTGCGAATGGTACGAGTGACGTGGACGTTCGCCCGCTTCAGCACGTCGCCGACGCCCTGTTGCTGGGCGACCGTAAAACAGTCGAGCCGTTCGTCGAATAGCCAGACACATCCGCACAAGCGAGCTCGCACACGACGCTCTGCAATCTGAGTCACTCTCTCACGCTACCCCGAATCGGCCTCGGCCGATTCGGGCGCGTGTCTGCTCACATGTTGAGAATCGACGCCGGACCACGAACCGTTGGTCTCGCGCTTTGGGCGTCGCCCCGCGCCCGCGCCCAGGAAGTCAGATGGCGAGGTTGATCGTCGTCTCGTGCTTCGAAGATGAATGCGTAGTCGACGGCGACGTAAGCTGCTGGGTTTGAGCCTGCATTTGCTCTTGCTGTTGCTGCTGCTGGGCCTGAATCTCTTTCTTCATGATTTCCTTGACCTTGTCTTCCACCTTCTGGCGGTCTGCCGGCGACATGTCGGCCAATTGCTGCGGGGTGATACCAAGCTGCGCGAGGATCGCCGCCTCCATTCGTTGCGCCGGAGATTCCTTCACATAGTCGGTCAACTGGCCGAGTAGCGACTGGAAAGACGGGGCAGCGCCGCCGTTAGCACCATTTGAAAACGCACCATTGGCATTGCTGGTGAACGACGAGGTGGCGTTAGGAACTTGCATGACGAAAGGTCTCCGGTGCGAGGTCGGACTGCGTGAAATGCCTTGGGATTTCGCAGTATGCGCTTCACCGTCTTCTGGCAAATCCAGGAGGAATCGTGCATTTGCCCCCTATTTCTGGCAATGAGCTGAGGAGAGGGCGCCCAGCGATGCCGGGCCCAGGCGGCTACTCCATCAATACAGCGACCGCTACCTCAGGCTGGTCGACGCGCGCTAGCGGTTTTGTATCGGCGTAGCGCACCAGCAGCCAGCTAAGGATGCCTGCGATGCCGGAGAGCAGTGCGGCTGAATACATCATCGTTTGATAGCCATTGGCGAAGCTTTGTACGGCCAGCGCGTGCAATGATGCCTGTCCGCTGCGCCCGATCGTTCCCGTCAGATCGCCGGCGGCGATCCTGCGAATAAAGTCATGTTGGTCGCCTGACTGCGTGTGCGGAAAGGCGCCCGCTACGGTCGCCGAGATGCGCGCGAACAGCACGGCTCCGAGCGCCGCAAAGCCAACCACGATGCCGCTGAAGCGTGCGGTTCCGGACACGCCCGAGGCCATTCCTGCGCGTTCGGGCGGAATGACCGTCATGCCGACTTTGGCAATTTCGCCGTTAAGGATGCCGGCGCCGCATCCAGCAACCAGCATTCCGCCGAGCAGGGATAGATAGTTGAAGCGCGGGATTTCCGTTGCCATCCAGGCAAGTCCCACTGTGATCAATAGAAGTCCCATGCTTATCAGTGCGCGGCCGCTGATTCGATAGGTCAGATGCGATGCCACGAGCCGAGGCACGACAAACAGTGGAACGGCCATCGGCAGCATGAGAAGACCGGCTTCCTGGGGTCCATGGCCGAGCCCGCGCTGTAGAAATACAGGCACGAAAGTCAGCATGGTCAACAGGGAAGCGGCATAAACCACCCCGGCGATGTTCGCGCCGATATAAGTGGGGATGCGGAAGAAACGCAGATCGAGCATCGGCCGGGACTGCCGGGTTTCGACTACGATGAAAGCGGCGAGGAGCATGATTGCCGCCGCGAATTCGCTGAGGATCCTCGGATTGCTCCAGCCGTCGCGGTTGCCGGATATCAGCGCAAGTGTCGTGAGAAAGAGGAAGGCGCTAAAGGAAAGGAAGCCGAGGTAATCGATGCGGAGCGCGTTCGGATCTTTGGACTCTTCGACTGCATAGACCGTCAGTGCGATCATGATCGCGCCAACCGGGACGTTGATGTAAAACGCCCATTGCCATCCGAACAGCTGGGTGATGAAACCGCCGGCCACCGGTCCGAGGGATACCGCGATGCCGATGACCGAGCCCCAGAATGCAAACGCCCGCGCTCGCTCCGGGCCGCGGAACGTGTGCGACAGCGTGGCTAACGCAGCGCTTAACTGCATGGCAGCCCCGATTCCCTGGACTGCGCGAGCGCCGTTTAGCGCCGCCGCGCTCGGCGCCATTCCGCAGATTAGCGAAGCGAGCATGAAGACTGCCAGTCCAACCAGCAGCATCCGTTTGCGGCCGTAGCGATCTGCGAGTGCACCAGCCGTCATCACGAGCGAGGCAAACGTCAGCATATAAGCGCTGATCACCCATTCGATATCAGCAAAATCCGCATGCAACGAGCGTGCGATGGAGGGCAACGAGACCGCGACGATATTCGAGTCGAGGTTGATCATGAACGAAGGAACAGATACGCACAGTAGTACGAGAAAAGTATGCAACTTATGCTGCGCGGGAGGATCGTCTAGCGTGTTCATGACATGTTCCATTCGATGAGAGAGCAATTAGTAGCATATACCCGTATTAAAATATGGGCATATGCTACTATCTGTCAAGCACATTGACGTGGAGAATGGGACGTGGCCAAAACAGCACAGGCAACAGGCGCTAAAGACCTGCGGCGCCCGGCGTCCGGTCAGCAGCTGGAACTCGCAGACGCGACCCGCTGCAATGGAACTGCGCTTCGCAAAGCCATGCGCCGGGTCTCGCAGCTTTACGATGAGGTGCTGGCGCCTTGTGGCCTGCGCTCAACGCAGCGTTCGCTGCTGATTCATATTGCGCGGGCTGAGGCACCTACCATGGGTGAGCTGGCGGTCGCGCTGGTACTGGACCGATCGGCGCTCGCGCAGAATCTCAAACCGCTTGAACGCGACGGACTCATCGAGATTCAGGTCGACGAGGAAGACCGGCGCAGCCGTCGAATCAAGCTTACGTCGCTGGGCAAAGCAAAACTTGCAGAGTCAACCAGGCTTTGGCAGAAGGCCCAGCATCGTTTCGAACACGTATTTGGTGAAGAAAAAGCACGCGCGTTGCGCAAGTCGCTTCTCGTGATCGCGTCGGAGAACTTCGAACACGCCTTCCGGGAGGCCCCGGAAGCGTGATTCGGTGGGGCGCCTGCAAATTCATGCTGCGCGTCACTGCGCTGCAAGAATTGCCTTTGGCTCAAGAAAAGCCTCTAGCCCGAAAGTACCGTACTCGCGACCCATACCGGATTGCTTGAATCCGCCAAACGGTGCGGCCGGCTCGTGGGCGAGCGTGTTGACGAGGACGCGACCGGCTTCGATCCGCACGGCGACCTCGCGGGCACGCTTCGCATCCGCGGAAAACACGTACGCTTGCAAGCCGTATTGGGTGTCGTTAGCAATGGAGATCGCTTCTTCGGTATCGCGGTACGTGATGATCGACAGCACCGGGCCGAAGATTTCTTCGCGGGCAATCGTCATGTCGTTGGTGACATCGCTAAAGACAGTGGGACGCACGAACCATCCTGCGCCAATGCCGTCCGGCCGCCCTTCGCCGCCCGCGATCAGACGCGCGCCTTCGTCGATGCCAATGCGGATATACCGCTGCACGCGCTGCCATTGCTTCTGGCTGACCATCGGGCCGACACTCGTTTGCGGATCGCGTGGATCGCCAGCCTGGATTCGCGCCACTTCTTCGCGCACGCGTGCTTCGAACTCCGCTAGCCGGTTTTGAGAAACGAGAACGCGCGTACCGGCGATACAAGCCTGGCCGCTATTCATGATGCCGGCTTGAATCGCAAGCGGTACGACCTTGTCGAAGTCTGCATCATCCAGTACGACGACAGGCGACTTACCGCCCAGTTCGAGCGTGACGCGCTTCAAGGTATCCGCAGCAGTGCGCAGAATCGTCTTGCCGACGGCCGTGGAGCCGGTGAACGACAGCTTGGCGACATCGGGGTGCGAGCTGATCTCGGCGCCGACTGTTTCGCCGCGGCCAGTGACGATGTTGAAGACGCCAGGCGGCAGGCCCGCTGCGTGCAGCGCTTCAGTGATGACGCGGGTCTGCAGCGCGCTCATTTCGCTCGGCTTGATCACGGCTGTGCAACCGGCGGCCAGCGCGGCTGCCAGCTTGCCGCAGATGAAGCCCGCATCGCTATTCCACGGAGTGATCAGCCCCGCCACGCCAAGCGGCTGCATCACGACTTCGGCCGTGCCGGCGCGGCGTGTGAATGCGTAGTCTTCCAATACCTTCGCCGCTTCGAGCAGCACACTGCTCGCGTGCTGGGCCATCCATCGGCCACGTGACACCGGCGCGCCGTATTCCTCGGTAATGGCCTCGTAAAGCTCATCCTCTTTCGCGACGACGGCTGCGTGCATCTGCTTGAGCATTGCAATGCGCTCGTGCTTGCCCGTGCGCGAAAACGCCGGAAACGCGCGCTTCGCGGCGGCAATCGCATCGCGCGCGTCGTGTGCGTCGGCGAGTACCACGCGGCCAATCACCTGTTCGGTGGCCGGATTGAAGAGGTCGAATAGCTCGTCGCCGTGCGGCTTGACGAACGCACCGTCGATATAAATCCTGTCGATGATCTGCATGGTTGCTCCCGGAAAACGTTCTGGACGACACACGATAGACCTGCACGATTGCGTTGACTAGCCTTACAATCCGACATGTAACGTTGAGCGATTTGGGATAATGAAAACCTCAGGTCTGAGTGAACTGGAAGCGGTGCTGGCGGTCTCGCGACATCGCAACTTTCGGGCGGCCGCCACCGAACTGGGCGTATCGACGTCCGCGCTCAGCCACGCGGTTGCCGGGCTCGAGTCGCGCATCGGCGTGCGGCTCTTCAATCGCACGACGCGCAGCGTGTCCTTGTCGGAAGCGGGCGCGCAGTTCGTCGACAGTGTCGCGCCCGCGCTTTCTACGATCCGCGTCGCAATCGAGCAGGCGGGCAGCTTTCGCGATACCGTGTCGGGGCTGCTGCGCATCAACACGTCGGCGGGCGCTGCCAGGCAGGTGATGCCGGTCTTTATCGAATTTTTGCAGCGCTACCCGGAGATGAGGCTCGATATCGTCACCGAGGGAAGGCTGATCGACATCGTCGCCGAGGGGTTCGACGCGGGCATCCGGCTTGCCGAAACGGTTCCTCAGGACATGATTGCGGTGCCCTTCGGCGACACACAGCGTTTCGCCGTCGTTGGCAGTCCATCGTATTTCGCCCGTCACAAACCGCCGCGCACGCCCGGCGATCTGCACGCGCATCAATGCATCGGCACTCGGATGCCGAGCGGCGCGATCTATCATTGGGAGTTCGAGCGGCACGGCGAAGCGTTGCGTATCGACGCCAAGGGCCCGTTGCTGCTCGACGATCCGGGACTGACGCAGCAGGCCGCGCGGGCCGGTCTTGGTCTTGCGTATATGAGCGAGTGGAACGTTGCGGCGGATCTGCAAGCCGGCACGCTGATTCGTGTGCTGGAAGCGTGGACCCCGCCGCTCGATGGTCTCTGCCTGTATTACCCGGGCCGCCGGCACGCGCCGGCCGGATTGCGCGCCCTCATCGACCTGATCCATGAACACGCGGATGCCATGCGACGCAGCCGGACGCGCCCGTCATCGAAGGGCAGTGGGCGCAAGGCGCGAACCCGGTGAAAAGACTGCAGGCCGACTCGGACCAAAGAGCCGCAAATCGCCCCCGGCTACTTCGCCTGCGGCGGTTTGACCTTTGGCTTTGCCCTGGCTTTCGCATTGGCTGTATTGAGGTCGATCGCGGCA
>NZ_DASXHA010000176.1:0-13081 GCF_036488795.1 Paraburkholderia sp.
TGTTCGCGAGCGCGCCGGGCGGCGTCTTTGCCAGCACCGCGTCCAGCTCATCAGGCTTCACTTCGAGCACCGGCATGCGAATGTCATGCGGCACCTTCTTGCCCGCGAGAATCTGCTGCGTCACCCAGAACGCGAACGACGACGCGCCGGGCGGAATGGTCACCGACATCGTCTCGTAGCCGCTCTTTCTCTGCTCGGCCCACCATGCGAGTTCTTCCTGGCGGTTGCCAAGAATGATAATCGGCGTCGGCCGTCCCGCCGCCTTGATCGCCTGCGCCGCACCGAAGCCGTCGCCGCCTTGCGTGAGCACGCCATCGATCTTCGGCAAGGTCGGCAACACACCCGCGACCTGCTTTTGTGCGACCGTCTGCGTCCAGTCACCATGCACCGAACCGACGACCTTCAGGCCCGGATACTTTTTCAGTTCATCGACCATGCCCTGATGAATCTCGTCGTCTACCGAGACGCCCGCGAGCCCGCGAATCTCCAGCAGGTTGCCCTTGCCGTTCAGACGCTTGGCCAGATAGTCGACCTGCATGCGGCCCATGCCCTGAAAGTCCACGGCGATGCGATAGGCGCACGGCTCGGTCGCGATGCCGTCGAACGATACGACCGTCACGCCCGCGCCGCACGCCTGCTTGATCACGCCATTGAGCGCGGTGGGCGACACCGAATCGACCGCAATCGCCTTGAAGCCCTGCAGGATCAGGTTCTGGATCTGCTGCACCTGCTCGGTTGCCTGGCTTTCCGCGGTGGTGAAGCTGGGCGCGGCCGCGACGATCTTCTGCTTGACCGCCGGATCCGCCACATTCGCCCAGCTCTGCAGCATCTGCTGACGCCAGCTGTTGCCGGCATAGTTATTCGACAGCGCAATCTTCATGGACGAGGTGTCGCCTGTTGCGACCTGCGCCGATGCGCCGGCGGATGCGGCAGCGGTTACTACGGCCATGCACAGCGAGAGAGCCAGCTTGTTGATCTGCACGTGTTGTCTCCTGTCAGAGTGTTAGAGCGCTTCAGCGGCCCGCGCCGCGCACGCCCACATGTAGCGAATAAATGGACGCCGTCGCGGCGATGAACAGACAGTTGCGGTTCAGTCCGCCGAAGGTCAGATTGGCCACGACTTCCGGTATCAGGATCTTGCCGAGAAGCGCGCCATCGGGCGCGTAGCAATGCACGCCGTCTTCCGCGCTGGTCCAGACGTTGCCGCGCTCGTCGATGCGCATGCCGTCCGGCACCCCGCTTTGCATTTGCGCAAATACTCGCCCGTTGTGCAGGCCCCCTTCGCTCGTCACGTCGAATACGCGGATGTGGCGCGGCGCCGAGTCGTCGTGCGAAGCAGCGGAATCCGTGATATACAGCCGGCTCTCGTCCGGCGAGAACGCGAGACCGTTCGGCTTCGCGAAGTCATCGCACACCAGTTCCACCTGTGTACTTTGAGCGCCGATGCGATAGACGTTGCAGCGGCCGATCTCGCTGTCGGCCCGATAGCCTTCGTAGTCGCTCAAAATGCCGTAGTCGGGGTCGGTGAACCAGATGTCGCCTTTGGAATCCACCACGACATCGTTCGGAGAGTTCAGGCGCTTGCCTTCGAAGTGCGACGCGAGCACGGACACGGTTCCGTCGTGTTCGGTGCGCGTCACGCGCCGCGTGCCGTGCTCGCAGGTCACGAGCCGCCCTTCGCGGTCACGCGTGTTGCCATTGCTGTAATTGGATGGCGCGCGATACACGCCCACGCCCATGCCGGGCGCCCAACGCATCATGCGGTTGTTCGGTATGTCGCTCCAGATGAGAAGGTCCGTGGCCGGGAAATAGACCGGGCCTTCCGCCCACAGGCATTCGTTCGTCAGCCGCGTCAGAAAGGCATTGGGCTGAAGCAGCAGCCTGAAACGCGGGTCATGTACTTCGAAGTCGGTGCTCTTCATGTCTGCTTGCCCTTCTGCTGTATTGGCTGTCACGAGCGCTGTTATCGCAATGCTTTGCCGCCCGCCGCCACTGTCACTGAAATGATCAGCACCCCGTAGACGATGGAGCGCACCCCTGCATCCGCGCCAACCGCGTTGAGCGCCGCGTTGGTGAGAAAGAGGAACATCGACGCGCCCCATACACCGACGATGGTCGCCTTGCCGCCCGTCACCAGCGTGCCGCCGATCACGACCACGGCGATCGAAATGAGCATGTACTCGACGCCCATGTCGAGCGATGCGCCGCCGGATGTCGCCGCAAGCAGCAGCGCCGTGAGCGACGCGATCATCGCCGACAGCACGTAGGCAACGCAGCGCGTCCGGTGCACGTTGACGCCCGCGAGCCACGCGGCCCGCGCGTTCTGGCCGACAGCGGAAAGACTGCGGCCATACACTGCGCGATGCAGCAGCACCGCGAGCGCGACCGACAACGCGAGCGCAAGCAGCGCGATATACGGCACCTGCAGAACGCGGCCCGTGGCGAAAGCGCCCAGCGCCGGCGGTGGCGGCGGCAACTGGCGCCCTTGCGTGATCGCGACCGACTGAATGATGAAGCTCGACGACAGCGTCGCGATGATAGGCGGGATGCGCAGCAGCCGAATCAGCATGTAATTGGCGACGCCGACGACGATGCCCACGCCCAGCACCGCCGCCACGCCCAATGCGATGCGTCCGTTTGCGCTGCCCATCACGTGCATGCCGACGACCCCGGCGAGCGCGATCGTCGACGGCACCGACAGGTCGATGTTGCCGACGCCCGACGTGATGACCAGCATCTGCCCCAGACCGACGAGCACCATGAAGACGCCGTAGGTCAGCGCTGTCTGCGCGACATTGCTCGCGATGCCGAAGCCGAACACGCCGACGATGCCGAACCACACCAGCACCGTGCCGACAAACGACCAGGCCCACGGCGCCTGAATGCTCCTGAGGCGCGCCCAGGTGTTGTCCCGGGACACGACCGGCTCGCTCGAACTTTGCGTTTTCACCGGCGTTCTCCGCGTTGCAGCAGCACGCGCAACGACAACACGACGATCAGGATGGCGCCCTGCATGCCGACCTGCCAGTCCGCCGAGATGTTCAGGAAAGCGAGAAACGATGCAGCAAGCGTGAGCGTGATCGCGCCAAGCACCGCGCCGATCACCGAAACGCGCCCGCCGATGAATTCACCGCCGCCGAGTATCACCGCGGCAATCGACAGCAGCGTATAGCGCAGCGCGAGATTGGCATCGGCGGAAGTCGTCAGGCCGAGCAGCGACAGGCCCGACAGCACGCCGAACACGCCCGCGACGCCGTATAGCGTCGCCTTGCTGCGCACGAGCGACCAGCCGAAGCGGCGCATCGCGCGCGGATTGCCGCCCGCGCCGCGAACGCGCACGCCGGCCGACGAGCGCATCAGCAGCAGATGCCCGGCCAGCGCAATCACCACCGACCACACGATCGGCGACGCGATGAGCGGCGTCTGGTAGCCCATCGCCGTGCCCAGCCACTCGGGACTCGTGCCGCCAGGCGACGGCAGCAGCACAATCGCAAGACCGCTCCATACGAACGACAGTCCGAGCGTCACGACGATGGACGGGATCTGGCGCAACTCGATAAGCGCGCCGACCGCCGCATACGCGAGCACGCAGCCAACCAGCGCGAGCGCGCCGAGCCACGGCTGCCTGACCAGCAGCGTCGCGCCGATGCACGCGACCAGACTGACGAATGGCCCGATCGACAGGTCCAGATCGTTGACGGTCACGATGGCGAGTTGGGCGAGGGTCGCCAGTACGATCGGCACGGCGAGATTCAGCAGCAGGCTCGAGCCGAAGTAACTCATCACCGTGGGCTGCATGATGGCGATCGGCACCAGCACGGCGACCAGCGAGATGGCGGGAAGCAACGCGCGCAAGCGCGCCTGGGTGATAGCGAATGTCATGCGGCTTGCTCCTCGAAGCTCGCGGCGAGCAGTGCCTCTTCAGTGCATTCGTCGGCATGAAGCACGCGTGTCACGCCGCCGGAGCGGAATACGTACGTGCGGTCGCAGTGCGACAGTTCTTCGTTTTCCGTGGTGTACCAGATGAACGTGCGGCCCTTCGCGGCTTCTTCGTGCACCAGCTGATAGATGTCTCGCTTGGTGCCGACATCGACGCCGCGGGTGGGATCGTCCATCAGGATCAGGCCGGCGTCGCAGGCGAGCGCGCGCGCGAACAGCACCTTCTGTTGATTGCCGCCTGAAAGCGAAAGGATGCCTGCGTTCATGGACGCGCCGCGTATGCCGATCCGGGCGCGCCACGCTTCGACGAGTTCGCGCGCCGCAGCCAGGTCGACGAGACCGCGCTTGCGTTTTGCACCGCCCAGCAGCCAGCGCAGATCGAGGTTCTGCGCGATTGACCAGACCGGAAACACGCCGTCGCGCCCACGGTCGCCCGCGACGAATGCGACCTTCGTGCGCGCCGCGCCGTGGCGCGTCGCGGCGTCGTAGATGGACAGCAGCGCTTCGGTCTGCCCTTGCCCCGCGAGCCCCGCGAAGCCGACGATCTCACCGCGCGCCGCCTCGATCGCGGTGTGCTTTTTCGCGCCGACGTTCCAGCGGAAATGTGCGTCGTCGCCGCGCGCGTTGCGCGTGGGCGCCGTGGCCGGCGACTCGTCGTCTTCCAGATGCTGGCCCATCGCCTGAATGATCGACGCGCGGCTCGATTGCGCGCGCGGCAGTACGCCGACGATACCGCCGTCGCGCATCACCATCACGCGGTCCGCCACGCGCTCGATTTCGCCGAGCATGTGCGTGATGAGCAGACAGGTGATGCCGCGCTCAGCAGCCGCGCGGCGCACGAAAGCGAGCAACTGTTCGGCCGTATGCGCATCCAGCGACGACGTCGGCTCGTCGAGAATCACCAGACGCACCGGCGTGTCGGTGACCGTGAACGCGCGCGCGATCTCCACCATTTGCTGCTGCGTGAGGGTGAGATCGGAGACGAGTTCGCCGCCCTTCAGACCGTGCTCCGGAAAGATTTCGTCGAGCGTCTCACGCATCAGCGCGGTGGCTTTGCGTCGCCAGCCGCGCCCATGCAAATGCGGATGCACGACGGTCATGTTCTCGGCCACGGTCAGGTTCGCGCATAACGACAGCTCCTGAAACACGCAGCGCACGCCTGCATTGCGGGCGGCATTCGCGTCGTAGTCCGGCGCGTCCCGCCCGTCCACTTCGATGCGCCCTTGCGTCGGCGCGTACACGCCCGCGAGCACCGACATCAGCGTCGATTTGCCCGCGCCGTTGTGCCCGGCAATGCCCACACACTCGCCGGGCAGGAACGCGAAGTCGATGTCCGTGAGCGCGCGCACGCGCCCGAACGTCTTGCCGATGCCTTCGAAGCGGATCAGCGCCTCGCTGTCCTGTTGACTGGATGTTGCGCCCATTCGCATGTCTCCATGGGTGGCGTCTCGATGCGCTTATTTCTTGTCAAGCAAGGCCACGGTCTGCGGCAACGTGTAGGTCACGTCGGCGATTCCGCCCGGTGGGGTGGCTGCGAGCGTGGCCGGCAATTCCTGTTGTGAGATCGCGAGCAGCGGCACGTTGATCGTCACGTCCTTCGGAATCTTCTTGCCCGCGAGCACCTGTTGCGCGACCCAGAACGCGAAAGTCACCGCGCCCGGCGGATTGGACAGCGAGCGCGACTGATAGCCGGCCTTTGCCTGTTCGCTCCACCACTGAAGCTCGGGATATGTGCTGCCGATGATCATCGGAGGCACGGGCCGATTGCCAGCCTTGAACGCCTGCGCGATGCCGAACGACATCTCGCCCTCGGTCGCGACGCCATCGACTTGCGGCAGCGTCGGAAGAACGCCCGCGACGGCTTTCTGCGCGACCGATTGCGTCCAGTCGCCGTTGACCGATCCGACCAGCTTCAGGCCAGGATGTTTCTTGAGCCCTTCGAGCACGCCTTCGTGCATCAGGTTGTCGACCGAAATGCCGGCCACGCCGCGCACCTCGAGAATGTTGCCCTTGCCGTTGAGCCGGTTGGCCAGAAAGTCGACGTCCTGCTCGGCCCAGCCCTTGAAATCGAAGTTCACGCGATACGCGCAGGGCTCGTCGACGACGCCGTCGAACGACACGACCACGACCCCGGCCGCGCAGGCCTTCTTGATCGTACCATTGAGCGCCGTGGGCGACACCGCGTCGATGACGATCGCGTTGTAGCCTTGCAAGATGAGATTCTGGATCTGCTGCGCCTGCTCCGTCACCTGGTTCTCGGCGGTGTTGAAGGCCGGCGCGCTGGCGACTTTCTTGTCGGCGACCGCCTGCTGCGAGACGGCATTCCAGCTCTTGAGCATCGACTGTCGCCACGCGTTGCCCGCGAAGCTGTTGGACAGCGCGATCTTTTTCTGCGACGTATCACCGGTTGCCACCTGCGCGTGCGCGGCGCCTCCGATCATGCAAGCAAGCATGGCCAGCAAGGTCCTGACCTGCATTCCTTTACGGAACATCTTGTCGTCTCCTTTCATTCTGCTTATCAGGAGGCGCGACGCGACTTTGTCACAGCACGCCTCCTGCGAACGCGTCTGCGCGGGCGCGGACGCTATACATGTCGGACAGTCTGCTTCAACTCGTTCGTGGTCAGGCCAATCGATGTGGTCAGGCCAATGGACCGCCGAGGCAGTATAGCGACTGAGTTCCGGTCATGCAATTAGGATGGCGTTACCGGTAACCGCAAGGCGATTTGGGCCTGCCTGGCGGTGGACCGACCGTTCCGGTTTCGCTCGTCGACTCGCGAGACCGCCTCGGCGCGTGCGGTGGACCGGCCGTATGAAAGGTGTTTGATGGGTGGGATTTCGAGCAGCCGGATGCAGCGCGCTGCGAGCTCGCCGCGCGCCCGTCGCACGATGCGAGAGCGCGGCATGCGAGGCTTGCGCTACATCAGCAGATAGAGCAGAACGACGTTGGCGAGCAGCAGCGCAAAGGCGGTCATCGCCTGGGCGCGAATCACGCGGCCAGCTACCTGGCCGCGCCGTTCGTCGTCGCCCAGTCCGATCTGATCGCCAATATCCCGCAGAGAGTCGCGCAGATGCTAGGTGGCGATGGACTCGTGATCCGGCAGATGCCGGTTGCGGTGCCGCCCATCCAGATCTCGCTGTACTGGCAGGAGCGTTATCAGAACGACCCGGGGCATGCGTGGCTTCGTCGATGCGTCACGCGGCGTTTTCAGGGGAATACGCCGCGCGGGTGAGAAGCTCGACATGTGAAGCCGACAAAGAAGTCATGCATGCGCTACACGGCGATGACCTCCCATCTCGTCGGCATCTTCGCGCTGCCCCAAGTCGCGCCCCACCGTTTCGGGCGCGAGCATCAGCGCTATCAGCGATATCACCGAGACCAGCACGAGCCATACCGAGATCGGCCATGAGGAACCACCTGAGAATGCGATGCCGGCTGTCGCAATGAGCGGCGACGGGCCGCCTGCGAAGATTGCCACCAACTGCGCGCCGATCGACATGCCGGAATACCGCACCTGCGGTTCAAAGAGCTCGGAGAAGTAGGCGGCTTGCGGCGCGTACATCGCTGCCCAGCCGATGGCAAGCGCGAGCACTAACGCGAGCAGGATGAGCAACGGTTGCGTGGTTTCGAGCAGCCAGAAGAAAGGAAACGCGAAAAGGAGAGTGAACGTTACCCCGCCGATGAAAACAGGCCGTCGACCGAAGCGATCGCTTAGCCACCCGAACAGTGGAATCGTGAATACAGTCACGATCGCGCCTGTGACCACTGCGCCGAGGATCACATAACGTGGCACGTGCAAATGCTGCGTCGCATACGTCAGGCTGAAAACGCTGAAGATAAAGAACGATCCATTCTCCGCGAAGCGCGCGCCAATCGTGAGAAGCACGCGCTTCTTGTTGCGCGTCATGACTTCGAGCACCGGATAACGCGTAACAGTTTTCTTTTCAGTCATGTCCTTGAATACCGGCGTCTCCTCGACGGTAAGGCGAATGAACAGACCGACACCGACCAGCACGATGCTCAGCAGGAACGGCACCCGCCAGCCCCATGTTTCAAAGTGCCCTTTGGACAGCGCGGCAACCAGCGCGATCACACCGGTTGCGACGAGCAACCCGAGCGGCACACCCATCTGCGGCCACGCGCTGTGCCAACCACGCCGGTTCGCCGGAGCGTGCTCGACCACCATCAACACCGCACCGCCCCATTCGCCGCCCAGTGCGACGCCTTGCGCGAAGCGCAGCAACGTCAGCAGGATCGGCGCCCAGATACCGATCGATGTGTACGTCGGTAGCAGCCCGACCAGACACGTCGACAGTCCCATGACGCTGAGCGTCGCCACCAGCACTGCGCGACGGCCGAGCCGGTCGCCAAAATGTCCGAAGATGATGCCACCCAGCGGCCGCGCGACGAAACCTATCGCGAAGGTGCCGAAGCTCGCCATGGTGCCGGCGAGTGGACTCGAGTTTGGGAAGAACAGATGGCCAAACACCAGGGCCGCCGCCGTTCCGTAGATGAAGAAGTCGTACCATTCGATCACGCTGCCAATCAGGCTCGACAGCCGGGCTCGTCGCAACGTGTGCGACGGCAGGGTAACGGCGTCGGTCATCTCGCCATGAAGTGTCATGATGCGCTCCTCGATACGGCAAAGCGGACAAAGCGTCGATGATGCTGGCGCTCCGGATGAGTTCACGCCAGCACCGGCTCCGATCAGACTGGGAACTTGTTTTCGGTGGCGTCCTTCTCACCGTCGAATGCCTGCTTCAGCCGGATGATCGCGATCGTGATATCGGCGATGAAGCGGTTATACATGAAGAGCAGTCCGGTCAATCCGGCGATCTGTTCCGGCGACAGCTTCTCGGTCAGATCACGCCATGCAACACCGCCGGGTTTCGCAAAGCCGCGAATATGTTCGCGCGCGATCTTGCGGATCTTCCACGACGTATGGTCGTACTCGGCCGTTATCGCGACCGGTTTGAGCGCTTCTTCGTACGCGATTTCGAGGTAATCGGGCCACTTCGCGAGCACGCGATAGTCGCTCGCTGGACCATGATGCAGCGACGCGTCGCGAATGTCGCGCAGCACACGCTGGGTACGGTCGTCGCACTCGTCCGGATCGAGCAAATGGAATTTTTCGATGCCTTCCGGCAGGCCGTACGGCAGAAGCTCTGCCTGGGTGCCCGACAATGGCTTGTTGGTACGTCCGCCTGCATCGCGCTGATGCCACGCTTCGTTCCATGCGGATATCAGGTTCAGGTATTTCGGATTGCCATAGTTGAGCAGATCCAGCGCCAGCTTCAGTTCGGCGATATCCGCGCTTGTCCAGCCGGCCTGTAGCAGCTTCGGCGTGGGGTCGGCGGGCGCTGGTCCCGGAATGATCGACGCTTCGCGAACCTTGTCTGCGCCCGCTTCGGCGTAGCGTGTCGAGATCTGCGGCTTTAGCGCGGCCCATGCCGCGGGAACGAAATGCTCGAACTGCGACATCACGCGAATGCCAAACGCGACCCATGGCACTCGCAGCGTGCTATGGATGTCTTCATACACGCTGGCTAGCTCGCCGGTAGCCTGATGATGATCAACTTGTGGAAACTTCTGAAGAACTGCTTGCTTCGACATGACGTGCTCCCTGATTGGCCCTGAATGAACAACTGCGCTTAATTACGATACGCACATGTATCGTAATTAAGTTGGCCGGTTTTTCAAGGACGATTTGGAGCGAATGTCTGGCGCGCAATGCAGTGCGATGCAGCAGTGCCACGTGCGCAAAGCGTGTTGTGCGGTCGCGCAAACGGCTCCTGGTGAACAGCGCGCGGGCGTGGGAGCTGGCTGACCGAAAGAAAGGATGCGTGCGCGCGGCGGATGCTGCGGTGCGTCGAGCAGCGACATATACGCGGAACCTAGGACTTTCCCGTACCGCGTCGCCCGTCGATCCCGAATCCAACCGGCCGCTTCGCCGACAGTTCGCGCAAAGTGCATCGTCGGACTTTCCGCACCTGCGTTCATTTACTGCACTAGACTATCGTTAGCCTTTTTCACTCGACCCGAAGATGACCCAGAGACCAGCGACCTTTGACGCCGAACCGTCAGCCGACACTCCCCGGGCGGGACGCCCTCGCAACCCGGAAACCGAGCGGGACATCGTGCGCGCGGCATCGGCGGTTCTGATTGACGAAGGCTATAACGGCCTCACGATGGAGAAGGTCGCGCTGCGCGCGGGCGTCGGCAAGATGACGTTGTATCGACGTTGGAAATCGCGATCCGATCTGGTCATAGCGGTGCTGGACGAAGCGAATCGTGGCTGGCCGATGCCAGAGCCGCAGTCGAGCAGTCTCGCTGAAGATCTATGCATCCTCTATCGAAACTGGGTCGCGGGCATCAAAGGTGCCGGCAAGGTGATTCCGCTGCTGATCGCCGGCGCGATCCAGGATCCCGAACTCGCGACGCTGCTGCACGAACGCTTCATTCTTCCACGCAGGCGCTTGGCCGTTGCGATCATCGATCATGCAATCGAGCGTGGTGAGCTACCCGATGGCGCCGATAGCGAGACTGCCATCGATATGCTGATGGGCCGCATGTGGTACCGCCAGCTCGTGACCGGTGCGCGGATACGTGTGGCGGACGAAAGCAAGGTCGTTAATCTGCTGATCGACGGCTTGCGCAGAAGTGGCAAGGGCGACGGCGCCGGTAGCTCGTGGTGAACGGCTTCAGGCCGCTGACTTACGACCGCAGATCCGCCAGCCGCCCGAACCAGAGACCTTCAGGCACGTTCCGATCGAGGAATATGTTGCTGGCGAAGTCCGGGTTGCGCTCAGGAAAGTCTTCGCGGTAATGACCGCCGCGACTCTCCCGTCTGGCAAGCGATGCGCAAGCCATCAATTCACCGATCTGGATCAAGTTCGCCAATTCGATGCCCCGCACGAGCTCGGACGGCGTACCGATCACCGTGTCCTGAAACAACTGGTCTCGCGTCTCCCTGCAGACACGGGTGAAGGTCTGAAGCCCGGCTTCGTCGCGCACGATCAGCAAATACCGGTTTGCACACTGCTGAATCCGTGCCTTCAGTTCGTCCACCGTGTGCCTGCCCGTTCGGCGAAATTGCGTGGCGACCGTCCGGGCTTCGTCCACGGCGCCGGTAGTCGCGCGATGGGTCATATTTTTCGCGCGTTCGGCCGCGGCGAGGCCCGCCCGGCGGCCGAACACCTGACACGTCACGGCCATATTGCCGCCGAGACGGTCGGCGCCATGCGGGCCCGCTGCCACCTCGCCCGCCGCGAACAGACCCTTGAGATTGGACTGGGCGTTTTCGTCGATATACAAACCGCCGTTGATCGCATGCGCGGAACAGGTGATCTGCACTCTGTCCTGATAGAGGTCGACACCGTGCTCCTTGTACCATTGGCAGGTTAGCGGCCACATCCTTGCGATGCTGCGGCTCTTGTCGGACAGTATCGATTCCAGATCACATCCGGCGAAGTCGAGAAATACGCCGCCTTCAGCCGTGCCGCGGCCATCGTTGAGTGCCTTCTGAATCGAAATTTCGACGTAGCGCGAGATGTCGCTGGAACTGAACGGAAAGTGCCGCTCTTTCTGCCGGATGACATCAGCCTGGCGGATCCCCGTCGGCAGATAGTCAGCGACGAACGCCCTGCCATCGCGGTCGGTGAGATTGGGCTGCGCGTCCCACAGGTAGTTGCCGAACAGGTTGACGAAAGGAGTCAGCACGCTCACACCGGCCTGCATGAACTCCATGTTGACCAGTCGCGCGCCCGCGCGATAAGCCATTGCATAACCGTCGCCGGTAATATCCGGCGGATACAGATTTTGGGCGAACAGCTGACTTGCGCCGCCGGTGGTAAGAATCGTCGACTTCGCACGGATCAGCAGCGGATTTCCGTCGGAATCGATCGCGTATGCGCCAAGACATTCGCCGTCCTGCGAAAGCAGGTCGACGATCATCAACCGGTCCATGACCTTGATGCCACGCCGCGAAGCTTCGGCCCCCAGCGATTTCACAATGGGTTTGAAGTGCTCCTGAATCACATGCGAGCGCGGCCTGGAAGAAAAGCATGCGCGAAAAACCAGGTAGTGGTCATCCTCGCGCTCGAACTTTACGCCGTACTGTTCGAGGTAGCGCAGCGAGTCGTGCGCTTCGTTCGCGAGAATCGCGCTCAGGCGCGGGTCGGCCATGCCTTGCGCGGCATGCAGGATATCGGCGAGAAAAACGTCTGGACTGTCGCTGGCGTCGCCTGCTCCGTCCGGCACATTGAAGGCGCCTACTTCAGCTACGCTATGAAACGTCGCGCCGCTTTTGCGAAATTCTCCTTTGATCACGATCAGCACGTCAGCGCCGCTGGAGTGCGCCTCGAGCGCAGCGCGCAGCGCAGCGCCACCGCTGCCAACGACCAGCACATCCGTACTGACTTCCCTATAGCTGTCACTCATGCCTGCTGCCCCTGTTCTCGTTGACGGGTACCGTCCGCTCGCCGTATGGATCGCTTGATCACCGCTTCAAGCCACTCTGCTTTTCGCCGCGTCCGCCGCAACGGCTCGAGAGTCCTCGGCAACTGCGATTACGCCGTCCGCCAGCAGCGAGTCGATCATCGGCCGGTTCATTCCGGCCTCCGACAGGATGTCGATCGTGTGCGCGCCCAATCGTGGCGGCGGCGTGCGGATAGCCGGCGCGCTCCCGTCGTAGCGCACCGGATGATTGACGAGCGTCACCGGGGTGCCGGTCGCACCTTCGAGCGTCTGGAAGCTCTTCAGGTGGCGCACCTGCGGATCGGCGACGACCTGCGCATAGTCGTTGACCCTCGCGTGCCAAACATGATGCTGCTCGAACAGTGGCACCCAGTGCTCCGTCGTGTGCTGCGCAAGACGGCGCCCGAGCAAGGCGGAGATTTCGCGCTGCGCGTCGAATGCCCGCTTTACGGGGATTCGCTCGTTTTCCGGGATCTGGAGGATCTGATAAATGCTGTCCAGAGAACTCAGCGACAGTGCGATGAAGCCGTCCGCAGTGGCATAGATGCCGTACGGCGCGGGGAAGTACCAACCTGAGACACGCCCGGCCTGTCGCACGTCGTCATGGCCGTCGCCGTTCAGAAAACAGGTCAGCGACTCCTGTTGCAGATCGAGCGCAGCCGAGAGC
>NZ_DASXHA010000028.1:0-4152 GCF_036488795.1 Paraburkholderia sp.
GCAAGCCCACGCACGAGGGCAGCGGCCACGCGGTTCGGATAGTTGGCGAGCACGCCGTCAATGGCCTGTTGCGCCTTGTAAAGCGAGTCTTCGACGCCCCACCGAAGCAGCGGCAAATCGGTCTCCTGCCGGCCTTCGTCTTCGAAGCGCTTGAGCGTGGCGGAGATCAGGTAGAGCTGCGACAGCACATCGCCGAGGCGCGCGGAGATCCGTTCACGCCGCTTCAGATTGCCGCCGAGCACGAACATCGACACGTCCGCGAGCAGCGCGAATACCGTGGAGATGCGCGTGGCCGCGCGATAGTAGCCGGCGAGCGGTGCATAGGCGCGCCGCGGTTTCGCGATGAATGCGCCGCCCGTCACGCCGTAGACGACACTGCGCACCACGTTCGACAAGGTGAAGCTAAGGTGACCGAAGAAGGCACGGTCGAAGTCGACCTGCGCCCTGGTGCGCTCGGCTTCACGGGTCGCGGCCATTTCTTTTAGCACATACGGATGACAACGGATGGCGCCCTGACCGAAGATGATCAGACAGCGCGTGAGGATGTTCGCGCCTTCCACGGTAATCGCAATCGGCACCTGTTGATACGCCCGCGCGAGGAAGTTCGACGGTCCCATGCAGATGCCTTTGCCGGCGACGACGTCCATCGCGTCGTTGATGATCTGGCGGGCGCGCTCGGTGATGTGATACTTCGCGATCGCCGAAATCACCGAGGGCTTTTCGCCCAGATCCACCGCATGCGCGGACAGGCGCCGCGCCGCGTCCATCACATACAGGTTGCCGCCCATGCGGCCGAGCGCTTCCTGCACCCCCTCGAACCTGCCTACCGCGGTGCGGAACTGGCGGCGCACGGCGGCGTAGGCGCCGGTGCCACGCACGGCGAGTTTCGCCATGCCCACGTTCGACGACGGCAGCGAAATCGCCCGGCCGGCCGCGAGACATTCCATCAGCATGCGCCAGCCATTGCCGACCTGTGCGCGTCCGCCGATCACCCAGTCGAGCGGAATGAACACGTCCGTGCCCGAGTTCGGGCCGTTCTGGAACACCGCGTTGAGCGGCCAGTGACGCCGGCCAATGTTCACGCCGGGGTGGTGGGCCGGAATCAGCGCGCAGGTGATGCCGGGTTCGTCGTCCGGGCCGAGCAGGTGATCCGGATCGAGCGTGCGGAACGCGAGGCCGAGCACCGTCGCGATCGGCCCCAGCGTGATGTAGCGCTTGTCCCACGTCACGCGAAAGCCGAACGTCTCGCGGCCTTCGAACGTGCCCTGGCAGACGACGCCGACATCGGGGATCGCCGCGGCATCCGAACCGGCATACGGGCTCGTCAGGGCGAAGCAGGGGATGTCTTCGCCGCGCGCGAGGCGCGGCAGATAGTGGTTCTTCTGTTCTTCGGTGCCGTAGCGCATCAGCAGTTCGGCCGGCCCGAGCGAGTTCGGCACCATCACCGAAACGGCCGCTGCCGAGCAGCGCGTCGCGAGCTTCATGATGACCTGCGAATGCGCGTAGGCGGAGAATTGCCTGCCGCCGTACTGCTTCGGAATGATCATGCCGAGAAAGCCTTTCTCCCTGATGAACTGCCACGTCTGCGGCGACAGGTCCTGCCAGACCGCGGTGGTTTCCCAGTCGTTCGCGAGATCGCACAGTTGCTGGCATTCGACGTCGAGAAACGACTGTTCTTCCGCGCTCAGTCTGGCGGGTCCGTGTCCGAGCAAGGTGTCCCAGTGCGGGCGGCCGGAGAACAGCGCGGCATCCCACCAGACGGTGCCGGCTTCGATGGCGTCACGCTCAGTGGGCGACATCTCCGGCAGGATCTTGCGGAAAATCTCCAGCACGCGCTTTGAAATCCACGCGCGCCGTAGCGGCTTCACGGCGAGAACGAGGGTGGGCAGCACGAACAGGATGGCCAGCAAGGCGGTGCTCAGCGGGCCGGCGGCGCCGCTCAGATGCGCGGCGGCTACCCACGCAATCATGAAAGCGAGCCACCAGGAAGCTTTGGCCTGAACATAGACAAGTGCCGCAACGGCAATGACCAGCACAACGAAGAACCACGACATGAGGTTGCCTCCTGTTTTGATGGTGCGCGCGCACGCTTGCGCGGGTTGCGCAAGGCTCGGGTTTTATTCGCGTGTTGTAGGGTTGCCCTGCTTCGACAGCACATGCGGTGCCTGGCGCACCACGGCGCCGGAGCGATGCTGATTTACGTTGCGTCATGCTTGACGGTTTGCATCGCTCCGGTCCGGCCCGCTCTCAGGCCCCGCCGTGTGCGACGTGCCGCAATGGGGCGGCGCTCAGGTTGCTCGTGCGTTCCTGCTGCTGGGCGGCGAGGCCGGATTCGGCAGCGGCGAGCGACGCACGCGTGCCGGCCGTGCCGGCGCTGGCGTCTGCGCTGGCGCTGGCGCAGGTCAATCCGGCGGCGGGGCCGCCCAGATCGTCCGAACCGTCGGCCGCGTCGCCCAGCACGGCCGCGAAGGCGGCCAGCTGCGTCGCATCGGGCAGCGGCGCTTTGAGTGCGGCCACCATCAGCGAGGCGAGGCGTGCGATCAGTTGCAGATCGTTCATCGACTTGCCTTGCGAGAACTCCGAGATGAGGCTGTCGGTATCGGTGCCGGCCAGCACACCGGAGAGCGCGCCGATCGCAAAGTGCAGGCGCCAGCCGAGTTCTTCGCGCGGCAAATGCGGCAGGGCACGCTGGAACGCATCGAAGAAGCGCTCGGCCACCGACGCGTAGTGTCCGTTCAGAAAGTCGCGGATGAACGACGACGGATCGGTGTACGCGCGTCCCAGCAGGCGCAGGAACGCCTTGCCGCCCACCCGCGGTTCGCGCGACAGGCGCAGCGCCGGAATGAACATTGCACCGAGCACGTGTTCGCAGGTGAGACGCGCGCCGAGCATGGTGTCGAAGCGTTCGAGCAGCTTGACCCGTTCCTGGTTGAGATGGTCGAGCCGCCGCGAGAGCATCGCGTGAATCAGGGCTTCCTTGCTGCCAAAGTGATAGTTGACCGCTGCAAGATTGACCTCGGCACGCGAGGTGATCTGGCGCAGCGACATGGCTTCATAACCGCATTCGATAAACAGCGTTTCGGCCGCGTCGAGAATGCGGGACTTCGTATCGCCGGTGTGCCGGCCTGTCGTGCGAACTGCCATGTTGCGTCTCCCAAGTGCCGGTAGCCGGCCGCAAACAGACGATTCAAATGCGTATTTGAAACAATCGTTTTTTTCAGGATAAGAAGGTCAGGATGAATCGGGCAAGGGATGGCTGTGGACGGACTCCTCTAAAAAAGCACCGCTGCGGTGCGTCAACTGACCCGCTCAAAGCACCTGTCAATGCGGCCAGATGCTTTTGCGAGCGCAAATAAAAAGGCCGTTCCGATCGAAATCGGAACGGCCTCGTATCTCTGCATGGCCTGGCGGCTCAGGGCCGCCTGTTTTAGGTGTCTTGCCGGTGTGCGCCGCGTGTGGACAACTACGCGGTCGCCACCTCTTTTGCTGATTGTGTCATATCTATGCCGCGGCGTTCACGACTAAACGGAATCAGTATCGCAATTACCACGGCCACGATGCCGATCACGGTTGCCATCACGAGCGCGTAGTTGTTGCCATGCTGCTCCGCGAGACCGGCCTGCAGCGGCGCGTTGACCGAGGCGAGCAGGTTGCCGAGCTGATACACGAGGCCCGGGAAAGTCGCGCGGATTTCATCCGGCGAGATTTCGTTGAGGTGAACCGGAATCACACCCCATGCACCTTGCACCGAAATCTGCATCAGGAATGCGCCGACGGCGAGCAGCACCGGCGTGCTCGAGAAGGCCCACAACGGCAGCACCGGCAGCGCAATCAGCGCCGCGATAAAGATGGCGCGCTTGCGGCCGATCTTCTCCGACAGGAAGCCGAAGAACAGGCCGCCACAGATGGCGCCGACGTTCAGCACGATCGTGATCAGCGAAACGGTATGCGGGTCGAAGTGATGCTGTTCGCGCAGGAAAGTCGGATACAGGTCTTGCGAACCGTGCGAGAAGAAGTTGAACGCCGTCATCAGCACAATGGAGTAAAGCGACAGCGTGACGTTCTTTTTCAGTGTGGCGACGAGACCCGGACGGGCGCGCTTTTCCATGGCCTTCCATGCCGGCGATTCGGGTACATGCGCACGCACATACA
>NZ_DASXHA010000007.1:0-4904 GCF_036488795.1 Paraburkholderia sp.
TACGCCCGAAGGACCGCTTTTGTGCGTGCGCCCGTACGCGCACACAGACCACTACTGGCAGGTCTACTTCGACACCAACCGCGCGATCGTCGAAACCTTCCGGGAGGCGGGCTATCCGACACCGGAAACGCCGCTGGTACGGCGCGCCGCGAACTAGCGCGTGCCCCCTCATCCCGACCGGCCGGCCTGCCCGAGAGCAGTTCGGTCAGTCCCCCGACTGGGGATCTGTACACAGACAGTCAGCCAACGCGGCGCTCGCCGGACTCACCGCGGCGCGCCGCGAGTTAGCGTGTCCGCCCTCTCACGCCGCCGGACTGCCTGCGCGACCGCGGCCGGGCGGCCCAGCAGGCGCCGCGTTCATCTGATCCACCCGCAGCGCACGCCACGCCCGCCGCGCCCGCCGCCGAGTTAGCGTGCCGTAACACGGCCGCAAAAAAAAGCGCCGCGGAATTCTCGCGGCGCCGTTTTCCTGTCAGCGGGCCCGACCAGATTTACCGGCTACCCGGCTTGGGTTCCGGCTTGCGGAACATCTTCCACAGCGCGCCCAGCACGACCGGCACGATGGCCGCACCCGCGCCAACCAGCACGATCAGGTTCAGATGGTCGCGAATCACGGGAATATTGCCAAACGCTAGCCCGGCAAACACGAGCAAGAGTACCCAGGCCAATGCGCCGACCACGTTGAACAACTGGAAGCGGCGGAAGGTCATCTCCGATGCGCCCGCCACAAACGGCGCGAAAGTTCGCACCACCGGGATGAAACGGGCCAGCACGATCGTCTTGCCGCCGTGCTTCTCATAGAAGTTGTGGGTCTTTTGCAATGCCGCGCGATCGAGGAACCGTTCGAGCAGCGGAATGTGCGAATTGAACACCTTCGGCCCGATCGCCCTGCCGATCAGATAGTTGAGCGTATTGCCGCCGACCGCCGCCACCAGCAGCAGCACGATCAGGGCGCCCAGATTCATCTCTCCGCTTGCGCAGAACGCGCCGCCAATGAACAGCAGCGAATCGCCCGGCAGAAACGGCAGCACCACGAGACCGGTTTCGCAGAAGACGATCAGAAACAGCACCGCGTAGACCCAGGCGCCGTACTGCTGAATGAAAACTCCCAGAAACTTGTCGATGTGCAAAACAAGGTTCGCGAACTGCAGCAGCGTGTCCAAAAGCGTCCTTTATTGAGCAAGTGGCGTGGGCGGCCGGTCTGGCAGGCCGTCAACGCGTGATGAAACGGGCAGGAAATCCGCACCCGAAGGCGGGGAAATTGACCGCGCCATGATACCGAAAGTGCCCGTAAGCGATAAAAAATCTGCGTGCGCAGGCGTACACCCATGCAGCATTAGTCTGCTGCAACGGCGGGACAGGCGCGTGAAAAGGGGTTGATCAACCGGCGCGCGGCGAGTCGCTATAATTTCGCCATGTCCGAATTCTCCGAAACGCCTGTCGACGCCGCCGCACCGGCCGTGGCGCCCGTCCTACGCCCGCTGCGCGCCATCCAGCCCCTGCCCGATCTGCTGATCAGCCAGATCGCCGCCGGCGAGGTGGTCGAGCGGCCGGCCTCGGTGGTGAAGGAACTGCTCGAGAACGCGCTCGACGCCGGCGCGCAGACGCTGCGCATTCTGCTCGACGAAGGCGGCGTCAAACGCATCTCCATCACCGACGACGGCTGCGGCATCCCCGAAAGCGAACTCACGCTCGCGCTGATGCGCCACGCTACCAGCAAGATCCGCTCGCTCGCCGAGCTCGAAGCCGTCGGTACGCTCGGATTTCGCGGCGAGGCGCTGGCGTCGATTGCGTCGGTAGCGGAACTGGTCATCACGAGCCGCACGGCCGACGCGCCGCACGCGGTGCGGATCGACGCCCAAACCGGCGTGCTGAGCCCGGCGGCCGGCACGCAGGGCACGACCATCGAAGTGCGCGAACTGTACTTCAACACGCCCGCGCGCCGAAAATTCCTGAAGAGCGAGCAGACCGAACTCGGCCATTGTCTCGAGATGATCCGGCGTGCCGCGCTGGCGCGGCCGGACGTGGCGATTTCGGTCCTGCACAACGGCCGTGCGGTCGAGCACTGGAACGCCACGGAGCCGGCTGTCCGGGTCGCGAAGATTCTCGGCGAAGGCTTTGCCACCGCCCATTTGCCGCTGGACGAATCGGCTGGACCGCTCGCGGTCTATGGCTGTGCCGGCCTGCCGACCGCGAGCCGCGGCCGGGCCGACCAGCAGTATTTCTTCGTCAACGGCCGTTTCGTGCGCGACAAGCTGCTGACCCACGCCGTGCGCGCCGCCTACGAGGACGTACTGCACGGCGACCGTTATCCGTCGTACGTGCTGTTTCTCGATCTGCCGCCCGAGGGCGTGGATGTCAATGTGCATCCCTCGAAGATCGAAGTGCGTTTCCGCGATTCGCGCTCCATTCACCAGTTCGTGTTCCACGCGGTGCAACGGGCACTGGCGCGGCATGCGGGCGCTTCGCCGGAAACCACCGCAGGGGGGCACGCGGCGCATCTCGAACCAGTCGCGGGAAGTCCGGCGTCGTTCGGAACGACCCCGCCTGAGGGCTTCGGGAACGGCGGCGGTACTTCGGCGGGCGGCAGCTCGTTCAGCGGTACGGGCGGGGCTTCATTCGGCAGCAGCGGCGGCAATGCGGGCGGTTTTGGCGCACAGGCCGGCAACACGTGGCTGCGCCAGGCACGCATGACGCAAGGCACGCTGCCGGTCGCGCAACCGCTTGCGCTTTACGACGCGCTGTTCGGCCGCAAGGACGCCGGCGCCGGCACGGCGCAGGGCACGACGCTGTTCGAAGCGCGCGATTCTGGCGCCGGTGCGCCGTCGTTGTTCGCGCCGCCCGCCTCCGCAAGCCCCGCTTTCGACGCCAACGACGAGCAACCGCTCGGCTTCGCGCTGGGCCAGATTCACGGCATTTACGTGCTGGCGCAGAACGCGCAGGGGCTGGTGATCGTGGATATGCACGCCGCGCACGAGCGCATCCTGTACGAGCAGTTCAAAAACGCGCTGGCCGATCGCGCGATTGCGGTGCAGCCATTGCTGATTCCGCTGTCTATGCAGGCTGATCCGGTCGAAATTGGCACGGTCGAAGAGGAGCGAGAGACGCTCGATGCGCTGGGTTTCGATCTGGCGGTGTTGTCGCCGACCTCGCTGGCCATCCGCGCGGTGCCGGCGCTCCTGAAGGATGCCGATTTGCAGGCGCTCGCCCGCGCCGTGCTGACCGATCTGCATGCTTACGGCGGCTCGCGGGTGCTGACCGAGCGCCAGCACGAGTTGCTCGGCACGCTGGCCTGCCACCACGCGGTACGCGCGAACCGGCGCCTGACGCTGGACGAAATGAACGCGCTGCTGCGTCAGATGGAGGCGACCGAGCGCGCGGACCAGTGCAATCACGGGCGCCCGACGTGGTATCAGTTGACGCTGTCGGACCTCGACCGCCTGTTCATGCGCGGTCAATGAGCACGCTGGCCCGCACACCGTTGGCCGCCCGGCTCCCGTCGCGTGCACTCCAATCCGGCCATGACGCACCGTAATCCGACGCCGGTTGGCTGCCTGCTCGGCCCGACCGCGTCCGGCAAGACGGCCGCGGCGTTGGCTTTTGCCGCGCGGCATCCGGTCGAGATCATCAGCGTCGACTCGGCGCTGGTGTATCGCGAGATGGATATCGGCACGGCCAAGCCGACGGCCGGGGAACGGGCTCAGGTGCCGCATCACCTGATCGATATCGTCGATCCCGCCGACGCCTACTCCGCTGCCGAATTCCGCACGGACACGCTGCGGCTCGTCGGCGAAATTACGGCGCGGGGGCGGATGCCGTTGCTGGTCGGCGGCACGATGCTGTATTACAAGGCGCTCACCCAGGGTTTGAACGATCTGCCCGCTGCCAATCCCGAGGTACGCGCCGCGCTCGATGCGGACGCGCTACGGGATGGCTGGCCTGCCCTGCATGCGCGGCTTGCGGTCGTGGATGCGGTAACGGCTGCGCGGCTTGCGCCGAACGACTCGCAGCGAATTCAGCGGGCGCTGGAAGTGTTCATGCTGACGGGACAGCCGATGTCGAGCTTGCTGGTCGCGCCTGCCCGTTCAGACGAGGCGTTGCAGCCGTGGCGATTCGTACCGGTGGCGTTGGAGCCTTCGGATCGAAGCGTGCTGCACGAGCGGATCGCGCGACGCTTCGATGCCATGCTGGCGGCGGGTTTTATCGACGAAGTCGAACGCTTGCGCGGACGCGGGGATTTGAATCCTGCGATGCCGTCGATGCGGTGTGTGGGATATCGGCAGGCCTGGGAGTATCTCGATGGCGCGGTTGATTTCGCCACCATGCGGGATAAGGGGGTGTTTGCTACACGGCAGTTGTGTAAGCGGCAGCTGACCTGGCTTAGAGCGATGCCCGAAAGGGTGATCGTGGATTGCTGTGATGCAGATGCAGTGGGAAACGCGATGCGGGCTCTTGAGGGTGTCGGTTTTGAGTGAGGTTTTTGCCTTGCAGGCGGCTTTGGTTTGTTGGGTTTGGTTTGTTGGCGTCGCCCTCTGGCTGTTATCTATGTGGCGTCGACTCCTCCTTGCAGTCTTAGTGGTCTGTTTGCAATGTGCTTTGGATGTTTGCCTACGGCGTTGGCCTCCCCTTGTGTTCTTAGTGGTCTATTTGTTTCGCCGTTTGGCGGTTTGCCTACGGCGTTGGCCTTTCCTTGTGTTCTTAGTGGTCTATTAGCTTCGCCCCTGTGCGGGGCGGCACCTACTTTTCTTTGCCGCCGCAAAGAAAAGTAGGCAAAAGAAAGCGGGCTCAAACCGCCAGCCCATAAGTGTCCATCTCTGTCATGTGCGGGTAACGGTTCAACACGAGATCTGCCCCCGCGCAGCAGCCCTCGTGACACAGCATTCATCCGCTCCAGCGTCCGCTAC
>NZ_DASXHA010000038.1:0-8984 GCF_036488795.1 Paraburkholderia sp.
GCTTCCATTAGTGCGGTCTCACAAATGCGGGCTCACAAATGGAAGCTCACAAATGGAAGCTCACAAATGGAAGCTCACAAATGGCGGCTCACAAATTGGGGCAAACAAGTGCGGCTCACAAATGGCGCCTCATAAGTGAGGTTCCCAAACGCGGGCCGCCAAATGCGGCGACAGTGCGCCCAAGTTCGACCTGAGGCTGCTCAACGCGGCCCGATGCAGCTTGCAGAAACGGCTCTCAAACCCGGCACACAACCGTCGCGCGCCAAGCCAGCGCTTTCAACCATCGCCGCAGCTAACCCGCTGATTTCGGGATATTTATTGCGGTCCGGCGCACAGCAGGAGGATTTTTTTGTATAGTGCGCCGGTTGCTGACGCCCCCGGTTACTCATGCCCACCCCATTTGCGCGATTTCTATCTCTTGTTTTGTTGGCTTGTGCGTTGATTCTGCCTTATGCAGTGGTCAACCATACCTATCCGATCCCGACCTTTTACGCTGAATTTACCGCGCTGACGCTGTACGTATTGACGAGCGCCGCGGTCTTGCTGCTGGTGGGGACGTCGCAGCCGCGGATCACCTTTGCGTCGCCCACCGTCGCGCTCGTGCCCCTGCTGTTCGGACTGTTGCTGATCCTGCAGACCTTCGTATTGCCGGTTTCGCAGCCGTCGATGAACTGGCTCGGAGCCGGTTATCTGCTGGCGGCCTTTATGGCGACGCATGCAGGTTATGGCCTGACCCGCGCCGGGCTGACCGGGTCGACGCTGCGGTGGATGGCCGGCGCGTTGATCGTCGGTGGTCTGTTTGCCGTGTTCTGTCAGGTCGTACAGCTGTTTCATCTGGAAACCAAGGTGACACCGCTGGTCGTCGCGTACAACATCGCCGTCAAGCGCCGGCCGTTCGGCAATATGGCGCAGGCCAATCACCTTGCCACGTATATCGCGTTTGCGATGGCCGCGGCCTTGTTCCTCGTGCAGACGCGCAAGCTGAACGTGATCGTCTGGGCACTCCTGTCGATCATCTTTTCGGTCGGTCTGGCGTTGACTGTCTCGCGCGGCCCCTGGCTGCAGATGGGTGTGATCGTCGTTGCGGGTTTCTGGATGGCGTTTGCCGAAATCCGCCGTAACCCGGCGCTACGCCGCAATAATCGTGAATGGCTGATTCCGGTTGCGCTTGGCGTGCTGTTCTTTATCGTCAACGCGCTGATTCGCTGGGCCAACGTGCATTATCAGCTGGACCTCGACGATTCGGCCGCCGACCGCTTCAAGGATGCCGGCCAGATTGCGCCGCGTATCGCGCTGTGGAAATACGGCTGGACGATGTTCAAGACGCATCCGTTGCTCGGCGTGGGCTGGGGCGAGTTTCCACGCTATCAGTTCGATTTCGTACGGACGCTGGGCGGTGTCGAAATCGCCAACAATTCGCACGACATCTTCCTCGACCTGCTCGGCAAGACCGGCCTGATCGGCCTTGCGATCGTGTTGCTCGGGCTCGTCGCCTGGTTCGTACGGGTGTTGCGTGTGCCGCATACCGCAGCGCGCGTGTTCGGCGTTGCGCTGATCGGCGTGCTGGTGATGCACGCGCTCGTCGAGTATCCGCAGCAATACATGTTCTTCCTGCTGCCGGCAATGTTCGTGCTCGGTCTTTTGGAAACGCGTCCGTTGCGGCTGGTGGCGGGCAAGCTGTCGTTGGGTGTCTTCACGGTGGTCGTGATCGGCGGACTGGCTGCGCTGTATCCGGTCTTTCGCGATTACAACCGCGCCGAGGTGCTGTATTACGGCTCGCGTCCGGCCGAGCAGTATCAGGCGGATCCGTCGTTCCTGTTCGGCGCCTGGGGCGAGTATGGAATGGCCACGCTGCAACCCATGAACGCGATGGACCTGGATCACAAGCTCGCGATGCACAAGCAGGCGCTCGCGCTTCTGCCGGGAGAAACGGTGCTGCGCCGCTATGCGGTGCTGCAGGCGTTGAGCGGCGACACGAATGCCGCTTTCGATACGGTCGAGCGTTTGCGGATTTTCGCGGTGGAGCTGAAGGACTGGCCGTCGCAGCTGGCCTATCTGTATGAGCTGTGCGACGAGCAGAAGAGTCTCGTGAGCTTTAAGGCGGAACTGGTCAAGAAGTACGGTACCCCGGCACCGGACGTCAACCAGGACGACGATAGCGACGACTGATTCGCGTCGTCGCGTGGCGGGGTGAGAGGTAAGGGCGGTTGGGCGCGGCAGCGCTCAACTCAAGCCGCCACCCAATCCCCTGACTTCCCGCCGTGCTTCTCAAGCACCTTCACGTCGTTGATGGTCATGCCGCGATCCACCGCCTTGCACATGTCGTAGACCGTCAGCAGACCCACTTGCACGGCGGTCAGTGCTTCCATCTCCACACCGGTTCGTCCCAGCGTCTCGACCTGCGCCGTGCAATGCACGCCCGGCAGCGTCTCGTCGAGTTCGAAGTCGACCGTGACGCGCGTTAGCGCGAGCGGGTGACACAGCGGAATCAGATCGGCGGTGCGCTTGGCACCCTGGATGGCGGCGATACGCGCAATCCCGATCACGTCACCCTTCTTGGCGCTGCCGTCGCGAATCAGCGCGAAGGTATCGGGCAGCATGCGGATCGAACCGCGTGCGACGGCAATCCGTCGGGTTTCCTGCTTGCCGCCGACGTCCACCATATGTGCTTGTCCGGCGGCGTCGAAATGAGTGAGTTCAGGCATGGTGGGGCTCCTTCTGAGGGCGCTCATCATAACAGTGCGGTGTCATGAGCACGCGGCACGCGCCTCGCGTATCAAGAGGTTCCGGTCCATCTGGGCGCTTAGGCGCGCGCGGCTTTCGCCTTGTCTGCCGGACTCGCGACAAAGTCAAACCGCACCGCCACCTCGTCCTTGGGCACGGTCTCCAGGGGCAGCGTCACTCCGTCACGCCAATGGAAACGACCGCTGCGGCCGTCCTCCGCGAGATCGGCGTGTTCGGAGAAGAGCTCGAGATCGTGATCGTGCAGCACAGCGACGCGCGGCGGCGCCGACGTATCCGCGAACAGCACGCCGCCCGCATCGTCGATCAGCGCGGAGGCTGGCTCGAACGGGTTTCCGGCCTGATCGGTCAGCGTCAGCACAGCATCCGCGCCGGCAGCCAGACGCACCACCCAGGGCGTGTAGCCGAGTTCCACGTAGACCCGCTGCGGCCCGTTCTGAAAGTACCACTGGCCGCTCGCATCCGCTTCGTAGTTGCGGTTGATGAAAGCGAGCAGCGCCGCGTGGCGGATCGGCTCGCCCGCTGCGCCGCGGGCCTGGGCCTCGTCGTCGCGCATGCGCCAGTTACCGCGCCGGTCGAGCAGCAGCCAGCCGGTGCAATGCGGCACGTTGGGCCATTTGGCGAGCGCCTGGCGAACGATGTCATCCATGGTCGACGAATGGGGAGAGGTAGTTGAAAACCCGTTGCGACAGCCAGTCCAGCCGCCCCGGAAACGGCCCCGTCATAAAGCCGACGTGCCCGCCATGTTGCGGCTGATCCAGTTCGATCACGGCCGATACTTCGTGCCGCCCCGGCAGCACGGCGCCCGGCAGGAACGGATCGTTGCGGGCGTTCAGCACGAGCGTGGGGACCGTGATTTCAGGCAATAGCGGGCGCGTGGTCGCACGAGTCCAGTAGTCGTCCGTGTCGCGAAAGCCGTGCAGCGGCGCGGTCACCACGTTGTCGAACTCGTACAGAGTGCGGCTTGCCAGCATCGCATTGGCGTCGAACAGACCCGGATACTGTTCGAGCTTCTGCAGTGCCTTCGTCTTCAGCGTCTTCAGGAAGCTGCGCGTATAGATCTTGCCGAAACCCTGCGATAGCATGCGGCCGCCGGCGTGCACGTCGAGCGGCGCGGAGATTGCCGCGGCGGCCGTCAGAAACGACGCGTCCTGGCGCCGTTCACCCAGCCAGCGAAGCAGCACATTGCCGCCCAGCGACACACCCGCGGCGACGATCGGCCCGCGATGCGTTTCACGCAGGCGCCGCAGCACCCAGTCGACCTCGGCGCTGTCGGCGAGGTGATAGAAACGCGGCAACAGGTTAAGCGGCCCGCTGCACGAGCGGAAGTGCGGCACGACACCGTGCCAGCCGAGTTCGCGTGCAGTGGCCATCAGCGTGCGGGCATAGTGCGACGCGGAACTGCCCTCGAGGCCGTGGAACAACACGAAAAGCGGCGCGTGAGAAGAGGGGCCTCCGTCATGCGCCGGATTGCCCAGGGTGAGGGAAGCACCATGCGCGGCGCCCGGCTGGGTGCCAACCGTCACCCGCGCCGCGGGATTGGCCGCGCGCCGCTGTCCGTCAGGTGGCTCATGCACGAGCCAGTCGAGTTCGATGAAGTCGCCGTCCGGCGTATCCCAGCGCTCGCGCCGGTACGACACGGCGGGCAAACGCGCAAACAGCGCGGGGACAATGGTCTGGATATGGCTGTTCGGCAGCCAGAGCGGCGCCCGATAAAACATCTCGACGCTCGCCTCGCGGACCGTCACGCGTGCGGTTCCAGAAGAAACGGTCTTGTTGTGCGTCGTACTCATAGCTGCGACCGGAAAAAGCGAAAAACGGGTGCCGTCAGTGCAACGACCCCTGGCCATGACGCATTTTCGCAGCAAACTGATTGGCCGCTTCGTTCGGCATCGCACTTGCGTGGATATGTGCGATTTTCCATTCGCCGCGCTCATGGACCATCACGTAGGTCGTGAAGACCATGCTGGGCGTAGCCTTCGGGTCAGCCGGGCGGTGCGCCTCGGCGATCGCATAGACGACCGTGCCGAGGCTGTCGTAGACGCGAATGTCGATGGGTTCGATCGAAACCGGCAACGCTTCGAGCTGGATGGCCAGTCCGGCGCGGATGTTGTCGAGGCCATGCAGGTGCGAACCGTCGGCCCAGATGCAGCTGGCGAACTCCTCGTCGATCCACAGGCCCATCAAACTGTCGATGTTGACCTCCGCGACCGCCTGGTAATAGGCGTTGAGGGTATCCGCAGCGGCTTCGAAGATGTGGGCAAAACGTGGCATGGCTCGTCAGTCTCTTGTGCGCGGCGCGCGGTTGCGGGACAGCAATCAAGTCAGCGGGACAACCCTAAGGATGCCCACGCCGCAAGGCGCGGGCATGACGCAACGTGGCGGCTTTGCAACGCGGCGTGCGGGTGTCGGAAGGTTCAGCGTTGCGCGAGCAGCATGCCGCGCAGGTCGCCGAACACCTGTTCGGCGCTCAGTTGCCGCAGGCAGTTCAAATGCCCAAGCGGACACTCGCGCTGAAAACAGGGACTGCATTCGAGATGCAGCCATTGTACCTTCGCGAGCTCCGACAAGGGCGGCGTATGGCGCGGATCGGTCGACCCGTAGACCGCCACGAGCGGGCGCCGCAGCGCTGCCGCCACGTGCATCAGGCCGGAATCGTTGGTGACCACCGCGTTGGCTCGCGCGATCAGCGCGCACGCTTCACCTAGCGCGGTCTGCCCGCACAGATTGCGCACGTTCGGCGCGCGCTCGGCAATTGCCTGGGCGAGCGGCGCATCTTTGGGCGAACCGAGCGCGACGATCTGCGTGTACGGAAACGACTGGCCGACGATCTGCGCAAGCGCCGCGAAATGCTCGGGCGGCCAGCGCTTGGCCGGGCCGTATTCGGCGCCCGGGCAGAACACCAGCAGCGGCACGCGTGTGTCCAGATTGAAGCGGGCCGAGACGCGCGACGCTTCGTTCAGATCGGTTTCGAGCCGCGGCGTCGGCAGATCGTCGGGTATTTTCGCGCCTGGCTTGTACGCCAGGGCTGCGTAATGGCCGACCATCGGCGGACGTTCGTCCTTGCGGGGATTCGCGTGGCGCACATTCAGGAGCCCATAACGGCTTTCGCCGGTATAGCCGATGCGCAGCGGGATGCTCGCCATCCACGGAATCAGCGCCGATTTGAACGAATTCGGCAGCACGTAGGCCGCGTCGTAGCCGACATCGCGCAGATCGCTCGACAGTTGCCAGCGACGCAGCATCTGCAGCTTGCCGTGCGCGAGATCCGTGGCGTAGACGTCGCGTATTTCGGGCATGCGTTCGAGCACGGGCGCGACCCACGAGGGCGCGACCGCGTCGATCGCGATGCGCGGATGCAGTTTCACGAGGCGCGAAAACAACGGCTGCGCCATCAATGCGTCACCGATCCAGTTCGGTGCGATAACCAACGCGCGACGCATCAGGGAGGGTTTCCGATGTCGAAAGGAAGCGCTGCGCGCACTCGCGTGCAGCGTTCAGGTTTTTCTAGGGGAGCGGCCACATGCACCGCGCGAAGCCCAAACGATTGGCCTCGCCGCTGCTGCGGCCTGATTTTATGAGCGAGTTCAGCGAGCGCGGTGCGGCTCAATGGCCTTTGACCACTTCGCCGTCCCGCAGCTTGTAGCGCGTGCTGCAATACGGGCATTTCGCTTCGCCGTGCGTGACGTCCAGAAACACGCGCGGATGCGCGCTCCAGCGCGGCATTGCGGGATTCGGACAATACGCCGGCAGGTCTTTTGCCGACAGTTCGACCAGCGGCATTTCCTTGATTTCGCTCATGAGGGCTTTCTCTGTGGGGGCAGGTCGCGGGCGCCGTCAGGCAGCCCGCCGCGATTTCAGACTTTCCAGACTTAGATCTTCGTCAGCCAGTGCGCGTACTTTTCGCTCTTGCCGTTCACGATGTCGAAGAAGCCGCTTTGCAGCTTTTCCGTAATCGGGCCGCGCGCGCCGGAGCCGATGGTGCGGTTGTCCAGTTCGCGGATGGGTGTGACTTCGGCGGCAGTGCCGGTGAAGAACGCTTCGTCGCAGGTATAGACCTCGTCGCGCGTGATGCGCTTTTCGATCACCTCGATACCGGCGTCGCGCGCGAGCGTGATGACCGTGTCGCGCGTGATGCCGTCGAGGCACGACGACAGATCCGGCGTGTACAGCTTGCCGTTATTCACGAGGAAGAAGTTTTCGCCGGAGCCTTCCGAGACGTAGCCGTCCACGTCGAGCAGCAGGGCTTCGTCGTAGCCGTCGGCAATCGCTTCCTGGTTGGCGAGGATGGAGTTCACATACCAGCCCGACGCCTTGGCGCGCACCATGGACACGTTCACATGGTGACGCGTGAACGACGAGGTCTTCACGCGGATGCCCTTGGCAATGCCGTCTTCGCCGAGGTAAGCGCCCCACGGCCACGCGGCGATGGCCACGTGGATGGTGTTGCCCTTGGCCGACACACCGAGCTTTTCCGAGCCCACCCAGATGATCGGGCGCAGGTAGCAGGATTCGAGCTTGTTTTCGCGGACCACTTCGCGCTGCGCGGCGGCGAGCGTTTCGTGGTCGAACGGCACGGCCATCTGGAAGATCTTGGCCGAATTCAGCAGACGCTTGGTATGTTCCTGCAGACGGAAAATCGACGTGCCGCCGTCGGCCGTCTTGTAGGCGCGCACGCCTTCGAAGACGCCCATGCCGTAATGCAGCGTATGGGTGAGGACGTGGATCTTGGCGTCGCGCCAGTCGATGAGCTTGCCATCCATCCAGATCTTGCCGTCGCGGTCGGCCATTGACATACGATTCTCCAGCGGTGCGGTTGTGAGGTGCGCCAAGCCGCGGGACTCGGCGAAGTCCGTTATTTTAACGTCTTTTGCACACTGAACGGGCATTTGGCCGCACCCCGGACGCTATAATCCGGCCCACGCATCATACAAATCCGGATGCGCCAGCGGGTGCTCGACAACCTGGCGCCGACTTCATGCCGTCGCGGCGCCATCCCGCGGCAGGGCGTTTCGTCTCATGCTCGCAAGCCTGTCCGATCTCAACCGCCGTGCCTTTCGCGAAGGCGTGCGCGACTATTCCCCCACGGTGATGGCAATTTTCTCCTGGGGGCTCGTCACAGGCATCGCCATGAGCAAATCCGTGCTCACGCTGCCGCAAGCGCTCACCATGTCGCTGCTGTGCTACGCCGGTTCGTCGCAACTGGCCGTGTTGCCGCTGCTCGCCGCCAAACTGCCGGTCTGGACCGTGCTGCTGACCGCGGCCATGGTCAATACCCGTTTCGTGATCTTCAGCGCCGGCCTCGCGCCCCATTTTTCCTATCTGTCGTTGTGGCGCCGCGTCGTGCTCGGCTACTTCAACGGCGATGTCATCTATCTGCTGTTCCAGAAAAAAAGCTTTCCGACAGGTTACGTGCCCGGCAAGGAGGCCTACTTCTGGGGCATGGCGAGCGCAAGCTGGCTGTCCTGGCAGGTCTCGTCGATTCTCGGCATTCTGCTCGCCAGCCTGATTCCGGATAAATGGGGTCTGGCGCTCGCCGGCACGCTGGTGCTGATTCCGGTGATGGTGTCGGCAATCAATAGCCGCGCGACGCTCGCGGCCGTCAGCGTCGCGGGCATCGTCGCGCTGCTGGCAATCGACTTGCCGTACCGGCTCGCGCTCCCGCTCGCGGTGCTCGCGGCCATCGTCGCGGGCAGCGGCGCGGATCTGATGGTCGAGCGCGCCGATCTGCGCCGCATTCGCAACGGCGCCGGAGATGCGCCATGACCAGCACCCAGATCTGGCTCGCCGTGTTCGGCATGATGTTCGTGACCGCCCTGACCCGCGCGATGTTTCTGATCGGCGGCGAACGTACCGTTTTGCCCGAGCGCGTCCAGCGGATGTTGCGCTACGCGCCGGCCGCGGCTCTGGCGGCGGTGATCCTGCCGGACGTGCTGGTCACGCCAGAGGGACTGTCGTTCTCGCTGGCGAACCACGAGTTTTATGCCACCCTCGCCGGTCTGGGCTGGTATTTGTGGCGGCGGACCATGCTCGGCACGATTGTCGTCGGCATGGTGGTGTTTACCGTGCTGCGTCTTGTTTTTTAAGGAAAACCGACCGTGAGGGCCGCCAATACTGCGTCGCAGCATAGGCGCGTGTCCGGTGCTTGTCTCCCAAATACGGGACATTCGTTTTGGTGCAGAGCAGAACGGGATGGCGATCAGTTAAAATGGTTGGCTCCCGGATCACTGCGCGACGCTGCG
>NZ_DASXHA010000079.1:0-60371 GCF_036488795.1 Paraburkholderia sp.
GATCTGGTGCACGAGCGGCTCGTTTTCAATACGCCGGCGCAACGGCTGTCCGGCAAGTTGATGCACTACTCGTACGAAGACTTCGAGACCGTGTTACGCAAGCTCGACGCGTATTCCACCGCGGGCGCGCAGCAGCGGCATGCAGCGGGCCAAGGCGGCAGCTTCGGCAAGGCGCTAGGACGCGGCGTCTGGGCATTCTTCCGCACGTATGTCCTGCGGCGCGGTTTTCTGGACGGCCGCGCCGGCTTCATGATCGCCGTGTTCAACGCCGAGACCGTGTACTACCGCTTTCTCAAGCTGGAACGGCTGGGAGCGCGGCGCAGCTGAGGACAGCGGCCTGGGCTTGACAGCCACGCCAGCCAAAAGCGACCCCACCCCGGAAGCGACCGCGACCGCGCGGCGATGCGGGGCATGATCGCTTCACGCTGTCAATAAACGATCTCGATCGAACTGCCCGCGAACTCGCCACGCAAGGCGGCGAGCAACTCGTCCGTGGGCTTCACGCGCCAGGCGTCGCCCAGCCGCACTTCGCCTTCCGCGTTCTCGCTGCGATAGACAACCTGCACCGCGAGACCATTCGGGATGTGTACGGCCTGCCGCTGCCGGCCGCCGTCGCCACCACCACCGAAACCGCCGCCATTGCGGCCAGCGCCGCCGCCTCGGACGGGCGCTGCAGGCGCTGCCGCGGCCGCGGGCTGATCGACGCCGGCGCTGTGCGCTTCCAGCACACGCCGCAAGGCAAGCGCGTCGGCGTTGCCGTTCATCTGGACCTTCACCGCTTCTGCATAGCGACAACGCGCGCGGCCCAGATCCATCACGGTCTCGACCGTAAAGCGGATGCCGCCCGTAAAGGCGTCGTTGCGCGCCTGCCCCTGCACTACCAGCAGTTCGTCTTCCTTGAACAACTGCTTGTGCGCTTCGAAAGTTTCGTTGAACACGGTCACTTCGCACTGGCCCGTGCCGTCGTCGAGCAGCGCGATGAGCATCTTGCCGCGCTGGGTCATCTGCGTGCGTAGTGACGCAATTACGCCGGCGATCAGCTTGTCGCGCCCTTCCTTCAGCTCGCCGATCTTTTGGCGTGCGAAGCGGCGCACTTCGTCTTTATAGGCGTCGAACAGGTGACCGGACAGGTAGAAGCCGAGCGCGCCCTTCTCTTCCTGCAGCTTCTTCTTTTCCGGCCATTCCGGCTCGTCGACCAGTTCATGGCCTTGCGACGGCGCGTCGCCCATATCGAACAGGCCCGCTTGCATTGCGTTGGCGCTCGCCTGATCGGCGGCCTCCATGGCCAGCGACACCGACGCGATCAGCTGCGCGCGATTCGCATGCAGCGTGTCGAACGCGCCGGCACGAATCAGCGCTTCGACGGTGCGGCGATTCACGACGCGACGGTCGATACGGTTGCAGAAGTCGAACAGGTCGATGAACGGGCCTTCTTCACGCGCCCGCAGGATTTCTTCGATCGCATTCTGACCGCTGCCCTTGATCGCACCGAGACCATAGCGAATCGTCTTCGAACGCTTGCCGTCCGCTTCGGCGACCGGCTCGAAGCGATACGCGGACAGATTGATGTCCGGCGGCAGCACGGCCATCTTGTTCGTCAGGCAGTCTTCGAACAGGATTTTGACCTTGTCCGTGTCGTCCATGGCAAGCGACATATTCGCCGCCATGAATTCCGCCGGATGGTGTGCCTTCAGCCACGCCGTGTGATACGCGAGCAGCGCGTACGCGGCCGCGTGCGACTTGTTGAAGCCGTAGCCGGCGAACTTCTCCATCAAGTCGAAGATTTCGTCGGCCTTCTCGCCGGTCAGGCCATTCTTTGCGGCGCCCTGGCGAAACAGCTCGCGATGCTGGGCCATTTCCTCGGCCTTCTTCTTACCCATCGCGCGGCGCAGCAAGTCGGCGCCACCGAGCGAGTAACCGCCGATGATCTGCGCCATCTGCATCACCTGCTCCTGGTAGACCATGATGCCGTAGGTCTCTTTCAGGATGGGCTCGACGCGCGGGTCCGGATATTCCACCATCTCGCGGCCGTGCTTACGCGCGCAGAAGCTCGGAATCAGGTCCATCGGGCCTGGACGATACAACGCGACCAGCGCGATGATGTCCTCGAAGCGGTCAGGCTGGGCGTCTTTCAGCATGCCCTGCATGCCGCGGCTTTCCAGCTGGAACACGGCGACCGTGTTGGCCTTCTTGAGGATGGAGAACGACGCCGGATCGTCGAGCGGCACCTGGGCAAGCGACCAGTCCTGCTTCGACGGATCGAGCCTGCGGATATAGCGCTCGGCCCAATCGAGGATGGTCAGCGTAGTCAGACCCAAAAAGTCGAACTTCACGAGGCCGACGGCTTCGACGTCGTCCTTGTCGTACTGGCTAACGACGCCGCTTTCGTCACCCTGCGTATACAGCGGACAGAAATCGGTCAGCTTGCCGGGCGCGATCAGCACGCCGCCCGCGTGCATACCGACGTTACGCGTCAGGCCTTCGACACGCTGTGCCAGCTCGATCAGCTGATGCACTTCGTCTTCGTTGTCGAAGCGCTCCTGCAACAGCGGCTCTTCCTTCATTGCGTCGGCGATGGTGACGTGCTTGCCGGGCTTGAACGGGATCAGCTTCGCGATGCCGTCCGTGAACATGTAGCCGAGATCGAGCACGCGCCCGATGTCGCGCACCGCCGCCTTCGCCGCCATGGTGCCGAAGGTGGCGATCTGCGACACGGCATCCGCGCCGTACTTTTCCTTCACGTACTGGATCACGCGATCGCGGCCGTGCTGGCAGAAGTCGATGTCGAAGTCAGGCATCGACACCCGTTCCGGATTCAGGAAACGTTCGAACAGCAGGTTGTAGCGCAGCGGGTCGAGGTCGGTCACGCCAAGCGCGTAGGCCACCAGCGAACCGGCCCCCGAGCCCCGGCCGGGACCGACTGGCACACCGTTGTTCTTGGCCCAGTTGATGAAGTCCGCCACGATCAGGAAGTAGCCCGGGAAGCCCATCTTGATGATCGTGCCGCACTCGAATTCGAGGCGCTTGTAATAGGTCTCGCGCTGCGCGTCGCGCTCGTCCTGATTCGGATACAACTGCTCGAGGCGCTTTTCCAGCCCTTCCTTCGACAGATGCACCAGATAGTCGTCGAGCGACATGCCGTCCGGAGTCGGGAACAGCGGCAGCTTCGGCTTGCCGAGTTCCAGCGTCAGATTGCAGCGCCGCGCAATTTCAACCGTATTGGCGAGCGCCGACGGAATGTCCGCAAACAGTGCGGTCATTTCGTCCTGAGTGCGGAAATACTGCTCCGTGGTGAAACGCTTCTGGCGCCGTGGATTGGCGAGCATGTCGCCTTCCGAAATACACACGCGCGCTTCGTGCGCGGTGAAGTCGTCGGGCGTCATGAACTGCAGCGGATGGGTCGCCACCACCGGCAGCTTCAGCGACGCGGCCAGCGTCACCGCTTGCTGCACGTAGGCTTCGCCGCCAGGCTGACCGCAGCGCTGCAGTTCGATATAGAAAGCGTTGGGGAAAACCTTGGCCCAATGCTGCGCATTGCGTTTGGCCGCTTCTTCGTTACCCGCCGCGAGTGCGATGCCGACGTCGCCTTGCTGCGCGCCGGACAGCGCGAGCAGCCCTTCGCCGAGCCCGGATTCGAGCCAGCCCGCTTCCACTTCGGCGCGGCCGCGATATTGATTCGTCAGCCAGGCTTTGGTCAGCAACTCGCACAGATTCAGGTAGCCGCGCTTGTCTTTAACCAGCAGCAGCAGACGCGCAGGCTTGTCGCGATCATCTGGATTGGTGATCCAGACGTCGCAGCCGGCAATGGGTTTGACCCCTTTGCCGCGGGCTTCCTTGTAGAAACGGACGAGGCCGAAGGCATTGCCGAGGTCGGTGAGCGCGAGCGCGCCCTGACCGTCTTTGGCTGCCGCCGCGACGATGTCGTCAAGGCGCACGATGCCATCGGCAATCGAGAATTCGGAGTGAACGCGGAGATGAACGAAGCGGGGATCTGACATGGGCGTTATTGTAACTCCAGGCTCCCGAAGATTTGAGTCGAAACGGGAGCGTTGGCCATTCGGACAAGGGGCAACGGGCGAGCAGGCGTGCCGCGCAGCCAGCAATTTTTCGCGCGCCTTGCGCTGCCGCAACCGGCTGGCCATTCGGCCGACTCGGGCAAACCGGCTGCATGAGGGATAATACGGGTTTCGCCCTGTTTGCCGTGGCCGCGCCGCGTGAGCGGCCATTCGCCGCCGTTCGCGCCGTACAAGGCGCCGCCGGGCCACTTTACCGCTGGACCATCATGAGCATCGTCAACCTCGCCGCCTACCAATTCGCGACCCTCGAAGCCACTGCCGAGTGGCGTCCGCTCGTCACCGAGCGGTGCAACGCACTCGGTCTGCGCGGCACGATCCTGCTTGCGCCGGAGGGCATCAACCTGTTCGTCGCGGGCACACCGCAAGCGGCGGCAGCGTTTATCGACTACCTCCGTCACGACCCGCTGTTCGAAGGCAAGTTTGCGAACCTGCAATTCAAGGAAAGCGTGTCGGAAAAGCAGCCGTTCCGGCGCATGCTGGTCAAGCTGAAGCGCGAAATCATCACCATGAAAAAGCCGGCGATCCGACCGGAACTGGGGCGCGCGCCATCCGTGGATGCGCCTACGCTGAAAGCCTGGCTCGACCGCGGCCACGACGACGAAGGCCGGCCGGTGGTGATGCTGGACACGCGCAACGCATTCGAAGTGGACGTAGGCACCTTCCAGGACGCGCTCGACTACCGCATTACGAAATTCAGCGAATTTCCGGAGGTGATCGAAAAGAACCGTGCGGATCTGGAAGGCAAGACGGTCGTTTCGTTCTGCACCGGCGGGATTCGTTGCGAGAAGGCGGCAATTCACATGAAGGAAGTCGGCATCGAAAACGTGTACCAGCTCGAAGGCGGCATCCTGAAGTATTTCGAGGAAGTGGGCGGCGCGCATTATCACGGCGAGTGCTTCGTGTTCGATTACCGCACGGCGCTCGATCCGGCTTTGAAGCCGACTGCCACGGCGCAATGCTTCGGCTGCCGCGCGGTGGTGAGCCCGCAAGCGCAGCAGTCGCCGCTGTATGTGCCCGGCAAGACCTGCCCGGAATGCCATCCGCAGAGGAACACTGCGCGCGCGGCATGAAGGGCGCGTCTGAGCTCGTGCGCGGGCGGCGTTTTCAAGCCGGCATGACGGCTCAAGCCTCGACGGCGATGCGCCGATCCAACCCATGACTTATCGCGGCCGCTTTGCTCCTTCGCCTACGGGGCCGTTGCATGTCGGCTCGCTGGTGAGCGCGCTCGCCAGCTGGCTGGATGCACGCGCACATGACGGCGCGTGGCTGGTGCGAATCGAAGACATCGACGGACCACGCACGGTACGAGGTGCGGCGGAGGACATTCTTGCGACGCTCGAGCAATTCGGCATGCACGCGGACGAACCGCCGCTGTGGCAAAGCCAGCGCACTGTTCGCTATCAGGAGGCGCTGGAGCAACTGCGGGACGCCGGGTACGTGTATCCGTGCGGCTGCACGCGCAAAGAGATTAGCGATTCGTTGCTCCACGCGCATGCGCGCAACACGACGCTCGCCTATCCGGGCACGTGCCGCGGCGGCTTGCACGGCAGGCCGGCGCGCGCATGGCGCTTGCGGGTACCGGACGGCGACGCGGCGGTCGTCAGCTTCAATGACCGTTGGCAGGGCATCCAGACCCAGAATCTGGCCACGGAGGTAGGCGATTTCGTGTTGCGCCGGGCGGATGACCAATGGGCGTATCAACTGGCGGTGGTGGTCGACGACGCGGATGCTGGCATCACGCACATTGTGCGGGGCGCGGATTTACTGGATTCGACGGCACGACAGATCTACCTGCAGCGTTGTCTGAGCGTCCCAACACCGGCATACCTGCATGTCCCGGTCGTGAACAACGAAGCTGGCGAGAAGCTAAGCAAGCAAACCGGCGCAACCGCACTGGATACAGGCAAGCCGCTGGACGCATTGCACGCGGCAGCGCGCCACCTGAACCTCGATCTGAACGGCAAAACACACACATCCCTCAAGGCGTTTTACGACGCAGCGACGAGGGCGTGGGCACGACGGATTGAAGGTCAGAGGGCGAAGCAGCAATAAAGCGAAGCCCGCAGGGGGATTGACCCAACGGCGGCGCGAAGCGCGCGCTGGAGCGGATGATGGCTGTACGAAAGGGGAAAGCGGTACGAGGGCCGATCTTGACTCGGACCACTCCGCATTGAGGCCAGTGGGAGACCCCTACGAGCTGGCGGTGTGAGCCCGCTTTCTTTTGCCTACTTTTCTTTGCGGCGGCGGCAAAGAAAGTAGGTGCCGCCCCGCACAGGGGCAACGCCAACAAACCACAAGCGAAGCAAGGAAAGGCCAACGCCGCAGGGCAAACAGCACAACAAGCAACGCTAAAAAACCAAAAGCAAATCAAGAAAAAGCCAACGCCCGAGGCGAACAACCCACAACGCCGCAGGCAAAAAACCCAAACCTTAAGAAGAAGTACTCTTCCGAACCGGCATCCCAAACCCACCCAACAACGCCGCCAGCGGCTGCTTCGAGACCGTCTTCTGCGAAGCGGCCTCATTCACGTCGTCGGCTTTCCGGCTAGAGGGCGACGGCTCATACGGCTTGGAGAAAAAATCATCCACAGGCTGCGCGCGATGATGATGCGACGCACGCTCAAACGACCCACCCGCCGACGCAGTTCCTGTACGACGGCGCCCCGGACGCTCATCGCGCCCTTCCCGTTCGCGCCGCGGAGCACGCTCCTCATGATGATGCCGCACCGGCACATCGACGGTCAGCCGTTGCACGTCGAGCGGCCGCTTGATCAGCTTCTCGATATCGGCAAGCTGCTTGCGCTCATTCGGGCTACACAACGAAAGCGCATCGCCGGATGCGCCAGCGCGCCCCGTACGGCCGATCCGATGCACATAGTCTTCGGCATTGAACGGCAAATCGAAATTGATCACAGCGGGCAGCTCGACAATATCCAGCCCGCGTGCCGCAACGTCGGTAGCAACCAGGGCCTCGATCTCACCGCGCTTGAACGCGTCCAGAGCCTGCATCCGCTCGTTCTGCGTACGATCGCCGTGAATCGCGGTCGCCACCACGCCGTCGCGCTCCAGGCTGCGTGCGAGACGGCTCGCGCCGATCTTGCTGTTGCAGAACACGATCACCTGCTTCAGACCGCGCTCGCGAATCAGTTGCACGACCGCGCCGGTCTTGTCGCCTTCGGCCACTTCATAGACCGTCTGCGTCACGTTGGTGGCGGTCGAGTTGCTGCGCGCCACTTCGATAGTCTGCGGGTTGCGCAGATAGGTCGCCGCCAGTTTCTTGATTTCACCCGAGAACGTGGCCGAAAACAGCAGCGTCTGACGCTCCTTCGGCAGCAGGTTCAGGATGCGCTGCAGATCCGGCAGGAAGCCCATGTCGAGCATCCGGTCGGCTTCGTCGAGCACCAGCATCTGCACCTGGCCAAGATTGGCGGTCTTCTGTTGCACGTGATCGAGCAAACGGCCCGGCGTTGCAATCAGGATTTCCACGCCGCGGCGCAACTGTTCCGACTGCGGATTCATATCCACGCCGCCGAACACGACTGCGCTGCGCAGCGCCGTATGCTTTGCGTAAGCATGCACGTTGGCGGCAACCTGGTCGGCCAGTTCGCGGGTCGGCGTGAGGATCAGCGCCCGCACCGGGTGGCGGGCCGGCGAGGCGCTCGTGCTGGCGTGCGGCAGCAGGCGCTGGATGATCGGCAGCGAAAAGCTCGCCGTCTTGCCCGTGCCGGTCTGCGCGGCGCCCATCACGTCGCGGCCCGCGAGAACCACGGGAATCGCCTGCGCCTGGATCGGCGTTGGCGTCGTGTAGCCCTGCTCCACGATGGCTTTCAGGATGTCGGGCGCAAGGCCAAACTGGTCAAAGGTCGCGGTATCGGGCGTGACGGCTGTGTCGGACATGGTGGCTTTCGCTAAAAATGCGCCTGCGCGGGGGACGCGGCAGCGGCCGGGGCCGCGGAGGGCATCAGGATGAAGCGGAGCCACGGCGTGCCGCAAGATACCCAATATAGTCAGGGAAGAATGCAGCCGGCTCCGGCCGACGGAAACACCCGCCGGAAAGGGCGGTATTGTAGCACTTCAGCAAAAACACTCATGGCGCGACCGTCCGCTTTCTGCTCACGCCGCCCGGGTAAGGCTGACGGCGTGTCGGGAATCCCTGCGGGCCCGCACAGACTAGGATACGCAGACGACAGCGCCGTGACAGAAATTAATGGGGCACGGATTCATCCTTCACCGTCCCTCATTGTCCTTCATTGCACCTCACCAGGTTTGCCGCATCACCATCAGGCGGAGTTCGGTCATATCTTCGATCGCGTAGCGGACACCCTCACGCCCCAGCCCCGAATCCTTGACGCCGCCATACGGCATATTGTCCACCCGGAACGACGGCACGTCGTTGATCACCACGCCGCCCACTTCCAGCCGGTCCCAGGCTCGATGCGCGTGAGCCAGCGAATCGGTGAATACGCCTGCCTGCAGGCCGAAATCGCTGTCGTTGACGGTCGCGAGCGCCGTGTCGAAATCGTCGAACTTCTCGAGAATCGCCACCGGCCCAAAGGCTTCCTTGCGATACAGGTCCGAATCGCGCTTCACGTCTTCGAGCAGGGTCGCCTCGAACATCGCGCCATCCACCTTGCCGCCCGCCACGATCTTCGCGCCGTCCAGCACCGCCGCTTCCATCCAGCCGGCGAGGCGCTTCGACTCCGATTCGGAAATCATCGGCCCAACGAATGTCTTCTCGTCCTTCGGATCGCCCATGATCAGCGACTGGGTCTTCGCGATCAGCTTGTCGCGCAGTGCGTCGTAGAGGCTCGCGTGGACGAGAATGCGCTGCACGCCGATGCAGCTCTGCCCCGACTGATAGAAAGCGCCGAACGCGAGACGCTCCACCACGTAATCGAGCTTGCCGCCCTGATCCCCATCCACGATGGCCGCCGCGTTGCCGCCCAGTTCCAGGATCACCTTCTTCTTGCCGGCTTTCTTCTTCAGGTCCCAGCCCACCGCCGGCGAGCCGGTAAACGACAGCAGCTTGAAGCGCTCGTCGGTGGTGAACAGGTCCGCGCCGTCGCGGTGCGCGGGCAGGATCGAAAACGCGCCCTTCGGCAAATCCGTCTCCGCGAGGATCTCGCCCATGATCAGCGCGCCGACCGGCGTGCGGCTCGCCGGCTTCAACACGAACGGCACGCCCGCGGCCAAGGCCGGCGCCACTTTGTGCGCGGTCAGATTGAGCGGGAAATTGAATGGCGAAATGAACGAGCACGGCCCGATCGGCACGCGCTTCACATAGCCGTGATAGCCGTTCGCGCGCGGTGAAATCTCCAGATTGATGATCTCGCCGTCGATGCGCACCGCCTCTTCCGCCGCCACCTTGAAGGTATCGATCAAGCGCGTGACTTCGCCGCGCGAATCATTGATCGGCTTGCCGGCTTCGATGCACAGCGCCATCGCCAGTTCGTCGTAGCGCTCGCGAAAGCGGCTCACGCAGTGTTCGAGTACGGCTTGACGCTTGAACGGCGCAAACTCGCGCAGCGCGGGCAACGCGTCCACCGCGTGGCCAATCGCCTTGTCAATCGCCGCTGCGTCCGCCATCGCCACGCGCGTCGCCACTTCGCCGCTGAATTTATCCGTGACTTCGAGATCCGTATTGGCCGCCACCGCAACGTTGGCGAGGTAGTACGGGTAAGTCTTCTTCAACATGACTCGTTCTCCTTGATGCGATCCGTTTCAACGGGGTCCCGCAGCAAACCGCATGCCCCGCGGGCATTCGAAGGTACGTTTAGAGCTGCGCGCTCAGGCGCTTGATCTCGCGATTGAGCACCCGTTCGTTATCCGAGTAGTCAATCGGCAAATCGATCACATGCACGCCCGGCGTCGCGAAGCACTCGCGCAGCAGCGGCGCGAATTCCGCCGCCGCCGTGATGCGGTGCCCTTGTGCGCCGTAGCTCTTCGCGTAGGCGACAAAGTCGGGATTCTGCAGCGTCATGCCATAGTCCGGGAAATTCAGGTTTTCCTGCTTCCAGCGGATCATGCCGAAGGCATCGTCGCGCAGGATCAGCACCACCAGATCGAGCTTCAGACGCACCGCGGTTTCGAGTTCCTGCGAATTCATCATGAAGCCGCCGTCGCCGCACACGGCCATCACCTTGCGGTCCGGATGCACGATCTTTGTCGCGATCGCCGACGGCAGACCCGCGCCCATCGACGCCAACGCATTGTCGAGCAGCAGCGAATTCGGCTCATGCGCGCGGTAATAGCGCGCAAACCAGATCTTGTACATGCCGTTGTCGAGACACACGATACCGTCGACCGGCGTGGTCTCGTACACGTCATTGACGATGCGCACCGGATACATCGGAAAGCGATCGTCGAGCTGCCCTTTGACCAGATGCGCCTCGAAGTGCTGCTTGATCTCCATGAAGCGCGCAAAGTCCCAGTGCTCCTGACCGTGCTTGAGACTCTCCTTCAATTGCCACACCGCGTTGGCAATGTCCCCGACGACTTCGATCTGCGGGAAATACACCGGATCGACTTCGGCGCCCAGAAAATTCACATGAATCACCGTCTTCTCGCCGGCGTCGGCGCCGCGCATGAAGAACGGCGGTTTCTCGATCACGTCGTGGCCCACGTTGATGATGCAGTCGGCGTGATCGATCGCGCGGTGCACGAAGTCGCCGTCGGAGAGCGTGGCGTTGCCGAGCCACAACGGATGCGACTCGTCGATCACGCCCTTGCCCATCTGCGTGGTGAAAAACGGTATGCCGATCTGGTCGACGAACTCGCGCAGCACCTTGGTGGTGGTTTTGCGATTGCCGCCCGCGCCGATCATCAGCAACGGATGCTTCGCGCTGGTAATCGCCTCGACCGCCTGCGCAATCGCCTTTTCTTCGGCCACCGGGCGGCGGCTGTAGCTCTTGGGAATCGGCTTGCCGTCGCCTTCTTCATCCGCCACGTCTTCCGGCAGCTCCAGATGCGTCGCGCCAGGCCGCTCTTCCTCGGCCCGCCGCACCGCTTCACGCACCAGCGCGGGAATATTGCCGATCGACACGATCTGCCGCGTGTACTTGGTGAGCGGCTCCATCATCCGCACCACGTCGACAATCTGAAAGTGGCCCTGCTTGCTGGTCTTGATCGGCTTCTGGCCGGTGACCATCAACATTGGCATGGCGCCCAGCTGGGCATAGGCGGCAGCGGTCACGAGATTGGTCGCGCCCGGCCCGAGCGTGGACAGGCATACGCCGATGCGGCCCGTCAGACGGCCATAGGTGGCCGCCATGAAACCCGCCGCCTGTTCGTGGCGAGTCAGGACCAGCCTGATTTTGGAGCGGCGCAGCGATTCGAGGAGATCGAGATTTTCTTCGCCTGGGATGCCGAACACATACTCGATGCCTTCAGCTTCCAGCGACTTCACGAACAGATCCGATGCTTTCATTGGGAGTCTCGCTTGACGAACGCGCGCGGACGGCATGCCCACGCAGTGGGATCCGGGAACGGATGATCGAAGACGATGACACGCGCGGCCACTCATCAAATGGTGGGCGCGGGGAACAGCTTACTACCTGCGAGCAAAAGCTGCGCGCAGGCGGGCGCAACAGGAAGATTTGCCGCGCTGCGGGATGCGGTGGTCCTCATGACGCATACCTCATGACGCATGCCTCATGAAGCATGCGTCGAGGCAACCGCGAGTTCGTGAGCTCGCGAGTTACCGGACGATAGTCACGCAGTTGGAGAGAACGGGCGGCGCGTTGTCACCCGCCGTGGCGTCATACAGGTCGGCACGCGGTCCCTTGGTCCACCATGTGTAGCTGCCCGCCTGGTATTTCGCACCGGACCCGGACAGCGTGTTGACGAACAGCAGCGACTTGCCTTTGACCGGTACGAGCGCAAAGCTCTGGCCATTGGCCGTGTTCCAGTACGTGACCTGCAGGATCTTGCCGGTCGCGCAGGTGTATTTGTGAGTCTGCCGCTGCTTCGTTTGAATCTCGGCGAGGCGCAACGGTTCGGCCCATGCCGCGCCGACTGTCATCATCACGCCCAGCGCACCCGTGACCGCGACGAGCCATGCCTTCATCAGATGCCTCGCTTGGCTATGCTTCATTGAGAAAGTTTTGCTGGCTCATGGGTCGATGACGTCGGCGCAAGCGTCGGTCGGCGCCGCGGCCACGTGGCCCACCACCGGCACGATCTTCAGCCCAGCCGAAGCGACGCGGCACGGCGCGGCAGCCAGCCCGCATCCGGCCAGCTCCACGCAGAGCGCCAGCAGCACGCCGAGCGCAGCGAGGCGGCCAAGGCGCTCAATGGATCCGCCGCGCGCCATGCGCTCACTGCGTGCAATGCCGGAAAGTCGTGCCTTGTTGCGGATGTCTGGCGTCATGCATGCTTCTCCTGCCCTGGGTCCTGCCTTGGGTCCTGCCTCTGATACTAAACGGCGCCGCGCGATTCACACGATCGCGCAGCGGGCGATGCGCGGCGCGCGCGGCCCTTGATGCTTTACTTCGCCGACACCGGCTGCACCGCCGCCGCGGCCTGCCTGGCGAGCGTGCGGGCTTCATCCGTGTTCGCGCCGGTGGCGAGCGCCACGCCCATGCGCCGCTTGACGAAACTCTCCGGCTTGCCGAACAGCCGCAAGTCTGCATTGGGTACCGCAAGTGCAGCCGCGACGCCTTCGAACGCGATTCCCGCTTCGTCCAGACCGCCATAAATCACGGCCGATGCACCCGGCGCACGCAGCGACGTGTCCACCGGCAAGCCGAGAATGGCGCGGGCGTGCAATTCGAATTCCGACAGACGTTGCGAGCACAGCGTGACAAGCCCCGTGTCATGCGGGCGCGGGCTCACTTCCGAGAACCAGACCTCGTCGCCGCGCACGAACAGCTCCACGCCGAACAGGCCCCGTCCGCCGAGCGCCGCAGTCACCTTGTGGGAAATCTCGCGCGAGCGTTCGAGCGCAAGCGGGCTCATTGGCTGCGGTTGCCAGGATTCGACGTAGTCGCCCGCCACCTGCACGTGGCCGATCGGATCGCAGAAATAGGTGCCGGTCTCGCCGCTTGCCGGATCAATGGCGCGTACCGTCAGTTGCGTGATTTCGTAGTCGAAGTTGATGAAGCCTTCGACGATCACACGGCCGCGATTCACCCGACCGCCCGCCAGCGCGTGTTGCCATGCCGGTTCGACGTCGGCGTCGCTCTTCAGCACCGACTGCCCCTTGCCCGACGACGACATCACCGGTTTCACGACGCACGGATAACCCACCCTGGCGATGCCGGCCTTCAGCTCTTCCAGCGAATCGGCGAAGGCGTACGGCGAAGTCGGCAAGCCGAGTTCTTCGGCTGCCAGACGACGAATGCCTTCGCGGTTCATCGTCAGTTGCGTGGCGCGCGCGGTGGGGATCACTTCGGCAATACCGTCGGCTTCGATCGCGGCAAGCGCGTCCGTGGCGATGGCTTCGATTTCCGGCACGATCAGATGCGGGCGCTCCTGCTCGACCAGCGCACGCAGCGCGGCGTGGTCGGTCATGTCGATCACATGCGCGCGATGCGCGACCTGATGACCCGGCGCGTTCGGATAACGGTCGACCGCGATCACTTCAACGCCGAGGCGTTGCAAGGCAATGATCACTTCCTTACCCAGTTCGCCCGCGCCGAGCAGCATGACGCGGGTTGCCGAGTTCGAAAGCGGGGTGCCGATCCGTTGGCCGATCTGCATGAGGTCTCCAGAAAAATGTCGGATGAGATGGAATGGGTAGATCAGCAATGTTAACATGCGCAACCTCTGCACCGCCCGCACCCCGCAGCGCTCGCGCGCGGCAACCTGAGTGCGTTACCCTTACGCCTTTGCCAGTTTGAAGAGGACCGACGCCATGCTCCCAACGCCTTCAGCGCGACGTATTGCGCGTCACGCGGCAACGTGTGCTGCATCCCGGCCTGACCCGCGGTTTGCACCGCGCGGTGCGCGGATCGGCGGGCCCGCGCGCAGCACGCTCGCCGCGCTGACGGCGCTGTGCGTCGCCACACTGCTCACCGCCTGTTCGATGCCCAGGCATCCGGATGCCGCCGCTCCGCCGCCCGATCCGTTCAACCCGGCGGCGACGCAACTGCTCGACGACACCTCCTGGCAACTGACCGGCTGGCAACAGGCTGACGGCACGCAGCGCGCGGTGCCGGGCGGTGTCAGCGGCAACGGCACGAATGTCACCGGCGGCACGCCGCTCACCCTCGTCCTCTCGACCGCCAGCGGTCAGCGCAACGCCAGCGGCTTCTCGGGATGCAACCGCTACATGGGCACCTACACGCTGAAGGACGGCAAGCTGGGCTTCGGGCCGCTCGCCGGCACGCGGATGGCGTGCGCGACGCCCGGCGGCCAGATCGAAGGCGCCTATCTCGATGCCCTGACGCATATCGACCGCAGCGGCGTGCAGATGCGTGCGCCGCAAGAATTGCAGCTGGTCCTCGAGAATGGCGACAAGCTGACGTTCGCACGGCAGGATCAAAAGAAATGACGACCGGGCGCCTTGCTGCCGCGGCGTCACGGCAGTGCTCGCGCCCGCTGACGGCAGGTCTCGCGCGGGTCTGCTTGCTGATCAGCGGCAAGCCTCCTGGCCGCTGCCTTCGAAGCGACATGCTTCGCCGGTTTAAACTCGACGGATTGCATTTCACGGGTCCGTCATTCGTTGATGTCTAGCATGCACACGGTAGTTTTCGGCTGGTTCGGCGGGTCGGCCGTCTGGTTTCTCCCTCTCTTCTGGCGTCTCGTGAAGTCTGTGCTGCCAGGCGGCGTCGGGCTGCGTGGGCCGGGCACGATTCGCCTGTGGCTCGGCTTCGTCTGCGTCCTCGTGGCCAGTTGCACGCTGGAGGCATCGCTGATCAATGTGGCCGGCATCGACGGCCTGGGGCATGCGCTGGCCACGGGCTTCGGCAAGCTGCTCGGGCATATCGGCACGCCGCTCGTGATGCTGGCGCTGCTGGGGCTGAGCTTGCCGTGGCTGCTCGAATTCCGTTGGAGCAGTGTCGCCGCGTGGGCAGACGGCGCCTTCGGCCTTGGCCTGAGCCGCGGGCTGGCAAAGCGCGATGAAGACGCGCGCCGCCGCAGCAGCGTCGACGACACGCTGCCTGCTTATGCGTCGACGCCGACCAATACGATGGCACCGAAAAACAAAGGCCGCTATGCGCGTCCGACCGTCTGGCGGCCGCCGGCTTCGCCGCGTGGTGCCGCCGCCGCGGGCGTGGGGACGGCGGGTGCCGTGGCCGCGAAAGATGCGCTGGGTGGTGAGGCGCGCGGTGCGGGCGCTGCGGGTGCCGCCAGTTGGCGCGCCCGCAATGTGCCGCCGCGCGGGCAGGCCGCAACGGCGGCATCTGCTGATCAGACGGTGCGGCCACGAACCGGCACGCCGGGGCGGCAAGCCGGCGCTCACGTGCCGCCGCAAAACGCCGGCGCACCGCTGGATAGGTCCGCTGCATGGGCGCCCGCTGAACCGGTCGCACCGGCCGGGTGGCTACGCGAACCCGCGGCAACGCGGCTTAGCCCGTTGGGCACAGCCGCGACCGCAGCTGGCCTGAGCGGGACGCCGGCACCTTCCAGGGCGTTCGCTGCGCCCCGTCCGACGCCCGGCGCCGCGCTCGCATCGGCACCGGGATCGGCTCGCGCGGCGCCGATGCAACCCGTCGCGCAGCCGGTGCGCCCGAATGCACCGGCAACGCCGTCGCCGCGCAGCGCCACGCCGAGCCCGCAGATGTCGGCATCACGACCCGCTACCGGCGCCGTGCGGCCCCCCAGCCACCCGGTCGACTCCGGCACGCGTACCCCGGCCTATTCACGGCCGGCAGCGACGACGGACAGCGTCACGCCGCCCGCCAGCGTGCAGGAAACGCTACGCAGCATCGAAGAAAACGCCGCGCGCTGGACGACCATCGCGGGCGCCAGTCTCGCGCGCAGCCGCGCTCTGGAAACGGCGCCGCAAACAGGGGATGAAACGGCGGCGCCGCCGGTCGATCGCGTGGCGCCAGATACACCGTCAGCGGCTGCACCATCAGGCGGCTCGCCGATTGACCGCGACGTGGACGAGGCCGTCGCCGAGGTCGCGGCGCAAAGCGCAGAACATGCCGAGGTGATGCACTGGCCGATCGGGCCGTCTGAAGCCGGACTGCCCGAGCTTCATCCGCACGAGGAAGCGCCGGTTGAAATGAATGCGGCGCCCACTTCGATAACCGCGCCCGCGGCGCAGGTTGAAGTGCCGGTCGACGCGGCTATCGATGCGACACCTGGTGTCGCGGAGCAACCGGTCGTGTCGACCACGCCCGCCCCCCTGCCCTACCCCACGCCAGGCGTCGACGCAGACGCGCCCGCCACCGTCGAAGCATCGAACGCTGCCGATCACACGGCCTCGTCAACTTTGAGCAGCGGCGCAGCGGCAACCGTCGTCATCGAGAAATCGCTGGTGCCGTGGGAAGACGTAATCGATACCGCGGCCACGCCGGCATCGAGCGCGGCTCCGGCTCACACAACGCCGACACCCGCGCCTACGCCGATTCCGTCCAACGTCGTCCGCTTTCCGGGTTTTGGCGGTGCCAACGTTGCGCTTCGAGCCGAAGCTGAGGCATCCGACGCAAACGAGGCAAACCACGTCTACCGTCCCGCGACTGTCATCACCGACGCAAACGCCGATCGAAGCGACCCGGCATCCGTCACGACGCATCCGCACGTCAGCGCCATCTCGAACACCGGCGCATGGCTCGCAAAAGCCGAACACACTGCTCCGCTTGCACCCGACGCAGCCGGCCCGAATGGCGACATCGAAGCCGACACCGAAGTCGAAACCGAAGCCGACACCGAAGAAGCCCCCAACGAAGCAACCCACGCCGCGCGCCTTTCCCTGCACAGCGAGCCCGCCAACGAACCGGTCGTCCCACGCCCACCGGTGCGCGGCCATGCGCCGACGGTCTTCGAATTCCGCGCCCCCGCCGCTTCGATGGTCGAACTGCCGACGCTCGACCTGCTTGCACGGGCCGACACCGACGTCGAACCCGTCTCGGAAGAACGGCTCGCCGAAACCGGCCAGCTGATCGAACAGCGCCTGCAGGAATTCAAGGTGCCGGTGACGGTGGTCGGTGCATCGGCCGGTCCGGTGATCACACGCTTCGAGGTCGAGCCCGCGCTCGGCGTGCGCGGCAGCCAGATCGTCGGCCTGATGAAGGACCTGTCGCGCGGCCTGGGACTCACGTCGATCCGTGTGGTCGAGACGATTCCCGGCAAAACCTGCATGGGCCTCGAACTGCCGAACGCGAAGCGTCAGACGATCCGCCTGTCGGAAATCCTCGAAGCGAATGTCTACCAGCATTCGCATTCGATGCTCACGCTTGCAATGGGCAAGGACATCACCGGTCATCCGGTGGTCGCCGATCTGGCCAAGGCGCCGCACATGCTGGTCGCCGGCACGACCGGTTCAGGCAAGTCGGTGGCGATCAACGCAATGATCGTGTCGCTGCTCTACAAGGCCACGCCCGAAGAAGTGCGCCTCATCATGATCGACCCGAAGATGCTGGAGCTTTCCGTCTACGAAGGCATTCCGCATCTGCTCGCGCCGGTCGTGACCGATATGAAGCTCGCCGCCAACGCGCTCAACTGGTGTGTCGGTGAAATGGAAAAACGCTACCGCCTGATGTCGGCGGTCGGCGTGCGCAATCTGGCGGGCTTCAACCAGAAGATTCGCGATGCCGAGGCCGCCGGCAAGAAGCTCGGCAACCCGTTCTCGCTGACGCCCGAAGCGCCTGAGCCGCTCGCGACGCTGCCGCTGATCGTCGTCGTGATCGACGAACTGGCGGATCTGATGATGGTGGCCGGCAAGAAGATCGAAGAACTGATTGCCCGCCTCGCACAGAAAGCGCGCGCCGCGGGTATCCATCTGATTCTCGCGACGCAGCGCCCGTCGGTCGACGTCATCACCGGCCTCATCAAGGCCAATATACCTACGCGTGTCGCGTTCCAGGTATCGTCGAAAATCGACTCGCGCACGATTCTCGATCAGATGGGCGCCGAATCGCTACTGGGTCAGGGCGACATGCTGTTCCTGCCGCCCGGCACCGGCTATCCGCAGCGCGTGCACGGCGCGTTCGTCGCGGACGAAGAGGTGCACCGGATCGTCGAGTATCTGAAGCAGTTCGGCGAGCCGCAATATGAGGAAGGCATTCTCGACGGCCCCGCCACCGAAGGCGCGACCCAGGACCTGTTCGGCGACACGCCGGAGGCCGAAGCCGATCCGCTCTACGACGAAGCCGTTGCCTTCGTGGTGCGCACGCGGCGGGCGTCGATCTCTTCCGTGCAGCGGCAATTGCGGATTGGCTACAACCGCGCGGCGCGTCTGGTCGAGCAAATGGAGACGGCAGGCCTCGTGTCCTCGATGGGCATCAACGGCAGCCGCGAAGTACTGGCGCCCGGACCAGCCGAGTAAGCCGCCCCTCGCCAGGCGAGACGGCAAAAAAACGGGCCCCGGACGCAGTGATGCTTCCGGGGCCCGTTTCATTGACGGATTGACGGATTGACAGATTGACGGCGCGCCGCCGCAACGCCGGCTACGACGGCTACGACGGCGACACCAGCTTGAAGTCCACCGGCGAACCGATATCGAACTTCTTCGGATTCGCTTCGAGCAACCCGGTCTGCTGGTCGCGCCTGAACACATAGACAGTGTCGCTGTTCTGATTGCCGACGATCAGCCACTGGCCGGTCGGATCAATCGCGAATTCGCGCGGCGACTTGCCGAGACTGGACTGCCGGCCCACCAGCTTCAGATGACCGTTGGCCGGATCGACCGAGAAGATCACGATCTCGTTGGCGTCGCCGCGATTGCTCGCATACAGGAAGCGGCCGTCCGGCGACAGATGGATCGCCGCTGCGCCCACTTGCCCCTTGAAGCCCGGCGTCGCAAGCGGCAACGCCTGCACCAGGGTGAGCTTGCCGTCGTCGTACCGGAACGTGCTGACGGTGGCGGCCAGCTCGCTTGTCAGATACGCGTACTTGCCGTCGTTTCCGAACACGAGATGGCGCGGACCACTGCCCGACTTCACGTCCGTATAGCGCCACTCGGTGGGCCCCAGCAAGCCGCGGCTGCCGTCCGGCGTGTAGCGGTAGGAGTACAGCTTGTCCGCACCGAGATCCTGGGCAAACAGATAGTGGCCGTCCGGCGAGAACACGGTGGAGTGCACATGCGAATTGTCCTGGCGCCCCTTCACCGGACCGCCGCCCTCATGATGCACGGTGAGCACCGAGGTACCCACCTGGCCGTCGGCTTGCAGCGGGAACACCGCAAAGCTGCCGCCCGGGTCGGCCGCGACCGAGTAGTTCGCCGTCAGGAGATACTTGCCGTCCGGCGAGATCTTCAGATAGCACGGGTCATTGCCCTCCGCCGACACCTTGTTGAGGAACGTCAGCTGGCCGCTTGCCGGGTCGAAACGGAACGCGCTGATACCGCCGCGCTGCGACGCCGGGCCGTTGTCGCCGGGCAGTTCGTTGACCGAATAGACGTAGCGGCGATCCGCGCTCACCACGAGATACGACGGGTTGACGGTCTTCGCGACGGACACCGGAGTCATCTCGCCCGACTTCGTGTCGAACCGGTAGACGTAAATGCCTTCGCTCTTGCCCGCCGTGTACGTACCGACGAGCATGTCGTAGACCCCATCAGCGGGCGCCGGACCGGCGTCCTGTGCAAACGCATGCGAAGCAACGAGAGAGACCATGAGCACGAAACCTTTTATGATCGAACGGGCAGACGTGGCCGACCTGGCATACGCGGCAGCCTTCGGAACGGATTGAAGGGGATACTGCGGTGCGGCACGGGAGACGGCTCGGGGACTACGAAGCATGTCGACCTCCTTTGACATCGGGTTATTCGGTTTTGATGGTGTCGCTGGTCTGCCACGCGATGTGGAGCGTTTTTGTTTGTCGCCGCAAGTATAGAAGGTTGAGCCGGATCGCACAGCCTGGCCGGCTGGCTACCGGTGCTGGAGGGCGCGCACCTCTGCCCGATGACGCAGTTCTCTTACACCCGCCTCACCATTCGGAGTTTCCATGAACGTCACATTCAGTCTGGGCCCGCTTGTTTCGCTGATCGCCGGCATTCTCATTCTTGTGATGCCGCGCCTCCTGAATTACATCGTCGCGCTCTATCTGATCATCATCGGCGTCATCGGGATTTTCAATGTCGGGGCCTCGCACTTCTGATACCGCGATGCGCCACGCATGGCAAACAGCACGCGCGACCGGGCGCGGGACGGCCCGGCCAGTACCGTGCTCGCCGAATCCTTGCAAAGCTGTGCTGTCGCAACCGGGCGGACCGCATGGCCATACATGCGTGATTGCCGGGTTGGCGCACGAATTGCGTGCACCGAGCCGGCTGTCCCGGACGAGCTTGATCTGGCCGCGGTCTAACCGTTCGCCAGCTGGTCCAGCCGCAACCGTCCCTGCAGCGACAGGCCGCCGACGGCATAATGTCCGTCGCCTCTTTGATATTGCTTGAAGCAGGCGCGTTCGACCAGGAAGGCCAGCGCGGTTTGCATCCCATTGCGGGAAAGCCCGAGCCGCTTTGCGTCGAGCGGCAGCATGGAGCCGTCGGCAAGTTCGCTGGCGGCCGAGAGAATCGTGATGCAATCGGACTTCGATGGGTTCAGCATGGCTTTCATCCTCGAAAGAAGCGTTTGCGTGCAAGATGGACCGGCATCACGCCGCCTGTTGCCGGACTCCTGCTGATCGTCCAAATCATGATTGTAGGCAGCGGTTTCGAGGAATGCCAAGGCGGCCAGGCGGCCACGGCCGCTGAACCAAAAAGCATACGAGGGGTCCGGTAATAGACGCGCGCCAGCTCCCGCGGGTTGCACGATTTACACGCTTCGCCCGGTTCGCGCTTATACGTTGCTTTTGCGTCTGATCTGACAGGTAGCCCTTTTAGCCAGCCAACTATGCCCGCACTCATCGAAGACTATGCCCTTGTCGGCGACGGCCACACCGCCGCACTGATCTCCCGCGACGGTTCCGTGGACTGGCTCTGCTGGCCGCGCTTCGATTCCGGCGCCTGCTTTGCCGCGCTGCTCGGCACGGAACAGAACGGCCGCTGGCTGATCTCGCCGGTCTCCGACAAGCCGCCCGTCATCAGGCGTCGCTATCGTGGCGAAACGCTGATACTGGAGACCGATTTCGAAACCGACGAAGGCGCGGTCACCGTGATCGACTTCATGCCGCCGGGCAACGGCTGGTCGGAGCTGGTGCGCATCGTCGTGGGCCGGCGCGGCACGGTGCGTATGAATATGGAACTGGTGCTGCGCTTCGATTACGGCTTTTCGATTCCTTGGGTCAGCCGCCTCAAGAACGACAGCGGCATCAAGGCGATCGTCGGACCGGATACCGCCGTGCTGCGCACGCCAGTGGAACTGCGCGGCGAAAACATGCATACGATCGCCGAATTCACGGTGACAGCCGGTGAGCGCGTGCCGTTTTCGCTCTCGTATGCGCCTTCGCATCTGCGTATTCCGCCCGCACGCGACCCGCACACGTCCCTCGCGCGCACCGAGAACCACTGGCTCGAATGGTCGGCGCGCAGCACCGTCGAAGGCAAATACGCGGAGCCGATCCGGCGCTCGCTGATCACGCTGAAGGCGCTCGCTTACGAGCCGACCGGCGGCATCGTCGCCGCGCCCACCACGTCGTTGCCGGAACATCTGGGCGGCACCCGCAACTGGGATTACCGCTATTGCTGGCTGCGCGACGCAACCATCACGCTGCTGGCGATGATGCGCGGCGGCTACTTCGACGAAGCGCGCGCGTGGCGCAGCTGGCTGGCTCGTGTGATGGCAGGCGCGCCCGAGCAGTTGCAGATCATGTACGGCATTGCCGGCGAACGGCGCCTGCCCGAATTCGAAGTCGACTGGCTGCCCGGCTACCAGGGTGCCAGACCGGTGCGCATCGGCAACAACGCGGCCGGCCAGCTGCAGCTCGACGTGTACGGCGAAGTGATGAACGCGCTGCACCTTGCGCGCGTCGGCGGTCTGCAGGCGGACGAGACTTCCTGGAACGTGCAGGTCAACATGCTCGAACATCTGGAGACGATCTGGCGGGAACCCGACGAAGGCATCTGGGAAACGCGCGGCGGCCGTCAGCACTTCACGTTCTCGAAAGTGATGGCGTGGGTCGCGTACGATCGCGCCATCAAATCCGCCGAATCCTTCAATTTGCCTGCACCGCTCGAACACTGGCACGAGATGCGGGCGCAGATTCACGCCGAGGTCTGCGAAAAGAGCTGGAACCCCACCCTCAACGCCTTCACCCAGGTCTACGGCGGCGACGAACTCGACGCGAGCGTGCTATTGCTGCCATTACTGGGCTTTCTGCCGCCCACCGACCCGCGCGTGATCGGCACCGTGGCCGCCACCGAGCAGTACCTGATGCGCGACGGCTTCGTGATGCGTTACCGCACCACCGAATTCGACGACGGCCTGCCGCCAGGCGAAGGCACTTTCCTCGCGTGCAGTTTCTGGATGGTCGACAACCTGGCCTTGCAGGGCCGCGTCAAGGAAGCGGAGACGATGTACGAGCGGCTGCTCGGACTCGCCAACGACGTGGGGCTTCTTGCCGAAGAATACGATCCTGCGGCAAAACGCCTTGTCGGCAACTTCCCGCAGGCGTTTTCGCACGTGGCGCTGGTGCATACCGGCTTGAATCTGATGAAGCACGAACAGGAGATCGCCAAAGCGGCCGGACACCCGACGCATGGCAAGCCCGCCAGCGAGCCGGACGGCGCGGCACCTGAGGAGTTAGTCTGATATCGGCAGGATCGTGGCCGACTTGACCCTGCGGCAAGCCCGGATGGCGGCGCAGCAACATCGCCAGTAGCATGATTTAATGACACTTTGCCGGCCAGGAGGCTCGAGTTGCTGCGTTGCACAAACCTGCTTTGTCCGATATCATCAAGCGAGACTGTTGGCCGATAACCAAGCGTCCACAACCAATACGGCCCGCCGCAACGCGATACGCGTGTTTGCGAAGCCCCATGCGAACCGCCCCAACGCCGGAGCACCCATGCTCTATCAACTGCACGAATTCCAGCGGGCTCTGCTCAGCCCGCTGACCGCCTGGGCCCAGGCCGCGTCGAAGTCCTTCGCGAACCCTGCCAGCCCGTTCGCCTATGTTCCGGGCGCCACCCGTCTTTCCGCCGGTTACGAGTTGCTCTACCGGCTTGGCAAAGATTACGAAAAGCCCGAATTCAATCTGCACCAGATCGTCAAAGATGGTCATAACATCCCGATCATCGAGCAAACGATCGTCGAGAAGCCGTTTTGCCGTCTGCTGCGCTTCAAACGTTTTGCCGATGATAGCGCAGCTGTCAGCCAATTGAAAGATGAACCGGTGGTGCTGGTGTGTGCGCCGCTCTCCGGCCATCACTCCACGCTCTTGCGCGACACGGTGCGCACATTGCTGCAAGACCACAAGGTGTACATCACGGACTGGATCGACGCACGCATGGTGCCGCTCGAGGAAGGTTCCTTTCAGCTGGACGACTATGTTGCTTACATTCAGGAGTTCATCCGCCATATCGGCGCGAAAGACCTGCATGTGATCTCCGTGTGCCAGCCCACGGTGCCGGTCCTCGCCGCCATTTCGCTGATGGCGAGCCGCGGTGAAGACACGCCGCGCACCATGACGATGATGGGTGGCCCGATCGACGCGCGCAAGAGCCCGACTTCGGTGAACTCGCTTGCCACCCAGCATTCGTTCGAATGGTTCGACAACAACGTGATCTACACGGTGCCGCCCAACTATCCGGGTGTGGGCCGCAAGGTTTATCCGGGTTTCCTGCAGCACACGGGTTTCGTGGCGATGAATCCGGAGCGTCACGCGGCTTCGCACTGGGACTACTACCAGAGCCTGTTGCGCGGCGACGAAGACGACGCCGAAGCGCATCGCCGCTTCTACGACGAGTACAACGCCGTCCTCGACATGGACGCCGACTACTATCTCGACACCATCCGCGTGGTGTTCCAGGAATTCCGCCTCGCGGAAGGCACATGGGACGTGGCGGGTGAACGGGTACGGCCGCAGGACATCAGGAAGACCGCGCTCTTCACGATTGAAGGCGAGCTCGACGACATTTCCGGCGACGGCCAGACGCGCGCCGCTCAAGATCTGTGCAGCGGCATTCCGGCCGAACACAAGCAGCATTTCACCGCGGAAAAGTGCGGGCACTACGGCATTTTCTCGGGTCGCCGCTGGCGCACGATCATTTATCCGCAACTGCGCGACTTCATCCTTGCGCACAACAAGGCGCCGAAGGCCGCAAAAGAAAAAGTGGAAGCCTGACAGACGCGATACCCGAGCAAGCGCCGGGCAGGCTTCGGGCAACACTCGGCAGCGCTCCCGCTTCTCGCGGGGCGGCATTCTGAAAGATGGGTGCGCAGCAAATGAAAGAAGACGGCTCCCGCGGGGGCCGTCTTCGTTTGAGTGGGACTTCAGGCCACCTGCAACCCTCAGCGTCTCAATAGATACGCGAGCAACAACTCGGTGTTCATCTGCACGATTTCGCTTCGCTCGGCGGCCGTGCTGAAATCGCGGCCAAGCGTCGCTTCAAGCGTGAAGCGATTGGACACGATGTAATAGCCCATGCCCGAGAGCGTGACGTAAAAACGCAGCGGGTCGACATTGGTGCGAAACAGACCCGCGCGTTGCCCACGCTCGAGAATGCTGCCCAACGTTGCGACGATAGGCGAGATCATTTCGCGGATGCGCGTGGACTTCTGCATATAGCGGGCCTCATGCAGGTTCTCGTTATTCACGAGACGCAGCAGTTCGGGATGATCCCGATAGTAGTCCCACACAAAATGCGCCAGCCGTGTAACAGCCTCGACCGGTGCAATACCGTTCAGGTCGAGCGTACGCTCAGCCTCGGTCAGCGCGCCGAAGGCGTGCTCCAATACGGCCGTGAATAGCTGCTCTTTACTACCGAAGTAGTAATACAGCATTCGTTCATTGGTCTCAGCTCGGCGGGCGATCTGATCGACGCGTGCGCCGAACAACCCACCATTTGCAAATTCCTCGGCGGCCGCAAGCAGAATACGGCGCCGGGTGCCTTCAGGATCTCTTTTGATTTTCGGCTGATTCATGGTGGCATCATCGTGAGCCGCGTTATCCGGATCGCGCCGCCGGCCTCTCCTCGGGCCTTGCACCGACAGCGTTGAACGGGCGCGCCATTGTTGGGGGACACCCTTCTGCGGTCTTTCGAAAAAGCGCTTCGATTATGGCACATGGTTTGACAATCGCAATCGGGGAAATCGGCGATAATGCGCTATTTCTCCTACTGCCAGGACGCGAACGAAAGCCGCCTCGCGTCCGCCTGCCGTCGAGCGCCAGCGGCGCCACCGGCAACGCCCCACCGTCGTGACCGTGACCGATTCCAGAACACTCGCAGACCGCATCGAAGATCTGCTGCCCCAAACCCAATGTACGAAGTGCGGCTATGCCGCCTGTCGGCCGTATGCCGAAGCCGTGGCGCTTGGTACAGCGAACTACAATCAGTGTCCGCCGGGCGGCGCTGAAGGCATAGCGCGCCTCGCGGCGCTGCTTGGCAAGCCGCTGGTCCCGCTCAATCCCGCCAACGGTGTCGAACGAGCACGCCCTTTGGCGGTTATCGACGAGAACCTGTGCATCGGCTGCACGCTTTGCATGCAGGCGTGTCCGGTAGACGCGATCCTTGGCGCACCGAAACAGATGCACACGGTAATCGAGGCGCTGTGCACCGGCTGCGATCTGTGCGTCGCTCCCTGCCCGGTAGATTGCATCGCGATGGTGCCCGTCACCGGCGCGGCGACCGGTTGGGATGCCTGGAGCGAAACCCAGGCCAACGCCGCGCGGGCGCGCCACGACCAGCGCGCAGCGCGGCTCGAGCGCGAACGCGAGGCCGCTGAAGCACGTGCGGCGGCGCGCCGCGCGGCCAGCACCGGCACTGCTGTTGCGCCTGTTGCGAATGCCGCTGCAACGGACGGCGGTACGCCGGAGGCTGCCACCAACGACCCCGAAGCGAAGAAGCGCGCCATCATCCAGGCTGCCCTCGAACGTGCGCGCAAGAAAAAGGAAGAGCTGGCCGCGCGAGGCGCAGGTCCGCAAAACGTGGAACATGTGAGCGCCGAGGTGCAAGCCCAGATCGACGCGGCCGAAGCGCGCCGCCGGCGGCTCGGCATAGAAACCCCTGACGACGCCGCGCAAGCGCCCGGCAGCGAAGCGGCTCCCCGTCCGCCCAAACCCTGACCGCCCGTATGAACGCGAACAAACGCCGCGCCATCTTCGAGACGCTGCAGAGCCTCAACCCGCACCCCACCACCGAACTCGAATACACCACGCCGTTTGAGTTGCTGATTGCCGTGATGCTGTCGGCGCAAGCCACTGACGTGTCGGTCAACAAGGCCATGCGCAAAATGTTTCCGGTGGCCAACACGCCGCAGACCATTCTTGAGCTCGGCGAGGAAGGCGTAGCGGACTACATCAAGACGATTGGTCTTTACCGCACCAAGGCGAAGAACGTCATTGCGACCTGCCGGATTCTGATCGAGCGGTATGACGGCGAGGTGCCGGCCGATCGCGAGGCGCTCGAGAGTCTGCCCGGGGTGGGCCGCAAGACCGCCAATGTCGTGTTGAACACCGCGTTTGGTCATCCGACCATCGCGGTCGACACACACATCTTCCGGGTCGCGAATCGAACCGGCCTCGCGCCCGGCAAGGATGTGCGCGCCGTCGAAAGCGCGCTGGAGAAATTCACGCCAGCCGAATTCCGGCAGGATGCGCATCACTGGCTGATCCTGCACGGCCGCTATGTATGCAAGGCACGGCGACCTGAATGCTGGCATTGCGTGATCGAGCCGCTGTGCGAATTCCGCCAGAAGACACCACCGCCGGATCTGTAAGCGGCGTGGTTCGGCACCGGCAACCAAGTGCCGTCACCACGCCTCGGCTCGCCCAATCCGCCCTTCGTCAGGCGGTCAGCGTCGCGTCCGCGCACGGCGTAAAATGACGCTTTGCGCGTCGCGCCTCTGAACCTGCGCACGCCTCTCACCACTGCTTTCTGCCCACGATGTTCAATCCCAGCCGCGACGAAGTCCGAAGCTTTTTCACCGAGACCTGGCGCAAGCAGCGCGAAGGCGCAATCCTGACACCGCTCGAGGCCATCGCCGCGGACTGGATCGTCGAACACCCGGAATACCACGCCGAACTCAAGGACCCCGAAGCTGCCTCCGCTCAGGACTACTCGCCAGAGCGCGGCCAGACCAATCCGTTTCTGCATTTGTCGATGCATCTGGCGATCAGCGAGCAGTTGTCGATCGATCAGCCGCCTGGCATCCGTGCGGCGCACGAGCGCCTTGCCGCGCGCCTCGGCTCGACGCACGACGCGCAGCACGCCATCATGGAGTGCCTCGGCGAAACCATCTGGGAAGCGCAGCGCACCGGCACGCCGCCTGACACGGACGCGTATCTGCAGCGAATCGAACGCCGCGCGTCACGCGATTGACGGCTTCACGGGCCGCGTCGACAAGCACTCCGAAAGGCGCGCCGCGCATGGCACACCGCTCAAAACGAAACACCCCGCGCGAGCGGGGTGTTTCGTTTGCATCAGCCGGACTGAAGGCGCTTACTTCTTCTCGACCAGATCGCCGTTGAGCGATTCGATATACGCGGCGATGTCCTTCATGTCGCTCTGCGACAGGCTTTGCACCTGCGCCTGCATGATGGCGTTGTTGCGACCGAGGTGCGGGTTGCCGTTGCCCATCTGATATTGGCGCAGCGCCCAGTAGATGTAGTCCGCATGCTGCCCGGCGAGCTTCGGATATTCCGGACTCACCGGCTTGTTGAGGTTCACGCCGTGGCAAGCCGCGCAGTTGTGCGCGTCGGCCAGCACCTTGCCGTTGCCGGCGTCGGCGGCGTGCGCCATGTTCGCTGCGGCCAGACCAATCAACGCCGCCGCTGCACATGCAGCCTTGAACACCGTATGGAGTGCCTGATGGGGCTTCTTCATGAATTCTCCTATCCCGCGAAATGTAATAGCCGTGTGTCTGGATGGATGACCGCAGCCGATCATTTGTCGGGATTGTTCTTCGAAGAGGGATTCTGAGCCGCGTAGTACGCAGCGATGTCGGCGATGTCCTGGTCCGACAGCGAGGTGGCGATGGCATGCATGGTTTCGAAGTGGCGATCACCCTTCTTGTATGCATGCAGCGCGTTTTCGAGGTAAGCCTGATTCTGGCCGCCCAGGATAGGCACCCGGTACACCTCGGGGTACGCCGTGCGATAGTCGGGAATGCCGTGGCAGCCGATGCACATCGCGACCTTTCCTTGGCCCGCCGTGGGGTTGCCTACGACATCCGCTGCCTGCGCACTGGCCGCGTAACCCGCTAGCACCGACAGCGCTGCGATCACGACATGTTTGCCGACGAATTTATTCATAGCATGTAACCTGGCTTGAGGGGAAACGGGCGCCCAAAAAGGCAACAGCCTGCACCATTATTCTTCTAGGGTTGCCACGCAGGCCAAAAAAATCGGCCTAATTGTACCGCGCCGTTACGCAGGGCGTCCACCGAACGGGCGGCGCTGCCCAGCGGGCCCGAGGCCCGCCGGCACGGCGCTTGCAAACGGCATAAAAGCTGTATGCCACGTCGTTTCAGCGCATCTGCGCACATGCGCCCGGACTGGCCGCGTGTCTCATCTGCGGGAAAACCCGCGTAACACTGAGCGCTAACTGCCGGTGCGGCGCGCATCGAGGTCAACGCCACGGCCGGCACCGCGGGTCACACCATACGCGAGCCTGTCACGGCCCAACAGGGCTTCTGACTTATACTGGAATTTTTCCCCGAACGGGCATCTCGCCATGCGTTTCGAAGGTTCATCGCAATACGTCGCCACCGACGACCTGAAGCTCGCGGTCAATGCCGCGATGACGCTGCAGCGCCCGTTGCTGATCAAGGGAGAGCCCGGTACCGGCAAGACCATGCTCGCCGAGGAAGTGGCCGCGGCGCTCGGCATGCCGCTGTTGCAATGGCATATCAAGTCCACCACCAAGGCCCAGCAAGGTCTCTACGAATACGACGCGGTGTCGCGCCTGCGCGATTCGCAGCTCGGCGACGAGCGCGTGAAAGACATCCGCAACTACATCGTCAAGGGTGTGTTGTGGCAGGCCTTCGAAGCCGATCAGCAGACCGTGTTGCTGATCGACGAAATCGACAAGGCCGACATCGAATTTCCGAACGACCTGCTGCGCGAACTCGATCGCATGGAGTTCTACGTGTATGAGACGCACGAACTGGTGCGCGCGAGGCACCGTCCGCTCGTCATCATCACGTCGAACAACGAGAAGGAGTTGCCCGACGCGTTTTTGCGCCGCTGCTTCTTCCACTACATCAAGTTCCCCGATCCGGTGACGATGCAGCAGATCGTCGAAGTGCATTTTCCCAACATCAAGCAGGAACTGCTGAGCGCCGCGATGGCGAGCTTCTTCGAACTGCGTAACGTGTCCGGCCTGAAGAAGAAGCCGTCCACCTCGGAACTGCTCGACTGGCTGAAGCTGCTGCTCGCCGAAGACATTCCTCCCGAAGCGTTGCGCTCGTCGGATCACAAGCAGATCATTCCGCCGCTGCACGGCGCGCTGCTCAAGAACGAACAGGACGTGAGCCTGTTCGAACGGCTGATCTTCATGAATCGCAACAACCGTTGATGCAACCGCGGCGCCTCGTCCAGGCTTCGTTGCAACGGGCGCCACGCTGGTGCGCCAGCCGCTTGACCGCTGACGCAGAGGAACTCGCATGCTGATCGACTTCTTTTATTCGCTGCGCGCGGCGAAGCTGCCGGTTTCAGTCAAGGAATACCTGACGCTGCTCGAGGCGCTGAAGGCGAATGTGATCGCGCCGTCGCTCGACGAGTTCTACTACCTCGCGCGTCTCACGCTGGTCAAAGACGAGCAGTATTTCGACAAGTTCGACCAGGCTTTCGGCGCCTATTTCAACGGTGTGGCCATGAAGTCGGAAGTCGCCTTCGACGTCCCGCTCGACTGGCTGAAAAAGAAACTGCAGCGCGATCTGTCGCCCGAAGAGAAGGCCCAGGTCGAAGCCATGGGCGGTCTCGACAAATTGATGGAACGCCTGAAGGAACTGTTCGACGAACAGAACGAACGCCACGAAGGCGGCAGCAAGTGGATCGGCACGGGCGGCACCTCGCCGTTCGGCAACGGCGGTTATAACCCGGAAGGCATCCGCATTGGCGGCGAATCGGTGGGCAGCCGTACCGGCGTCAAGGTGTGGGAGGCGCGCGCGTATCGCGACTACGACGACCAGGTCGAGATCGGCACACGCAACATCAAGGTGGCATTGCGGCGTCTGCGCCGCTTCGCGCGCGAAGGCGCCGCCGAAGAGCTCGATCTGCCCGACACGATCCGCAGCACCGCGGCCAACGCCGGCTGGCTCGATCTGAAGATGGTGCCCGAGCGCCACAACAATGTGAAAGTGCTGATGCTGCTCGACGTGGGTGGCTCGATGGACGACCACATCAAGCGCACCGAAGAGCTGTTCTCCGCGGCCAAGGCCGAGTTCAAGCACCTCGAGTTCTACTACTTCCACAACTGCGTGTATGACTTCCTGTGGAAGAACAACCGCCGCCGTCATGCGGAGCGCATGCCCACGTGGGACGTGCTGCACAAGTTCACGCCGGACTACAAGCTGATCTTCGTCGGCGACGCAACCATGAGCCCGTACGAAGTGCTGCAGCCGGGCGGCTCGGTGGAGTACAACAATCCCGAAGCCGGCGCCGTCTGGCTGCGGCGCCTCGCGGATCACTTCGCGCATCATGCATGGCTCAACCCGGAGCCAGAAGGTTTGTGGGAATACCGCCAGTCGGTGTCCGTGATTCGCGAAGTATTGGGACATAGGATGTATCCTCTCACCCTCGCCGGTCTGGAGACCGCGATGCGCGTGTTGAGCAAATGAGCCAGCCAATCCGCTGAGCGGAGCGGCCCGTCAGCTGAACCCGGCCGCTCCGGGCTCGCCTGTCACAGCCTGAGACCTTCTGCATGAGTCCGTCTTCTTCACCCGAATTGTCCCCGTCCACCCCGCGTTTGAGGCCGTTTGCGGACACCTCGCTAGCGGCGGTCGTCGCCGGTTTCGTCGCCATGATGACGGGCTATACCAGTTCGCTCGTGCTGATGTTTCAGGCAGGCGAGGCCGCGCATCTCTCCCATGCGCAGATTTCCTCGTGGATCTGGGCGTTGTCGATGGGCATGGCCGTCTGCACGATCGGCCTGTCGCTGCGGTTTCGCGCGCCCATCGTGATCGCCTGGTCGACGCCGGGCGCCGCGCTGCTGGTGTCGTCGCTGCCGCATGTTGCCTATCCGGAAGCAATCGGCGCGTTTATTGTCTGCGCACTGCTGCTCACCGTGGTCGGCTTGACCGGCTGGTTCGACACGCTGATGAAAAAAATTCCTGCCGGCATTGCGTCGGCGCTGCTGGCGGGCATCCTGTTCGAAATCGGCATCGAGATTTTCCGCGCGGTGCAGTTCCAGACCACGCTCGTGCTGGCCATGTTCTTTACCTATCTGGTGATCAAGCGTTTCGCGCCGCGCTCCGCGATCGTGACGACGCTGGTGGTCGGCACCGCCGTGGCCGGCGCCCTCGGGCTGCTCGACTTCAGCCGCTTCCACGTGGCGCTCGCGCAGCCGGTGTTCACCATGCCGGTGTTCTCGGTGGCGGCGATCGTCAGCATCGGCATTCCGCTGTTCGTGGTTGCCATGGCCTCGCAAAACGTGCCCGGCATCGCAGTGCTGCGCGCGGACGGCTACGACACGCCCTCCGCGCCGCTGATCGCCACGACCGGCATTGGCTCGCTGCTGCTGGCGCCGTTCGGCTCGCACGGCATCAATCTTGCGGCGATCACCGCCGCAATGTGCACCGGCGCCGACGCGCACGAAGATCGCAACAAGCGCTACACCGCCGCCGTCTGGGCCGGCGTGTTCTATCTGGTCGCGGGGATTTTCGGCGCGACCATCGCCGCGCTCTTCGCTGCGTTGCCGAAGGCGCTGGTGGTCTCGGTGGCGGCGCTGGCGCTGTTCGGCTCGATCATGAGCGGCCTCGCCAATGCGATGCAGGATCTGAAGCAGCGCGAAGCGGCGCTCGTCACCTTCATGGTGACGGCCTCCGGTCTCACGCTGCTGTCGATCGGCTCCGCCTTCTGGGGGCTGGTTGCAGGTGTGCTGACGCAACTGGTGCTGAACGTGCGGCGCCCCTGAATCGCAGGCTGGCGGATCGAAAAGTGCGCGCGTCAAAACCGCATCATCCGATCCGCCCTAGAATAGAAGTATCGGGCGGCATTTCCCGGCACAATCGTGGAATGCCGCAGCGTGAAGTACCGCCGCTGAGGCTGTTACAAGGCAAATACCAGGCGAGCACCCGGTAAACGTCAGGTGATTGCTCCGGTTGCCTCTACGGCACCTCCTCTCTTGGACCATTGCGCCCGTGCGCCTGAAAGGCTCGACATGACTACCGCACTCGATCAACTCAAGCAATACACGACCGTGGTTGCCGATACCGGTGACTTCCAGCAGCTCGCCCAGTACAAACCGCGAGACGCGACCACCAACCCGTCGCTGATCCTGAAGGCCGTTCAAAAGGACGACTACCGTCCGCTGCTCGAAAAAACCGTGCGCGATCACGCGTCGAAGCCGGTGGGCGCGATCATCGACCACCTGCTGATCGCCTTCGGCACCGAAATCCTCAAGATCATTCCGGGCCGCGTGTCGACCGAAGTCGACGCGCGCCTGTCGTTCGACATCAAGGGCTCGATCGCCAAGGGTCACGAGCTGATCAAGCTGTACGAAGCGGCCGGCATTGGCCGCGAACGGATTCTGATCAAGCTCGCGTCCACCTGGGAAGGCGTTCGCGCGGCCGAGCAACTGCAGAAGGACGGCATCCACTGCAACATGACGCTGCTGTTCTCGCTCGCCCAGGCCGCCGCCTGCGCGGAAGCAGGCGCGCAGCTGATCTCGCCGTTCGTGGGCCGGATTTACGACTGGTACAAGAAGAACGCCGGCAGCGCGTGGGACGAGGCGAAGGACGGCGGCGCCAATGATCCGGGCGTGCAGTCGGTGCGCCGTATCTACGCGTACTACAAGAAGTTCGGCTACAAGACCGAGGTGATGGGTGCGAGCTTCCGCACCCCGGGCCAGATTCTCGAACTGGCGGGCTGCGACCTGCTGACCATCAGTCCCGATCTGCTGCAAAAACTGCAGGACAGCACGGACAAGGTGGAGCGCAAGCTGTCGCCGGACATGGGTCAGGGCGCGAATATCGAGCGCGTGCCGGTCGACGAGTCGTCATTCCGCTTCCTCGTCAACGACGAGGCAATGGCGACAGAAAAGCTTGCTGAAGGCATTCGCGCGTTCGCCGCGGACGCGGTCAAGCTGGAAAAGCTGATCGAAGGCCTGCGCTAAGCGCGCCGTGTGGTGGCGGCGCGGGCGTCACGGCCGCGCGCCACTGTCACGGAAGCTTCACCGGCCATGTGACCGGGTTTCACAATCGGCGCCGCAGCAGACGACTACAATCGTCCGTTGCGGCGTCTTGCATTGCGCGACCGCCGGGCGATACGCCGCCGCACAAGCGAAAACTCATGGGAGACGATCATGCATATTCAGCCATACGTATTCTTCGACGGCCAGTGTGAAGAGGCGCTGCGCTTTTACGGCGAGAAGCTTGGCGCCCAGGTGCTGTTCCAGATGCGTTACAAGGATGCGCCGCCGGACACCGGGCGCGAGGCCGATCCGAAGACGGACGACATGATCATGCACGCGTCGGTCAAGTTCGGCGAGGCCATCGTGATGATGTCGGATGACTGCATGAGCGAAAGCGTCACCCACACCGGTTTCAACCTGTCGCTGCACGCCGACAATGCCGCCGACGCCGAGAAATACTTCAACGCGCTCGCCGAGGGCGGCCAGATCAGACTACCGTTTCAAGCCACGTTCTGGAGCAAGGGCTTCGGCATGCTGACCGACCGCTTTGGGATCGGCTGGATGGTCTCCGTTCCGGAAGAACACTGAATCCGCGGCGCATCGCCGGAATGTCACAGCGGCATGGCGGCGGAGTCTGCGCGGTCATGAGGGCGCTCGATATTCCATTGCGGCTCGGTCTCGAGCAGCATCGCCCGTAAGCGCTCGACCTGCTCGACCACCCGCTGGCCCAGCCAGAACGGCCCCTGTAACTCCGGGGCCAGAAGCTGGGGCGACGTGGCGTCGGGCGGGCATACCACCGGCGTTTGCGGAATGCGAAAGCGCGTCGTGCCGCCGAAGCGCAGACCGCGCGCCATCATCAGCAGCGTGCCGCGCACTGCGCGCGCCTCCGTTCCGCACTGCTGGGCGAAGGCGGCACGCGCGGCCGCATCGGCCTGCGTCAGGGCGCCGCCAGCCATCAGTTCCAATGCACTCAACACCGAGCGGTGCACGCGCTGGATGTTCTCCAGCTGCGAGTGCGGCACTTCGATTTCCTTTGCCACGGAAGGCATCAGCGCACGCAGTTGAACGAGCCGAGCGTTCAGTTCGAGGAAGACCTTGATCTGCTCGTCCGGGTTGAACGGTGCACCGGTGAGCAGACGCGTGTAGATGCGCGCGCAGACGCGCAGATTGTCGGCAAGCAGATAGCGCCAGGAGTACGTGGCGTGCAGCGGCAGTGCAAACGAAAAGGCCAGCGCGATAACGATGCCGATCAGCACGTTCAAGGTGCGCCACAGACCGACGTCGAGCTGGTTGTCGCCGTGACCCGCGACGATGCACATTGTGATCGCCGTCAACAGTCCGATGTAGCCCGCCTTGCCGATGGCGTACCACGCGCAGACCGCTGCGACTATGGACATCAGCGTATAGGTGAGCATGAGCGAACCGATCAGGTTCTGCTGCACGATGAGCAGCAGTCCGATGGATGCGCCAAGCAGGGTCCCGGCGGCGCGCTCCGTGGACTTCTTACGGATGTTGCCGTGATGCTGCAAACCGCCGATCACCACCAGCAACGTCACCGACGACCAGATGCCATGCGGTATGTCGACGCCCGTGGTGGCCAGAATCGACACGAGCATCGCGAGACCGACACGCAGGCTGTGAAACAGCCTGGCGTGCCGGTAGCGATAGTACGGCGACGTGATCGCCCGCACCATGCGGCTGAACGCGGTGCGGCGCGGAGTCAGCGGATTGGAATCGGCAGAGGCCATAGTCGTCCGAAGCAAAAGACGCAGAGTGATGTTAGTTCCTGCATATGCTGCACCAAAAAGCAAAACGCCCGCAAATTTTTGCGGGCGTTCAGCTTGATCCGCCTGGCGCACTCACCAGGCGAACCAATCAGCTCTCCACCACGTCCAGATAATCTTCCGGGCGCGTGCGATCCTCGGAGTGCTTCATGCCGACGGCGCGCATCAGCAGGCTGACCACGACCGACACCGCCAGATTCACGATCAGCGACCACACCGCCGCATAGCCGGGAATCGCGAAGCCGAACAGATGGATCGTGAAGATCGAACCGGCCAGTTTCAGCGAAATCGCCATCCACGTGCCGGTCGCAATACCGACCGCCCAGCCGAGCAGCAGGCCGCGATAGTCGAGCATGCGTGTGTAAAGACCGAGCACGATCGCCGGCAGGGTCTGGATGATCCAGATGCCGCCCAGCAACTGCAGCTGGATGGCATACGTCAGCGGCAAACCGAGAATGAACGCCACCGCGCCGACCTTGACGATCAGCGAGACCAGCTTGGCGATGTTGGTCTCCTGCTCATGCGTCATGTGACGGTTGATGAACTCCTTATGGATGTTGCGCGTGTAGAGGTTAGCCGCCGCAATCGACATGATCGCGGCCGGCACCAGCGCGCCGATGCCGATTGCCGCAAACGCGACACCGACGAACCATGAAGGGAAGAAGTGCAGGAACAACGCCGGCACCGCGAAGTTCGGGCCAAACGCCTTGAAGTACGGCGCGTACTCCGGCATGTCCTTCACGCCCGCGGCCAGCGCCATGAAGCCGAGTAGCGCGAGCAGCCCGAGCACCAATGAATAAGCCGGCAACATGGCCATGTTGCGGCGTATCGTGTTGCCCGACTTCGAGGACAGCACAGCCGTGATCGAATGCGGATACAGAAACAGCGCGAGCGCCGAACCCACCGCGAGCGTCGCGTACGCGCTATAGCCGTTCAGGCTTCCTGCATCGGGCGCCTTCAGCAACAGCTTGGCTGGCGGCACGGCGCCGAAGATATGACCGAAGCCGCCCAGTTGCGGCGGAATCACGATGATCGCGGCCGCGATCGTCACGTAGATGAGCAGATCCTTGACGACCGCGATCATGGCCGGCGCGCGCAGGCCCGAGGTGTACGTGTACGCCGCGAGAATCGCGAAGGCGATGATGAGCGGCAGATCGCCGATAAAGCCGGTCGTATCGAAGCCGAGCGCGCCGATCACGACTTCGATGCCGACCAGTTGCAGCGCGATGTACGGCATGGTCGCAACGATGCCCGTCACCGCCACCGCGAGCGCGAGCATGCGGCTGCCGTAACGGGCGTTGACGAAGTCGGCGGAGGTGACATAGCCGTGACGTTTCGCAATGCTCCACAGTTTGGGGAATACGACGAACGCGAACGGATAGATCAGGATCGTATAGGGCAGCGCGAAGAATCCCGTGGCGCCGGCCCCGAACACGAGCGCCGGCACCGCCACGAACGTGTAGGCGGTATAGAGGTCGCCGCCCAGCAGAAACCATGTGACGATGGTGCCGAAGCGCCGGCCGCCCAGACCCCACTCTTCCAGATGGGCGAGATCGCCGCGCCGCCAGTGCGCGGCGATGAAACCGAGAATCGTGACGCCGATAAAGAACAGGACGAAGACAAAGGTGGCGACGGAATTCATTGCACGCCCCCTTGCGAGCGATCCGCTGAACGCCTCCTGGTCTTGAAGTAGACAAGCGCCGTGATGACCGCGCTGATCAGCACCCACAGCAACTGATACCAGTAGAAGAACGGGAATTCGAAAAGCTGCGGTTCGACCTTGTTGTATGACGGCACCCAGATCATTGCGATCCAGGGCAGCAACAGCAACCAGAGCCAGCGCTTGCTGGCCTTGTTCGCGTCGGCGTCTAGAGCCATGAGGTCTCCTCTTTCCTGTTCTTGAATTCTGTCCCGTGCGACGGGAGGTAGATACTGAAGCGGATTGGCCGGGGGCGCCCCAAAAGCACTGAAAGAGTATAGGAGTCGCGAACGGACGGTCAAGCAGGGACGACCCGAGGCAAAGGCGCACCGTCGAGGAGGCTTTGGAGAGTCGGTAGGGAGGGTCTGGAAGGCAGACGCCGCAAGGGTTTGCGGCAGGCGGAAAATTCTGCTGGAGTGCTCAGCAACGGTGCGGCAAGTTTGCGCCTCGCGCTCTCGTCAGCGGACCGGCTTGCGCCGCACCGGTCCGCCGATGTTGGCCGAGTGCCGGTCTAGATCGAGAACGAGCCGTCTTTCTGCCCGCTCGATTCCTGCAGACCCTTGATCCATTTGCGCGCCGGCAAGCCGAGTTGCGCTTCGATCAGCTTCGCGCGCGCCTGCAGCGTCGCGAACGGCACCTCGAGCGCCGGCCCCGAAAACGCGATCGCCACGCGGTTGCCGTCGTGCACTTCGGGCAGCGCAATCACGCGGCCATCAAAGGCTTCGTTCAGGCGCTTCATGTTGCGCACGAAGCTCGGATGATCGCCGAACAGATTCACCGTCACCACGCCCGCATCCGTCAGGCATGCACGCACCGCGCGGTAGAACGCCACGCTGTCGAGCACCGGGCCACGCGCGGTGGCATCGTAGACGTCGATCTGCAATGCGCCAATCGTGCCATGGTTGGCGCGGTCGTTGACGAAGTCCCATGCGTCGAGTTCATGCACGCTCAAACGGGCATCGTCAGGCGGCAGTTCGAACATCGTGCGCGCGGCGATGACGACGGCCGGATTGAGCTCGACGGCTTCGACCTGCGCGCGCTTCAGGAAACGATGCGCGAACTTGGTCAACGCCGCAGCGCCGAGGCCGAGTTGCACGATGCGTTTCGGCGTTTCGATGAACAGCAGCCAGGCCATCATCTGCTGCGCGTATTCGAGTTCGATGTGATCCGGCTTGCGCAGCCGCATCGCACCCTGCACCCATTCCGTACCGAAATGCAGATAGCGCACACCGCCCTCTTCCGAGAACGTCACCGGTGCAAAGCGCGGCTTGCGCGGCGCTTCGATTTGCGGCGCGTCGTCGAGGTCTTCGTCGCGCAGCGCGCGCTTGTTCGTGCGCGTCATTTTCTGTTTGCTGCCCGCGGATTCGGACGCGTTGTTGCGGAAAGCACGTGCCTCGGCGGAAGCGCGCTTGATCAGTTTCGTCATGTGAGGATGTCGCGCCAGAGACGCAATTTTTGGTCGAACGAGAGCATAGCATTCGCCGGACTCGACGAAGGCAATACGAGGGTGGCATAGCCGGCGGCGCTGATCACCGGAGCGAAGCGGCCGGCCGTCTTGCCGTTGAAGCAGACTTTGAGAAGCTGTGGCGCGTGGGCGCGCAGCGCGGCGAAATCATTGGGGGTGGCGTTGCGGATCGCGACATCGAGGCTGCCTTCGCGCTCGCAGGCGGCGAGCACGTCCCACACGCCGATGCCGTGTGCGAGCACGCGCAACAGGCGGTCTTCGTAGGCCAGTTCGTCGAGCGGTTCTGCAAGCACCGCGCCGAGCAAACGCCAGAACTGGTTGCGCGGATGCGCGTAATACTGCGTCGCCGCCAGCGACGCCTCGCCGGGAAAGCTGCCGAGGATCAAGGTATGCGTATCGCTCGCGACTACCGGTGGGAAACCGCGCAGCATCAGCGGTTCGCCTTGGGGTCCTGAGGCCGCTGTGCCGGCTCCCCATGTTGCTGGCCGCGCCCGGGGTGAGGCTCGCTCCGATGCGCCGGATGAGCCCGCGACGCGGTGTGCTCCAGCGACCGGCCATGTTCACGGCCGTGGGCGCGCGGCGGCTGGTGTTCGTGGACGGGCCGTTGGCCGTCCTCCGGGCTTGCAAGCGAAGCCGCTGCAAGATGCGTCCACAGCGCGGGCAACATGCATTCGCTGACCATCAGCGGTGCGCCATGGCGCTCGAACACCGAGCGGCGCGCGACGAGCGCATGCGGCGATGCGCCGCCGATCTCCCGCGCCGCCAGCCGGTACAGCGGATGCCGCGCCGTCAGGCGGCGGCTCACCAGTGCCGAGCGGGACACGCTGCTGTCGCTGTAAAGCAATTCAGCGAGCGGTCGCGTGCGCAAGCGCCGCATCGCCTGCCAGACACCGGCACTTGCCGTGAGCGGCGTAATACTGTGCGCCGCGACGAACGGCGTGCCGTCGACCGACAACACGACTTCACGGATCCACACGGGCGCGCGCGGCACGACGTCGAGCGCGGCGCACTCGTCGCTCCACGCTTCGGCGACGGCTTCGCGCGTGACGCGCACCGCGACCGCGCCGAGCACGCGCAGATGCGCGGTGAGCGAACCGCCGCGCGTGAGCCAGTCTTTCTGGTCGGGGGTAAGGCCGGGTAAGGGCGCGACGCGCCAGTGAGCGTCCGCGGCATCGAAACGGATAGGCATGGTGTCGGATTATAGCGGGCACGCGTAGGGATGCGCTGTCACGCTCGGCCCAGGCGCTCCCTGTGCGGCAGCGCGTTTGGCGACATGCGTAAATCCGCTCGCCGCTTTCAGACAGGTCCGATTCTCCTAAACCGCCCAGGCAAGCTAAAAGATTGCTGCTTTGCCAATGCGGCGATCTGCCCAGCACAAGTCATGGGCACGCCATCCAATCAGATATTCGAGGAGAAGAACACGATGAGAAAGTTCCTGCGTGCCACAACCTGCGCCACGGCCGTCCTGCTGATGGCCGGCTGCGCGTCGTCATTGAACCGCGCTAAAGAGACTTCGCTGAACGAGGCCGTCGGCATCGAAGTGAAACCCGTCGCCGATGGCGTGTCGGTCAAGCTGCCCGAAACGGCGCTGTTCGACTTCGGTAAGTCAGAAATCCGCCCCGATGCCATTGCCGTGATCAACCGTTCCGCGGTCTTGCTCAATCGCAGCAAGAAGCCGATCCTGGTGGAGGGCTACACCGACAACGTCGGCACGCTCGACTATAACCAGAAGCTTTCGGAAAACCGCGCGACGGCAGCCGGATATGCGCTGGTGGCGCGCGGCGTGGCCATGGATCGCATTCGCACCAAGGGCAACGCTTATAACAACCCGGTAGCCAGCAACGACACGCCGGAGGGGCGCGCGCTCAATCGCCGCACCGAAATCCTGGTGCGCGGCGAAACAATGGATACGTTGATGGGCCGCTGATACCTTCGGCGGATAGTGCAATGACAAACCGGGCTCCGGACGTGCCAAACAGGTCCGGAGCCCGGTGCGTTTGGCGGGCTGGCTCACTGTTGCGTCGCGCGCCCGACCGGTTGGCGAGAATCCCTAGAGCGTGTTGTCCGCGAACGCTCGCAACGAGGCTCGCACCTCGTCTAGCACCTCTTTCCAGCCACCCAACTCCCGCTGCCTGAACAGGCGCGCTGACGGATACCACGGACTGTCGCTACGGTCGATCATCCAGCGGAAGTCGGTACAAGCCGGCACCAGTATCCAGACCGGCCGCGCGGACGCACCCGCCAGATGCGCGACGGCCGAATCGACCGTGATCACCAGATCGAGCGTCTGAAGAATCGCCAGCGTATCGGCGAAGCTGTCGATCTCCGGGCCCAGCCGATGCATGTCGATCTCTGCAGGCAATGCCGCGGCTTCGTCCTGAGCGCGGCCCATCTGCAACGAAAACCATTGCACGCCGGACTGTGCGAGGACGGTCTGCCATGCGCCCAACGCAATCGAACGATAGCGGTCAAGTTCATAAGCAGGGTTGCCCGCCCATACGAGCCCGACCCGCTTCCGCCGCGCTCCGTTCGCTTCGGCTCCGGCAAGAGCATCCAGCCGGTTTTGCCAACGGCTCAGTCTGACGGGTTCCGCGCTCAGATAGGGCATGGCGACCGGCAGCATCGGCAGTGTCAGGTTCATGTGCTCCGGCATCCGCAGCATCCGGCACCAGAAGTCGTACGGTCCGGGCGGCTCGGTAGTCCACGCGGCATGCACGCCGGAGGCACCCCGAGCCAGCTCGCCCAATGGCGCTTCGACCCATACATCGACGAGCGCGCCTCGTCGATGCAGCCAGGCGGCGCCTCGCAGAAACTGGATCTGATCGCCCAGCCCCTGTTCGCCGATCAGCAAAAACCGGCAGCCGGCCACCGGCTCACCTTGCCACTCGGGGAAATTCGGGCGCACCAGATCGTGGTTTTCCGGCAGGGCTTCGTGCCAGCGATACTGCTTCCAGCCCCGCTCGTAATCGCCAAGACGCAAGTGCGACGCGGCAAGATTGAATTGCATGCGGGGCTCAGCCGGCAGGAGTTGCGCGGCTTCGACCGTATGCACGTGCATCTGTTCGAACTCGCCAAGCATGTTGAACGCGAACGACGCATTGTGATGCAGCCATGGGTTCCGCGGATCGACCGTGAGGCCCTGCCCGGCCACGCTGATGGCATCCCTGAAGCGATGGATGCCGTTGAGGGCGAACGCGACCCGTTCGAGTGCAGCAGCGTCGTTCGCGAAGATCGCGCGCAGGTCAACCAGCATTTGATTGATTTGCGGCCCACGCCCAGCCTTCGACAAGGCCATGATGAGTTCGACCACGTCGGACGCGTGGCTCGCGTCGAGGGTCCACGCTTGCAGCCAATAGTCCGCCGCTGCGGATAACTGTCCGAGCTCAGTGCTGATTCTGGCCAACGCGCGCACCGCGTGATGCAGGCCCCGCTCGTGTTCAAGCGCCTTGAGGTAGTGAAGGCGCGCTTCGGCGAGACGGCCGGACAGACGCAAGCAATCGGCCAGGTTCCGCTGCAGGCTGGCGGTACTCCCTGCCAGTTCCAGCGCGCGGTAATAGAAGGCCTGCGCGGCCACCCCGTCCCCTTCGGTCGCGGCCAGAATGCCGCGATGCTCCCAGAGATCGGCCCTTGCGGGCGCGGCAGTCAACGCCTGATCGAGATATTGCCGTGCCCGGTCAATCTGCCTCTCACGAAAACAGGCGATGCCCATGCGATGCAGCGCATCCGCATGCTGCGGTTGTTGCGCGAGCAACCGCTGATGCTCGCGCATCGCTTCGTGCGTCCGACCGGCGTTCAGCCAGGCGTCGGCGCGAGCCAACAGGTCTTGTGCGTCGTCCGGTGGAGAGGTGGGTAGAGCGCCAGGATCGTGCATCGATGGAATTCGACTACTGGTTGGGTTGGCCGGGAACGTCGGCGACATTCGACATTGGTGTGATCCCCACTAGCGGCGAGCGGCGCCCATCAACCTGAGGCGTGCCGCCACCCGCTCCACCACCGGCGCCCAATCACCCGGCCGCGGTTGCCGGTAGAGCTCGACCGAGTCATACCACGGCTGCTGCTCCTCGTTGCCCCAACACCAGTGCGAAACGTGATCGAGCATCGCCAGCACCGGGCGCCCCAACGCACCGCCCACATGCAGCGGCGCACTGTCGATGGTCAATACAGCGTCGAGCGCCGCGACATGGGCGGCCACGTCATCGAAGCCCGCTTCGTATTGCGCAGTCAGATCGCGTACGCGACACCCTTGTGCGGCGAGATAAGCCACGTCCGAACCGAAGCCCGGTGCAAGCGGATGAAATACCATATCGGGAAGCACAAAAACAGGCGCCAACGCCAGAAGCGGAATCGAACGTTTGGCGTCGCGGCGGTGGGTAGGACTGCCCCGCCAGGCAAGTCCGATGTGTAGCGCGCTCGCATCGGCCGCCGCCGGCTTCACTTTCAGCCGCCACGCTTCGGTTCGTTGAGCATCCACATGCAGATACGCCCAGCCGCGCACCTGCTCCGGCTGCAGGTCGAGCATATACGGCACACTCATCATCGGCAGAGCGAAATCGGGTTTGCCGAACGAACCGTCTTCAAGCGACACGCAATCGGCATAAAACCGCGCAAATAGTGGCTGCAACGCTTGACGCACAGCCAGCACCAGGCGGCCGCCCTCGTCGTGCACACGCGCCGCCAGTTCCGGCAGGAAACGCACCATCTGGATGTCGTCGCCGCTACCCTGCTCGCTGTGCACCACGAGCGTCTTGCCCGCCAGCGCTTCGCCGCGCCAGCGCGGACACAGTTTCGCCATGACGGAGATGACGTTGTTCGCTTCGCGGTCATCGCGCTTGAGCCGCGCTTCGAAGCGCGGCCAACCCGTCGTCCATTCGTTGCGCCGCAATTCGAGGTTGGCCAGGTCGATGGCTGCCTCGGTGGTCTCGGGATTGATGGCCAGCGCGGCATGCAGCACTGCTTCGCTTTCGTCGTAGCGCGCCTGTTCGGCGAGATACTGGCCGATCGCGCTCATCACCGCGGGATTGCCGGGTGCCGCGGCATCGACGGCGCGCATGGTCGCCTCGGCTGCAGCGGCGTGGTTGCACTGCCATTGCGCGTGGCTCAATTGCCATGCCATTTCGGAGTCGGCCGGATTCTTCGCGAGAGCCTCACGGCAGACGCGCTCGACGGCATCCCAATCGCCCATTTCGCGATGCGTCAGCACCAGTTGCAGCGGCAGTGCCGGATGAATGGCCGGATCGAGCGCATACGCACGTGCCAACGCCTCGCGCCGCTCGACCTTCGCTTGCGCGCCCGGGACGGACGCCAATGCGACCGCGAGCCACCACGGCGCACGCGCGTCGTGCGGTGCGTGCTGCGCATACGCACGCAGCATGTGTGCCGCTGCCGAGTGCGCCCCGCACCGATCGATCAGCCAGACAATCCACTCGAGGGTCATCTTCTCGGCTTGCGCCGCCACGGCCAGCGCACTGTGGTGCTTCGCGACGTCGTGCGCGCCGAGCGCATCGGCAAACAGCGCGAGCCGTGCATAACGGCCGCCGCTCACGGTCTCACCCTGCGCCAATGACGCACTGTGATAAGCCTGCTCGAAATGCCCCGCGATCGCGCACAGATCGGCGTGAATCTGCGGCGTGACGCCGTGGTTGACCAGCTCGACGGCGCGGACTTGCGCTGCGTCGAAGCCTTGTTCGCGCAGTACCGACCAAACTACGTGGACAGGATCGGCGAGCGTGGCGGAGTGGTTTTCGGACATGAGAAAAATCAGGAAGTGACGAGATGAAGTCCGGGGCCGGACCGGCACAGAATAGGACGGATTCGCACGGCTTCATCTCATATTCAAATCTTGAAATAACCTCGTTGATAATATTTAGTTAGTAAACCATACTGATTTTTCGTTTGGCCGAACGAATCCACCTCTTAAGCCGTTTTAAGAAGATTCAAAAAGGAGCAGGAATTGAACAAGAATGGAAAAGAAACATCCGACCGCATTGCCCATCTGGCCGCACTCGTGCTCGCGCGGCACGCCTCCTCGCATCTGGAGAAGGAACTGGCTGGCTCGGCGCTCGCGCAGCATCACACGGCGAGGCACACCAGCGCCGCGATTGGCAGCCTCGCGGCAAAGGTACTGGCCGATCATGAGGCTTGCGTCGAGGCGAAGGAGCTAGCGGGCTCGGTGCTCTCGCAGGTACGGCAACACGCCAGCGTGGCTGCTCACGCCGGCTGAACAGCGGCGCTAGCGCGATGCAACGCAACGCAACGCAACGCAACGCAACGCATCGCACATTAACCATGGCAAAAAAAATGCGCTGCCGAAGCAGCGCATTTTTGCAACTCACTGAGGGCTGCAGAACCGCCCTCTCAAACTCACCCGGCACGCGCCAGCAACAACGCGTTGGTCCGCTTGACGAAGCTCGCCGGATCTTCCAGCGCGCCGCCTTCCGCGAGCAACGCCTGATCGAACAACAGGTGGCACCAGTCGTCGAAGTTCGCGCTGTCCGCATGCAAACCCTTCACCAGCGCGTGTTCCGGATTCACCTCCAGAATCGGATGGAACGACGGCGCCTGCTGGCCAGCCGCCTTCAGCATGCGTTGCAGGTAGCCGCTCATGTCGCCGTCATCCGCAACCAGGCACGAAGGCGAATCCGTCAGACGGAACGTCAGACGCACGTCCTTTGCCTTGTCCTTGAGCGCTTCCTTCATCTTCTCGACGAGCGGCTTCAGTTCCTCGCTGACCTTCTCCTGCGCCTGCTTTTCTTCGTCGTTCAGCGCGCCGAGGTCCAGATCGCCGCGTGCGACGCTCTGCAGCGGCTTACCGTCGAACTCGGTCAGGAACGACAGCATCCATTCGTCGACGCGATCGGTCAGCAGCAACACTTCCACGCCCTTCTTGCGGAACACTTCCAGATGCGGGCTATGGGTCGCGGCCTGCCAGGTGTCGGCCGTCACGTAATAGATCTTGGTCTGCTCGGGCTTCATGCGCGCGACGTAGTCCGCCAGCGACACGGTCTGCTCCGGCGACTCGTTGTGCGTCGACGCAAAGCGGATCAGCTTGGCGATCCGGTCCTTGTTGGCAAAGTCTTCGCCCACGCCCTCTTTCAGCGCCTGCCCGAATTCTTTCCAGAACGTCGCGTACTTTTCCTTTTCCGCGGCGTCGTCGGAATTCGCCAGTTCTTCCAGCATCGACAGCGAACGCTTGGTCACGCCTTCGCGAATCGCCTTCACATCGCGGCTTTCCTGCAGGATTTCGCGCGACACGTTCAAAGGCAGATCGCTCGAATCCACCACGCCCTTCACGAAACGCAGATACGTGGGCAGCAGTTGCTCGGCGTCGTCCATGATGAACACGCGCTTCACATACAGCTTCAGGCCGCTGCGATGATCGCGGTTCCACATGTCGAACGGCGCTGCGCCCGGCACGTACAGCAATTGCGTGTACTCGCTTCGGCCTTCGACCCGGTTATGCGTCCACGTCAGCGGATCCTGATGATCGTGCGACAGGTGTTGATAGAACTGCTTGTATTGCTCGTCGGTGATCTCGTTCTTGGGACGGGTCCACAGCGCGCTCGCCTGGTTGACGGTCTCGTCTTCGTCTTTCGTGACCATCTCGCTCTTTTCCGCGTCCCATTCTTCCTTCTGCATGAGGATGGGCAATGCGACGTGGTCCGAGTACTTCTGGATGATCGATTTCAGCCGGTGCGACGACAGCAGTTCGTCTTCGTCCGCGCGCAGATGCAGCGTGATGGTCGTGCCGCGTTGCGCGCGCTCGATGGTCTCCACCGCGAAATCGCCCTCGCCCGCGCTTTCCCAGCGCACGCCTTCCGCAGCCGGCAGACCGGCGCGGCGCGTTTCGACGGTGATCTTGTCCGCGACGATGAAGCCCGAGTAAAAGCCCACACCGAACTGGCCGATCAGCGCCGCATCCTTCTGCTGGTCGCCGGAGAGCTTGCCGAAGAATTCCTTGGTGCCCGAGCGAGCGATCGTGCCGAGATGCGACACCGCTTCATCGCGGCTCATGCCAATGCCGTTGTCGTCAACCGTAATGGTGCGCGCGGCCTTGTCGTACGAGATGCGAATCCGCAGATTCGAATCGTTCTCGTACAGCGCGCTGTTTTCGATCGCTTCGAAGCGCAGCTTGTCGGCGGCATCCGAAGCGTTCGAGATCAGTTCGCGCAGAAAAATCTCCTTGTTGCTGTACAGCGAATGGATCATCAGTTGCAGAAGCTGCTTCACTTCTGCCTGAAAGCTCATGGTTTCTTGTGCCATGGTCGGACTTCCTCTCTGTTTGTAGCGGTTGATTCAGTTCAGCGCGTGACCGGCGGCGCCCGGCCGCGCGGCGCGTCGGGGGCTAGTTGGGTACTATCGCAGCCATTTCAAGAGGCGCGCCGTGCGACACCGTCCAGATAGCGGCACAGAAACGCCGGCAGCGCCGGATCGCCGCAATTGGCGACGTTAAAGCGCGTCCAGCTCGACGGCGACTGCTGCGGCGAAAACAGGCTGCCCGGCGTCAGCAGAAAGCCGGCCTCGTGGCCGGCCGCCGCCAGCACGTCCGAATCGACCCCCGTATCGGCCCACAGGAACATGCCCGCGCCCGGTGTCTGAAACAGCCTCAGACCGGTCTTTTCGAGCATCCGCGCACTTTTGTCCCGCACCCCGTCGAGGCGTGCGCGCAACCGTTCGACGTGGCGCCGGTAGTGGCCTTCGGTGAGGATCTTGTACAGCACGCGCTCGTTCAGCTCGGGACTCGTCATGCCGACCAGCATCTTCTGATCCGCGACGGCCTTCGCCAGTTCGGCCGCGCAGGCGATAAACCCGACGCGCAGATTCGGCGCCAGCGTCTTCGAAAAGCTGCCGAGGTAGATCACGCGCTTCAGCTGGTCGAGGCTCGCGAGGCGCGTGGCCGGATAGCCCGGCGGACACAGATCGCCGTAGACGTCGTCTTCGACGACGATGAAATCGTATTCTTCCGCGAGGCGCAGGATGCGAAACGCCTGCGCGGCGGTAAGCGAGGTGCCGGTCGGGTTTTGCAGCACCGAGTTGATCACGAGCATCTTCGGCCGCCACGTCTGCACCAGCGTTTCGAGCGCATCCAGGTCCGGACCGTCCGCCGTGTACGGCATGCCGACCAGACGCGCGCCCTGCGACGCGAAACGCCCGAACATCTGAAACCAGGCCGGATCGCCGACGATGACGGCGTCGCCCGACTGCACAAAAATGCGCGCGATCAGGTCGATGGCCTGGGTGATCCCCGAGGTCATCACGATGTGCTCCGGCGAAGCGCCGATTTCCAGCTCTTCGAGGCGCGTCTGCAATTGCTGGCGCAACGGCAGAAACCCCTGCGGCGTGCCGAACCCGAGCATCTGCGCCCCGCTTTGCCGGCCGAGCGTGCGCAGCGCGCCGGTGATCAGATCGCCGTCGAGCCAGCGGCTTGGCAGATAACCGAGGCCAGGCCCGCGCTCCGGCCGCGCCGAGGTCTGCAGCATGTTGCGCAGCAGCCAGACCACGTCGATGGGGCTCGAACCGGGTACGGCTTCCGCGCTCGCGCGGCGCTCGCCGGGCATCGGCGCGGCGAGCCGCTCGCGCACGTAAAAGCCCGAGCCGCGCCGCGAATCCAGAAAGCCTTGCGCCACCAGCCGCTCGTACGCTTCGACCACCGTGAAGCGCGATACGCCTTTATCCAGCGCGAGCTTGCGGATGGACGGCATGCGCATGCCCGCCCGAAACACGCGTTCTTCGATACGGCGGCGCGCCCACTGGACGAGCTGATCCACGAGCGTCAGCGCGGACGCGTCGTGCGGGGCGGGAATCTGGTCGAGCGGGACGGACATCGGGCCTCCAACTGTACCGAACACTATCGGGACGATTGTACCGTTACTGTGCTGGCGCACGGCGTTACATTCGATTTGGACGAGTGTTTGGGGAAAGCCGGCATCAGGATTTACGGCGCCCATGGCCCAGCGGCGCGGCGAACGGTTATGCTAACGGCCCCGGCACGCCGCCCCTGCGGCGGTGTTGCCAGATCCCCGCAGAAACCGTTCTCGCTATTCGCCGCCATGACTGCCCATACGCTCCGTCTCGACCACCTTGTGATTTCCGCCCGCACACTCGACGAGGGCAGCCAGTACGTCGCCGACACGCTCGGCGTGGCGCCGGCCGGCGGCGGCGCGCATCCGTTGATGCGCACCCACAACCGGCTGCTGAACCTGTGGGGCGGCGTGTATCTCGAAGTGATCGCGATCGATCCGCAAGCCGAGCAGCCCGCCAGCGGCGCAGAAGCACGCCCGCGCCTGTTCGCGCTGGACGCGCCGGCCACGCAGAAACGGCTGGAAAGCGGCCCGTATCTGTCGCACTGGGTGGCGCGGGTGGAACGTCCGAAGCATCTGCCGCGCTGGCAAGCCCAGTATCCGCAGCGGATTGCGCCGGTTGTGCCGATGACCCGCGGCGATTTCACATGGGGCCTGACGGTGCCGGACGACGGCGCGTTTCCGGCCTGGCAAGGCGTCGGCGACGGTCTGGTGCCGACGCTGATCCAGTGGGACACGCCGCTGCATCCGTCGGCGTTGCTGCCGGAAACGGGCCTGGCGCTGAAGTCGCTGAAGGCGTCGCACCCACAGGCGGAGACGCTGGAAACGCATCTGCGCTGGCTGGGCGCGGCGCATCTGCTCGAAGTCTTGCCGCAGGACGAAGCCGCGAGTGCTCCGGCGCTCGTCGCTGAGATTGAAACACCTGCCGGGCTGCGCATCCTTAAATAAGACTGCGCATGACTCGCCGCTGCAGGCGGAGATGCCAGGGTGAGCCGTTCCAACCCTGCGCACGGGGCGCGGTCGGGCGACTCGCGCCATAATGAAAGTTTTTGACGAATCTGCTCCAGCTACACCTGTCGAGGAAACCATGGATCAAAGCGACCTTCAAGCCCCCACGTGGCAACTGTCCGAACGCGCGCGCAAGCTCACCAGCTCGGCGATTCGGGAAATCCTGAAGGTCACCGAACGGCCGGAAGTCATCTCTTTTGCGGGTGGTCTGCCGTCCCCCGCGACATTCCCGGCTGAACGGATGCGCGAAGCCTCCGACCGGATCCTGCGCGATTCGCCCGCCGCCGCGCTGCAGTACAGCGCAACGGAAGGCTATCTGCCGCTGCGCGAATGGATCGCGGCGCGCTATTCGGTCAACGGCGCGACCATCCGCGCCTCGCAGGTCCTGATCACGACCGGCTCGCAGCAGGCGCTCGATCTGCTCGGCAAAGTGCTGGTCTGCCCGGACAGTCCGGTGCTGGTCGAAACGCCCACGTATCTTGGCGCGCTGCAGTCCTTCTCGATGTACGAGCCGCGTTACGTGCAGGTGCCGACCGACGACAACGGGCTGATTCCCGAAGCACTCACGCCCGAACTGACGGCGGGCGCGCGCCTGTTGTACGCGCAACCGAATTTCCAGAACCCGACCGGGCGCCGTCTGCCACTCGAACGCCGCCGCGCGCTGGCTGCGCTGGCTAAGACCGCGCCGTTTCCGATCATCGAAGACGACCCGTATGGCGCACTCGATTACGCAGGCGAACCGCTGCCGACCATGCTCTCGATGGCGCCGGATCACATCGTGCACCTCGGTTCGTTCTCAAAGGTGCTCGCACCGGGCCTGCGGGTGGGTTACATCATTGCGCCGGAAGAACTGATCTTCAAACTGGTGCAAGCCAAGCAGGCCACCGACCTGCACACGCCCAGCTTCACGCAGCGCATCGTGCACGAAGTGATCAAGGACGGCTTCCTCGACACGCACGTGCCGACCATTCGCGCGCTGTACCGCGATCAGTGCGCGGCCATGCTGTCCGCACTCGAACGTTTCATGCCGGAAGGCGTAAGCTGGAATCGTCCGGAAGGCGGCATGTTCGTGTGGGTGAAGCTGCCTGCGCAGATCGACAGCATGAAGCTACTCGAAGAAGCCGTTGCACAGAACGTCGCGTTCGTGCCGGGTGGTCCGTTCTACGCGAACGAAGCGCAACACAACACACTGCGCCTGTCGTTCGTCACGGTGCCGCCGGCGAAGATCGACGAAGGCGTGGCCCGTCTCGCGGATCTGCTTCGCGCCCGCGTTTGAGGGCGCGCCCCCTCTTTCCATCACTGACAAGGACACGTCATGGCTCAAGCTAATGTGTATGACAAGCTCAAGGAACTGGGCATCGAATTGCCCGCCGCCGGTGCACCCGCCGCGGCTTACGTAATGAGCGCGCAAAGCGGCAACACGGTGTATCTGTCGGGACACATTGCCAAGAAGGACGGCAAGGTATGGACAGGCAAGCTCGGCGCCAGCCTGAGCACCGACGAAGGCAAGGCGGCGGCCCGTTCGATCGCCATCGACCTGATGGCCACGCTGCACAATCACGTGGGCGACCTCAACCGTGTGACGCGCATCGTCAAACTGATGAGCCTCGTGAACTCGTCACTCGACTTCACCGAACAGCATATCGTCACCAACGGCGCGTCGGAGCTGATCGCGGATGTGTTCGGCGAGCGCGGCAAACATGCACGTTCGGCCTTCGGCGTCGCGCAGATTCCGCTTGGCGCATGTGTGGAGATCGAATTGATCGCGGAAGTCGAATAATACGGATGGACGCCGCGGCCGCCTGCTGCATGGGGCGCGCCGGCTGGACGGCCGACCCCAACGCGTCGTGAGGTGCCAGACCACCCTCGGCGCGTTTTGCTTTTTGGGCCGTGCCGGCCAGGGGCCCATAAACATGCTCGAAAAGTACCTGAAAATCATTGTGGCGCGATGGTTGGAAACCGGTTACCACAGTAGAATCAGCCGGTCCCGCTACCCGATTGGTCAATCCGCTCAATGTCCGCTCACACTGTCCGCTTCAAACAAGTCGACGTGTTCACCGCCGTGCCGTTCAAAGGCAACCCGCTTGCCGTGATATTCGACGCCGACGACCTCGACACCGCCCAGATGAAGGCGATTGCCCGCTGGACGAATCTGTCTGAGACCACGTTCCTCGTCAAAGCCACCGATCCGGCTGCGGACTATCGCGTCCGCATCTTTACGACGGAAGGCGAACTGCCGTTCGCAGGCCATCCGACGCTCGGCACTGCGCATGCATTGCTTGCAAGCGGCTATCAACCGAAAGTCCCCGGCAAGCTGATGCAGCAATGCGGTGCGGGTCTGGTGGAACTCAAGGCGCTGGATGGCGGCGCGTGGGCTTTCGCGGCACCGCGTGCGCGCGTCACGCCACTCCCGGCAGATCTGTACCCGGCACTCGCCGATGCATTGCGCACCGACGCCGTCGATTTCAGCGCACCGCCCTGCGGCATGGATAACGGCGCGCCGTGGCTCGTCGTGCGCGTGAACTCGGCCGCCGCCTGCCTCGCCATCGAACCGGATGCTGCAGCGCTCGCGCATATCGTGGAAGCAGTCGGCACGCATGGGCTGGCGGTCTATGGTCCGCATCCCGCTGACGGCCCCGCCACCTACGAGGTGCGCTGCCTGATGGTGGGCGGCAGTCTCGGTATCGGGGAAGACCCGGTGACCGGCAGCGCGAATGCCGCGCTCGCGGAACTGTTGAGCGCACAACAACGTCGCCCCGGGCTCGCTTACACCGCACGTCAGGGCACGGTCCTGGGCCGCGCGGGAAGCGTCTCAGTGGAGTATGACGACGCGGCCGGCAAGACGTGGATCGGTGGCTCGTCAGTGACAATTGTTGACGGCACATTTCGGCTGCCGTAACGAACAAATTCAGTGCTGCAGCGAATGGCGCGTGGATTGCATGCGATAAACCCTTTATAAGAATGCGCGGCGCTTGCCCACCAAGGCCAAGCTAGACCACAAAACGCCTCATCAGGACAACTCGATGACGCTCGGACGTAAGGATCACGCGCAGTGCCTGGGCACGGGGATGTGCCTGCTATCGACGAATCCCTCGAAAATTGGCGCGCGGGCTGTATCGCAAGAGGGCTCACGGACATCGCTCAACAGGGCGATGTGTGTGCCCGTTCGGGCGCGCGTATACCCGGAGCAAGGACACTTCCTTAATCTATTGGCATTCAGTAATATCGAAAGGTGGCCGATGGCCCATGGTTGGCCTCGTACACCGCCACGCTCTTTCCTCCTGCGCAGCAGTCCCGGCACCTCGCTCACCATGCAGCCAATTCCGAATCTCGCGCAGTCGAAGCACACCAAGCCGCTGCAGAACGGCGCATGGACACGCTCCGTCCAATGAGTCAGTCCCGCTTCTCTGCTGCGCGCGAAGCCAGGCACCTCCAGAAGCCAGTGGTGCCGCGCCGCCGTGCACTGCTCGCCATTCCCGCGCTCGGCGTGCTGGTGCTGATCCTGCTATGGGCTGTGATCTTCGCGCGGCTGTCGGTCGAGAAAGAGGCCACCTCGCGCGAGGCTATGGCCTCTGCTGCAATCCTTTCCGCGGCGCTGGAGCAACACACGGTCAAGGCCATCCATCAGGTCGACCAGATCACCCGCTTTGTCAAATACGAGTTTGAGAAGACGCCGAGTCGCTTCGATCTGGCCAGCACCGTCGAAAAAGGCGTGGTACAGAGCGACACGCTCGTGCAGGTTTCGATCATCGACGAGCGCGGCAGGCTGGTATCGACCACCGCCGAGCAGAATCCGAAACAGATCGATCTGTCGGACCGCGAACATTTCAAGGTTCACGAGCACGAGAACGACGACAACCTGTTTATCAGCAAGCCCGTGCTGGGCCGCGTCTCGGGACAATGGACGCTGCAGATGACGCGCCGTCTGAATCATCCGGACGGCTCGTTCGCGGGCGTCGTGGTGGTCTCCGAAGATCCGAGCTACTTCACCAGCGACTTCTATAACAATGCGGCAATCGGCCGCGACGGTGTGATTGCGGTGATCTCGGACACGGGCGCCGTGCTCGCGCGCCGCACCGGCAACGCCGAAGCCAACAACGGCAGGTTCTCCGCCACCGGCTCGTATCCCACTTCCGAGCACGTGTCGGGCACCTACGTGGATTCGATCGACAACGTCACGCGCATCTTCTCTTACCGGCATATCGACGGGTATCCGCTCGGCGTGCTGGTGGGCCTCTCGCAAGCCGAAGAATTCGCCGACTACAACCACACGCGCAACGTCTACCTGTTGATGGCGGGCTTCATTTCGCTCGCCATGCTCAGCTTCTTCGCAGTGGCGACGGGACTGATCGGCAAACTGCTCGGCCGCGAACGCGAGATGACGCATCTGGTCGAATACGACCTGCTGACCGGCCTGCGCAATCGCTATGCAACGCTGCAAAGCTTGCGGCACGACGTCGCCAATCCGCTAAACCTGAGCCGGCTCGCGATCCTCTTTATCGATCTGGATAATTTCAAAACCGTCAACGATACCCTCGGCCATAACGCCGGCGACATCGTGCTGCAGATGACGGCCTTGCGCCTCGCCGACGCGATCGGCGACGGCGGCGCACTGAGCCGCATCGGCGGTGACGAATTCGTGGTGGTCATCAAGGGTGACGACGTCGAGAAGCGCGCCGTGGATCTCGCGGAAGCCTGTGCCGAGGTATTCGCCAAGCCCTTCGAAGTGCGCGGCAGTGCATTCGTGCTGCATGCGAGCATTGGCATTGCGCTCTATTCGGTGCCGAACGAAAGCGAAATCGACCTGCTGAAAAAAGCCGATCTGGCAATGTACAGCGCGAAAGACGCGGGCAAGAACTGCTACCAGTTCTACTCGCCGCAACTCTCGCATCGCGCGGACCACTTGATGAAGTGGGAGCAGCAATTGCGCGTGGCGCTCTCCGAGCGTCAACTGTTTCTCGCCTATCAACCGAAAATCGACCTGACACGCCGCTGCATCACCGGCTTCGAAGCGCTGGTGCGCTGGAATCATCCGCAGCACGGTTTGATTCCGGCTAACGAGTTCATTCCGGTCGCGGAATCGACGGGGCTGATCGTGCCGATCGGCGACTTCGTCATCGACACCGCGTGCCGCCAACTTGCACAGTGGCAACAGCAAGGCTACGACACCCTGTCGCTGGCGGTGAACATCTCGGCGGTGCAATTCTGGCGCGGCGACCTGTACGAGACCATTTCGCGCGCCATCGAGGAAACCGGTATCTCTGCGCGCCGCCTCGAACTCGAAATCACCGAAACCGCGATGATGGAATATCCCGAGCTCGTCTCGGAGAAGATCTTCGCGCTGAAACGCCTTGGTGTGCGCATTGCGCTCGACGACTTCGGGACCGGCTATTCGTCGCTGTCCTATCTAAACCGTTTCTCCGTCGATACGCTGAAGGTGGACCGCTCGTTCGTACAAGCTATTCCAGGTGACCGCAGCGTCTGCGTGATGGTGACTGCCATCGTCAATCTGGCACGTTCGCTCGGACTCACCGTGGTGGTGGAAGGCACCGAAACCGAGGAACAGATCGCGTGGCTGGCCGCACTCGGCCATATCGAAGCGCAAGGCTTCCTGTTTTCGCGCCCGGTCCCGGTGGATGCCATTCCGGCACTGCTCGAACGCTTCGGCGTCTGCGGGATGCCCGAGCGCCGCAACGCCCGTGAGCCGGCCGCCGATAGCGCCGCCTCCAGCACCAGCGGGCAATCCGCCTAAGACCACCCCGCTCGATGCTCCGCTCGAGCCTGGTTGATCCGGTTTGCCTTGAATTGCCTCAGGGATGCGCTGGCGTAGATAAGAAAAACGCCGCATCGAGCGGCGTTTCCATCAAGCCTTTGGGCGCGTGGCTAACTCAAACGCCGCCCGACAACGCGGCTACACCAATCGTCACGACGCCCAGCACCAGATTGACGAGGACGAGGCGCCGTACCGTGCCCACTGCACGCGCGCCGTCCGGCCAGTTCTGCGCCTGCACCGCGCGCCTGATACGCGGAAACACCGCGAAGCGGATATGCCCGAAGATCAGCATCATCACGATGCCGAGGCCCGCCATGGCATGCAGTTGCCACGATGCGTGACCGCCGCCGAACTGCATCAGCAAAAAGCCGCCGGTCAGCAGGATCACGATGACTGAAACGGCGACCCAGTTGAAGAACCGCCCAAACACCGATTCCCACAGCGGCAAGCGCAATTGCGGCGACAGGTCGGCCAGCGCGGGGCGCAGACAGAAGTGCGCGAAGACCATACCGCCAACCCAAACGGCCACGCCGAGCAGATGTAAAAAGAGCGCGAGTTCGATGGCTTTGGACATGATGCTGTTTCCCTCTCTGTGTGATGGCGTACGGCTTGCTGTCGCTTGTAGTGAGCGGTATTCGACGCGGCTGATGACCGCGTTCGACCGTGCGCTGTTCGTGCAGTTCCACGGCTCGCGCGCAAACCATCGTTTTTATTGTGTCAGCCGGCTCGCTGATCCCCGAATTCCTGTTGTCAACCGCGTGCGCGCCCTGTGTCTTGAGTCGCGCACGCGGTACCACCTCACGCTTATGCGGGCAGTGCCGGGCGCATGCCGAGCAGCTTCAGCCTCGTATCCGGCGCGCGACCCTTGCGTGCCCGCTTGCCCACATGCGGCGTCAGCGCGGTGCCGCTCAGCGTCTCTTCATATGCCTTGCCGCCGCGGCCCGTGCCCATCAGCACAAGACCCGCCTTGCCGATGGCCAGCGCCTGGGTGAGCGGCTCCTTCTCGTCCAGCGCCATCAGCGTGACGCCACGGCCACCGCCCGACAAGGTCTTCATTTCGTCGAGGCCGAACACAAGAAGACGGCCGGCGCCCGACAGACACGCCACCTGCGTGGCGTCCGGCAGCATCGGCATCGGCGCGAGCGGGGCTGCGCCTTCGTCGATGGTCATGAACGACTTGCCGGCCTTCACGCGGCTCACCATGTCGCCCACCCTGGCGATAAAGCCAAAGCCGTTGCTCGAAGCCAGCAGCAACGCCTGATCCGCCGGCGCCGCGTAGTAATGCATCAGATGGCTGCCCGACTCCAGTTCGATCAGCGACGTCACCGGTACGCCGTCGCCGCGTCCACCCGGCAGCAGTGCGACCGCGACCGAATAGACGCGCCCGTTGCTGCCCCACGCCACCAGCGTATCGGGCGTGCGGCACTGGAACGCCGCATAGAGCGCGTCGCCGGCCTTGAAGGCGAAGCCGGCCGGATCGAGCCCATGGCCCTTCAGTGCGCGCACCCAGCCCTTCTGCGACACGACCACGGTGACCGGTTCGTCGACCACGCGTGCTTCGAAGGTGGCGCGCTTTTCCTGCTGGATCAGCGTGCGGCGCTCGTCGCCATACTGCTTCGCGTCACCTTCGATTTCCTTGATGAGCAACCGCTTCATGGCCGATTCGCTGCCCAGCAGTTCTTCGAGTTTGGTCTTCTCGTCGCGCAGTTCGGCCAGTTCCTTCTCGATCTTGATCGCCTCGAGGCGCGCCAGCTGACGCAGCCGGATTTCAAGAATGTCTTCGGCCTGGCGATCGGACAGGTTGAATGCCGTGATCAGCGCGGCCTTCGGTTCGTCGGATTCGCGGATGATGCGGATGACTTCGTCGATATTCAAGAAGACGATCATCCGGCCTTCAAGAATATGGATCCGGTCGTTCACCTTCGTCAGGCGGAAGCGCGTGCGGCGCGTGACGGTGGCTTTGCGGAACGCGATCCATTCGCTCAGCATGTCGCGCACGTTCTTCTGACACGGCCGGCCATCGCCGCCGACCATCACCAGATTGAGCGACGCGTTCGATTCGAGGCTCGTATGGGCGAGCAGCGAATTGACGAATTCGGTCTGGTCGATGCGGCTCGATTTCGGTTCGAAGACGAGCCGAACCGGTGCGTCACGGCCCGACTCGTCGCGCACCGCGTCGAGCAGTGCGAGCATGGTCTGCCTGGTCTGCAGCTGTTCGGGCGTGAGCGTCTTCTTGCCGAGCTTGATCTTCGGATTGGTCTGCTCTTCGATTTCTTCGAGTACCTTCTGCGCGGCCGTATTCGGCGGCAGTTCGGTGATCACCAGTTGCCACTGGCCGCGCGCCAGCTCTTCGATCTTCCAGCGTGCCCGGACCTTGAGCGTGCCACGTCCGCTTTCGTAGGCAGCAGAGATCTCCGCTTCGCTCGAGATGATCTGGCCGCCGCCCGGGAAGTCCGGGCCGGCGATATGCTGCATCAGTTCGGCGTGCTGGATGTGTTCGTTGCGGATCATCGCCACGGCGGCAGCGGCGACTTCACGCAGGTTATGCGACGGGATTTCCGTCGCAAGACCCACTGCGATGCCCGAAGCGCCGTTCAGCAACACGAACGGCAAACGCGCCGGCAACTGCTTGGGCTCCTGTTCCGAGCCGTCGTAGTTCGGCATGAAATCGACCGTGCCTTGATCGATCTCCTCCAGCAACAGCTTGGCGATCGGCGTCAGCCGCGCTTCCGTGTAGCGCATGGCCGCTGCGCCGTCACCGTCGCGCGAGCCGAAATTGCCCTGACCGTCGATCAGCGGATAGCGCATCGAAAAGTCCTGCGCGAGCCGCACCAGTGCGTCGTACGCCGACTGGTCGCCGTGCGGGTGATACTTGCCCAGCACGTCGCCGACCACGCGCGCCGACTTGACCGGTTTCGCGTTGTCGGAGAGGCCCATGTCGTTCATCGCGAACAGGATGCGACGCTGCACCGGCTTCTGGCCGTCGCTCACATCGGGCAGCGCGCGGCCCTTGACCACGCTCACCGCATAGTCGAGGTAAGCACGTTCGGCGTAGTTGCCGAGCGTCAAAGAGTCGCCGGGCGGCACCGCCTGGGTGAAAAGATCGGGAGTGTTGTCGTCCATCTAGATTCCGTATCCGTGTATGGCGTGAAGTTGCGCTATTCGAGCCGGCCCGTGCAGGCGCTCAGATATCCGCTTCGACTTCGTTACCCTTTTCTTCGAGCCAGCTGCGCCGCGACGCCGCTTCGCCCTTGCCCATCAGCATGGTCATGCGCGCGACGGTGGCGTCGTAGTCGAGTTCACCCAGCGCAACCGGCGACAGGCGCCGCGTGTCGGGATTCATCGTGGTGTCCCACAACTGCTCGGCGCTCATTTCACCCAGACCTTTGAAGCGGCTGATGGCCCATTGCGTCTCACGCACGCCGTCCTTGCGCAGCTTGTCGAGGATCGCTTCGAGCTCGCCGTCGTCCAGCGCGTACAGTTTCTGCGCGGGCTTCTTGCCGCGCGCGGGAGCGTCGACGCGGAACAGCGGCGGACGCGCCACGCACACATGACCGCGCTCGATCAGCTGCGGGAAGTGCTTGAAGAACAGCGTGAGCAGCAGCACCTGGATGTGCGCGCCGTCCACGTCGGCATCCGACAGAATGCAGATCTTGCCGTAGCGCAGATTGGACAGGTCGACCTTGTCGTCCGGACTATGCGGATCCACGCCGATCGCCACTGAAATGTCGTGTACCTCGTTGTTCGCAAACAGGCGGTCGCGCTCGGTTTCCCACGTGTTCAGCACCTTGCCGCGCAACGGCAGGATGGCCTGATATTCCTTGTCGCGGCCCATCTTGGCCGAGCCGCCGGCCGAGTCGCCTTCGACGAGGAACAGTTCGTTGCGGCCGATATCGGTCGACTCGCAGTCCGTCAGCTTGCCCGGCAGTACGGCGACGCCCGAGCTCTTGCGCTTTTCGACCTTCTGGCCGGCGCGCGTGCGCGCCTGGGCCTGCTTGATGACGAGGTCCGCGAGCTTCTTGCCGTGCTCGACATGCTGGTTCAGCCACAACTCCAGCGCCGGGCGCGCGAAAGACGACACCAGCTTCACCGCGTCGCGGCTATTGAGCCGCTCCTTGATCTGCCCTTGGAACTGCGGATCCAGCACCTTCGCGGACAGCACGAACGACACCCGCGCGAACACGTCTTCCGCGAGCAGCTTCACGCCCTTCGGCTGCAGATTGTGCAATTCGACGAAGCTCTTGACCGCCTGGAACAGACCGTCGCGCAAGCCGGATTCGTGCGTGCCGCCGGCCGGCGTGGGAATCAGGTTGACGTAGGACTCGCGCATGAGCGTGCCTTCCTCGCTCCACGCGACGACCCATGCGGCACCCTCGCCTTCGGCGAAGGTTTCTTCATTCGAGCGCGAGCTTTCCGCATAGCGTTCGCCTTCGAAAAGCGGAATCAGCAGGTCACTGCCGTTCATGCCTTCGAGCAGATAACCGCGCAGGCCGTCTTCGTACTTCCAGGTTTGACGCTCGCCAGTCTTTTCGACGATCAGCGTGACCTCGACGCCCGGCAGCAGCACGGCTTTCGACCGCAGCAAACGTTGCAGTTCGCCGAGCGGCAGATTGGGAGAATCGAAATATTTCGGGTCGGCCCACGCGGTAACGCGCGTGCCGGACTTCTTTTCGCCTTTCGCCGCGGCGCGCACCTGCAATGGTTTGGCGACGTCGCCGTGGGCGAAACTCAGATCGGCAATCTTGCCGTCGCGCCAGACGGTGACGTCGAGCCGCGTGGACAGCGCGTTGGTGACCGACACGCCCACGCCGTGCAGACCGCCCGAGAACGTGTAGGCGCCGCCGGCGGCTTTATCGAACTTGCCGCCCGCGTGGAGGCGGGTAAACACGATTTCGACGACCGGCACGCCTTCGTCGGGGTGAAGGCCGAACGGGATGCCGCGGCCGTCGTCCTCGACCGACACCGACTGGTCCGTGTGCAGCGTAACCGTGATTTGCCGGCCGTAGCCGCCAAGGGCTTCGTCCGACGCGTTGTCGATGACTTCCTGAATGATGTGCAGCGGATTCTCGGTGCGCGTGTACATGCCGGGCCGCTGTTTGACCGGCTCCAGGCCCTTCAACACCTTGATCGACGCTTCGCTATACGCGGCGTTTGGCTTTTTCGTAGACATGTCTTACTCGGGTCCGTCGGTTCATCGTTGTCCACAGCTCCTGTGGACAGGTCCGTGGACAATGCGTTGAGTTTTCAAAAAAAGCGAAACGAAACAA
>NZ_DASXHA010000104.1:0-1758 GCF_036488795.1 Paraburkholderia sp.
CAATCTGTCGCGGCAGGCGGTGACAAAGCACCTCCGCGTCCTCGCCAATGCCGGTGTGGTCCGCAGTGTGCGCGTCGGGCGCGAAAGCTTGTTTGAGCTCGAGCCGCAGCCGATCGAGGAAGTACGAAATTATCTCGATCAAGTATCCAAGCAATGGGACGATGCGTTGGCGCGGCTGAAGTCGCACGTCGAAAACGGCCCTCGCTGACACCCAGTAAATCGGCTTTGGCATGCAGTTCGGCACAATCGAGAAACGTCCCGCCTTCGAGAAATACTGGCGGCGAATCAGCGCTCGTCCGGCGGCGCTGCGTGCCAAGGATAGCGACGACGCACTCGTGGCGCAGGAGCAGCCGCAATCGTCCGGCTGAACCTCATTCCTCCCCCAATCGCCTCGCCACGATGTGTTTTACTGGCGGCAGCGTGTTGATAGCGCGCAACGTCAGTCGCGAAATCATCAGCGCCGGCAGGCTGTCCGTGACGGTCTGGTGCATTGCTTTGAGCGAATTGCGCACGGCACGAAAACCGTAGTCCAGCATGCCGGTTTCGTAGTCGTGGATCGCATCGTCGAGAGCGCGCTCACCGCGCCGCGCCGCGACCAACGCTCGCTTGAGGCGTGCGGCGTCCTTGATCGCCACGTTCGCGCCGATGCCCCGATACGGGGTCATCGAATGGATCGCGTCCCCGAGAAGTGTGACGCGACCCGTGCGCCATGGTGCAACCGGAACCGAGGTGCGGATCGGGAGGCACGAGATCGTGGTCGGGTCGGCCAGGTCGACCAGGTCACGAAAAGCGCGCGACCAGCCAGCCATGCCGCGTGCGGCGGCCGTCGCCAGCGCAGCGCTGTCCGCGAGTTCGACGTCGGTGAGGCTGAATTTCTCGCGCTTGGCGCTGAGCCCCCACATCAAGTAGCTGCGCGTATTATCGTACAGGTTTCCGGCACCGGCGAGGGCGGGCTCGTTACCGCCGATGCCGCCAACCGGGCCGCCCGTCACCTCCTGGATCGCGACAAACAGCCCGAGGCCGCCGCGTGCGGAAACGAGGCTGATGCCGTCGAGCAGCGGCCGCGCGATCCGTTCGCGCGCCGTGTCGAGAAAGATTTTACCGGCGATGCCGATCACGCCGGTCTCGACGCGCTGCGCATCGGGCAGAAACTGCCGGCGTACACGCGAGCCGCCCCCGTCGGCGGCAACCAGAAGATCGCCCTCGGCCCTCGTGCCGTCGTCGAAATATGCGACGATGCGTCCGCGCTGTTCTTCATAGCGCTGGAAGGTCTTGGCGAAATGCACGTTGTCGAGCTCCGCCAGCAACACTTGGCGCAGCGTGATGCGGCTCGCGGAACGGTGGCGTGCGACCGGATCGGTGCCGGCAACAAAATCTCCGTCGAACGCAAGCAGCAAGCGCATCTGCTCGGTGAAAAAACGCAAAGCCGACGTCGGCGCCCCGCAGGTCCGGTCGAAGACATCGAACAAATGCGGCGGCAGGCACTCATGCAAGGCGAGGCCGCCGGTTGGGCTGATGTGCACGCGGTAGCCCTGCAAGCGGTCGGTTAGGGTGCGATCACGCTCGTAGACCGCCGCGCTGATTCCGTTGCGCTTGAGACCTTGCGCGAGGGTGAGTCCGCCGATGCCGCCGCCGATGATCAGGACATGGAATGGTTCGGACATTTGACGCTCCTTTGAGACGACAAGAGGTGTCGGCCCCCATTGCTTGCTGCCGAGGGCGCTGTTCTCGCGGAGTCTTCGCTGCTAATTTATGGCT
>NZ_DASXHA010000112.1:0-16645 GCF_036488795.1 Paraburkholderia sp.
AGTCAGAAACAACCATCTGTTATTCGACGGCAGAGGGCATTCCCGTGTCGCCAGATCGAATTGGAAACAACGCATACCCCTCGGTTATCGGTTCGGGTTGGCCAGACTTGAGCCGCAAACCATGTATGCGGCAAATCGCCGCAGTCAAACCGAGGCACCACGGAACAGCCTGTCCGGCTCGATCGCCTGGACCAGGCCGCTCAATGCTTTGCATCAAAGCGTGTATTCCCGGCCGTCGACCGCACGCGTCCAAACCGGTCGTCTGGACGATTGGGGGAAGTCGCTAAACGAACAAAGTAATGCCGGCGAGGCTATTGACGTCTCGGCGGCTGTTGACCGAGTGCGGTGAGAATCGCATTGGTGAGTTCGAGCAGTGCCGAGTGATATTCCGCGGGCAACGCGACGTCGTCCGTCATCGCCAGCGCGTCCTCAATGCCCTGTCGGAATGACCTGGTGATCTCGACACGCTGCGATGTCGTCAGGGAGGGTAAGGCCGCCTCGAAAAACTTACCCAGCACCAGTGCCCTCGCTCCAAGCGCGCCCATTTTCTTCGTATTAGCGGCGACGAGCTCGACTACCTGATCCAGTACCTTGTCAGTATCGTTCAATTTTCAAACGTTCTCAGTATATTTAGTTATCCGTATCACCAACATCCGGCCCGACACATCGTGTGATGCCGATAGCCGCCTAGAAGCTGTCCCATTCGCCGGCCCCGGCGGCTTGTACTTCCTGAATGCGCGGCGGTTCGGGACGCTTCAGGGCTGGGGTCGCCCGCGCGCTCACCCGCGCCGGCGTGGCCGTCGTGGACGTCGTGGTCGTTCGTGCGGCAGCTGCTTTGGGCGCCGCGTCATGCGCGACGTTTAGCTTGAACATTGAGACGGAAGCCTTCAGATCGCTCGCCTGCGACTCCAGCGAACTGGCCGCGGCCGCCGCCTGTTCGACCAGCGCCGCGTTCTGCTGGGTGACTTCGTCCATCTGCGTGACGGCCTGATGGATCTGGCCAATGCCCTTGCTCTGCTCCTGCGATGCAGCGGTGATTTCACCCATGATGTCCGTCACGCGGCGGATCTCGTGCGTGATCTCCCGCATCTTCGTTCCGGCTTCCTGCACATGGCCGGCGCCTGAGCGGACCCGCTCCACGGAATCGTGGATCAGCTCCTTGATTTCCTTGGCTGCCGCCGAGGATCGTTGCGCCAACGAACGCACCTCGGCGGCCACCACCGCGAAACCCCGGCCCAGCTCGCCGGCCCGCGCGGCTTCGACCGCTGCGTTCAGCGCGAGAATGTTGGTCTGGAAAGCAATGCCCTCGATGATGCCGACAATATTGGCGATCCGGTCCGAGCTGGCATTGATGCCCTCCATGGTTTCCACCACGCGCGACACCACGGTCCCGCCCTGTTGCGCCACCTCGGCGGCCTGTGCAGCGAGCTGGTTGGCCTGACTGGCATTGTCGGCATTCTGTGTGACGGTCGAAGTCAATTGCTCCATGCTGGCGGCCGTTTCCTCAAGCGAGGCGGCCTGCTCTTCCGTACGCTGCGACAGATCCTGATTGCCTGCAGCGATCTGATGCGTGGCAGTGGCAATCGCGTCGGCCGAAACCTTGATCGTGCCAATGGTCTGCGCAAGCTGAGCCTGCATGCGCTTCATCGAAAATAGCAGACTCGCACGGTCGTTCGGCGCGGTCTTCACCATGGCGGTCAGATCGTTGCTGGCAATCTGGTTGGCAATCTCGGCGGCGTAGGACGGGTCACCGCCCAGTGAGCGGACGATGCCCCGATTGAGCAGCACGACGACTGCCGACAGGCCACCGGCGAGCACCAATAGAACTGCAAGGCTTTCGTAAAGGGTCACGCGGAATGCCGCATCGATGTCGTCGATATAGAGGCCGGTCGTGAGAATCCAGTCCCACGGCTGATAGCTCGTGGCGTAGCCAACTTTCGGCAAAGCCTCGGTCGATCCGGGCTTTACAGCGCTATAGGCGATAAAGCCGTTGCCATCGCGCTTGACGACAGCGAGCATCTCCCTGAAGACGAAAACGCCGTTCGGATCCTTATAGTCGCTTACGTCCTTACCGCTCCACGCCGGCCGGGTCGCATGCATCAGCACGGTCGGGTGAGAATTGACGATCTGGAAATAGCCGTCCGCGCCATACCGCATGTTGCGGATGCTGTCCATGGCCCGCTTCTGCGCTTCGGCCACGGGCATCGTCCCGGCGGCCGCCTGATCGCCAAAGCCCTTGGCGACGGTCAAGGCGATCTCCGTCACGTGTTTCAGATTCGTCTTGCGCTCTTCCAGGCGTGTCTCTCTCGTCTGATATGCGTTATAGATCGATATTCCGACGAGACACACCAGACTCAGAATCAGCGGCAGCCAGAGCTTTTGTACGAAGGACAGCTTCATATCTAAGGAACCTTTGCGTTGAACATGTCACGGGCAGGAAAGTTGTGCTCATGCACATCACGCATTCCTCTGAAGAATATCGGCAAACGTTTGCATTACTTGAGAAAAATGTGAAACCTGCGGCGAGTTGTCTCAACTGGCGTGGCCCCATTGACGGACAGCTGGTCGGTCAGTCACTGCCGACCCGCGTGAGCCAGGCATGGACGGCGTCCAACGACCGGAAATCCGCAATGCTGCGCGACGCAATCGACGGATATGCGTCCATGGCCATTTGTGACAGCGCGCGCCCGGGCCCGAGTTCAAGAAAGGCCGTCGTGCCGGCCTCGACACACGCTTCCAGGCAGGCGGCCCAATTCACCGGCTCCGCGATCTGGCGCGCCAGCTTGTCGAGGCCTTCACCTTCATTAAGGACGACCGCACCGTCAATTCCACTAAAGAGCCGTGTACCTGCCCTCGCACGTGAGACGCTGAGGCGACCGAGCTCGTCCCGGAAGACGGGCACCGCCGCAGCGAGCCTGCGCGTGTGCGACGCGATACGCACCGGTACGGGAATGACCCGTTTTGCACCCCGCGCTTGCGCGTCGCCGGCAAGGGCCTTTAGCGCGTCGTTCGTCCCTCCTAGCACGTACGCGTCGCCCGGATTGATGATCGCTATCGCGGCGTCGCGGGATGAGCACAACTCATCGAGCACTGCCCGGCTAATGCCACGCACGAATAGCATCCCCTCGTCAGCGCCGCTCGCGGCGTCCATTGCGGCGGCACGCGCGGCAATCAGGTCGAGTGCATCGATTGCACCGATCCGGCCGGCCACATGCCACGCCGCGACTTCGCCGACGCTGTAGCCAGCCACGCAGCGCCGTTGCGGCAGAGAGGGTGCCAGCCGCGCGAACGCAGCCAGCGCGTGCAGAGTGCAAAGCAGTTGCGCGTTCCGGTTCTCGCGAAGCGCGTGGTCGCCCGCGGTACGGACCCACGCGCGCGGATCACCGTCGAACCAGCGCGACGCGCGCGAAAACAGCGCCTCTACGTCCGGGCCGTTGCCTACCAGATCGAACATGTCGGGCCCCTGGTTGCCCTGCCCCGAACAAAGCAGCGCGACGGTCATTGCCCGCTCTCCAGATCGAATGCGGCGGCAAACAGGCTCATGGCTAACAGGTCCGCCGCGCCGCCCGGGCTAAGCCGTCGCGCGACGAATGCGTGGTGCGCAGACTCGGCGTACGCGAGCCAGTCGGGTGCGCCGATCCCGCCGCGCGCCAGAAATCCGCGGGCAGTGTGCTGCGCGAATTCGAGGCCGGCCGTGCCACCGCGGTGCAGCAGATTGGTATCGGCAACCGTTGCGATCAGCGCGAAGCACGCATGCACCCGCGCGGCCGCCGCGTCGCCCGGGCGTAACCGTGCGGCTTCGCGCAACGCGGGGACGCCGATACCGTAGACACTGGCAAATCCGCCAGCGGCCTCCCGACGCGCGCCGCCAACGCCATAGCGACGCGCCACGACTTCGCCGTGGCTGCTAGACGGGCGCGGGCCGCCGAGGATCTCAGCGCCCCACTGGCGCGCGACGACCTGGCCAAGTGTTGGCCCTGCCACGCCGCCCACATACGAGTCATCCGCTGAGCGGAGGCCGGCCGCCGCGCACAACAGGCCCACGCCGAAGATCGCACCGCGATGCGTATTCACGCCACCTGTGGCGGCGAGCATCGCGTGCTCGGCACGTACTCCGATTCGCCGCAACACAGCCATGTCAGCCCGTCCCGCGCCGGCCCAAGCCATTTCCGCGAAGAACGGCCGCAGCGCCGCCGCGCTACGAGCGAACGTACCGGCGTCCATATCGACGTGACTCCCGGTGTCGACCGTACTCACGAGCCCCGGTTTCGGCCAGGTCTCGACTTCAAGGCGCAAGCAGCGCTCCGCGCACGCGCCGATCCTGTCAGCCTCAAGCACCGCCCGGCTGGACGTCGAGTCGAAGTAACTCCGTACGGCCACCATCACTTACCCTCCACGAATGCTCGCGGCGACGCAAGCACCACATTTGACGAAGCTTTTACGACGACCTCGTCGATTCCGGCATGCAACTCGCGCCAATTCACACCCGCGCCATCCATGCGAATGACTTCGCCGTCGATACGCATCGGCGCGAGTTCGTCGCAGGCTGCCACGTCGGCGAGCAGGGCGGTGAGCGCAAAGGGCACGTCGGCCGCCACCGGCAAGTCGAGCAGAATGTCCAGGTCCGACTGTTCCGACAGATACTGCAAGCCGGTCAGGCCCTGCCAGGCAAGGCTGCCGAAGGCACGACAGCCCACGCGATGATGGCGTGCGACCGCGTCGAGCGCATCGATGGTCGGCCGCCATTTCGCGGGAGCGATGTCACGCAGCGAGGCGAGCGTAGGCGGCAGCTCGACGGATTCGATCGCATCGGCAGGCATCATCACACCCACCCGCCGCTTGCCGGCCGATGGAGGCAGCGGCAAGCCGAGCGGCACCCCCACGACCCCGGCGTCGCATGGCCCCGTCCTGCGAACGATCAGCGGCCAGCCACGCGCGCCCCAGTCGCGAATGAGCGTCTCGTCGCGCAGATCCGCGCGCAACGAGACGCACGCCTGCCACGCGTCTCGTGCGACCCGCACGAGACGGTGGCGTACGAGTGCGGCCTCAGCGGGCTGAACGAGCGAGTTCATTGACGCGTAGCGCAATGCGCTCTGCTGCGGGACGGCTGCCGCCTGATTTGCCGCGCCGGGCGCGACCATCCGGACGCCCGGCGGGCTCGGTAAGCCAATGCTCGAGTTGCGGCGCAAGCGGCTGCGCGGGATCGAGCACCGCATCGACCGCTCCTGTCTTCGCGAGATTGTCGAGACCTGGCGCGAACACGGCGCTCGATTTTGCCTTCTCCTCGAGCACCTCGAGCGACAGCTTCGTCACGCGCGACATGGACGGCAGATCCATCACCGCCGGTTCGGCATCGGGCAGCGCCACAAATACACGCGTCGCCAGCGCGGTTGCAATGAACGCCCCCGCCGCCGTATGCCCATATAGCAGCCCGACCGTCCTGTGGCCACACTGACTCGCGAGCAGCAGGCTTTTCGCGAGATGCGCGAGATATTCGTTCAGCCCCAGCAGTTCGTCGCGCTTGCTCATGCGCTGACTGCCGCTGTCGACGAGTACGACGATGGGCCTGTCGCCACCACGTCGAATCGTTTCGAGCACACGCCCGGACAACCACAGCGCCTCATCGACGCCGACAAACGCCCGACCCGAGATGCCAATCACGTCCACCGGCTGACCAATAGTGGCTGTCCCTGAGAGCAGACCATCGTCGCGAACCGTGATGTCATGGTCCAGACCAGCGAGAATTTCAGCGAGCGTCATCTTGTGCCTCCTGCAGTTGATCCGCTAGCGCAGCGAAGGCGTCGCCAGGCATCGCGGGAATAGCCTCGACGTTGGCCGCACCGAGCGCGCGCCAGACGTCGTATGCGTCGTCGCAGTTGCCGAACGCCGCGATGCGCGCCGCGAGGCGAGATTGCTCGGCTTCGAGCACGGCGAGATCGAAAGCCTGACGCTTCGCGAGCAACGCGATCACCGCGTGGCGAAACGCCGACAGAGTGTCTTCGACAAAACGATCAGCACCGCCAATCAAGCGCCGATGCTTGCCGCCCATGGTCCGCCAGACCAGTGCGCGATCTTTCGAGTCGAACTCGTCGACGCCTCGATTCGTCTCGATCACCTCGGGGCCGGACACACCGATGCGTCCCTGCTCGGACACGGCGATCGCCGAGCAGCACGCGGCCAGCAGACCGCCGCCGCCGTAGCAACCAGCACGACCGCCCACCAGCCCAATGACAGGCACGCCGGCAGAACGCGCCTCGGCCAGCGCTCGCATGATTTCGGCGATGGCCAGTTCGCCCGCGTTGGCTTCCTGCAGACGCACGCCGCCCGTGTCGAACAGGATCAGCACGGCCACGGACCCCTCGTCGCGCGCTGCACGGAGCAGCCCGGTCAGCTTGGCGCCGTGGATTTCGCCGAATGCGCCGCCCATAAAGCGGCCTTCCTGCGCGGCGACGAATACACGACGGCCGTTGAGCGTCGCCTGTCCGACAATCATCCCGTCATCGAACTGCTGCGGCAGATCGAACAGGGGCAAGTGCGGGCTGACCTCGCGTTCGGTCGGATCGACGAATTCGACGAACGTCCCGCTATCCACGAGTCCCGCAACGCGCTGTCGCGCAGACGCTTCATACCAGCTCGCACCCGCCTCCGATGGATTAAATGCGCTCATTTCCCACCTCCCTCGATCACGCGGACCGCCTGCGCGAGACGCAGCAACACCATGTCAGGACGGGCACCCCCGTCATTGATCGACAAACGCAGCCCGCCCAGCGAGCGGCCCTCGACGAAATCGGCGACCACCGCCTGCCACACGGCACCAAAACCAGTCGCGGCGGTCAGGATGTCGATTTCGCACGCATCGTCAGGCAACACGCGCTCGACCAGCACTTCCAGATTGCCGGACGCGACCACGCCCACCAATGCCGACGCCGCGTCGCCCCGAGCGCGCTCACGCGCGGTATGCACATAATTCAGCCGTTCCATTTAATGTCCTCCTGTCGGCCCACAGGGCCGACATTGCGCGCAGCGCACCGCGCGTCCCTGGATGGCGCACTGTGCGCCGTTTCCGTTACCAGTTCCTGAAGCGCGACGGTGGCGCGTACAAGCCGCCCGACCACTGCACCAGGTCCTTCACCGAGCGTGCAGCAAGCAGGCGCCGGTCCGCGTCGAGCGGATTGATGCCGAGATCCTCTGGCCGGCGGATCACTCCACGCTCGCGCAGCCGCTCGACCAGGCGCCGGTCGCGACCACGGCCGACTTCCGTATAACCGGCTACACCCCGGATCGCGTGCTCGCGCTCGTCCGCGTCGCGGCACAACAGCAGATTTGCCACGCCTTCCTCGGTCACGATGTGGGTCACATCGTCGCCGTACACCATCACAGGTGCGAGGTCGAGCTGCAGTTTTTCTGCGAGGCGCAGTGCGTCGAGTTGTTCGACGAACATCGGCACGTTCTTGTCGCCGAAGGTCTCGCCAATTTGCACGACGAGCTTGCGTCCGCGCCGCAACGCGGCCGGCGTATGCGGATCGGCCTGCTCGCCGGCCTTCAGCCACGGCTCGCTTGGATGGCGCCGGCCGCGTGCATCGCTGCCCATGTTCGGCGCGCCGCCGAATCCCGCGATCCGTTCGGCCGTCACCGTCGACGAGTTGCCGGCAAGGTCGATCTGTAACGTCGAGCCTATGAACATGTCACAGGCATACAGGCCCGCGGTCTGGCAGAACGCGCGATTGGAGCGCATCGAGCCGTCCGGGCCGGTAAAGAAGACGTCCGAACGCGCCCGGATGTAGTTGTCCATGCCAACCTCGGAGCCGAAACTGTGGATCTGCTCGACCCACCCTGATTCGATAGCCGGGATCAATGTCGGATGCGGATTCAGAGCCCAATGCGTGCAGACTTTGCCCTTGAGACCAAGGCGTTCGCCGTAGGTTGGCAGCAGCAGCTCGATCGCTGCGGTGTTAAAGCCGATGCCATGATTGAGCCGCTTGATGCCGTATGGCACGTAAATGCCCTTGATCGCGAGCATCGCGGTCAGGATCTGCATTTCCGTGATGGCCGCCGGATCGCGTGTGAAAAGCGGCTCGACAAAAAATGGCCGCCCCGCCTCGACGACGAAGTGCACCCGGTCGCCTGGAATATCGACGCGCGGCACTTTATCGACGATCTTGTCGACCTGCGCGATCACGATGCCGTCCTTGAACGCCGTCGCCTCCACGACGGTCGGCGTATCCTCGGTATTGGGGCCGGTATACAGATTGCCGTCGGCATCGGCGCTGACGGCGGCAATCAATGCGACTTGCGGCGTCAGGTCGACGAAGTAGCGCGCGAACAGTTCAAGATAGGTGTGCACGGCGCCGAGTTCGATCCGGCCGCCAAACAGCAGCTTCGCGATCCGCTGCGACTGCGGCCCTGAATAAGCGTAGTCGAGCCGCCTCGCAATGCCGCGTTCGAATACGTCGAGATGCTCCGGCAGGACGACGCCCGATTGCACCATATGAAGATCGTGAATCTTCGCGCTGTCGACCTCTGCGAGCGCGGCTGCGAGAAGATCCGCCTGCTTCTGATTGTCGCCCTCAAGGCATACGCGGTCCCCTGGACGAAGCACGGCTTCAAGCAACGCTGTCGCGTCGCCGGCGTCGACCCGCTTGCCCCGTGCGAATCGCGCACCCGCCTCGAGGCGGGCATCGCGCGCTTGCTGGGCATGATTCCATTGCGTCATTGCGTCTCTCCTGCGATACGTGACGAGTTGTCGAGAGGCATTGTAGGACGCGGTTTACATGTGATTTATGAAGTTGCTAAATGCACTTAGAGGCTGCGCCAATCGATTTCACCGCACTGTTGCCGTAGACTGATGCAACGGCCCATGTCGCGCTGCGCGTGCTGTGCGGCCGATGTCCGTTGACCCTGTCCTATCGGAAACCGCCATGCGTCAGTTACCGCCAGAGCTGCTGCGCAGCTTCGTCGTCGTCGCCCAGACAGGCAGTTTCACTGCCGCATCGGAGCGAGTGAACCTTTCGCAATCGACAGTCAGCCAGCACATCCGCCGGCTGGAAGATCTGCTCGACCGGCCGCTGTTCGAGCGTGATACCCGCAATGTGCGGCTCTCCGAGTCCGGCGAAGCGCTTCACCGCTACGCGGGTCGCATCCTCGATATGATGGATGAAGCGGTGATGTCGGTCTGCGGGCCACCGCTGTCAGGCAAGGTGCGGCTTGGTATGTCGGAGGATTTTGCGTCGACGCATCTGCCAGACGCGCTCAGCAGTTTCATTCAGCGCAATCCCGAGGTCGAACTGGAGATCTCGATAGGACTGTCCGGCGAACTCTTTAACGCACTCGACGCCGGCCAATACGACCTGGTGTTCGCAAAACGATGCGCAGGCAGCAATCGCGGTCGCGTGATCCGCACGGAACCGCTTTACTGGTGCAGCGGCCCCAACTCGCCGATAACCGGTCGGGAGCAGTTGCTGCCGCTCGCGCTGCATCCCGAACCGAGCGTCGCACGACAACGCGTTCTGGAAGTGTTGAATGCGATCGGCCGGCCGTACCGGATCGCCGTAACGAGCAGCAGCATCGCGGCACTGCGCGCCGCAACCGCGGCTGGGCTCGGCGTATCCGCGTTCGCTGGCTACGTCATCCCGGAGGGGCTCGTAAAATTCGATGCGGACCTGCCGTCGCTCGGAGAACTCGACTATGTGATCGATCGGCCTGCTTCTGCGTCACGCTCGACGCTCGCACTTGAGGCAACGCTCGTTGCCGCCGCCGCTGAATTGTGAATGTGCGGACCGTTTCAACGCCGAACTCGCGCGCGGACTCTATTGATGGTGACAACTTCAGCGCAATCGGCCCGGGCTGTCACTTATTACTAGGATTCCTTACCTAACCGCCGCCGTTGACTAGTGCGCGACGAAGCATGCTCTTAAGAAATCCGACTTCCTCCAAGGTGAAACCGGATAGCAGCTGTTCGCGAACGCTTGTAAAAATGGCCGGCATCCGCTCGGCTATGGCTCTACCTTCCGGCGTCACCGCAAGTCGCACGACGCGCCTGTCCTTGCTACAGCGCACACGGGTCAGCAAGCCACGCTTTTCCAACCGATCAACCAGGCGAGTGGCAGCGCTCGCGTCGATACCGTATTCACGTGCAAGTTCGGCGGCCAGTGTGCACTTCCCGCTCGCTACCATGAACAGGGCGCTGCCTTGCGCGCTGGTAATACCCAGTTCGGGCATTGTGCGCTGCGTGCCCATATTCCACAGCTTCGCACTCACACGAGAGATCAGATATCCAACGCTTTCCCCGAATTCGTATTCACTGAATTCCGGAAGTGGCCTGGACGACGGGTTAGTCATGATTTTGATGCCTTGGCAATAACTGTCCAGGAATTCTAGTGGATAGCCGGAAAAAGTGCAGGTGGTGTAACTTTGTAAGTATGAACCTCGTCGAGCCTGCTTCATGTCAATGCCAGTTCCACTCCCTCGAGGCGGGTTCGTTCTCCAGCTCGAATCGCGCCAATCAATGCCATACTCCAGAAAATCCGATTTCGGTCGCATAGTGCACCGTCGTGCGCGGTGCCATTTCGTGGCGGCCCCTGATACGGAGCGCGTGATGAAGAGATCCGGCAGAGCAGTGTTCAGCATGCTGCTTGTGTTGTTCGCGATCGCGCAGGTCGAGGTGGCGTCGGCCACGCCGCCCATGAACCAATGGTCGACGACTGAACTTGCCGATCGCACCATCGAACGCCGCGCCGTCGAGGCCGTCTTCTGGGGAATGCCTGCAGTCAACTTCGAGCTCATGCTTCAGGCGTTCCAGAAGCTGAACGGCATGCCGAATCAGGTTGCCTACTGGTCGCGCCCGCTGGACTGGAAAAACCAGACGCTCACGCCGAATCCGGACACCATCTACGTCATGCCGTTCTACGACGTACGCAACGGCCCGATGGTGCTGGAAATTCCACCCGCGGAAGATGGATCGATCACCGGAAGCATCGACGATAGCTGGCAGAACGCGCTCGAAGATGTTGGCTCGGCCGGCGCGGACAAGGGAAACGGCGGCAAGTATCTGATCGTGCCGCCTAATTTCAAGGATTCGATTCCGGAAGGCTACATCCCGGTCCGCTCGGACACGTATCGAGGCTATGCGATCCTGCGCTCCAATCTCAAGTCGGGCAGCGACGGCGACATCGCCAAGGCGGTCGCATATGGCAAACAGATCCGCTTCTATCCGCTCAACGGCGATGCCGCGCAGACAACCTTCGTGGATGCCTACGGTCAGATGTTCGACGCCACCATTCCTTACGACGCACGCTTTTTCGACGCCCTCAACCGCTTTGTGCAAGTCGAGCCATGGCTGACGCGCGACAAGGTCATGATCGACATGCTCGGTTCGCTTGGCATCCGGCAAGGTCAGCCGTTCGCGCCCGATGCCAAGACCCGGCGCATTTTCGATTCCGCCGCACTGGAGGCACGCGGGTCGATCGAGGTGCAATATGAAAAGGTCTTCGTTCCGCCGTTCAACGAAGGGACCCATTGGGCGTTGCCGGCATCCCCTGAAGTCGCCGAAGGGATGCCAGACTTCTTTGCCAAACCTGACCGGTATCCGATCGACGGCCGTGCCGTCACCTATTCGATGGCGTACTTCAGCGCGAAGCAGATCGGCACCGGCCAGTTCTATCTGATGACGATCAAGGACAAAAACGGCAAGTGGCTTGATGGACGCAAGACCTATCGGTTGAACGTGCCGGCGAATGCTCCAGTCAGACTGTATTGGTCCGCCACCGTCTATGATGGCGCCACGCATGCGCTGATTCGCAATATGCGTTGGTCGAGCCGCTCGTCCAATACTCCGGGGCTTCAGAAAAATCCGGATGGCTCGGTAGATGTCTATTTCGCCCCCCTTGCACCGGCCGGCAAGGAGAGTAACTGGATTCCAACCAGTTCCGGCGGTCGCTTCGAAGTCCTGTTTCGTCTCTATGGCCCCGAAAAGCCGCTTTTTGACAAGACATGGAAGCTGCCGGATATAGAGTCGTTCAGACAATGACCCATGTCTTCATGGTTGCCTCCGACAAGGTCGACACCATGCTGAAACGTGGCTGTATCGTCGCCGCTCAGGTGGCCGCCTGAACCTCACCGCGCAGGCTCCTTCACGCCGATGTGGGCTACAAGCAGCGAACAGGCATATCTCCAGAACAGGCCATTCGAAATTCCCACTACGGTGTCTACAAGGCGCAGCAGCGGTTGCTCTATAGCATGGCGCGGGTCGATTGCCGCGACGACCAGCACAACGATAGTCGTTACGCTGGCGGTGACGATGCCGTCACGCCGGCCCAGGAGCATCATCACCACGGTGCCAATCGCCACGACGGCCACCATACCCATCGCGTTGAACGGCAGGACCCGAAGGTAAGCCAGACAGAGCACAAAACTCACGCCTGTCGCGATCAGACGCGAAGCTGCCGCCGCATAACTTTCGGACCACGTCTGCCTGAATACGAAGGCCGTCGCGACCGCGGCCCACATCCCACCGAGCAGGTCATCCGCATGATCGAGATAGCGAAACAGGCCGTGGGTAGTGAGCCAATACGTGACAAGACATGCGATTGCCTTCGTCACGGTCAAGATGAAATCCTCAGGCGAAACACCTGTACGTTGCGTCGTTTGTATCATGGAGTCAATCCCGCAGTGACCGTGGCGACAAGGCGCTCAAACGGCTGCCAAAATACGCGCAGCGTGGCACCACCGCCGAAGCACACGCCGCTCGACGAGCCTGGTAGCGGCACTCACGCGCCGAGTGCGGGCATCGCGTGCTGCCCGCTCATATTCCACAACGCTCAGATAACCCGCATCTGGCGCGGGGATATCGGTCTGAAACGCTGAGTGACAGAGAATGACACTCACCATCAATCTATGAGCTACCCTCTCTGCCACCTTCCCTTTGTCTCAGAGCAGGTAATCAGCACGCAGCGGTTCCATCAGCTTCGGATTGTCGGAGTAGTCCACCGGGATCGCGACAACGGCCGGCCCTTCCACTTCCATCGCTTGACGCAGCGTCGAACGCAGTTCGTCTGCAGAGTTGACGGCAAATCCTGCCGCACCGAACGCCTCCGCATAGGCCTTGAAATCGATCGCGCCAAACTCGACACCCGAGCGGCGCTTGTACTTCTGCACTTCCTGGATTTCCACCATGTTGTACATGTTGTCGACCCAGATGATGTGCACGATGTTCGACTTGAGCCGCACCGCCGTCTCCAGTTCCATGCTGGACTGCATGAAGCTGCCGTCGCCGGACACGGAGATGATCTTCTCACCCGGACGCACGAGCGAAGCTGCAATCGCCCAGGGAAGCGCCACACCCATGGTCTGCTGCCCGTTCGTGATCAGCAGTTGGCGCGCGCGGAAACTGTTGAGGTAACGCGCGATCCAGATATGAAAGCTACCCATGTCCACGCACATTGTCGTGTTCGCGTCGACGACATCCTGCAGTTCCTTGACGATACGCAACGGATGAACCGGCGCGCCGCTGCGGCCAGCGTATTTTCTCGTCAGCGCGGTACGTGCTTCGGCGAGCGTCGAGAGAATCGCGTCCGCTTCGGGAGACGTATTCAAGGTGCCTAGCTCGGCAGCAAGCAGCCCCATCGTCTTCGCAATATCTCCGACCAGTTCGACTGCGGGCCGATAGTTGCGGTCGGCATCAGCGGGCAATCCATCGACATGGACGACCGGCCGCCGAACATTCTTGTTCCACAACGACGGTTCATATTCCAGCGGGCTATATCCTACCGTCACCACCAGGTCGGACTGCTCGAGCAGTTTGTCACCGGGCTGATTGTTCCAGAGTCCAACACGGCCTGCGAAGCGCGTGAACTGCGCAGCGCCGAGCGCGCCGGCGGACTGATACGTGCCCGTCACAGCCACACCCGTTTGCGCAACGAACTTGCGAATCGCCTCGGCATTCTCCGGCTGGCTTGCCTGTTGTCCGAGCAGGAGCACCGGACTCTTTGCGAGCTTGAGCATCTCTGCGGCCGCACGAATGTCGTCCTTCGCCGCGGGGCCCATGGCTGCCACACCCAGGTCGCCGAATACGGCACCCTTTGCTGGCGCATTGACGATGTCCATGGGCAGACTGACAAACGCGGCACCCGGCCGGGGACGTTCAGCGGCGCGAAAAGCGTTGCTCATCACCTCGGAGATCGTGGATGACGCGACGACTTCGGCGCTGAATTTCGTAACCGGCTTGAAGAGACTGACCGTGTCCATGGTCTGATGGACCTGCTTCAGGCGGTCATCCAGCTTCACCGCGCCGCCAATCGCCACCATCGCGTCGCCTTCCGAATTCGCCGTGGCCACACCCGTGACCAGATTCGAGGCGCCAGGGCCCGACGTCACGAGCGCGACCCCAGCCTTCCCTGTCAGGCGCCCCACGGCCGCGGCCATGAACGCGGCGTTCGCTTCATGGCGGACCACGACCGTCTCGATCGTCGAATCAACCAGCGAGTCGAAGACGCGATCGATCTTCGCACCGGGGATACCAAACACATGCTTGACGCCTTGAGCCTCGAGGTTTTTGACCACCAGGTCGGCACCACACTCCCACACGGTGTCGACGTCATTTGTACTCTTCAACATGATTCACTCCACAATTTTCAAAAATCCAGAAATTCAATGCCGGCGCGCTACGAGGTCCGGCGCTTCATCAACCTTCCGCGGCCTCAATCGCCGCACTCATCTCGTCCGAATGCAAGGTCGCCTGCTGGAAGCTCTCGGTATGCGGTAGATCGATGCGCAGCTTCGAGATCTTTGCCAGCTCGAGCGTGCCTTCGAGCAACTGATAGTCGAGCACGTGACCGCCGCCCTTGCGGTCATCCGTGATGTAGTGAACGTGAAATCCCGCCACATTGATGCCTTGCACGTACGGCGGACAACGAAAACCCACCAGCGTGCCTGACGTGTTCTCAAACGTGAAAGTCGGCTGTTTTTCAATTGCCTGAAGCATCGGCCGATACGGCTTCTGCTGGCGTGGCACGGTGCGCGTCTCGACGCGCTCAAAGCGGCCGTCGATGCGAAACGCGCAAAAAAGATTGGGCGACCCCACCATGCTGTCGATCAGGTTCTGTACGTCGGTCTTCTCGAGCCGGGTCGACAACTGCCCGGTAATGCTCGGACGGAAGAACGTCATCACGGCAAAGGGTGTCTTCTGGTCCATGCCGGCGACCCGCGCGCTACCATCTTCGCGCAGCTGGTGAACTTCGCTGTCGAAGGCGACCAGTTCACCATCAAGGTCGTTGAAGGTTCCGAGACCAAAGTCTCCGTGCTCGAGCAACTCCGTCACGGACATGTTGCCGTCGTACACGCCATCGATAAGGGCGCTCATCAACGACGTCTGGTAAATCTCGCTTTCCTGTCTATTAGCCAGGTATGAAAATGTTTTTGCAATCTCTTGTACGCAAGAGCACACGCCTGTGGTTTTCATGATCTTTTTCCTGCAACGATGAAGTACAACGACAGTATGTTTCCCGGCGGCGCTTACGTCTAATATAGAGAGCAGTCCTCTTCTAGACGAGATTGATATGGAACTTCGCCACCTCAAATACTTTGTGGTCGTCGCCGAGGAGGGACACTTCACACGGGCCGCGCAGCGTCTGGGTATGGCTCAACCGCCGCTCAGCCAGCAGGTACAAAAGCTCGAACGTGAAATCGGCGCGCAGCTGTTCCACCGGCTGACGCGCGGAGTCGAACTCACCGATGCCGGCCGTGTCCTCTATGAAGACGCGCGGCGTATCGTGAGTGAGGTCGAGCTTGCAAAAAGTCGCGCGCAAAGTGCGGCACGCGGACAGACCGGCAGCATTCGCGTCGGCTTTGCGAGCTCGGTGGTCTTTCATCCGGTCATTGCGGATATCGTGCGCACGTATCGCGAGTCTCATCCGGCGGTGACACTCTCACCGTCGGAGAGCAACGTGGAAGCATTGATCGACGACCTGACGGCGGGGCGAATCGATCTCGCCATCATCCGTCAGACATCGCAAGAGTCGGAGCGCGTGAAGACCGAGGCACTCCTTGATGAAGATATGTTGATCGTGCTGCCGCCTCAGCATGCATTGGCAGCGTCGCCACGTATCGATCTGCGTTCGATCGCGCACGAAACGCTCATCATGTTCCCCCGTGCGATTGCCCCGGTTCTTTACGACGAAGTAATCTCGGCCTATCAGCGCGCGGGTCTGAGCCCGCTACTCGGGCAGGAATCCACTCAGGTTGCATCGGCCGTCAGCCTGGTTGCGGCGGGTTTCGGTGTTTCCATCGTCCCCCACTCTATCCGCCAGATTCATGCGGGCGTGAGCTATCACGCCATAGAAGGTGCCGTGCAGCCGAAGGCGCAAATCGTTCTCGCCTATCGGTCAGGCGAGTTCTCACGGGTCGTGCGCGATTTCGTCGACGTGGCCAAGCGTCTGGTTCGTGATCGCAAGGACGGCGATAAGGAGTAAAACGCGACCGCGCCGCGTTCTGTTGTCAGTGGTTCACGGCAACGACCTTGCCGCGGAACAGATGGTACTGGTACAGGTTGTAGCCAATCATGATCGGAAACACGGTGCCGATTCCGAACAGCATGAAGGTGAGCGTCGAACTATCCGACGCTGCCGACGCGACCGTCAGCTGGCCCGGAACG
>NZ_DASXHA010000129.1:0-73662 GCF_036488795.1 Paraburkholderia sp.
CGGTGTCCTGCAGCAGCGAACGGGTCCCGATCACATCGATCAGTTGCTTCGGATAGTGTTCGCGTGAGAGCGGCCAAAGCCGCGTACCCGAGCCGCCGGCCAGGATAACAGGGGCAATGCTCAGACAACTCACCAGCGGCACACCGGGTGCCTGCTGGTTGGCGCCGCCGCCGGTGCTATCGTCACGGTCGACGCCTTCCCGGTACGCATTAACCATTTTTAGTACTCCTATTACTAAATAGGACGTTCTTTTTCTGATGAGTCGTTACGCCATTCGCTCAGGCGTACGGCCCAGACGGCGCGGGCTCACGTCCGCGCGTCCCCCAGACGGCCAGCGGCAACCTCCAGCGGGTTGCGCGCCAACCTTTCGCCTAGCTCATTCCTGAGTCGCGCTGCGGCTGCGGGCGCGATATTCGGTCGGAGAAAGCGCCATGCGCTTGCGAAAAATCTTCGCAAGACGATCGCCGTTGCCGGTGCCGCTGCGCCGCGCGATCTTGTCCACGGGCAATTCCGTTTCCGTGAGGAAGTTGCACGCAATGCGCAAGCGGACCTGCAGCAGATAGTCCGACGGCGTGACGTGCATTTCGTGCTTGAAGCGGCGCAAAAAATTGCGCTCGCTCATGGCCGCCACATGCGCTGCATCGGCTACCGAAACCGGGCGGTCGCAGTTGGCCTCCATCCAGCGGGCGGCGGCGCGGATCTTTTCGCCGACGCTCATGGTGCCGCCTTCGGCAAGCCGCGGCATTAGCGACGCACCCATCCCAGGCATCACGCGATCGGCGACGCTGCGCGCCACATCGAGACCCAGATCGCGTTTGATGAACATCAGCGCGCTTTTGCTCGAGTCGTGACGATCGTTGGCTTCGTTGAGGGCGCTTTCAGCCGCCACGTGAGTCAGGTAGGGATTCGTATGACGCACATCGTCCTGTTCAGCGAGGCCAGCCGCTGCAAGCACCAGACGTCCTTCCGCGATCGGCTCGATGGTGCGGGTGCGTGCGCGCACTGAACGCAACCAGCCGAGCAGACGCTCATCGCGTGCTGCCACGTTGGCACCGTAGCCGCCTGCCACGAATAGCAAGTCGAAGCCAATGCTGTAACGCGCATCGACGCCATCCGTCCACATGCGCGCAGACGAGGAACTCGCCACGCTGCCGCCATCCATCGACAGAAATTGCACTTCGTAGGGAGGGTCATCACCGCCGTGCGCGGTGGCGATTTCATTGGCCGTATGGAACATCTCGGCCACGATACCTGCGCCTAGCAGGCCAAAGCGATCGAATAGAACAATCCCGACACGTCGTGCTGCACATCGTACGTTCACGTTAGGCGTGTGCAGCCAGGTAATCCTCGCTGTATCAACAGACATTTGCGGCATGATCTTCCCCTACCATGTCATGCGTTGTTGGGCCGAGTCTTTGATTTTCTGACTTTTTTAATTCATTGCACTGCATCATATCCACGCCGAAAATCGCCAATGATGGCAGTGACCGAAATGCGCGCGATGTTGGCGGATTGCGTCGCTATAAATAAATTCGCAAATTGAAAATTTGATGCGAACGTACAACAGCGTGCGTACTCGCGTCTTGACCCGTCTGATACCCGATTCGCCAGACCTTCAAACGCGGCGTATCAGTACCGGACAAGTCACCGGTCAACTGGACGGAACGCAGGACAGTACGTGGCGCGAAGTCGCCGGCCGCGCGGCGAAGTTGCGATGCATGGAGCAGGAGTCCACAGGGGAATCCTCGTACGATGGCCTGTTCTTGCTTATATGATGCATCGCAACAAGCATGCACCGTACCAATCTTTATCTGATGCGGGGTTGCGGCGATCGATGCGCCTCAAGGTCCGTCCGGAAGACCAAAAACGTTTCAAAGGTGAAATTCGAACGCGCCGCCCGAGCCGGTCAGACCAACCGCATGAATGAAAAAGACGAATCGGGAATTTCCGGATTGGCCTGGAATACCCTATTCATAACCTTGCGAGAAATTTGTTTCAAAACGATACAGAGCGATTATCGAAATTAAACAGCCGAGAATGTTTCAGTTCTGAAACGGCCGGAAAATCGAATACATCTGAGTTATTGCCAGGATTACATTTCAGACGGCTTGCGCATCCATCAGACAACGCCTCCCCACGCTGCCATACCGCCAGTCGGTGCTTTAGGAAAACAGGGAATTGCCGATGTATGCAGGTAAATCTTTCGTACTTCATACCATTTGCACGGTATTCATGCGAAGCTATTACCTTACCAAAATCTGAACACCTCTGGCATTGGATGGATTGCGACGCGCATACACGGCCTTGGATCGCACGCGACCTGATTGCTCACGGAGCCTGATGTTTGTCGTGTCATATCAGGCATGCATCCACTATGCTGGGGTCGCATCCCCTGTTACCTGCCTTCAGTCATTCATCCAGACATGATGAAACATTCTGCGGCCGCGCAGCAAGACGAAGTGGCACCTGTGCCTCGCCTGGGGCGCAACGGACGCACGCTGGCAGGAGCGGTGCTTCGTCTGATGGTTGCGTTGGCAATCACTGCCTGCAGCCCGCGTAACGACGCGGCAAGTGCGGCTACGGACAGCGTACGGCAAGTCGCAACGCAACCTGTCCACGCGCCCTCCGATCCGGCTTCGGGCGCAACCACCTTCGCCCTATGTGCCGAGGAAAATGGCTTTTGCCACTTCACCGGCACTGAACAGATCAAATACGGTACCGCTGAGCACTACGTGGTGCTCACCCTGACCGGCGGCAAGCCCTGCGACAACGGCGTGTTCGGCGATCCCGCGCCAGGCGCGCAAAAAAGCTGCTGGATCGTGCATACGGTAAGCGCCGCTGCCAGCAATCATGCCGCGCGTAGCGCCGCGGGCGAAACTACGACGAATCGCGCGGCCATCACATGGACAGCCTGCGCCAGCGAACGCGGCATCTGCTCGTTTTCAGGTACGCACGACGTCAAGTACGGCAGCGATACGCGGTACGTGATTCTCAATGTCACTGGCGGCACCCCGTGCAACAACGGCGTGTTCGGCGATCCGGCGCCCGGGGAGGTGAAGCAATGCTGGTATGACAGCGACCTGCCGCCGCCGGCGCCTACCCCGCCGTCGATCATGGCAACCTCTAAAGGCAGCGCGCTCACCTGCAGCGCACCGTCCGACCCCGCTAACGCGTCGCCGAACGGACCCGCGATCGAGGCGGACACGCCGGGCGGCGACGGCACACGCATGTTTGCGGGCGGCCGCCCCTTCGTCCTCACCCTGACGACCCGCGCGGCTTCGCATGACACGCTTGCCTGGCAGATCGTCGATGCATGGAGCAACGTGCGCGCAGCGGGCCAGTTCGATGTCGCAAGCGGCCCGCAAACCGTCTCGATCAGCTGCATCTCCACGCTCGCGGGCTATTTTGCGGTCTCCGCCTCCCTCAGTTCTGCCGGTGCGAGTTTGCCGATGCGCGGCACGCGTCCAGCTGGCATCGCCACGTTCGGCGTGTTGCCCAATGTGGCGAGCGTGCTGCCGCAGCCCAGCTATGCGCGCGAAGATCTGCACCGTTTCGGCGGACAAGGCGCCGCCTATGTCACGCCCGGCCAGAGTTGCTGCTCGGGCGACGGCTATCGGCCGCTCTATCCGAACCTCGGACTGCGCTGGGTCAACGACAATCGCAACTGGTACATGCTGGAGCCGAAGGGGCCCAACACCTTCAACGCCGCCGACTTCCCGCTCGCGCCATTCTTCAGGCCCGGCGACCTGATGCGGCTCATTCAGCTCGACGGCATACCGGCGTGGGCCAGCCCGACTCATCAGGAGACGCATAGCTATCTGCCGGTTTCGCTGCCTGCGTACCAGAACTTCATGACGCGGGTAGGCCAGGAGTCGAATCAGGTGCGCACGCAGCGCTTTCCTAATCAGTCGCGCAACTACTATCAGGTGACCTGGGAGCCGGATTACAACAGCGGTTTACCGTGGCGCGATACGGATGCCAATCTGCTTGCGCTCTATCAGGCCACCTGGCAGGCCATTCACTCGAGCGACCCGGATGCGGTCATCATGGGCACCACCAATGCATCGGTCGCGACCAACACGGAGTGGCTGCAGCGTCTCGCGCCGCTCGGGATCGCGAAGTATCTCGACGGCGTATCCATTCACGGCTATTACGACGTGGGCACGTCGCCCTCGCACCCGCCCGAACGCCTCGACGGCGACAGCGATCCGAAGAAAGCGGCGCAATCGCTGCCCGCTACCATGCGCGCACTGCGTCATCAGATCAGTACGATGCTCAAGCCCGGCGCGCGTCTGTTCGTGACCGAAACCGGCATCAGCTACGACATCGGCTCCAAATACGGCGCGAACTATCCGACGCCTGACGTGCTGTACGCGCAAGGCGCGCTGGTCGCGCGCACCCACCTGATTCTGCTGGGCGAGGGCGCCGACGTCACGTACCTGTTCTATGCGACGGACTTTCCGGGGCAGATCGGCTACGGACTATTTTTCGATCTGGTGGACCCGCAAGGCGGCTATGGTCCCGCCTTGATCAGTCCCAAGCCGGCAGCCATGGCCACGGCCGCGATGACGCGCATCATCGACGGCACCAATACACTCGGGCCCGTCAACGGTGTGCCCAGGGGCGTCTATGCGTATGCATTCCAGCAATTGAACGGCGGCCCCGTGATTACCGCGTTATGGACGCACAACAACGCGGTCTGGGACGCGGGCAAAGGCTTTAGTATGACGTATCAGGTGCCGTACAACCTGCATGTCGATGCACCCGGCACGTCCGGCCAGGTCACGGTCTTCGACATGATGGGCAATCCCACCACGCTCGCCTATAGCAACGGTATCGCGGCGCTGACGCTTACCGAAGCGCCGATCTATGTCATCTCCGCTAATGCCGCAGTGGCCAAAGCCAATGTGACCACACCCGCCGGATACGTTGCACAGTAAGTTTGTCCTCAGGTGCAGAGAGTTCGGCGCATTTGGCAGGGGTGCGAATCGCGGCACGGCGACGCAAAACGCTAGACTGAAACCACTTTGGCGAACCAGCCGGTTCGACTATTGGATTTTCGCTCGCCCTCGCCGGCACCTTTACTTCTGATTGCAGTCCCGTCCTACCCTGCTTGCGGAGACGTCATGCATGAATTGCCATGGTACTGGCTCTTGCTTGGCGGAATGATGGGTTCGGCCGTCATGCTGCTACTGGTGATGGGCGGTCTGTTCTGGCTGCTGTGGGGGGTGTCGGCCCGAATTACCCACGTCGAACGTGAAGAATGACCTATGCTCGCGAGACCAGAATTCCTGGATGTTGTCCGCCTCACGCCGCTGATTTCAATTGATCTGATTGTTGTCGACGATCGTGGCCGCGTGCTGCTGGGCCGCCGCGTGAATCGCCCGGCGCGCGGTACATGGTTTGTGCCGGGCGGGCGCATCCATAAGGATGAGTCGTTGAACTGCGCGTTCAGCCGCATCGTGCGTGAAGAAATCGGCCTTGAAAATGTCGCGCAGAATACGGCCTGCTTTCGCGGCGTGTTCGAACATCACTATGACGACAACTTCGCCGGCGCCGCGGATATCTCGACGCATTACATCGTGCTCGGCTATATGCTGATGGTGCGCGACGCGATGCCGGTCGAACGCCTCGAGCAGCATAGCGATTACGTATGGATGGCCCCTTCCGACCTGCTCGCCTGCGCCGAGGTGCATGAAAACACCAAGGCGTATTTCCGCTAGGCGGTGCAAGGCACCCACGTGTAGCGCCGCCCTTGCTCAACGCAATGCGCGGCGCCTGCTTCAATCAGGCTGATGGATCGCAAAGCGCGAACTCCGCGCGCTCTACACCGAGTTTTTCATTCAGGTAAGCCTCGAAACTGCCCTTCACCTCGGGATGCCGTAATGCGAACTCCACGGTTGCCTTGAGGTAGCCGAGCTTGCTGCCGCAATCAAAGCGCTTGCCGCGGTAACGATAAGCCAGCACCTGTTCATCTGCTAGCAGCGACTGGATTGCATCGGTAAGCTGGATTTCGCCGCCCGCGCCCGGCCGCGTCTTGCGAAGATGATCGAAAATACCTGGCGTCAGTACGTAACGCCCCACCACGCCCAGGTTGGACGGCGCGCGCGACGGTTCCGGTTTTTCGACTACCCCTGACATGCGGAACACCCGGTCGTCCCAGGCCTTGCCTGCAATCACGCCATACGAGCGGGTCTCCTGCCGCTCGATCTCCTCGACGCCGAGCACCGAGCAGTGGTAATGATCGAAGACGCCGATCATCTGTGCGAGCACCGGCGGCTGGCCATCAATCAGATCGTCTGCAAGCATCACGGCAAACGGCTGGTTGTCGATCAGCTTTTCCGCGCATAACACCGCATGGCCCAACCCGCGCGGTTCGGCCTGGCGCACGTAGAAGCAATCCACGTGACTCGGTTTGATGCTGCGCACGAGATCGAGCAGGTCCTGTTTGCCGCGCGCCATCAGTTCCGCTTCGATTTCATAGGACTTGTCGAAGTGGTCTTCGATCGCGCGCTTGCCGCGCCCGGTGACAAAGACCATTTCCGTCATGCCGGCGGCAATCGCCTCCTCCACCGCGTATTGAATCAAGGGCTTGTCCACGACCGGCAGCATCTCCTTGGGGCTCGCCTTGGTGGCAGGCAGGAAACGCGTTCCCAGGCCGCCGACTGGAAAGACCGCCTTATGGATGTGATGGGTCTTATGCATGTTTCCTTCGCTCCTTTTAGTCGGATCAGTTACCGGTCAACGCTACACCTTCCGCGTCGAAATCAGAAAGAAAGGGTCAGGCGTGCGGCGCCATCGCATCGCCCCTGCCCGCCATGTATGCGCGACGTAAGGCGTCGACGCTCGTTAAAGAAAATTTCATCAAACGATTGCCCTCTTTCAACCTTTGGCGTGTTCAAAAGATTCATAATTTCCTCACCGCGACAGGCATGAGGAGTTGGGACATGACGATGAGCATCGAAATGATCAACGAGTACGGCGCGCAAGCCGTCCGCGTTGCGATCGAAGAGCACTCTGTCTTGCTGGAAGCCCCGGAGCTCGACGCCGTCATCGAACGTCTGAGTTTGCTCCGTGCAGCGATGCGGCCGGAAATTCCCAAAGAACCGTCGCGCACCCATCAGTACGTGATCGAAATGGACCCGTGCTGGCACACTGAAAAACATCCGCTCTATGAAGGGGCCGTGCTGTTCCTGCGCCACTCGGGACTCGGCTGGGCCGGCTTTGCGCTGCCTACCCATAGTCTCTCCACGCTGAGTAAAGCGTTGAACCAGCATCTTGAAGCGCTGGAAGAAACGCACGCGTTGATGAACTGAACGCGCTGACGGAGTCCACGCGCTTTTGCGTGTGCCAGGCTGTCCCTTGATGCCGCGCCAATTGCACGCTTCATGCGTACGATGCGCGGCATCTGCTTTTGCACGTGCGCATTCGTTTCATCCACGCCGTTTTGTTGCGCTTCGTGCAGGATTGTTTTTCAGAGTTCACGCCCACTGGCGGCACGCATCGTCCTATACTTTCTCGTCCGCATCACTGCGGTCTTTTCAAGATCTCCTTAGAAGCGCGGCTTAGGCCGCGCTCTTTTTTTGTCCGTCGCTGACGCGGTCCCGCGCGTCGTTGCCACCGCAAAAATCGCCCCACCTGTCGACGATGTTTACGAACATTGCTCAAAATTAAAAAAGACTTAATCAAGGTGGCAGTCGCGTTTTATCTGCATGCGCCCATCATGCATGCACCGAACTCACCTTGTGTCACAACATGAACCAGCTACAAGCGATGCGTGTCTTTACACGCGTAGTCGATCTCGCCAGCTTCAATCTCGCCGCGAGACAACTGGGCATGTCGGCGGCTGCCGTCACCCGCAGCGTCAGCATGCTCGAGGCTCATCTGAACATGCGCCTGCTCAATCGCACGACGCGCAGCCTGTCGCTCACTGAAGTGGGTAAGGAGTATCTCGACGGTTGCCGCACGATCATCGAGAAGCTCGACGAAATGGAGTCGAATCTCGTGCAGACCACGCGCGATCCGCGGGGCACGCTGCGCATTGCCACACCGATGACCTTCGCGACTGCGGGTCTCGGCGCGCTGCTGGCGGCGTATCGCACGCTGCATCCGCGCGTCGACTTCGATGTGACGACTTTCGACACGCATATCGACATGGTTGAAGGCGGCTATGACGTGTGCTTCTCCGATGACCGGCGCCTCGCCAGTTCCACCCTGGTAAGCCGCACGCTCACCAGTGTGAATGAGGTCACCGTCGCTTCGCCCGCGTATCTGGCTCGCAACGGCACGCCGCGCGATCCGGCCGAACTGAACCGGCACGGCTTGCTGACAGTATCGGACGGCACGTCGCGCACGTGGGAGTTTACGGATGCAAACGGCGTTTATCGCGTCAATACCGGCAGCGCGTTGACCGCTACCAGCAGTGCGATGGTGCGCGTTGCCGCGCTCAACCATATGGGCATCGCATTGCTGCCATTACCGTTCGTCACCGACGACATCGCGCACGGCACCCTCGTCCCCGTGCTCAAACAGTACGAGATCAACGGCGGCCCGCGCCATGTGTCGATCCTGTATTCCGGCCGCAACTATCTTTCGATGAAAGTACGCAGCTTTATCGACTTTGCGGTAAGCCAGTACCGTGCACCCGACAAGCAAGTGGCGTTGCGGGTCGTGGCTTGACGGACCAGAAGAGCAACGCGAATTATGCCGAAGATACTCACGATCGAAGATGACGAACTGATCGCGCAAGACATCGTGCGCACGCTGACGACTAGCGGTTTCTCTGTCGACGTGGCGCGCACGGGCCGCGAAGGCATGGCCAAAGTCATGGCGGGCGAATACGACGTGGTCACGCTCGATCGCATGCTGCCCGATCTCGACGGCCTCACGATCGTCGCCACCATGCGCGGCGTGGGCATGGAAACGCCCGTCCTGGTGATGAGCGCGATGTCCGATGTCGATCATCGCATTCAGGGCTTGCGTGCCGGCGGCGACGATTATCTGATCAAGCCCTTCTCGCCCGACGAAATGTTCGCGCGTGTCGAAGTGCTGCTGCGCCGCCGCCCGCGCAATGCCAAAGCCGAGACCATGTTGCGCACCGGTGCGCTCGAACTCGACCTGGTACGACGCCGTGTCACACACCGCGAGCGCGAGCTCGAATTACAGCCGACCGAATTCCGCGTGCTCGAATTCATGATGCGTCACGCAGGCCAGGTCCTCACGCGCACGATGATTTTCGAAGCCGTGTGGGGCTGCCGCTTCGACCCGGGCACCAACCTGATCGACGTGCATGTGGGCCGCCTGCGCAAAAAAGTCGACGTGCCGGGCGAGCGCCCGCTGATCCGCACCATTCGCGGCTCCGGCTATCTGTTCGGCTGACGCGCCCCGCGCCAGTCACCCCTCCCTCTTCCTCCCAAACGAACGCCCGTGCTGGTTGCAGCACGCGGCGTCGGCCTCGTTGCAACCATACGCGCCGTTGCAAACCTTCAATTACGCGCCAGCGCACCGACCTAAAAGTTCTTTCATTTTTTTAGGCACCGCCTGTTAGTACCCTCTCCCCAGAATACCGGCATGCGGCAATTCACCGCACGTGCCTGCCCAACTCGCCTTCCGCGCGCTGACCGGCCACACGCCCCTGAACGGAGCAGCTTTCGATGCTAAAGATTGTCCGGCTCGCTTTAATGCGGCCTTACACGTTCATCGTGCTTGCGATGCTAATCCTGTTGATTGGCCCGCTATCCGCACTGCGTACGCCGACCGATATCTTCCCCGACATCCGCATTCCCGTGATCAGCGTGGTGTGGAACTACGCAGGCCTGCAGCCCGACGACATGTCCGGGCGCATCGTTACTTACTACGAACGTACCCTCGGCACCACCGTCAACGACGTAGAACATATCGAATCACAATCGTTTCGCGGCTACGGCATCGTCAAGATCTTCTTTCAGCCGAACGTCGACATCCGCACCGCCACGGCGCAAGTCACCTCGGTTTCGCAAACCGTGCTCAAGCAGATGCCGCCGGGCACCACGCCGCCGCAGATCCTGAACTACAACGCGTCGACCGTGCCTGTTCTGCAGATCGCGCTCACCAGCAACACACTCGACGAACAGAAGCTCGCCGACTACGCCACCAACTTCATTCGCCCGCAATTGCTAAGCGTGCCGGGCGTGGCGATTCCGACGCCGTACGGCGGCAAGACCCGTGAGGTGCAGATCGACCTGAACCCGCAAGCGTTGCAGGCGAAGCAGCTTTCCGCCCAGGACGTGGCCAACGCCCTGGCGCAGCAGAACCAGATCATTCCGGCGGGCACGGAGAAGATCGGCAGCTTCGAATACAACATCAAGCTGAACAACAGTCCGCTTGCGCTGCAGGAACTCAACAACCTGCCGATCAAAACGGTGAACGGCGCAACCATCTATATACGCGACGTGGCTCACGTGCGCGACGGCTATCCGCCGCAAGTCAATATCGTGCGTGTGGATGGTCATCGTGCGGTGCTGATGAGTATCCTCAAGAACGGTTCGGCGTCGACGCTCGACATCATTGCGGGCGTCAAGGCACAACTGCCGCGTATCGAAGAGACGCTGCCGCCTGGCCTCAAGCTCGTCACCATGGGCGACCAGTCGACCTTCGTCAAAGGCGCGGTGAGCGGCGTGGCTCGCGAAGGCGTGATTGCGGCGGCGCTCACCTCGCTGATGATCCTGCTGTTTCTAGGCAGCTGGCGCTCCACGCTGATCATCGCCGCGTCGATCCCGCTTGCCGTGCTGGCGGCCATTGCCGGTCTCTCGGCCATGGGAGAGACGCTGAACGTCATGACGCTTGGCGGGCTTGCGCTTGCAGTCGGGATTCTCGTCGACGATGCGACGGTGACGATCGAAAACATCAACTGGCACCTGGAGCAAGGTAAGGACGTGCGCAGCGCGATCATGGACGGCGCCGCGCAGATCGTCGGACCCGCCCTGGTTTCGCTGATGTGTATCTGCATCGTGTTCGTGCCGATGCTGCTGCTGAACGGCATCGCGCGTTTCCTGTTCGTGCCGATGGCCGAGGCGGTGATCTTCGCGATGGTCTCGTCGTTCGTGCTGTCGCGCACGTTCGTGCCAATGCTTGCACAGTATCTGCTGCGCCCGCATGCTTCCGGCGGTCACGCTTCCGGTGAAATGGCCGCCGTCATGGATCCGCATGGCGGCCACCTGCATGCGCCGCTGTCACGCAATCCGCTGGTGCGTTTTCAACGCGGCTTCGAACGCCGCTTCGAAAAGCTGCGCGGCGTCTACCGCATCTTGCTCGGTATGGCGCTCACCAACCGCAGGCGCTTTATCACCGGCTTTCTGATGGTTGTGGCCGCATCATTCCTGCTCATACCATGGCTCGGACGCAACTTCTTTCCGAACATCGATTCGGGCGAAATCGCGATCCACGTACGCGCACCGATCGGTACGCGCGTCGAGGAAACCGCAAACGAGTTCGATCACATTGAAAACACCATACGCGGTGTCATTCCTCCGGACCAGTTGCGCAGCGTGATCGACAACATCGGTCTGCCCAACAGCGGTATCAACCTGACGTATAACAATAGCGGCACGAACGGCCCGCAGGACGGCGACATCCTGATCGCACTCAATGAGAATCACCGTCCTACCGCTGACTATGTAAAGACCTTGCGAGACATATTGGCGCGCACCTACCCGGGTACCAGTTTTGCATTCCTGCCTGCTGATATCGTCAGTCAGATTCTGAACTTCGGTGCGCCCGCACCAATCGACTTGCAGGTTGCCGGTCCGGATCAGGACGGCAACCACCGCTACGCGAACGAAGTGCTGCGTCGCATCCGCCTGATTCCGGGCATTGCCGATACCCGTATCCAGCAAGCCTCGACGTATCCGCAATTCACGGTTGCGGTGGACCGTTCGCGCGCGGACGAGTTGGGCATCACCGAGCAGGACGTGACGAACTCCGTCGTGGCAAGCCTCTCGGGCACGAGCCAGGTGGCACCGACCTTCTGGCTCAATCCGCATAACGGCGTGTCGTATCCGATCGTCGCGCAAACGCCTCAATACCGGATGACGTCTTTGTCGGCGCTCGAAAATCTGCCCGTGACCGGCAGGAGCGGACAGTCGCAGATTCTGGGCGGCATCGCGACGATCGAGCGTGGCGTCGGCGATTCCGTGGTGTCTCACTACAACATCGAGCCGCTCTACGACGTGTTTGCGACAACCCAGGGCCGCGATCTCGGCGCGGTGGCCTCGGACCTCCAGAAGATCGTGCACGAAACGGCAAAGGATGTGCCCAAGGGCACCGTCGTCACGCTGCGCGGCCAGGTGCAAACCATGAACAGCGCATTCCTCGGTCTGTCGCTTGGCCTCGTGGGCGCCATTCTGCTGATTTATCTGCTGATCGTCGTCAACTTCCATTCGTGGGCGGACGCATTCGTGATTGTCACCGCGCTGCCTGCGGCACTCGCCGGGATTGTCTGGATGCTGTTTGCGACGCATACACCGCTCTCGGTGCCGGCACTCACCGGCGCCATCCTCTGCATGGGCGTGGCAACCGCGAACAGCATTCTGGTGGTGAGCTTCGCACGTGAACGGCTCGCTGTGACCGGTAACGCGCTCGTCGCGGCGATGGAAGCAGGCTTCACGCGATTCCGCCCGGTGTTGATGACCGCGCTGGCGATGATCATCGGCATGGCGCCGATGGCACTCGGTCTCGGCGACGGCGGTGAGCAGAACGCCCCGCTCGGCCGTGCGGTGATCGGCGGTTTGCTGTGCGCGACCTTCGCAACGCTGCTGTTCGTGCCCGTCGTCTTCAGTCTGGTGCACCGCCGCGATGCGGCAAAACATCCGCCATTGCAGGAACATTCCACTTCCGAATCCGGAGTCCTTCATGTCCAGTGAGATCGAGATCAATTCGCCGAAGCGGCTGCGCCATCTTAAGCTGGTGGGCATCGTCGTGCTGCTCGCCGCAGCGGGGATCGTCGCGAGCGGCATTCTTAGCCGCGTGCACGCCACGCAGGAGATGACCAGCTGGTCCGCTGCGCAGGCCGTGCCCACGGTCGTTGCGTATGCACCCAACCGGCAGGGCGCGACACAATCCCTGATCCTGCCCGGCCATCTGTCCGCCTTCGTCAATGCGCCGATCTACGCACGTGTGCCCGGCTATCTGCATGCGTGGTACGCGGATATCGGCACGCACGTGAAGACAGGACAATTGCTCGGTCTGATCGACACGCCCGATCTCGACCAACAATTGCTGCAAGCCAAGGCCGATCTCGACAACGCGCAAGCTAATGAAAAGCTCGCCGCCTCCACGGCCAAACGCTGGACGGAGATGCTGAAGCAGGATTCGGTCTCGCAACAGGACACCGACGAAAAGACCAGTGATCTGACCGCGAAGCTGGCGACCGTGGCAGCGGCGCAGGCCAACGTGAACCGCCTCGAAGCGCTTGAGTCGTTCAAGCGCATCGTTGCCCCGTTCGACGGCGTCGTGACGGCGCGCAAGACCGACATCGGCGCGTTGATCGATGCGGGAGGCGGCGACGGTCATGAGCTCTTCACGGTCTCCGATGCGCGTCAGCTGCGCGTGTACGTCAGCGTGCCGCAGAGTGAAGCCGCGGCGATCAAACCGGGCATGACGGCAACGTTGACCGTACCCGAACGACCTGGCATGAAGTTCGACGCGAAACTGCTCGATACCGACGATTCGATCACGCAGTCGTCCGGCACCCTGCTGGTCCAGCTCGTGGTCGACAACCAGAGCGGCATGCTGATTCCGGGTGAATACACCGAAGTTCATTTCGCTTTGCCAACTAATCCGCACGCGCTGATGATTCCGGCCAGCTCGTTGATCTTCCGCCAGAGCGGCTTGCAGGTGGCGGTGGTCGGCAAGGACAATCATGCGATTCTCAAGCCCGTCACCATCGCAACCGATCTCGGCACGCAGGTTGAGATTGGCTCGGGTCTCGAAGCTGACGACCGCGTGATCGACAACCCGCCCGATTCGCTCGCCAGCGGCGACGCAATCCGCCTCGCAAGCACGCAGGAATCCGCGTCGACGGCGGCCACGCTGACCGATCACGCCGATGCGGGGCGCGCCCATGGGTGAGTTCAGGCTCAAGCGCAGCCTGTGCTGCGCGCTTGCGGTAACCGCCCTGTTCAGCGCCTGCTCGTTCGCACCCACCTATCAGGTGCCGCCCACCGCGATTCCAACCGCCTTCAAGGAAAGCGGCAACTGGCAACTTGCAAGGCCCGCCGATCAGATCCCGCGCGCCGCATGGTGGTCCGTCTATCACGACCCGGTGCTTGACCAGCTTGAGGTGCAAGTCGCCGCGGCCAATCCTGACGTCGCAGCCGCGGTGGCGCGTCACGACGAGGCGACCGCGTTCCTCGCGCAAGCGCGCGCCGGCCTGTTTCCGACCATTGGCGCCGCGGCCGAGGTGTCCACCAACCGGCAATCCGACAAGCGGCCGCTGCGCGGGGCCAATGAGCCGTCCGTGTACGGCGCGAATACGGTCGACGTCGGTATCAGCTATGACCTCGATCTGTGGGGCAAGGTCCGCAATGAAGTGAGTTCGGGCCGTGCGGCGATGCAGGCGAGCGCCGCGGATCTCGCGTCGGTGCAGTTGAGCCTGCAGGCCAGTCTCGCCGATGCCTATTTCAATCTGCGTGGACTGGATGAACAGCAGCAGATTCTCGCCGATACGATCAGCACCTACGAACGCGCGCTGAAGCTCACCATGAGCCGTCACGCAGGCGGGATTGCGTCGGACCTGGATGTATCGCGCGCACAGACTCAACTCGCCTCGGCGCGTGCCGCGGCCGAGGACGTCAGGGCACGGCGCGCATTATTCGAGCACGCCATTGCCTCGCTGACCGGCGTGCCGGCCTCGCAGTTCTCGCTGGCGCCGTCGACCGGCGAGACGTATCTGCCGTCGATCCCCACTGGCGTGCCCGCTGCGCTGCTGCAACGGCGCCCCGACATCGCGGCCGCCGAACGGCGCGTGGCCGAAGCCAACGCGCAGATCGGCGTCGCCAGGGCGGCGTTTTTTCCGGACGTTTCGCTAGGACTCGACGGCGGCTTCCAGAGCACCGAATTGTCACCGTGGATCATGGCGCCGAACGAAATCTGGTCGGTGGGTCCGAGCATCGTGATGACCTTGTTCGATGGCGGCCGCCGCGAAGCCATCACGCAACAGGCGCGCGCGAAGCTGGCGGAAAACGGTGCGAAATACAAGGCGGCGGTGCTGCTCGCGTTCCAGCAAGTGGAAGACAATCTCGCGCAACTGCATCACCTGGGTGACGAAGCCACTCAGGAAGACGAAGCTCTGACCGACGCACAACGCACGCTCGATCTGTCGATGTCGCGCTATCGCGACGGTGTGGTGAGCTATCTGGATGTGGTGACCGCGCAAACGACTGAACTGAATACGCAAATCCAGGCATTGGACGTCAATACGCGGCGCCTGCTGGCGTCGGTAGGTTTAATCGAGGCATTGGGCGGCGGCTGGGATTCCGGCCAGCCGACGGCGCATGCGCCAGTGCCTGCCAGGCCGGCGGTCGAGAGTCAGTTGGCGGATGCGAAGTGAAGTGAAGTGAAGTGAAGTGAAGTGACAGGATGGGCGGCGCGTGACGCGTGTTCCGCACGCCTCTTCACCTCATAAATAAACTTCTTTTCACTTTCACACCGTCAATCCGCTATATCGGGCTGACTATCCTTTCAATCAACGAGGCAGCGAAAGTCTTCGCGCTTCGGTCAGCCGGGTTGAATCCACCCAGCTGAACATTGTGAGGATCACTAACATGAAATTACGGACAATCGCGAGCGCGCTGACCGGTAGCATGGCTGCCGCTTGTGCATTTGCGCAATCCAATGCGTCGACCGCCGTGAGGACTCTCATGAAGGCCCGCACGGCACTCCGGCGTTCCATTGTCTATGCTGTAGCCGCCGTCACAGCGGGACTGCTGTTGTCCGGCTGCGCGACGCCCGGCCCGGATGCCGCTAACGGATGTGTCGGGCCGCCTGGCTTCTGTCAGATGTATTTCGGTTCGTGAACGCACGGCCGGATGCAAAGAGCGCGCTGGCCCGATCGGCCGGCGCGCTCAAATACTTGCGGCGCTGCCTGTGCGCAGTGTGCGCAGGCGCATCCCCAATGAAAGCCGCTAGTGCGGCTTCGTGGTGATCTGATAACCGTAACGGCTCACGGTCTCGATGTGCACGTCGGGCAAGTACTCCGCAAGCTTGCGGCGCAGGCGCGAAACCACCAGATTGACGCTCGACGGATCGACGTCGTCCTTCTCCGGCCACGCATAGCGAATCAGCTGATCGCGCGGCACCGGCGCGTTGACCTGGCGCACCAGGCACTCTAGCAACAGATACTCGCGGCGTGTGACCACCAATCTGTGGGAGCCGTCGGTCAACTCTCGTGTCAGTGGATTGAGTGTGAGCGCCGCCTCGGCAGTGGCACTCGCCGCAGGCTGGTCCTGCACCGCACGCAAAACCACTGTGCGCCGCAAAGCCTGCATACGTTCGTGCAGTTCGATAAACGAATACGGTTGACCGAAGCATGCGTCTGCGCCGGCGCGCAGCACCCGGGTGCGTTCCTGTGCGCTCGTCTGCCCGAGCACCACGATCAGCGCGGCGCCCCCGCCTGCTTCGACAAACTGGGGCAACGCCGCCTGCAACGCGGAATACGACGACGGCTCGAACGACGTCAGGACGATCGCGTCGAACGGCTCCTGAGTGGCCAGAAACGCACCGTCCCGCAAGTCGTCGGCGCGTTGCAGACTATGGGCACTTTCCTGCAGTGCCTTATACAGCCACGCGGATTCAGGATGAGGCGTGGCGACGAACAGGACTCGCATCTAGCGCTCGCAGCGAACGGAGAAAAGAGCAGGATAGATCATGCGAGCGTCTTCGACCAGCATTCGACGGTAATGCGCGCACCCGGCTCGCCGTTGCTGATGCGCATCGAAAAGTCGTGCACCCGCATCACCGCGGAGACGATGCTCAGCCCCAGACCCGAGCCGGCGAGGTGCCGGGTGCGCTCGCCGCGATAGAAGCGCTGCAGCACGGCATCGCGCTCATCGGCTGGAATGCCCGGGCCGTTGTCGATGATGTCGACCTGCGGGCCCGCCGCGGTCGGCGTGAGCTTCAGGTGGACGATGCCGCCCTCCGGGGTGAACTTGATTGCGTTATCGAGCAGGTTGCTGAAGGCTTCGAACAGCAGTGCACGATCGCCATAAATCGGTTCGACCGTTGCCGATTCGACAACGACGCGGATCGAACGGATCTCCGCCAGCGGTTCGTACAGATCGCCCACCTCATCTATCAGCATCTGCAGATCGACTTCGGCAAAGCCACCGCGCCGCTGCAGGGTGCCGATCTCCGAGATTCGCAGCATCGCGCGAAAGCGGTCGAGCAGCGCGTCGGTTTCGGTGCGCGCACGCTCCACGAGACTCGAGAGCGCGGCGTCGTCGACCGTATCGGCGCGTTCTGCGACGTGCGTAAGCAGGGTCCGCACATGGGCGAGCGGCGTGCGCAGATCGTGGGCGATGCCGTCGCACGCGCCCTTCACTTCGTTCATCAGGCGTTCGACTTCTTCGAGCATGTGGTTGACCAGATGCGCCAGCATGTCGATTTCATCGCGCCCGCCGATCGGCAAGCGCTGGCCGAGATCGCCTTGGGCGATGCGCTGCGTCACACGGCGAACCGCCTTGAGCCGACGCATCTGTCGCACGCTCAGCGCGAGGCCGCCCAGCACGCCCGCGGTCAGACAGAGCATGCCGCCGCCTATCAGCGCATTGATGATGGTCTCGCGAATCCTCAGGATATGCGTCAGGTCGCGCGCCAGCACGAGGGTCTCGCCGTCGTCGCGACGCTCGGCAATGGCACGCACCACCGGCGGCCGCTCGTCGCCGATCATGCGCAACGTGTGGTTGAGCGTCACGCCCTGGCGGTTTGCCGACAGGTTGGGCGGAAGGGCGAGCACGTCGCCGGCCAGATGCGTGCCGTCCGCTGCAAAGAGGCCATAGTAATTGGTGTGCATGCGCTCGTGCTCGAGCCGGCGGTGGATCGCGTCGGCCAGCGCGCTGGTTGGGATGGAATCGAAATAGATGAGTTGCCAGGTCATCACGACATCCATTTCATGTTCCATGTCGCTCGTCACCGCACTGCCGATGAAGCCGAGCAGCGACATCACCGAGAGCGAAAAAATCACGGCATACACGGTGATCAGGCGAAACGTCGTGGAATGCCAGCGACGCCCCAGGGCGGATTGCGCCGGGAAAGAAGTATCCGTCAAGATGGTCTGCTCACGCGAGGATATAGCCCGAGCCCCGCACGGTCTGGATCATCTGTCGGGCGCCCGGCGGATCGATCTTCTTGCGCAGGCGCCCCATGTGCACGTCGATCAGATTGGTGCCCGGATCGAAGTGATAGCCCCATACGGCTTCGAACAGCATCGTGCGTGTGATGGTTTGTCCGGCGTGACGCATCATGAATTCGAGCACGCGATATTCGGTGGGCAGCAGCACGATCTCTTCTCCGTCCCGCTGCACCTTGCGCGAAATCAGATCCAGCTCGAGCGGACCGACCCGCAGCGTCGTTTCGGATTGCGTGGCGGGCGTTTGACTGCGGCGCAACAGCACTTCGAGACGCGCGGTCATTTCTTCCGGGTCGAAGGGTTTGGTCAGATAGTCGTCGCCGCCGGCGCGCAGGCCGCGCACACGTTCGTCGACGTCGCCCAGCGCGCTCAGCATCAAGACCGGTGTCTGGATGCCGATGCTGCGCATGGTGGTGAGAATGGTCAGACCGTCGACGCCCGGCAGCATGCGGTCCAGCGTGATGACGTCGTACTCGTCGCTCATGGCGCGCGCCATGCCGTCGCGGCCGTTCGCGACCCAGTCCACGGTAAATCCGCGACTTTTCAGCTCACCGACGATTTCGTTCGCGGTGATCTCGTCATCTTCGATCGTCAGCACTCGCGACATGATCATTTCACCCGCCGCAGCGAGCTCTGCGAGCTTGGGCGGCGTGCGCGGCTGGTTATCAGTAGAGGTACATGATGCCATATTCGGCTAGCGGGTTGAGTTCGCGACCGGCGGCACGACGGGCGTCGCGGCGGACCAGTACAGCGCTAGCCAGACTACGCGCGAGGGGATAACCGTCGCACATCTGTTTCATTAAACAAAATTTAGTTTTTCGCCGCGCGCGTCCGCGCAGCGCGGCGGCGAACGAATCGTGCCGTTGCACGGTGCACCGTGACGACGCTCCAGCGTGAAAAATGTTTCACGCGCACGAGGGCGTTCTTGCACGGTGCGTCCACTAGCCTTGTTCTCATCCAGACGGCCCGTGCGGGCTGCCTCTGGTCAATTGACAACTACCTGGATGACACCATGAAACTCGCCATGAAAACCCTGTTGATGGCCATGCTGCTCGCCGGCAGCGCTTCCGCAATGGCCGGCCCGATGCTTACACCGCAGCAATGCAACGATTACCCGTTCAAGCCCCTCAAGGGCGAAGTGACGCACAAGCAGTTGATGCGCGAACTGGGTGAACTGGAGGCCGAAGGCTACCAGCCCGCCGACGACAACAACCTGTACCCCGCCGACATCGAAGCGGCACAGAAAAAGCTGCAGGCGGATTATCGCGCCGACTGCCTGCCGGCCGCGACCATGAAGAACGCGCAGGGTCTCAACGACACCTCTACGCCTGCCGCAATGACTACGCCGAATCCGGCAAGCTAGACTAAAGCGCCAGGCGGGCACACGCCCGCCTCTGCGCTTCATATGCGCACAAAAAATGAGCAGGTGGTTTAAACGGCTCTTTATGGGCCTTTGAGCGCCTTCAGCAGATTTTTAGCGGCCCTTCCCTTGTGCGCCTTGTGCGCCCTTTGCGTGCGTGTTTTATTTGCGCCCCTCATGTGGGTCTTTCGAGCACGTCCTTGCCTGCGTCCCTTAAGTCCGCTTTACGAAGCGCCTTAAAGCGCTGCAGCATGTCCCTCAGTGCCGCCGCCGGCAGCATTCAAAGCCTCAAAGCGCCCAGCCGCCCGGCAAAACACCCTCCTCGCCTCCCCACCTGAGCGACAAATCGACTTAAGGATTCTTTTTCCAGTGCATGCACCCCGCGACCTGCTTTAGAATCTCGCGCTGCTGCAGGGGCATCTAAAGGCGACTTTGACTTCGCCCAAAAGAACTGGATTAAAGGCAGCCTTCAATAGCTTACAAATTCATTCTGCATAGCGTTGAAGACAAACGGCTTTTTCGCCGGAAAGATTCGATGTTGTAAGCAAACTGGCTGAGTACGCTCAATACGATTAGAGCGCGCCCTCTAAACACAGTATGCCCCCATCAAAAAAAGTTTGACGCGCGATTTTGAACTGATATCGTTCCGTCGCAGGAAACACAGCCGGGAACTTAGCGCTGGCCTGTGAAATACGTGTGACGCTCGAGCAGGGTTTCGTTCGTCGCAGCCTGTGCCAAACCGAAGGGGATGCATCAAATACCGTCTATTAGTACTTCTACGCAGATAGACCACTGGCCGATTTCGCTCATCCCCGCGGACCGATCAGTATCTGTCAAGCGGGCATACGCCTTGCGCGCGACGGCCTGAAGCCGTCGCACCCGGCGAGCCCATGTCAGGCGTAAAACCTGCGAGGCTTGAATCGAACGGGTACGGTGACACCCCATCTGGAGTCCAAAAGAACGTTTCGCGCCCCTCTGTTGGGCTGAAGTGAATAATGTTTTGACGTAGCAAGCGCGCTGTAGTCACGGAATTGGGCGGTTCACGCCGGGAGGATCGAAGGTGGTTATGAAAGTTGAAGGGCAGTTTCCGACGGGCTCGAGCCCGGTTGAAAGAACCGGGCGCCCGCGCGAGTTCGGGAAAAAGCAGCAAAATCCCGTGCGCCGCTTTGGCGGTATTGCCGTCGTTCTTCTCCTGCACGTGGTGCTGATTTATGCACTGCTCAATGGCCTCGCCACCAAGGTGGTGCAAGTCATCCAGCATCCCATTGAAACCAAGATCATCGAGCCGGTGAAACCGCCGCCGCCTCCGCCGATGCCGACCGTCCAGCTGCCGCCGCCGAAGTTCACGCCGCCACCGCCGCCGTTCGTGCCGCCGCCGGAAGTGCAGACGCCGACCCCGCCGCAAACGCCGACCATTACGCACCAGGCTGCGCCGGTTGTGGCACAACCTGCTCCGCCGCCGGCACCGCCTGCACCACCCGCCCCGACCAAGGCACCGAGCACCGAAGTGGGCGTGGTTTGCCCGAATTCGGATTCGATCCGCTCTTCAGTGAAGTATCCGAGAGAAGCTCAGGAAAACAACGTCACGGGTGATGTGGTCATTGAATTCGTAGTCGATCCGCAGGGCCATATTACGAATGAGCATGTCGCGAAGTCGTCCGAAGATTCTTCACTGGATCGTGCGGCGTTCAACGCGGTGAAGCAGTTTAGTTGCGTTTCCCAAGGCCAACCCGTCCGTGTCCAGGTTCCGTTCTCGTTTAGCCTGAACTGACCACACGAACAGAGCGGTACCGGTAGCGATTTATTAGTCAAGTTGTACAAGTTCAACGCATGAACTGGAGCAGACATGAAGAAGCGTTCTCTCGCCGCAGTGGCGGCAAGCATGGTGTTCGCCGTAGCCACGGCGACGACTTTCGTCGCACCGCAAATTGCCCACGCGCAAGCTAGCGACGCAACAGCCGCCTCGGCCGCTACCGCACCGACGGCGGCACCCGCAGCGGCGCCCGCCGATCAGGCAGTGCCGCCGCCGGCACCGGCCACTTCGGAAACGGTGAGCAACCCGTACGGCCTCGGCGCCCTCTGGAAAAACGGTGACTTCGTTGCCCGCTTCGTGCTGATCCTGCTGGTGATCATGTCGATGGGCAGCTGGTACATCATGATCACGAAGTTCTTCGAGCAATACCGCGCAAACCGCCGCTACAAGAGCGCCGACGAACAGCTGTGGACCGCTCCGTCGCTCACCGAAGGCGCGAAGATGCTGGATGAGGCATCGCCTTTCCGCTTCATCGCCGAGACCGCGATCGAAGCCGGCGAACACCACGACGAGGCGCTCCTCGAAGCCGTGGACCGCAATACCTGGATCGACGTGTCCGTCGACCGCGCCATCACCAACGTGTCGAACCGCCTGCAAGACGGCCTCGCCTTCCTCGGTACGGTTGGCTCGACGGCACCGTTCGTCGGTCTGTTCGGTACGGTGTGGGGTATCTATCACGCACTGACGGCAATCGGCATCGCCGGCCAGGCATCGATCGACAAGGTCGCGGGCCCGGTGGGTGAAGCGCTGATCATGACGGCAATCGGTCTGGCAGTAGCCGTTCCGGCCGTGCTGGGCTACAACTTCCTGGTCCGCCGTAACAAGTCGGTGATGGAACGTGTCCGTTCGTTCGGCGCGCAACTGCACACGGTCCTGCTGGCCGGCGGCAAGCGTGCGAAGCGTCCGGTTGCTGGTCAAAAGGCTGCGTTGGCAGAACAGGCGGGCTAAGCCATGGCTATGAGCGTTGGACAAGATGGAGATGAAGACGAAGTCATCTCCGCCATCAACACCACGCCGCTAGTCGATGTGATGCTGGTTTTGCTGATCATCTTCCTGATCACGATTCCGGTTGTTACGCACACGGTGCCGGTGAAGTTGCCGAATGAGGCAGTCCAGCCGCTGCAGACCACGCCCAAAAGTATCGTGATCGCGGTCAACCGCGATGGCGATTTCTTCTGGAACGAGAAGCACGTGGATGCAGCGACGCTGCTCACGCAGTTGAAGACCGTATCGGTGATGCAGCCGCAACCGGAAGTCAACGTGCGCGGCGACCAGAACACGCGTTACGAGTTTATCGGCCGTGTGATCACCGCGTGCGAGCGCGCGGGTATCGCCAAGGTGTCATTTATCACTGAGCCGCCGCCGCGCGGAGGCTAGCCTTGCATGAGATCGGGCGAAGTGCTTCAGCGCCAGGTCCGATCGACCGCGTTGCATGGGATCGGACTAAGCGCTAAAGCGCCAGGTCCGATCGACCGCGTTGCATGGGATCGGACTAAGCGCTAAAGCGCCAAGTCCGATCGACAGGAGTCGAATATGGGAATGAACGTATCTTCAGGCAGTGGCGGCGAACCGGATGTGATGGTCGACATCAACACCACGCCGCTGATCGACGTGATGCTGGTGTTGCTCATCATGCTGATCATCACAATTCCGATTCAGACGCACGCCATCAAGATGAACTTGCCGGTGGGTAACCCCCCTCCTCCGGCTGTTCAGCCGGAAGTGGTGCAGATCGACATCGACTTCGACGGCACAATGATGTGGAACGGTCAGGTCATCCCCGACCGCGCCACGCTCGAATCCAAGCTGGCTCAGGTGGCTGCCGAGCCGGACCAGGCCGAGATTCATCTGCTGCCGAACAAGCTGGTGCCGTACAAGGACGTCGCTGAGGTGCTGGCTTCGGCTCAGCGCATTGGCGCGACCAAGATCGGACTGATCGGTAACGAGCAGTACATGCAATAAGGAAGTGACAGTGCTAATGATCCAACAACGGTTCAAGCGCGCCGTAATCGCGGCCGCTTTCGGCGGCCTCTCTGCCCTCGCCGTATTGCCGGCTGTGTCCTTCGCTGCCGATACGCTGCGCCCGGAAGTGGCCAAGCCGCTCAACCAGGCACAGGACTCGTACCGGGCTCACAAGTACCAGGACGCGCTGGCGAAGATCGCTCAGGCTGCCGCAGTGCCGAACAAGACGCCATATGAAAGCTATATGGTCGAGGAAATGCGCGGCGCCGCGGCTGCAGCCGCGGGCGACTCCGCGGTCGCGGCTCAGGCCTACGAAACGCTGCTGGCCTCCGGCCGGCTGACGGGTGCGGACGAGCAGCGCACCACGGCTGCTCTCGCCGGGATTTACTTCCAGTCGAAGAATTACCCGCAAGCCATCAAGGTGGCGCAGCGCTATCTGAAGGCTGGCGGTACCGATCCCGACATGCGGACCTTGCTGGTCCAGTCGTACTACCTGTCGAACGATTGCTCGAACGTGGTGAATCAGCTCAAGCCGGTCGTCGACGCGCAGGCGCGCGCCGGCCATGCCCCGGATGAGTCCAACCTGCAATTGCTGGGCACCTGTGCACAACGCTCGAACGATGGGGCAACCTATCGCGGCGCGCTGGAAAAGCTGGTGGCGTATCACCCGAAGCAGTCGTACTGGGATGACCTGTTCGCATCCATCCGCAGCAAGCCCGGCTATTCGTCGAGCCTGGACATCGACACCTATCGTCTGCGCCGTGCTACCGGTTCGCTGACGACGGCTGACGACTACATGCAGATGACGCAGCTGGCCATCGTTGCGGGCAGCACGGCAGAAGGCAAGCAGGTGATCGATCAGGGCTTCTCGTCCGGCGTGCTGGGTCACGACGCCGGCGCGGACCGCGAAAAGCGCCTGCAAGCGCTGGCCGCCAAGCGCGCCCAGAGTACGGTCGACAGCAACGGCGTGCCGATCCCGCCGATCGACGCCGGCTACAACCTCGTGTTCGCAGGTCAGGCAAAGCAAGGTCTCGAGATGATGGAAGCGGCGATTGCGAAGGGTGGTCTCGATCATCCGGACCAGGCGCAACTGCATCTGGGCGAGGCATATCTGATTGCCGGCCAGAAGGCCAAGGCGATCCAGACATTCAAGGCCGTCAAGGGCGACGATGGTTCGGCCGACCTTGCACGCCTGTGGATCCTGGTGGCTTCGAAGTAATCCGTAGCATGGTTGGCTTTGCGAGGCGGCGTTCGCCGCCTCGTTCTGGATTTTTCTGGCAGCAACGCTTCTAGCACCTCTTGTCGCGGTTCTTCTCGCAGTGCCGTCTCGCCAGCCCTGCGTGCGGTAACGTATGACGCGCACGCACGCTTCGATGCGCGGTCATTCTCCTGCGATCCTGACCGCCCCACCCTCACTGCGACTCCATCTCCCGATCCGACAGCGCCGGCCCTGCCCCCTCTGGCTGCTTCACGTCGCGCTTGCGCTCCAGCGCGTCAGCACGCCGACCCCGTTGCGTCAGCGACGCCACCGCGTGAAACGCCACCGGCGCGAACACCAGCCCCAGCAGGGTCGCCGCCAGCACGCCGCCGAACACGCCCGTGCCGATCGAACGACGGCTCTCGGCGCCCGCACCGCTCGAGATCACGAGCGGCGCCACACCCAGCAAGAATGCCGCCGAGGTCATCACGATCGGCCTGAAGCGCGTGCCCGCAGCGTCGATTACCGCGCGCGTGAGCGGCACGCCACGCGCGTGCAGATCGCGCGCAAACTGCACGATCAGGATGGCGTTTTTCGACGACAGGCCGATCACCGTGATCATCCCAACCTTGAAGTACACGTCGTTCGGCATGCCGCGCATCAACACCGCCGCCACCGCGCCGATCACCCCGAGCGGCACCACCATCAGCACGGCAAACGGAATCGTCCAGCTTTCGTATAGCGCGGCAAGCGCCATGAACACGGCCAGCAGCGACAATCCGATCAGGAGCGGCGTCTGCTTCGCGGCCACGGTCTCCTCGCGGGCGGCGTCCACCCAGTCGTAGGCGACGCCCACCGGCAGCGTCGACGCCAGCCGCTCCATCTCGTCCATCGCCGCACCCGAACTGACATTGCGCGCGGCCCGGCCGCTCACGTCGAGCGACGGGTAGCCGTTGTAACGCGTGAGCATCACCGGACCGACGGTCCACTTGCTGGAGGCGATCGCCGACAGCGGCACCATGGTCCCCGAGGTGTTCTCCACCGCCAGCGCCATCAGATCGTCGTCGGTCATGCGCGATGACGCATCCCCCGCGACCACCACGCGGCGCATCTGGCCACCCGCCGGAAAATCGTCCACGTAGGTGGAACCGAACGTGCTGCCCAGCAGGTCGGAAATCTTGTCGAACGACACCCCCAATGCATAAGCCTTGGCGCGATCGATGGTCAGTTCGACGCGCGGCGCGTCCGGCAGGTCTTCGGAGTGCACGTCGGTCAGCAGCGGGTCGGCCTGAGCCTTCGCGAAGAGTGCCTGGCGCGCCGCTTTCAGCGCGTCGAGCCCCACCCCGCCGCGATCCTCCAGACGGAACACGAAGCCATCCGCGTGGCCCACGCCCGGCACCGACGGCGGCAATTGCGCATCCACGGAGCCGTCCAGAATCGTCTTGAACTCTTCGTTGAGCTTGTCCTGCAGCACAAGCGCGTCGACCTTGCGTTTGTCCCAGTCCTTCAGTTCCACGAACGCCATGCCGACGTTCTGGCCCGAACCCTGAAAGCTCCAGCCGATCACGCTCGTCACGTGCGCAACTTCCGGATGACGCTTCAGGATCGCCTCGGCGCGCTTGATGACCGCCACCGTGCGCGCCTGCGTCGAACCGGCGGGCATCTGGATCATCACCTGCAACTGTCCCTGATCCTCGGTCGGAAGAAATCCGCCGGGCATCTGCCAGTAGAGCAGCCCGCACAGCCCAACCAGCACGGCGTACACGGCCAGCGTGCGCCCGACTCGCCGCACCGTGCGCGTAGTGAGCCAGCGGTAGCCGTTCGAGGCGCCCGTGAAGCCGTCCGCGAACTTCGTTGCGCCGCGCGCCGCGAGGCCACGCAGGCCGCGGCGCGCCTCGCGCTGTTGCGGCGTGGTACCGGTCGGCTTCAGCAGATTCGCGCACAGTGCCGGCGTCAACGAAAGCGCCATGAAAGACGACACCAGCATCGACGCGATCATCGCCACCGAAAACTGCCGGTAGATACCGCCGACGCTGCCCGGGAAGAACGCCATCGGCACGAACACGGCCGTCAGCACCGCGGTCACGCCGACAATCGCGCTGCCGATCTGCGACATCGCCTTGCGCGTCGCTTCGCGCGGCGGCAAGCCCTCTTCTTCCATCACGCGGTGCACGCTCTCCACCACCACGATCGCATCGTCGACCAGAATGCCGATGGCCAGCACGAGGCCGAACATCGTGAACACGTTGATCGACAGATCGAACGCCCACATCGTCAGAAACGCGCCCATCAGCGTGACCGGAATCACCACCGTCGGCACCAGCGTGTAGCGCAGATCGCGCAAGAACAGCCACATCACGAAGAACACCAGCACCACGGCTTCAATCAGCGTGATCACGACCTCCCGGATCGCGATCTGCACGAAGTGCGCGCTGTCGAATGGAATTTCGATCGCCACGCCGGGCGGCAAACTCTTCGACAGCTCCGCGAGGCGCGCGCGAATCGCATTCGACGTTTCGAGCGCATTGCCGCGCGGTCCAAGCTGAATCCCGACGGTTGCCGCCGAACGTCCGTTCAGACGCGACCAGAACGAGTAGTCGTCGCGGCCCAGTTCGACGCGCGCCACGTCGCGCAGACGCACCGCGGAACCGTCAGGCTTCGCCTTCAGCACGATCTGCCCGAACTCCTCCGGCGAAACCAGTTGCCCTTTGACGGTCACCGAGGCGGTCAACTCCTGCCCCGGCACGAAGGGCGCATTGCCCAGGGTGCCGGCGGTGACCGAGGCATTCTGTGCCGCGATCGCCGCATTGACGTCGCCGGCGGCGAGGCCATATTCGCGCAGCTTCATCGGATCCAGCCAGATGCGCAGCGCCTGATCGGAGTCCCACAATTGCGCGGAACCGACACCCGGCGCGCGTTTCAACTCGCGGATGATGTAGCGGTTCATGTAGTTGCCGAGCTCGGACGAATCGCGCGAGCCGTCGGTGGAGGTCAGCGCCACCAGCATCAGGAAGGTATTCGCCGCCTTGAACACGCTGATGCCGTTCTGCACGACCTGTTGCGGCAGACGCGGCTCGACCTGCTTCAGGCGGTTCTCGACGTCGACCATGGCGATGTCGGGATTGGTGGCCGGCGAGAACGTGACGTCGATTTCGAGGTTGCCCTGGCCGTCGCTGCTGGTCTCGTAGTAGAGCATGCCGTCGGCGCCATCGAGGCTTTCCTCGATGATGCTGCCCACGTCGCCGTCCACCACCTCGGTGGCGGCGCCCGGATAGGTCGCGACGATCACGATGCGCGGCGGCGCGAGTCGCGGATATTGCGCAACCGGCAACTGCGGAATGGCTAACGCGCCCGCCACGATGATGGCAAGCGCGACAATCCAGGCGAAGACCGGGCGGTCGATAAAAAATGAGGGCACGCAGGTTTCCTGTCAGTGCTGCACGAAGGACGGCGCGCCCTCGCGACGCGCCATATGCACGACACCGGCCAGCACGCCGTCTCTCAACACGACGCTGCACCCTGTAATGACTGTGTCTCTCTCAAACCTTTGACTGTTCGTATTCATTATTTTGGTCCGTTGCGAATGGCCCCGGCTCACGTAACCGTGCCATCAGATAGCAATCGATCAGTACTCCGTCTCGCAACGCGGTGTCGCGTTGCAGCGCCGCCACTTCGAAACCGTCTGCGCGGCGGGCAGCGCGCGGCGCTGCCTGTCCGGCGATTAGCCGCAGAAGTCGACCAGTATATCGCCGACACACGCCGCCAATTCCACCTCGGGACATGGCAAATCTCATACGTCGGCTACGCGCCATGCGCGTAGCGTGAATACCTCAGGTGGCAATTTCGTGATGCCGCCGTATCACTGATATCCGCTAGAGCGTCAGTTCGAACGAGCGAGCGAGGATGCCAGGCAGATGCATGCCGCCCGTCCCCCGCTCACCCCAGGTGGAATCGCTCAGCAACAGTTCGGGCTGCGCACCGAGTTGTTCCAGCTGATCGCCTAGCAGGCGGTACATGCTGTCGTCAAAACGCATCGCTTCGATTGGCGCCACGATCTGGCCGTGTTCGACCCAGAACGTTGCAAAACGCGTCATGCCGGTCAGGCGGCAATTCATCCGGTCCGAAAAATTCACGTACCAGAGATTGCCGATATACAGGCCAGTATCGAGTTGCGCGAGTACGTCGTCTTCCGCCAGCTCGCCACCCTCCATTGACAGCGCCACCGGTGCTTCGTTTTCCAGTGCGCCGTTCGGCTCGAGCCCATACTCGCGCGCGCTGCGCGCATTGGTCAGACGCTCCACGCTGCGCCCACCCTGGATCAGCGGCACGCTGGCACGCAGATAGCCGTCGTCATTGAAACCGGGCGTGATGCCGAGGCTCAGGTCTTCGGTCAACGTGACACGGGAATCCAGTGCGACTTCACCCGTGTGCAGCTTGAACAGTTCGCTGCGCGAGGTGGCCTGCGCGCGCGCCGAAAAGCCGCTCCAGCCCATCACGCCCAGCAGTTCTTCGAGCGCGGCCGGCGCAAGATACGAGCGGTAGCGGCCCGGCGACAGCGCGCGCGGCGTCAGCCCTAAAACCGGCAAACGCGCCGCAGCCTGCTCGACCTTGCGTGCAAACGTGGCATCGCTCCAGTGGTCGCCCGCGTAGCTCGTCTTGATCGCGCGGCCGCTCGGGTCGTACAGCGACCAGCTGAAGTTGAAATTGCTGACTTCATACCAGCCGCGGCTGCCGCGGGACGAGGCAAAGCCGCGCACGATCGTGCCGCCCGCATAAAACCCCACGAAATCCAGACCTTTTGCGCATTCGGCGACGGTGCGCACCAGCGCCTGCGGCTGCGGTACCTTGCCGGCGCGGCGCGTCGAACGTTCCCATTGCGAGGTTTCGAACAGCAGATGCGGGTCGTCCGGTGAATCGCGCAGACCGTCGCGCAGCGTGGCGAGCGCGCTCGTCACGTCGTGCAGATCGAGCTCCGCTTCGCCGCAGACCGTCAAGGTCGAATAGGCCTGGCGCGCGCCGTCGATCAGGCGCAGGGTCAGCTTGCCTTGCGACACGTGACCGATCTGCCGCACCTTGCCGGCGTTGAAGCGGATGAAATCGGACGCTTCGGCGGAAAACGACGTCAGCGCGACTTCCGCGCCGCGCAGCGAAGCATCCACGGCATTAGCGAGCAACAGGAAGTGACGGTTCCAGTCGATCGATGCAGCGCCTTGCAACAGGATGGCATCGCTCATCATGCGCCTCCGAATACGTCGATGTTGCTGAACACGCACGCCGGCGACGCATGGCCGACGCGGATCACCTGCGCCGGTTCGCCCTTGCCGCACATCGGCGTGCCGAACACCTGGCGGGTGCTGGCGTCGCCGACGGCCGACAGGCTGCGCCAGAAGTTCGCCGAGATGCCGCGATAGTTCGGCTGCTTGACGACCTGGGTGAGCTTGCCGTTTTCGATCAGCTGACCGAACTCGCAACCGAACTGGAACTTGTTGCGGTGGTCGTCGATGGACCACGACGTATTGGTGCGCATCAGAATGCCGTGTTCGATATTGGCGATCATCTCATCGAGCGAATGCGTGCCCGGTTCGATATTCAGATTCGCCATCCGGTCGATCGGCGGCCGGTTCCAGTTCGATGCGCGCGAATTCGCCACGCCCGGCAACTGCGCGCGCTGCTGCGACAGCGCGCCGCCCAGCGGCCGCTCCAGCACGCCGTCACGAATCAGATAATGGCGGGTGGCAGCCGTGCCGTCATCGTCGAAGGCGTAGGCTGCGGCCTCTTCGCGCAACTCCGGATCGAACGTGACGTTCAGCAGCTCCGAGCCGTAGCGGTAGGTGCCGAACATCTCCGGTTTCACGAAGCTCCAGCCCGCGAAATTGCGTTCGTCGCCGAGTATGCGGTCCAGTTCCAGCGGATGCCCGATCGACTCATGGATCTGCAACATCATCTGGTCCGGCATCAGCAGCAGATCGCGCTTGCCCGACGGGCAATTCGGCGCGGTCAGCAGTTGCAGCGCTTCATGCGCGACGCGCGCCCCCGCACCGTCGAAACCGTAGCGCGCCAGCACTTCGATGCCGCCTTGCCCGAGGGTGCCGTAATTGCCGCCAAGCGTACGCATTTGCGTATCGCCGTCAGCGTGCGCGGCGACGCTCAGTTGCGGCATCAGGAAGCGAAACTGCTGGTCGATCCGCACGCCGTCGCCGGTAATGTAAAGCTGATCGGTGTGCGTGATCTGCACGCTCGCCGAGCGTTCCACGATGCGCGGGTCGATTCTGGCGGCCGCGCATTCGAGCGCGAGGCGTTCGAGCCATTCGCGCCGCGTGGGCAACGCATGGGCTGCGTTCGGCGAGACATACGTGCCGCTCACAGCCGGGCGTGCCAGCTCGCGATGGTCGACCAGCGACAGTGCGCCGCTTGCCTGCGCGCGAGCGGTGGCGATATCCAGCGCGGCCTGCAGGCCCGCTGCGGACAGATTGGCGGTGGCCGCATAGCCGGCGCCGGCGCCCACCCATGCAATCAGCATGGCGCCGCGGTCGCGGACGGTGCGCAGCGGCTGTGCCACGTCGTTACGCACTTCGTGATCGTCGATCGTTTCGTCGACGATGCGCAACGACCAGAAATCCGCACGGCTCTTCAGCGTGCCGGCAGCCTGCGCCCACCGTTCGTCAATCATGCGAGGTTCTCTTGGATGTCCGACTCCGGTGTCATCATCGACGACGCCAGCAGCGACTGCGTATAAGGGTGCGACGGCGCGTGCAGCACGTCGAGCGTATCGCCCGCTTCGACGATACGACCCGACTTCATGACGATCACGCGGTGCGCCATGGCCTTCATCACCGCCAGATCGTGAGTGATGAACAGGTAGCTTAGTTTGTACTTCTTCTGCAGATTCGTCAGCAGGTTCAGCACCTGTTTCTGGATCGACACGTCGAGCGCACTGGTCGGCTCGTCGAGCACCAGCAGTTCCGGCTCGACCGCCAGCGCGCGGGCAATCGCAATCCGCTGACGCTGGCCGCCGGAGAATTCGTGCGGATAGCGCAGCATCGACTCGACCGGCATGCCCACCTCTTCGAGCAGCGCGCCCACGCGGTCACGACGCGCCTTCGCATCGATTTCCGGACGGTGCACGGCCAGACCCTCGCCGATGATCTGCTCGACCGTCATGCGCGGCGACAGCGAGCCGAACGGGTCCTGAAACACCACCTGCATGCGCGAATACAGCGCCCGCTTCGAACGTGCCGTCTTCAGCGACGACAACGGCAGGCCGTCGATATGGATGTGGCCCGCCGCCGGACTTTGCAAGCCGAGCACGGTCGAGGCCAGCGTCGACTTGCCCGAGCCGGATTCGCCGACAATCCCGAGCGTCTCGCCGCGCCGCAAGCTCAGGTCCACGTCTTGCACGGCGCGGAAGGTCGACTTGCCGAACAGCGACTTCCAGCCCTTGCCCGCCGTGTGATAGTCGACCGCGAGACCCTGCACTTCGAGAATGCGGCGCGCGCCCTCTTCGACCTCGTCGACCATGCGCTGCGGTTCGCTGTCGAGCAGGCGCTGGGTGTACGGGTGCTGCGGATTCGAAAACAGCGCTTCGGTCGTGTTGGTTTCGACCAGCACGCCTTTTTCCATCACGGCGACGCGCTGCGCGAATCGCTTCACCAGATTCAGGTCGTGGGTGATCAACAGCACGGCCATGCCGCGCTCGGCGGCTTCCTGTTCCTGCAATTCGATCAGCAGATCGACGATCTGCTGGCGCACCGTGACGTCGAGCGCGGTGGTCGGTTCGTCGGCGAGCAACAGACGCGGGCGGCAGGCGAGCGCCATGGCGATCATCGCGCGCTGCCGCTGGCCGCCGGACAACTGGTGCGGAAAGCTGTCGATGCGACGCTCCGGCTCGGGAATCCCCGTGCGTCGCAACAGTTCGATGCCGCGCTCGCGCGCCGCGTTGGCACGCATGCCTTCGTGCAGACGCAGGCTTTCGGCGATCTGCTTGCCGACCGTATAGAGCGGATTGAGCGCGGTCATCGGCTCCTGGAACACCATTGCGACGTCCGCGCCGCGAATTCCGCGCATCTGCTGCTCGGTCTTTTGCAGCAGGTCTTCGCCGTCCAGCAGCATGCGCCCGCTCAGTTGCGCCTGATCCACGAGGCGCAGGATCGACAAGGCGGTCACGCTCTTGCCCGAACCCGATTCGCCCACCAGCGCGACACGCTCGCCGCGCGCAATGGAGAGGCTCAATTCCTGCACCGCCACCTTCTCGCCGAAGCGCACCGAGAAGCGGTCAATTTCCAGCAAAGGTTTTTCCACGGGCTTGTTCATTACTTGCCACCTCCGAATGCGGAACCGCGCGAGCGCGTGTCGAGCGCGTTGCGCAATGCGTCGCCCATGAAGGTCAGCAACAGCAGTGTGATCACCAGCGCCGAGAACGCCGAGATCGAAATCCACCATGCATCGAGGTTGTTTTTGCCTTCGGCGAGCAGCTCGCCAAGGCTCGGCGTCGGCGGCGGAACGCCGAGGCCAAGGAAGTCCAGACTGGTCAGCGACAGAATCGCCGCGCTCATGCGGAACGGCAGGAACGTGATCACCGGCGTGAGGCTGTTCGGCAGCACGTGACGCCACATGATCTGCCAGCTCGAGAGGCCCATCGTGCGCGCGGCCTTCACGTAATCGAGCGAGCGATTGCGCAGGAATTCGGCGCGCACGTAGTCCGACAGCACCAGCCAGCCGAACATCGAGAGCAGGATGAAGAGCAGCCACAGCGTCGGCTCGAAGATCGACGCGAAGATGATCAGCAGATAGAGGTCCGGCATCGAGCTCCAGATTTCGATCAGGCGTTGCCCGATCAGGTCGGTGCGCCCGCCGAAGAAGCCCTGCACGGCGCCCGTCAGCACGCCGATCGCCACGCCCGAGATGGTCAGCGCGAACGCCATCAGCACCGACAGACGGAAGCCGTACAGCAGACGCGACAGCACATCGCGGCCGAACTGATCAGTGCCGAGCCAGTTGCTCGACGACGGCGGCGCCGGATACGGGTGCGCCGCGAAGTAGTCGATCGTGTCGTAGTGGTAGTGATTCGGCGGATACACCGCGAAATTGCCGTTCTCCTCCAGCCGCGAACGGATATACGGATCGAGGTAGTTGGTCTTGGCCGGGAAGTCGCCGCCGAACAGCGTCTCCGGATAGTCCTTCACGATCGGAAAGTAATAGTGGCCGTCATAGCGCACGACGAGCGGGCGGTCGTTGGCCAGCACTTCACCGAACAGGCTGATCACGAACAGCCCGGCGAAAATCAGCAGGCTCCAGTAACCTAGACGCTGGCTCTTGAAACGCAGCCACGTGCGGCGCCACGGCGACACCGACGCGACAAGCGTGACCGCCGCGGGATCAGCGGCCCAGGCGGTTGAATTGGATGCGGGGGTCGACGAGGACATAGCAGACGTCAGCAATAAGTTTGGTGATAAGACCGATCAGCGTGAACAGGAAGAGCGAACCGAGTACGACCGGGTAATCGCGGCGGATCACGGAGTCGTACGAAAGCTGGCCCATACCGTCGAGCGAGAACAGGGTTTCGATCAGCAGGTTGCCGTTCAGGAATGCGCCCACGAAGGCGGCGGGCAGACCTGTCAGCAGCGGAATCGCGGCATTGCGCAACACGTGCTTCCACAGCACGTCGCGCTCCGGCGCCCCTTTGGCTCTTGCGGTCAGCACATATTGCCGGCCAATCTCCTCGAGGAAGGTGTTCTTGGTCAGGATGGTCACGATGGCAAAGTTGCCCACCACCGAAGCCGTCACCGGCAACACGATGTGCCACAGGTAATCGAGCACCTTGCCGAACGCGCTCAGGTCCTGGAAGTTATCCGAGGTGAGGCCGCGCATCGGGAAGACCTGCCAGAAGGTGCCGCCGCCGAACAGCATCAGCAGCAACACGCCCAGCACGAAGCCCGGAATCGCGTAACCCGACAGCACCAGCACGCTGGTGACCGTGTCGAAGCGGGAGCCGTTGCGCACTGCTTTCGCAATGCCCAGCGGCACCGATATCAGGTAGGTGAGCATCACCGTCCATAAGCCGAGGGTGATGGATACCGGCAGCTTGGACTTGATGACTTCCCAGACGCTTTCGTGCTGATAGTAGGATTGCCCGAGGTTGAAGGTCGCGTAGTTCTTCATCATCAGGAAGTAGCGCGTGAGCGGCGGCTTGTCGAAGCCGAACTGCTTCTTGATCTGTTCGAGCTGCTGCGGGTCGACGCCCTGGCTGCCGTGATAGCCGCCGCCGCCCGCCCCCGCCTCTCCGCCACGGCTGGCGCCGTGGCGGAGTTGCATCATCACCTGTTCGACCGGCCCACCCGGCACGAACTGCGTGACGACAAAGGTAAGGGTCACCACGCCGATCAGGGTCGGCACCATTAACAACAGACGTCTAAGAATATAAGCAAGCATGGTGAACCTCAGTTTGCTGCGGACGGCGAGGAAGCGGGTGTGGCGGCGCTAAGTGCGGCCTGCTGTTTCTTGTACCAGTAGTCGATGATCCAGTCCTCGTACTGATAGGTCGTCGGCACGACCTTCGGAAAGCCGAGCGCCGTCTTGTAGCCGATGCGGGCGTTAGGCAGGTAATACTCCGGGACCAGCAGATAGGTATTGATCAGCACGCGGTCGAGCGCACGGGTGGCCGTTTCCAGATCGTCCAGCGTATTCGCGCTCAATGCCGCGCGAACGAGCGCGTCGACGGCCTTCGACTTCAGGCCCGTGAAATTCTCCGAGCCCACCTGCGAGGCCGCAGCGCTGCCGAAACGGCGCTCCAGTTCCGCGCCCGGAATCGTCACCGGGTTGTAGATGTAGGTCGTCATGTCGTACTCGAAGTTATCGAGTCGCTTCTCGTACAACGCACTGTCGATTTCGCGCATATGCGCCTGAATGCCTAGCGTGCCGAGCGCCTGCATGTACGGCAGCAACAGGCGGTCCATGCCCGGCTGGTCGTCGATGATCTCGATCGTCATCGGGTTGCCGTTGGCGTCGCGCAATGCGCCGTCGCGATAGTGCCAGCCGGCCTGCGCAAGCAGGTCGCGCGCGATGCGCAGGTTGCCGCGCAGGGAATTGGGCGCGACGGTGGTGGGCTGCTTCACCATCGGGCCGAACACTTCGGGAGGCAGACTCGCGCGGTACGGTTCGAGCAGCGCCAACTCCTTCTGGCTCGGCATACCGGTGGCGGCAAACGGGCTCGCATCGAAGAAGCTGTTGGTGCGCCGGTATTGACCGTAGAACATCATGCGGTTCATCCAGTCGTAGTCGAATGCCAGCGCCATGGCATGACGTACTCGCGGGTCCTGGAACATCGGCTTGCGCATGTTCATGATCAGGCCCTGCATCTGCGCAGGACCGTCAGGGAACTCGCCCTTCTTCAGCAGGCCGTTGTCGAAGTTCTTACCGATATATTTGCGCGCCCACTGCGTCGAGCTGTACTCCATGCGTGCGTCGACATTGCCGGCCTTGAAGGCCTCCAGCGCGGTGTACTGGTCGAGGTACAGGCGGAACGTGATGCGCGCAAATCGGAACATGCCACGCCGTGAAGGCAGATTGGCAGCCCAATAGTTCGGATTACGAACGTAGACAATCTGTTTGTCGTTCTTGCGCTGTTCGATCAGGTACGCCCCGCTCGCGATCGGCGGCACGTTGGCGATCTGATCGAACGCCGGCCGTTTGCCGTCGGACGTCATACCCCATTTCGGCGAGAACACCGGAATGTCGCCGGCAATCAGCGGCGCGTCGCGTTCGGGACGGATGAAATCGAAGCGGATCGTCAACCTGTCGATGACCGTCGCCTTCTTGATCACCGAGAACTGTGCGTTGAACAGCGGCGACGCCTGCGGGCTTTGCAGCGTATCCAGTGAATATTTCACGTCGGCGGCCGTAATCGGGTCGCCATTCGAAAAGCGCGCGGCAGGATTGATGTGAAACGTCGCGGAGCTCAGGTCCGGCGCCACTTCGACATCGTTCGCGATCAAGGCGTATTCGGAGGCGAGTTCGTCCCAGCTGCGCTGCATCAGCGTGTCGAACATCAGGTTCTGGATGTCCGGAGCAGGCGCACCGCGGACCAGAAACGGATTGAGCGAGTCGTAACTCTGAAGTTCGCTGTAATTCTCGAAGTTCAGATCGCCCGTGTTCGAAGCATCCGGATCCGCGTAGTCGAAATGCGTGAAATTGGCGGGGTATTTGGGCTGGTCGTACTGCGCGATCGAAGGGCTCGCCTCAGCCGGGCTCACCGCGAGGCCAAGTACACCAAACAGCGCGGCAGCCAGCGCCGGCACGGCGCGCAGGGTGGCTCGCCGCGTCGCCGATGCGCCAGGGATCATCCACGTGGCGCGTGGCAACCGAAACTTCACAAGTCTCATCATCAGTATGCGTAAAGACACGCGCTGGCTTGCGGCCGACGCGCGATTCGTCGGATCGACGGGAGGATGCAACACGCCATCACTCAGGTCACTTAAGGCGTCGCATGCCGCCTTGGGTTAAGGGTTGTCATCTCGGCCCGGTCATGAACCTCAAGACCGTGCCGCCTACGGAAATCAGACTGCTGCTCTCGCGCTGACCGGGTCCGGCGGTAAGGCATGACGGCCGCGGCGACGTACGGAGAAGACCACAGTGTGCTACTTACGAAAAAAAGTCGCTCCGACGGGCACAAAGAATGCCGGAGCGACCAATCGTCAACATGCTCTACTGCTTTTTTTAGAACTTATACGTTGCGCCGATCTGCGCAAAAGCGCCCAGATAGTTGTACACCGAGGTGTCGTAACCCGTCTGATCCAGCGTGCCGTTCGCAAAGATCGGATCATACGGAGGCGTGCGGTTGAAAATATTGTCGACGCCGCCGTAAATCGTCCAGTGCTTGAAGCCCGTGTACGTCACCATCAGGTTGAACTGGCTGTACGACCCAACGCGCGTCGGCTCCGACAACAGATTCTGCGCGTACGGACCCGTGAACTGCCACGTCAACGCTGCGTCCCACTTGTGGTACGCCCAGTCCAGCGTGGTGTTGCCCTTCCAGCGCGGGAAGCTGCCACCGAACGGCTGCGTGATCGTGAAGTTGTTGCCCGCGCCGTTGACCGGCGCTTCACCCGGCGAACCGAGCTTGAAGCTGTTCACGTAAGCCCAGTCAGCCGACAAGGTGAAGGTACCGGCCTTGGTCGGCAATGCCTGACGCAGCGTGCCTTCGAAACCGTTCGTGTCGAGGTAGCCCAGGTTCTGGTAAGGGATATCTTCGAACAGGATCTGACCCGTTGCCGGATCGATCGAGGTGTTCGAAGGCGCGCCTTGACCGATCACGTTGTCGATGCGGATCTTGTACCAGTCGAGGCCAACGTCGGTCGTACGCGTCGGCGACAGTTCGAAGCCGATGTTCAGGTTCTTCGTATGCTCAGGCGCGAGATTCGGGTTGCCTTGCGTGATCGACGTAAAGTTGCCCTTGCTGCTCACCTGGATACCCAGCGTTTGAGAATCGCTGTTCTCAACGAAGGTCGGTGCACGGAAGCCGCGGCTATACGACGTGTACATCGTCAACGCCTGCACCGGCTGGTAGCGCAAGGCGAAACGCGGCGAGAACGCACCGCCGACATCGCTGTAGTGGTCGTAACGACCCGACTGGCTGAACGTCAGGTTGCGCACGATTGGAATGTCGATCTGGTAGTACACGGCCGCCACGTTGCGCTGGCCATTCACCGTTTGCAGATTCGGATTGACCACCGTGCCTGCTGCGTACTCGCCACCCGGCTCAAGGTCTTCGCTCTGGTGCGTGAACTGTGCACCGAAACCGATACCTACATCACCCGCCGGCAGGTGGAACAGATTGGGCGTCGAAATCGTCGCGTCGACCGTGTCGAGCTTCGAGATACCCATGTTGTTCGCGTCCTGGAACAGGCCGTTCAAGCCGCCCGGCGTAGCACCCGGATTCGCAAAATTAAGCGCGCCGTTCTGGTAGATGTTGGTCAGCTGATTCACGTTCAGCTGGTTGGTGAACGTGTTCGAGACCGTGCTTTGCGAATGGCTTACCGAAGTCGACCAATCCCAGTCACCGTACGGCAAGCTGAACGAACCCTTCACACCTGTCGACGCACGGTAATAGTTGGCGTACGTCTTTTCCGCTACCGTTTCCGGGAATGCATACGTGAGCGGAGTGCCCACGCCAAACGGATTGAACGGGTTGCTCGCCGGCACAGTCGTGTTGAACGGCGTGAACAGTTTCGTTTGCGGGTTATACACCAGCGTGGGTGTCTGCGGATTGCCGACAACATTGACACCGTTGCTTTGGGTGGACGTGTTGTTGCTCTCGAGGAGGTCCGCGTACGCCGTCGTCGTGTCGTTGATCTTGAAGTCAGCGTGGATCTTCGCGTTCAGTCGCTCCGTCAGCGGTGCGATGGACGTGCTGTTTGCCGTGTTGAACGAGCAAACCGTACCCGGCGCGCCTCCAGTCAGCGAATTGGTGGCCGCCGGATGCACCGAACCACCGTACGGGCAGCCGTTCAATGCCTGGAAGCTGCCATCGGGCATGTTCCAGGCCGACGGCGCGAGCAGCGAGAATCCGCCCGGCTGATTGGTGAAGTCCTGGCTGCGCGTCGAATCGCGATCCGCGAGCGTGGAACCGTTGTCCTTGTAATAGCTTGCCGCCACTGTGACGTTGAAGCGATCCGAGTTCAGATCGCCGAAACCGCCGAGCACGCCAAACTTCGCCGTACCGTTACCGGCACCGTTGGTCACCGAGCTGCCCAGGCTGCCGTCAAGCTGCAGGCCTTGATAGTCGTGCTTCGTGATGACGTTGACCACACCGCCGACCGCGTCCGAACCGTATTGGGAAACGGCACCGGTCTTGACGATTTCGATCCGGTCGATGTCGTTCAGCGGAAGCGTGTTCAGGTCGAAGAACGAATCGACGCTGTTCGAGAAAAATGCATAGGGCGCGACGCGCTGACCGTCGACCAGCACCAGCGTGTATTTCTCGCTGAGGCCGCGCAGGGCGATACCCGAGGCGCCTGCGGCAAAGCTCGAGGCCTGGCCTTCACTCCAGCTGTTGGCCGAGTTGGCCGAGGTCGAACGCAGGAAGTCGGCGACTGTCGTCTGGCCGCTGTCCTGAATCTGTTTCGCCGTAACCGTCTGAACCTGGTTGTAACCGACCTTGTCGGAACTCCGGATCAGAGAACCCGTCACCTCGAAGCGCTTGATCTGCTTGACGTTTCCGTCAGCTGTCCCGCTCGCACCCGGCGCTGCCGCGGCGGCGCCGGAAGCGGCTGCCGGCGCAGCAGCCGATGTGCTGGTACCTGGTGCTGCGCCCGGTTGCGCTTGCGCGAACGCCGGAGCGGCGATCACAGTCGACAACGCCAGTTCGGCCCAGACTATCCGTCTGATGGCTATCGCCAATGCCCTTTGTTTCATTTTTCCCCTTCTCACTCGTCAGTAAGGCCACACCTGTTGTGCGAAGAGAGGTTCTGTGAACCCCTCTACTTGATTTGCAGCGTCGTTGCGCCGCGATTGACTAAAGTTGCCCCGAAACTTTTACAACTCCACAAGCCGAACAGCGTCTGGAAAAATCGCAGCCGGATAGACGGGGCACTCAAGCTTTATTTAATTTCGCACTACTAAAACATTACAAATCACTACGATATTCTTTCAACTTCATTTCAGTTGCTGAATAAGTAGACACCTATTACTGCGCCACTCGCCATGCAACTCATATTGCGCACCAGACTTCGGGTTAACCTGTAGTACTGCTTATTGATCTCTTTAGAGCCCTTCATGTCGAACACGAAGTACGGCAGCTAAAACAATCTTGGTGTACCCACCCAGACGAGTACGGTCTCCTCGCCTGCTGTGTTCGTCCATGCATGTGGGACCGTTGACTCGTAGTGAGCGGTGTCACCGGCTTGCAACACGAACGTCGTACCCTCAAGTGTCAGAGCGATTTGCCCGCTCATCACGTACAAAAACTCTTCCCCTGCATGCGTCGTCACTTCCGACGGCTTCTGGCCCGCAGGCATCCGGACCAGAATGGCTTCCAGCTTGCGGTCGACCGACAGATTCGTCAGCCTGCCGAACAGGTTCGCCGAATCGGCGAACCCAAAATATTTCAATTCATCGCCTCGGCAGACCGACTTCGCTTCGGTCGGCGTCTCGACGAAATACTGCACCGTGACTCCCAGTGCCTGCGCTATACCGACTAGCGACGTGATCGACGGCGTTGCCTGCCCTCGTTCCACTTGCGACAGGAACGGCTTGGAAATACCAGCCGCCTTTGCTGTTTCATCCAGCGTGCGCTTTAGCCGTTGTCGTAATGCGCGAATCTTGCTGCCTATTGCGAGTGCGGCTGATGCCTTCTTATCAAGTGGCGGAACCATAGCAAGACAGAATCCAGTAGTCAAAATTTGTTTGATCTAAGCAAATTTAGTTTCATCGAAAGCGCGACACCGCGCCTAAAGTCGGTTGAGAAATTGGGTTGGTGTCAGCCCGAGGTGAAAACCGGAGTTGGCCGGTTACCAGGGCGACGTGCGATTTGAGTCAGCACTCCTGGAAGATTGAATGCACAACGAAAGTGCGAATGCATTCCCTTCTAGTGCGTAATCTTTGAATTGAGTGAACATCGCGGTGCACGAAGCGGGCGAGTTTTGCTCACCGGCCAGCGCTAGAAGCTTTGATACGCTTGGTGGAACGGACAATATCAAGACAAAAACGTCCGTCAAACTTTTTTTGATGGGAACAGACAGTGTTTAGAGCAATCACTCCAATTAGTAAAGGCACTCTAGGCGTCTGAAGCGGGGGAATAGCGGCTTCGGGACGAACACCAGATTACGCAGCAAGCAGGGAAAACCCTCGTCGCAAAATTGCGACAAAGGGGAGCGCACAGACCTTATCCGTGGCTCCCCTTCTCGCCGATGCAATGCTCAGCTTTGCTGCTTACGCATTGCCTAACCCGCTGCTTGAGTCGTTGCGTGCAGCGGCACGACTGGCAGATTGGCAGCCCGTGCGAGCACAGGTCCAAGCGCGGCGCCGGTATGGCTTTCGCTGATCTGTACGAGCCCTTCCGGATCGGTCGCGGCAACAATCGAACCACCCCCGACACCGCCTTCCGGGCCAAGGTCGATGATCCAGTCCGCCTCGGCAATCACGTCGAGATCGTGTTCGATGACGACGACGCTGTGCCCCCCATCCGCCAGCCGATGCAGCACACGGATCAGCTTCGCGACGTCGGCCATATGCAAACCGACGGTCGGTTCGTCGAGCACGTACAGCGTATGCGGCGGCTTTTGCCCGCGGCGCGTGATGTCGTCGCGCACCTTGCTCAATTCAGTGACCAGCTTGATGCGCTGCGCTTCGCCGCCCGACAGCGTCGGCGAGGGCTGCCCGAGCGTCAGATAGCCGAGGCCGACGTCCTTCATGAGTTGCAGCGGATGCGCGATGTTCGTGATGGGCGCGAAGAACTCCACGGCTTCGTCGATCTCCATGGTCAACACGTCGCCGATATTCTTGCCTCGCCACGTCACCGCCAGGGTCTCCGGGTTGAAGCGCTGGCCATGGCAGACATCGCACGGCACCTTCACATCCGGCAGGAAGCTCATGCCGATCGTGCGCACGCCTTGCCCTTCGCAGGCCGGACAGCGTCCCTCGCCGGTATTGAACGAGAAGCGCGACGCCGTATAGCCGCGGGCGCGCGCTTCAAGCGTGCCGGCGAACAGTTTGCGAATCGCATCCCACACGCCGATATAGGTAGCCGGACAGGAGCGCGGTGTCTTGCCGATCGGCGTCTGATCGACCTCGAGCACACGGTCGATGCTCTCCCAGCCGGTGATCGCATCGCAGCCTTGCCAGGCATGGGTGACGTTGAGCTGTGCGCGCGGCGCGCTGCGCGCCAACACGCTCGAACGGCGGTTGGCGGCCGGCTCCTCTTGCGCCGCCGCTTTGCGGGCCCGCCGCGTGGCCGGCGAAGACAACACCGAACGCCCCACCGCGTCGAGCAGATTGGCCATCAGCACGTCGCGCGCAAGCGTGGACTTGCCTGACCCGCTCACGCCCGTCACCGCCACGAGCCGCGCCAGGGGCAGAGCGACGGTCACATTGCGCAGGTTGTGCAGCTTGCCGCCGTGCACGGTCAGCCATTGCTCGGGCACCGCGGCGGCATTGCGGGACTTCGGCTTGACTGCGCGGCGCGGTTGCAGCGGATGCACGATCGGATTGGCGAGGAACTGCCCGGTCAGCGAATCGGCTTGTGCCGACAGGTCGGCCACACTGCCCTGCGCGACCAGTGCGCCACCGCGTTTGCCGGCACCTGGGCCGATATCGATGATGTGGTCGGCGCGGCGAATCGTGTCCTCGTCATGCTCGACGACCACCAGCGTATTGCCCTTCTCGCCCAGCTTGCGCAGCGCGCTCAGCAGAATCTGGTTGTCGCGCGGGTGCAGGCCGATGGTGGGTTCGTCCAGCACATAGCAGACCCCTTGCAGGTTGCTGCCCAGTTGCGCCGCCAGCCGGATGCGTTGCGCCTCGCCGCCCGAGAGGCTCGGCGCCGCGCGGTCGAGACTCAGATAGCCAAGCCCCACTTCTTCGAGAAACTGCAGGCGGCTGCCGATTTCGCTCACCACGTCACGCGCAATCTCCGCGTCGCGGCCGTCCAGTTGCAGCGCGTCGATCCAGCGGCGCGTATCGGAGACGGTCCAGCGCGCGACATCCACAATGGGCTGTCCTTCGAAGGTGACCGCGCTCGCGATCGGATTCAGACGCGTCCCATGGCAGTCCGGACACGGCTCGTCGACGACGCCTTCCGGCTCCTGCTCCTCCGACGGCAAGCTTTGCTCGCGCCCTCGTCCGTCTTCGGCGATTACCGTGTCGTCGTATGCCGCCCGCTGTTCGCGCGTCAATGCAAGGCCGGTGCCCACGCAGGTGGTGCACCAACCGTGCTTGCTGTTGTACGAGAACATGCGCGGGTCGAGTTCCGGGTAGCTCGTGCCGCAGACCGGACACGCGCGCCTCGTGGACAGCACCTTGACCTTGCCGGACTGCGTGGTGGAACGGCCGGCCTTGATGGCGTCCTGCAGACCGTCGAGCGGCGCGAGCAGATGCATCACGCCCTTGCCGAGCTCGAGCGTTTCGTCCAGCAGGCGCCGCAACTCCGTCTCGTTGTCCGCGGAGACGACGAGGTCCGCCACCGGCAATTCGATGGTGTGTTCGCGGAACCGGTCGAGCTTGGGCCAGGGGTCGACCGGCAGGAATTCGCCGTCCACGCGCAGATGCGTATTGCCACGCGCCTTCGCCCACTTGGCGAGATCCGTATAGACCCCCTTGCGGTTGACCACCAGCGGCGCCAGAAAACCGACGTGCTCGCCCTTGTGATCGCGCAGCAACTGCGCGGCGATGGATTCGACGCTTTGCGCCGTAACCGGCGTACCGTCATGGATGCAGTGCTGCAGCCCGAGCTTCACATACAGCAAGCGCAGGAAATGCCAGACCTCCGAAGTGGTCGCGACGGTGCTCTTGCGGCCGCCGCGCGACAGCCGCTGCTCGATTGCGACGGTCGGCGGAATGCCGTAGACCGCGTCGACCTCCGGTCGCCCGGCTGGCTGCACGATGGAGCGCGCGTAGGCATTCAGCGATTCGAGGTAGCGCCGCTGCCCTTCGTGGAACAGGATGTCGAACGCGAGCGTCGACTTGCCCGAACCGGACACGCCGGTGATCACGTTGAATTTGCCGTGCGGAATATCCACGTCGAGCGACTTCAGATTGTGCTCACGTGCATTGACGATTCGGACCACGTCTTCGCCTTCCACCGCGCGCCGCGCGCGCGCTGCCGACAGGGCCGTTTGCAACGGCATGCCTTGCGAGGCTGCCGGCGCGGCTGCCGCGCCCATGGCCGCGTCGTATTGCAGGAGCGCCTGGCCCGTGTGCGAGCCGGCGCAGGACTTGACGTCCGCGGGCGTACCCGCGCACAGCACGCGGCCGCCGCCGTCGCCCCCTTCGGGACCCAGATCGATCAGCCAGTCGGCCGCCCGGATCACGTCGAGATTGTGCTCGATCACGATCAGCGAATGGCCGCCCGCCAGCAGCTTGCCGAACGCCTGCATCAGCTTGGCGATGTCGTCGAAATGCAGGCCCGTGGTCGGCTCGTCGAACATGAAAAGTCGCGCGGCGCTGCGCTTCGTGGTCTCGCGAGCGGCCTTGGCGCGGCTGGTAGTGGCCTGAGCTGTTTCCGCAAGAAAGCCCGCCAGTTTGAGACGCTGTGCCTCGCCGCCCGACAAGGTGGGCACCGGCTGACCCAGCTTCACATATTCAAGGCCCACGTCGACGATCGGCTTCAGCACGCGCAGTACTTCGGCGTCCGTGGCAAAGAAAGCGGTGGCTTCGCTGACCGTCAGTTCGAGCACGTCGGCAATGCTCAAGGCGCGCGCCGGATTACCCCGCTCGATCTTCACTTCGAGCAGCTCGGCGCGATAGCGGCGGCCGTCGCAATCCGGGCAGCGTAGATAGACATCGCTCAGGAACTGCATTTCGATGTGCTCGAAACCCGAGCCGCCGCAGGTCGGGCAGCGCCCGTCGCCGGAGTTGAAGCTGAACATGCCCGGCCCATAACCGCGCTGTTGCGCGAGCGGCACTTTGGCAAACAGTTTGCGGATCTCGTCGAAAGCGCCCACGTAGCTGGCCGGATTCGAGCGCGCGGTCTTGCCGATGGGCGACTGGTCGACGAACACCACTTCGTCGACCTGCTCCGCGCCGGCGAGGCGCCGGTACGCACCCGGCGATTCCGTGGCGACCCCCAACTGCCGCGCGAGTGCTGGATACAACACGTCCTGGATCAAGGTGGATTTACCGGAGCCCGACACGCCCGTCACGCAGACGAGGCGTTGCAGCGGAATCTCGACGGTCACGTCTTGCAGATTGTGTTCGCTCGCGCCTTCCAGCACGATGCGCGGCGTCTCCTTCGTCACCGGCCGGCCCGACCAGTGCGACACGTCGGCCACGTGCCGATGGCCGCCGAGATATTCGCCGGTAAGCGTGCCCGACGAACGGATCTCATCCGGCACGCCGTCGTAAATGATCGTGCCGCCGCGCTCACCCGGACCGGGGCCCATGTCGATCAAACGGTCCGCCGCCAGCATCACCGAGGGGTCATGCTCGACCACCACCAGCGTATTGCCCGCGTCGCGCAAGCGATGCATGGCTTCGACGATACGATTCAGGTCGCGCGGATGCAGGCCGATGCTCGGCTCATCCAGCACGAACAACGTCTTCGTCAGCGACGTGCCGAGCGCCGTGGTCAGGTTGATCCGCTGCACTTCGCCGCCCGACAGCGTGCGGCTTTGGCGATCCAGCGTCAGATAGCCGAGGCCGACGTCGCACAGATATTTGAGGCGCGTGCGCACTTCCGCCAGCAGCAGCTTGAGCGCGTCGTCGAGCAAGGCGGTGGGCAAGCTGAGCGTGTCGAAGAAACGGCGAATGCGCTCGATGGGCAACAGCATCAGATCGTGCACGGTCAAACCCGCCAGCGCTTCGAGCTGCGCGCGGTTCCAGTCGACCCCGCGCGGCATGAAGCGTCTGGCCGGTTCCAGCACGGCGTCCGCATTCTCCCGGGTGCCCAGACGCCACAACAGCGATTCCGTCTTCAGACGCGCGCCGCCGCAGGTTTCGCACGGCGTGTAGCTGCGATACTTCGACAGCAGCACGCGAATGTGCATCTTGTACGCCTTCGACTCGAGATATTCGAAGAAGCGCTTCACCCCATACCAGTGGCTCTGCCACTTGCCATTCCAGTCCGGCGAACCGTTGATCACCCAGTCGCGCTGCGCCTGAGTCAATTGCGACCAGGCCGTGTCGCGCGGAATGCCCGCTTTCGCGGCGTAGCGCATCAGGTCGTCCTGGCATTCCTTCCACGCCGGCGTCTGCATGGGCTTGATGGCGCCGCCACGCAAGGTCTTGCGCTCGTCGGGGATCACGAGGCCGAGGTCGACGCCGATCACGCGGCCAAAGCCACGGCAGGTTTCGCACGCGCCGTACGCCGAGTTGAACGAGAACAGCGCGGGCTGCGGGTCGGCGTAGCGCAGGTCGCTATCCGGATTGTGCAAGCCGGTCGAGAAGCGCCAGATTTGCGGTTCCGCGGATTCTTCCGGCGCCTGCGGCAGCACATAGACGTTCACGCGCCCGGCGCCACGTTTCAGCGACGCTTCGATGGCTTCCACCACGCGCGCCTTGTCCACCTGGCGCAGGCGGAAGCGGTCTGCCACCACGTCCAGCAACTTGCGCGGCCCGGTGGGCGACTCCACCTCGCGCTGCGCCTGCACCCGCGTGTAGCCGCTTGCGGACAGCCACTGCTGGACTTCTTCTTCCGTAGCGGATTCAGGCAATTCGACCGGAAACGTGACCACCACGCGCGGGTCGTTCGCTGCCGTGCGTTCCATCAACTCCGCGTAAATGGTTTCCGGCGAGTCGTGCCGCACGGCCTGCGCCGTCTTGCGGTCGAACAGTTCGGCCGCGCGCGCGTAGAGCAGCTTCAGGTGGTCGTTGAGTTCGGTCATCGTACCGACCGTGGAGCGCGAACTGCGCACCGGATTGGTCTGGTCGATGGCGATGGCGGGCGGCACGCCGTCGACCCGGTCCACTTGCGGCCGGTCCATGCGGTCGAGGAACTGCCGCGCGTAGGCGCTGAAGGTTTCGACGTAGCGCCGCTGCCCTTCCGCGTACAGCGTGTCGAACACCAGACTGGACTTGCCCGAGCCGGACGGGCCGGTCACGACCGTCATCTCGCCGGTATGCAGGTCGAGATCGAGGTTCTTGAGGTTATGCTGACGCGCTCCGCGAATGCGGATTTTTCCTGTAGATGACAATTTAACCGACCGTCCGAATGAGTTGGCCCATCTTAACGGCCGCGTCGCGACCGTGCAGATTGACTGCACCCGACCATACGGATCAAACGCCGCAGGGCGGATTTGAATGGGACACTATACTGTATATTTATACAGTTTTCCATCGGCGGTTCGGGTGCCCGTGATGGGCAGCAAGCCGCAGTCCAGCGCCCTTATTGACTCAAAGCAGGTCCTCGTCGCCCGGCGCGCCGGCCTCTTCGCCGCCCAGCTGGGCGCGCTTCGTGCGTACCTGATAAGCGGTCAGCAACCCATGCGCGACCATATCCAGCGCGGGCTTCACCAGGCCATTCTTGTCGGTCCAGACCTTCGGCGTGAGCGCACCGCTCAGGGCCACGCTGTCCGCGTCGCTCAAGGCGAGCAAACCGGTCTGCACGTCGTCATCGAAGGCGATGACGTTGACGAATAGCGTATCGCCGTCATTCGTGGCCGCACGGACCTTGCAGGTCACAAAACGCCGGCCATTCTGTCCAGTGCGGATCTGCGCCTCGCCATACAGCCGCCCACCTACCAGTCCATCGATCATCGTTTCGCTCCTGTTCACTTTGGGCCACGCCGGCGCGCGAGGTGTGGTGACCTCGCGCGAGCCGTATGATCCCACGCGCGGCGCGGAGCGATGCCTTAAAACGCGCTCTTGGTCACGCCGCCGTCCACTCGCAGGGCTGCGCCAGTCGTTGCCGACGCCAGCGGGCTCGCCACGTAGGCAACCAGTGATGCCACCTCTTCGGTCGTGGCAAAGCGTTTGATCAACGACGTGGGCCGCACATGCTCGAAGAAGTCCTTCTCGACCTGCTCGGCGGTTTTGCCGTCGGCCCTGGCGAGGCTGGCGACGAAATCGCCCACGCCGCGCGAGCGGGTCGGCCCCGGCAGCACGCTATTGACGGTAATGCCAGTGCCCGCGACGGACTCGGCAATACCGCGCGCCACGGCAATCTGGGCGGTTTTCGTCGTACCGTAATGGATCATTTCCGCGGGAATCTGCAATCCGCTTTCACTGGAAATGAAGATGATGCGCCCCCAGTTGGCGCGCTTCATCGACGGCAGAAAGAGACGCGCCAGCCGCACGCCGCTTAGCACGTTGACGTCGAAAAAGCGCATCCAGTCCTCATCCGGAATCTCTTCAAACGGCTTGGGTTCGAAGATGCCGAGGTTGTTGACCAGAATCTCCACATCCGGATAACGCTGCGCCAGTTGATTCGCCGCGTCCGCCTTGCTGAGATCGCCGGCGAAGCCCAACACTTCGGCGCCGCTGTCCGCGCCTAGTTGCGCCACCGTTTTATCCACGGACTCTTGCGAGCGTCCATTGACGATCACGCGCGCGCCCTCTTGCGCCAGCGCCGTCGCGATAGCGAGGCCAATGCCCGCCGTGCTGCCGCTCACCAGCGCCAGCTTGCCTTTCAGTTGCAGATCCATGCTCGCTCCTTGGGTCAGTGTCAGTGCATCAGTAGCCGCGCTCAAGCGTCGCCGCGCCGGGCGCGAAACGAAGACAAGGCTCGTGTCAATTTACAGCAAGCCGCCGCCGTCGGCAGCGACCATGGCCATGGGGTCATGGCTTCGCGCGTCGTCTGTGCTCAGCGACTGCCGCTGGCGTTCGAGGTCGCCTCGAATATGCCCCGCAGCCAGTGCGCGAACACTCGCACGCGCGACGACAGCTGGCGGTTCTGCGGATAGAGCACGGAGACCGGCATGGACGGCGGCGGAAAATCTGCCAGGAGGATCTTCAGACGCCCGGCCTTCAGTTCCTCCGCGATCCGGTAGCGCGGCACCTGCACGATGCCCAGTCCCGCCACCGCCGCGCCGGTGTAAAGGTCCGCGCCCGACACGGAAACCACCGCGTCCAGCAACAGCTCGTTCACCCGCCCGGCGAGCATGAATTCGAGCGGCACCGCCTTGCCCGTCGCGCTCGACACAAAGTTCACCGCGCGATGCGTCGACAGCGCCGCCAGATCCGCCGGCTCTCCGTATTTCGCCAGATACGCCGGGCTCGCGACCGTCACCTGTTCGAGCTGCGCGACACGCCGCCCGACCATCGACGAATCCTGCAAGCTGCCGGCCCGCAGCACGCAGTCGACGCCTTCGCGGACCAGATCGACCAGCCGGTCGTCCTCGCCAAGCTGCAATTCGATCTGCGGAAACTGCGCCAGAAAATCGGGCAGCACCGGCACGACGAAATGGCGCGCCAGCGTGCCTTGCAGATTGACCCGCAACAAGCCCTTAGGCGCGGTATTCCGGAACGACTCCTCGGCTTCCTCCAGATCCGCGATCAGCCGCACGCAGCGGCGGTAGTGCGCCTCGCCGTCATGGGTCAGACGCACCGTGCGCGTGGTGCGCTCGAGCAGCCGCGTGCCCAGCCGTTGCTCCATGCGTTTGAGCAGATTGGTGACGGTGGCGCGCGGAATCTGCAGGTCGTCGGACGCCTGGGTGAAGCTTTGCCGTTCCGCGATCCGCACGAACACCCGCATTTCCTCAAAGCGATCCATGACTGCTGTACTCCCGCCAATTGTTAAAGCAAATGGAACGATGATACCAAGTTGCGCGCGATGATCTATCGGTTGGAATGATCCATGATTCATCCCAGCAGCACGTCAATTGAACCAGCCCATCACATCTTCTGAGGAAACGGATCATGAACCACGTCCACACCCACCAGGTTGCCATCGTCACCGGCGCGTCGCGCGGCATCGGCGCCGCGATCGCCCGACGTCTCGCCCGCGACGGTTTCGCAGTCGCCGTCAACTACGCGTCGAGCGCGCGGGAAGCCGACGCACTCGTCGCCGAACTCAACGCAGCCGGCGGCCGGGCGATTGCCGTGCAAGCGGACATTGCAAAAGCCGACCAGGTGCGGCAGATGTTCGAAGCCACCGAAGCGCAGCTCGGCAAGGTCGACGTGCTGGTGAACAACGCGGGCGTGCTGAAGACGGTGCCGCTCGCCGACACCAGCGACGCGCTCTACGACCAGACTTTCGATATCAACGTGCGCGGTACCTTCAACACGCTACGCGAAGCGGCGGCGCGCCTGAACGATGGCGGCCGCATCGTCAACTTCTCCAGCACGACGCTTGCGCTGAACATGCCCGGCTACGCGATCTACAACGGCACCAAAGCGGCCGTCGAAGCCTTCACCCACGTGTTTGCGAAGGAACTGCGCGGCCGCAACATCACCGTCAATGCCGTGGCGCCTGGCCCGATTGCAACCTCGCTGTTCCTCGACGGCAAGACCGAAGAACAGATCCAGACCTTCGCGAAGATGCCGCCGCTGCAACGCCTCGGCCAGCCGGACGACATCGCCTCGGTCGTGGCGTTCCTCGCCGGTCCCGACGCAGCCTGGGTCAACGGCCAGATCCTGCGCGCCAACGGCGGGATCGCCTGAGCGTCCTCACTGCACAAGGTGAAAACCGCCTGAAAACGAACCCATAGCACGGAGAAAAATCATGAAAAACGTCATCCTGGTCACGGGCGCCGGCACCGGCATCGGCAAACTGACGGCGCAGGCGCTGGCCGAAGCGGGACACATCGTCTACGCGACGATGCGTGATCTCGCCGGTCGCAATCAGCCGCGCGCCGACGAGTTGCGGGCGCTCGCCGCGGCGAGGGATCTCGCCTTGTATCCGCTCGAACTGGACGTCCTCTCGCAAGCGTCGGCGGATGCCGCGGCGGCCACCATCGTGCGCGAACAGGGGCGTCTTGATGTGGTGATGCAAAACGCCGGGCATCTGGTGGTCGGGCCGTCTGAAGCCTTCACGCCGGAAGAGATGATGAAGGTGTTCGACACCAACCTGTTCGGCGCGCAGCGCGTCAACCGGGCGGTGTTGCCCTGGCTGCGCCAGCAGGAAGCCGGGCTGATGCTGTGGATCAGCAGCACCACGACCAAGGGTGGCTTCCCGCCGTTCATGGGTCCGTACGGCGCAGCGAAGGCGGCCATGGATTCGCTCGCGGTGACGCTCGCGTACGAGATTGCCCGCTTCGGTATTGAGACATCGATTGTCGTGCCGGGCGCATTCACGCAAGGCACCGCGCATTTCCCGAGCGCCGGCAAACCCGCTGATGCCGCCACCGCCGCAGCGTACCGCCGCTATGACGGCGTGATGGATCAGATCGGCGCGCGCCTGACGTCGCTCACGCCCGCTGACGCCGATCCGCAAGCCGTCGCTGATGAAATCGTGCGGATCGTCGGCTTGCCCGCCGGCACGCGGCCGATGCGTTCGGTAATCGACTTTGTCGGCGATGGTGCGCGCGAAGTGCTCGATGTCTCGGAACGCGTTCGCATCGAATTCGCGAAGCGGATCGGCATGGGCGACCTGCTCGCAGCAAAGGTCGTGCGTTGAGGCAGGCAGTATCCGCGGGACGCCGCAGGTCACAGCAAGGTCGACTCGAGCGACCAATGTGAGACTATGACACCTCCCCACTGACGCACCGGAGTTGCCCATGACCGACCGCGAGACGCTGCATCCGTTGCGCCCCTTCCTGAAGAATTACGTGTGGGAACACGGCCATATCGGCACGCGCTATCTCGACTGCACCGACGGCGAAATCAGGTTCGACGACGGCAAAAAATCACGCTTCGCCGCGGAAAAATACATCTATGTGCCGCTCGGCAAAGACGCTGTCGACGCTCCCGACGTGCCCGGCCCCCCCATCCAGGAAGCCGCGCTCGCACGCTTTCTGCGCGCGGCCCAGTTGGGCAAACCGGAGGAAGCCGGTGCGCCGGCCGACATGCAGCGCGCCGTGCAGGACTGCATGGAGCTGGCCGTGTTCAGCGCCTATCAGCAGGACGCGCGGGACGCGATCGACCGCTATTCGCAAGAGGCCATGTTCGACGATGAAATTCGCGCGGCCGTCGTTGCGGATATCCGGCGGGTGTATGCCGCCATGCGTGAACACCTCGCGCTGTACGACTTTACGGTGCTGCACGGCTTGCCTGCGCCGTTGCTGTTCGGCGACATGCCGTTTGTCGACTGGCGCGTGCGCATCAAGCCCGCTTTGCCGCTCGTCTCGTTGCCGCTTGGACCGTACAGCCTGCTGGTCGGCACGCCTTCGGGACGCACCAGTCGGGTCGCTCCCGTGGCGTGGCAGGCCGCGACCTCGATGGGTTCGCTGAAGGACCATAACCGCTTGATGGTGGAACGCGCCCGCCTGTGGCTGGTCGCCACTTCGGACGATCAGCTCGCTGCGGTACAGGGACGCTTTCGTAAAGAGGAACCCGACGCGGCGGACGGAGCGGCGCCGGCACCCTAAACGGGGGGCCGGACGCAGGCGCGTGCACGGCCCACGCCCCAAACATACCGAACACAGCAATTCCGTCAGCAGGCCTGCGCTTTTCAGCGAGGCCATTTATTTTCGCCGCACGTTACACTAGCCGCGAAAATTCCGGGAACCTCACTTGGCAAAAGTCTCCACGATCCGCGATGTCGCCGAATTGGCCAACGTGTCCAAGGCGACGGTCTCGCGCTATCTCAACGGTACATTGACGCTGCCGGCGGAAACCAGGAAGCGCGTCGACGACGCCGTGATCGCCCTCAACTATCGGCAGAACAGTCTTGCCCGGCGACTGAGCATCGGCAGCAGCGAAACCATCGGCCTCGCGATGCCGGACGTTGCGAACCCGTTCTTCGCCGAACTCGCCGACGCGGTCGAGGAAGCCGCCTCCGAAGGCGGCTTCGGACTGTCGCTGTGCATCACGCGCAACCAGCTCGAGCGCGAAGCGCTCTACCTGAGCTGGCTCGACACCCAGCATCTGGACGGCCTGATCTTCGCCACCAATCGACCCGACGACGGCTCGCTGCAGAAGCTGATTGGCGAGCGCAGCAATATCGTGCTGATCGACGAGGACGTGCCGGGCGTCGATGTACCAAAGGTGTTCGTCGATAACGCGGAAGGCGGCTATCTGGCCACCCAACATCTGATTGACGCCGGGCACACACGGATTGCGCACGTCACCGGGCCGGAAACGCTCTTCACCGTGCGTGAACGTCTGGCAGGCTACCGGCGTGCCCTCGACGAAGCCGGCCTGCCGTTCGACGCGTCGCTCGTGCTATTCGGCGCCTACGACCGCCGTTTCGGCCAGTTGGCCGCCGCCGAACTGATCGCGCGCAAACCCGCGCCCACCGCCGTCTTCGCCGGTAGCGACTACCTTGCGGTCGGCATGCTGGAAACGCTGCGTGACCGCGGACTCGACGTGCCGCGCGATATGTCGATCGTCGGCTTCGACGACATGGAATTCGCCAGCTTGCTGATGCCACCCATCACCACGCTCCGGCAATCCGCGCGCGAACTTGGCCGCGCGGGCGTGGCGATTCTGCTCGCCATGCTCGCCGCCGATCACGACGAGTCCCCGGGCACAGCGGCCGCCCTCGCGCCTGGCGCGGCACCCGGTAAACCGGTGCATCGCCTGCCGGTGCGGCTGATCGAACGCGCCTCGGTTGCGCCGCCGCGCAAGAGTTGAACCCTTTCCGTATTTTCCCTGGTCTTTATTGAAACGGTTGACATCTCAATACTCGCCACTTAACTTTAATAAACCGGTTTACAAGAAGGCGGGCGCAATGTCGGTTGCGTCCTTTGAAAGTCTTTTCCACTCCCGGGACGGTGCCATTCCACGCGCCGCTCCGCTCACTCAGAAAAGGGATTTCGATGAACGCACCACATCCTTTGCGCCGGCTCGCCGTCACCCTCTTCGCGCTGTCGCTGCTCGGCGCCACGGGCAGCGCGTTCGCCGCGGACAAGAAAATCGCACTGGTGCAGATCAACCAGGAAGCGCTCTTCTTCACCCAGATGGACCAGGGCGCGCAGGCTGCCGCGAAAGCAGCCGGCGTCAACCTTGAGATCTATAACTCGAACAACGATCCGAATGCGCAGAACAACGCCATCGAGACATATATCCAGCAGAAGGTGGATGCGATTCTCGTGGTCGCAATCGACGTCAACGGCATCAAGCCCGCCATTAGCGAAGCGAAGAAAGCCGGTATTCCGGTCGTTACCATCGACGCCATCGTGAACGGTGACAACGCGGTACAGGTGGGCGTGGACAACAAGAAGGTCGGCGTGGATATCGGCAAGTACACGGCGAACTATATCAACAGGAATCTGGGCGGCAAGGCGCAGATCGGCGTGGTGGGCGCGCTGAATTCGTTTATCCAGAACGTGCGGCTGGACGGCTTCAAGGAAGGTGTCGCAACGGCGCCGGGCGCGAAAATCGTCTCTACAGTCGATGGCCAGAACGTGCAGGATCAGGCGCAGACTGCAGCCGAAAACCTGATCTCGGGCAACCCGAATCTGCAGATCGTCTATGCGACCGGCGAGCCTGCGCTGATCGGTCTCGTTGCAGCGGCTTTGTCGCAGGGCACGACGGATCACCTGAAGATTGTCGGCTGGGATCTGAGCGCGCAGGCCATCAAGGGCATCGACGCCGGCTTCGTCACCGCCGTCGTGCAACAGGACCCCGAAGGTGAAGGCAAGGCAGCGGTTGGCGCGGCGCTCAAACTGATCGCCAGACAGCCGGTCGAAAAGAATATCTCGGTGCCGGTTACCATCGTGACGAAGGCGAACGTGGACAAATACCGGGGTATCTTCAAGTAAGTGCAAGCGGGTTCAATCGAGCAGCAGCTTCGCCGGACGAGGACATGCAGATGAATAGCGTTGCCATCCCTCCACGCGTACGCATGGAGAACATCATCAAGAGTTACGGCGCGGTGCAATCGTTGCGCGGCGTGAACCTGGAAGTGGCGCCCGGCGAAGTGCTGGGCCTCGTCGGCGATAACGGCGCGGGCAAATCCACAGTGTCGAAGGTGCTGGCGGGGGCGGTGATTCCCGACGGCGGGCGCATCGAAATCGACGGCAAGCCCGTGCACTTCACCGACCCGGGCGACGCCCGTGCGCATCACATCGAAATGGTCTATCAAGACCTGTCGCTGTGCGATACGGTGGATGTGGCCGGCAACCTGTTCTTCGGCCGCGAACCGTTGCGCCGCGTGCTCGGCATTCCCATGCTCGACCACGCAAAGATGCATCACGACGCCCGTGAGATGCTGGATGGCCTCGGCATCCGTATTCCGAACACCCATCTGGACGTCGAAAATCTGTCCGGCGGCCAGCGCCAGGCGATTGCGATCTCACGCGCGGTCTCGTTCGATCCGAAGGTGCTGATCATGGACGAACCGACCGCGGCGCTCGCGGTGGCCGAAGTCGAAGCCGTGCTCGAGCTGGTTCAGACCATCAGCCAGCGCGGCGTCAGCGTCATTCTGATCAGCCACCGGTTGCAGGACCTGTTCCTCGTCTGCGACCGGATCAGCGTGATGTACGAAGGACAAAACGTGGCCGATCGCAAGATTGGCGAAACGAATCTGGAAGAGGTCGTCGATCTGATCGTCGGACGTAAATTCAAGGCGCGCTCGGCGCGCGCGCTCTCGGAGGACTGATCGTGGAAATCGCCATGCACAAGGAAAAGGACCAGAAGGCGCCGCGCCGCTCGTTGCAGCATCTGTTGGGCGGCAATGCCGGCGTAGCCAGCATTGCGGTGTTCTTCGTCTGCTGCGCGCTCGCTTTCAGCTTCGCCACCGATACCTTCCTCACCGCCGGCAACCTGCTGAACGTGTTGCGCCAGAGCGCACCGCTCCTGATTGTCGCAACCGCCATGACGCTCGTGATCACCACCGCCGGCATCGATCTTTCGATCGGCTCGACGCTTGCGCTGGTGGGCGCGCTCGCCGCCATAGCACTGCATGCGGGTGTGCCGGACAGCGTCGTGCTGATCGGCGGCCTCCTGCTCGGCGCGCTGATTGGCGCAATCAACGGCTATTTCATCGCGTGGGCCGGCATGCCCGCGTTTATCGTGACGCTCGGCACCTTGTCGGTCGTGCGCGGTCTTGCACTGCTGATCACGCAAGGCTATTCGGTGCCGATCGAAAACGACGGCTGGTTCGTGCAACTCGGACGCGGTCACATTCTCGGCGTGCCGATGCCCGCCATCATCTCCGTCGTGGTTCTGTTCGCCGGCTGGTTCACGCTGCGCCATATGCGCTTCGGGCGTTACGTGGTCGGGATCGGCACGAACGCGGAAGGCGTGCGCCGCGCGGGCGTCAACGTGCGCATCGTGACGTTGAAGGTCTACATTCTGAGCGGTGCGGCCGCGGCCCTCGCGGGTCTCATTACGACTGCGCGGCTCGGCAGTGGTTCGTCGAATCAGGGCGTCGGCTTCGAACTCGCGGTAATCGCCGCCGTCGTGCTCGGCAGCACGAATCTGTTCGGCGGACGCGGCACGATTCTCGGTACGCTGCTTGGCGCGCTGACGATTGCCGTGCTCGGCAATGGGCTGATCCTGATCCACGTATCGCCGTTCTACACGCAGATCATTCAAGGCGCGATCATGCTGCTCGCCATCTGGATGAACACGCGGATCTTTTCACAGCGACGCGGCAAAAAGGCTTAAGCGATGACGTCGATCTTCCGTCATGATTCGCCGCTGCCCATCGGCATAGACAGCGGCCATGTGATGACCGTGCTCGGTCCCCTGCCCGTCGAGAAAATGGGCGTGACCCTGATGCACGAGCACATCCTGCTCGATGCCTCCGGCAAATGGGTGCCGCCCTCATGCTGCGGCGAGCGTGCTATCGGTGAACAGAAAGTGCATATCGGCATTCTCGGCGCGCTGCGAATGAATCCCTTGATGAACCGCGACAACTGCCAGTTATTCGATGTCGAAACCGCGATTGACGAGCTGATGCGGTTTCGCGAGCTGGGCGGTGAGACCGTGGTGGACCCAACCAATCTCGGCATTGGCCGCGATCCTGCCGCACTGCAGGTCATCGCCAGGCGCACCGGCCTGAACATCGTGATGTCGACGGGCTTCTATCTGGAGCCGACCCATCCGCGCTATGTCAGCGAACGGTCCATCGACGATCTGGCCGAGCAGCTGATTTACGAAGTGGGTGGCGCGGATCAAAAGCCCGATGTCATGGCGGGATTGATCGGCGAGATTGGTGTATCTGCGGCCTTCACGGCCAACGAAGAGAAATCGCTGCGGGCCGCGGCGCGGGCCAGCGCGGCGACGCGCGTGCCGTTGTCGGTGCATCTGCCCGGCTGGGTGCGGCACGGGCACCGCGTGCTGGATATCGTCGCAGCGGAGGGTGCGGATCTGCATCACACCATTCTGTGCCACATGAATCCGAGTCACATGGATACGGAATATCAGCACACGCTCGCGCAGCGCGGCGCGTGGCTCGAGTACGACATGATCGGCATGGACTACTTTTACGCCGACGAGGCAGCGCAATCGCCATCGGATGAAGAGAATGCGCGTGCAATCAAGGCGCTGATCGACGCAGGCTTTATCGATCGCGTGCTGATGTCGCAAGACGTGTTTCTCAAGACCATGCTGACGCGTTACGGCGGTTTTGGCTACGGCTACATCTTGAAGTACTTCGTGCCGCGGCTGCGACGCCATGGAGTGACGGATGCGCAGATCGAAACCATGATGATCGCCAATCCGGCCAGGGTCTTTGCGCGCCAACGCTAGGCGCAAATGATACGGGTGTCGCCCGGAGGCGCTCATTCGACTCGCCAACCCATTCGGTAAACCGGTTTAACGCCGCGAGGACTGCCGCCGACACGGTGATCCGCGCGCCTCACAGGAGATTTCGCATGACCCAATCCGCCCAATCGGCCAAGTCGGTATTGCTTGCGGGGGAAAGCTGGACCAGCACGTCGACGCACATCAAAGGCTTCGACCAGTTTCCGACGGTGACGTATCACAACGGCGCAAAGCTCTTTCTGGAAGCGCTGAAAGACAGCCCCTACACAATCACGCACATGCCGAGTCACGAAGCGCAGGAAGCATTTCCGACCACGCTCGAAGGCCTGCTTGCGTACGACGCGATCATCCTGTCCGACATCGGCGCCAATACGTTGCTGCTGCACCCGGATACGTGGGCCAAAAGCCAGCGCACGCCGAACCGCCTGAAACTGTTGCGCGAATATGTGCAAGCGGGACGCGGCCTGATGATGGTGGGCGGCTATCTGAGTTTTCAGGGCATCGCCGGCAGCGCGCGGTTTCGCGGCACGCCGGTCGAAGAGGTGTTGCCTGTCACCTGCCTGCCGTACGACGACCGCTGCGAAGTGCCGGAAGGATTCACGCCGCAGATCGTCGCGCAACATTCGCTCGTCGCGGGACTCGGCACTACGTGGCCGCATCTGCTGGGTTACAACGAGGTGCAAGTGAAGCCGGGCGCGACCGTGATTGCGACGGTGCCAGACACCGGACATCCGTTGCTCGTTGCCGGCGAATACGGAAAAGGCCGCACCCTGGCGTGGACGAGTGATATGTCGCATCACTGGCTGCCGCCGGAATTTTCGGACTGGGACGGCAATGCGAAGCTATGGCTGAACTGTCTGGACTGGCTGACCTCGGCCGCGAAGTAGTCCGGTGGACACAACCAGCGCAACAGGCGCAAGGGCCACCATGCACGCACTCGACCGTCTCGGACTGATTCGCAAGTGGGTCGCCCCCGACATGATCCACCCGCCTGGCGACGTGCAACGGGACCGGCCGCTCGAAGCGGCCGGTCTGCATCGCGCCACGCTGACCGACCGGGCGGGGCGATGAGCACAGCCACCGGTCTCATGCCGCGCATCTGCGTGGTCGGCAATGCGGCGATCGATCTGAGCCTGAGCGTCGCGCGCTTGCCGTCGCCCGGCGAAACCACGCTCGCGTTGGACAGCACGTCCGGCTTCGGCGGCAAGGGTGCCAACCAGGCGGTGGCCGCGGCGCGCGCGGGCGCGTCGACGCTGCTGTTTGCCGCCGTCGGTGATGACGCGGACGGCGACCGGCTGGTCGCGCAACTGAACGCCGAAGGCATCGACACGCGCCATATGCAGCGCATGCCCTGCCCAACCGACCTGTCCATCGTCACAGTCGATGCGGCCGGCGAAAACACCATCGTTACCCGCAACCTGGCGGCAGCCAACTATCGCCCGGAACGCTGCGCGCTGCAGGAAGCCACGCGCGACGGCGACTGGATTGCACTGCAAGGCAACCTCAGCGCGGAGGTCACCGCCGAGGTCCTGCGCATCGCGCGGCTCGGTGCGGGCCGGACGTTGCTCAATCCTGGACCCGTCCGCTTCGATTGCCTGTCCATGCTGTCCGACGTGGATGTGCTCGTGGTCAATCGCGTCGAAGCCGCCACGTTGACCGCAATGGCCGACGCGGCGCGCGCCGCCGCAGCACTGCATCGCGCCGGCGCGCGCGAAGTCTGCGTCACACTCGGCGCGGACGGCGTACTCCGGTGCGACCGCCACGGCACGCAGCATCTCGCAGCCGTGCCTGCCGAAGCCGTCGATACAGTCGGTGCCGGCGACGCCTTCTGCGGCACGCTGCTCGCCGCGCTGGCGCGCAACCTGCCGATGCCCCACGCGTTACGGTGGGCGCAAGCGGTGGCCGCCTTCGCGGTCGCCCGGCCCGGCGCGCAAGCCAGCTTTCCCGACCGCGCCACGATGCACGCGTTGCTTCATGCGGCGGTCCCACAATCTGTTCTTTCGTCAGTCCCCTACTCTCAGGCACGTTGAATCGATATGGAAACTTCTTCTGGTGTTGGCCGCGGGCGTCTCGACTGTGTCGAGCGGATTTTTGGCCGCGCGCGCGGCGTGGTGATCGGCGTGATTCACTGTCCGGCTTTTCCCGGCTCGCCGCGCTATCAGGGTGCCGCAAGCGAAGCGCTGTATGCCACGGCGCGTGCCGACGCGCTCGCATATGCAAGCGGCGGCGTCGACGGCCTGATCATCGAGAATCACGGTGACGTGCCGTTCTCGAAGCCCGACGATATCGGTCACGAGACCTCGGCGTTCATGGCGGTGACGGCGGATCGCATTGCGCGCGAAACCGGCTTGCCGATCGGCATCAACGTGCTGGCGAATGCGGCGATTCCGGCGCTCGCCATCGCAGCGGCGAGCCAGGCGGCCTTCGTGCGGGTCAATCAATGGGCCAACGCGTATGTCGCCAACGAAGGGCTGATTGAAGGCGCGGCGGCCAGCGCGCTGCGTTACCGGGCGCGGCTGCGCGCGGACGGCATCAGCGTGTTCGCGGATGCGCACGTCAAGCACGGCGCACACGCCATCGTGGCGGACCGCGCGCTGGAAGAACTGGTGCGCGACGTGGAATTCTTCGATGCCGACGCGATCATCGCCACCGGTCAACGTACTGGCGACGCCGCCAGCGTCGACTATCTGCGCCAGATTCGCACGGCGACGACCTTGCCGTTGCTGGTGGGCAGCGGCTGCACCGAGCGCAACGTGGCGGAGATTCTGTCGATTGTCGACGGCGTGATCGTCGCCAGTTCCTTGAAGGTGGGCGGGGTGTGGTGGAACCCGGTCGACGGAGACAAAGTGCGCGCATTCATGCAGGCGGCGCGGTAGTGCTCGCCGGGGCGGTGGAATCGGCACTGTCCGCGGCGTTCAGATGCTCGACCAGGTAGTCGATCAGCACGCGCACCTTGGGCGGTAAAAAGCGGTTCGGCGGATAAAGCAGCCACACCGAGCCGACGTACGCCCGCGCCTCCAGCTTCCAGTCGGCCAGCACCTGCACCAGTTCGCCGCGTTGCAGCGCGTGAGCAGCGGCGAATTCGGGCAGCGTCGCAATTCCGAAGTCCTGCTGCGCGGCTTCGAGCCGCGCGCCCGCGTGATTGGCGATATAGCGCCCGCGCACTTGCACGGTCTGCGCTTGCGTGCCGCGGCGCAGGCGCCAGCGGTTGTCCTCGGCGGTGTCACCCAGATAGATGCAGTCGTGCTGCGCCAGATCGCGCGGCTCTTGCGGCACACCGCGCGCCTCCAGATAGGCCTGCGACGCGCACAGCACCCAGCGGACCGCGCCGATTCGCCGTCCCGCGAGGCCGGGCGGCGGACGCTCGGTCATACGGATCACGAGATCGACGTCGTCTTCGAGCGGATCGACTTCGTGGTCTGCATAAAGCAACTGCAGGTCGACTTCCTGATATGCGCGCAAAAAACCCGGCACGAGCGGATGGATCACCGTCCTCGCAAACTGCGTCGGCGCGCTCACGCTGACCTTGCCCTGCGGACGCGCCGCCAGGTGTCCGGCTGCGTCGAGCGCCCCTGATGCGGCGCCCAGCATCTCGCGGCAATAGCGCGCCACCTGCGCGCCCGATTCCGTGACACGCACCTTGCGCGTCGAGCGCTCCAGCAGGCGCGTGGCGAGCGCTTCCTCCAGACGCTTGATCTGCCGGCTCACGGTGGACGGCGTGCTGCCAAGCTGGCGCGCCGCCACCGAGAAATTGCCGGCCTCGACCACCCGCGCAAACACGGCCATATCCGGCAACAAGGCAAACAATTCGTTGGAGTTCATCGTGCGCACGGTCCTGAACGGAGAAAAGTATCCAGATAGATTAATGCAATGGCGACATAGAAGCTGTGCACCGCCACCTGATTATCATCGTGAGCGCAACACTGGACAATACCAATCCGTCCCAAGAGGTTCGCCATGTCCCGCCAAAAACGCCTGCAAATACTCTCCGATCTGATGCTGCTGGCCGTAGCCGTGGTGTGGGGCACCAGCTACGGCATCGCCAAAAGCGCGCTCGTTGACTACCCGGTTCTCGGCCTGCTCGCGCTGCGCTTTGGCATTACGTTCGTGGTGCTGTCGCCGGCGCTGCGCACCCTGCGTCATGCCAGCGCCCGCTCGCTGTGCGGCGCGGTCGGTGCCGGCCTGCTGCTGTTCGGCATCTTCCTGTGTGAGATGTTCGGCCTGCTGCTCACGCGCGCCGCGAATGCCGCGTTCCTGATCAGCCTGTGCATCGTGATGACGCCGTTCTTCGAATGGTCGATGCTCAAGCGCAGGCCAAGCAGTGTCGAATGGACGGCGGTCGCGCTCTCGCTAGTCGGCGCCTGGCTGCTGGCCGGCAACGGCGCCGGCGCCTTCACGCTCAGCCCCGGCGATGCACTGATTCTGGGCGCCGCCTTGTTGCGCGCGCTGACTGTCTGCGTGACCAAGCGCGTGATGCGCGATGCGGCGCTGCCGCCGCTGACCGTGACCGCCGTGCAGTCGGGGGTGGTTGCGTTGGGCAGCGCGGCGGTTGCGCTTGTGTTCGTACCTGCGCAGTGGCAGCGCGTGCCGTCCTTCGCAGAACATGCAAGCTTCTGGGGATGCGTGTTTTATCTCGTGCTCGCCTGTACGCTCTTTGCGTTCTTCGCGCAGAACTACGCGATCAAACGCAGCAGCCCGACCCGCGTTGCGCTCTTGACGGGCAGCGAACCGGCGTTCGGCGCGCTGTTCGCATATCTATGGCTGGGTGAACGGATTACCGCCACGGCGTGGGTAGGCGGCGGGCTGATCGTGGCGGCGTCGTTGCTTGCCTCGGCGCGGTGGCAAGCGGGTAGCCCACGCAAGCAGACCAAAGCCCCCCGTCACGCTGTGCCCGATTGCGCTCCATCGGGTGAGCGCCTATCTTAGGAAAAACCGGCTACGTCGTCGGGCCCTCGCCGCATCAGAAGGAGTGTTTGATGATCACGCTCTATTCGTATCCCGGCTTGTATGGGCTGGAAGACAACAATCCCTATGGTCAGAAGGTATTCGCGTTTCTGCGCCTGTGCGGGCTGGCATTCGAACACCGCCATATCCTCGACGCCAAAGCGGCGCCGCGTGCCCAGTTGCCGTATCTGGTCGACGACGACAAGACCATCGGCGACAGCGACGCGATCATCGAACATCTGAAGCAGAAATACGCGGCGCCCATCGACGATGAGCTCACGCATCCGCAGCGCGATCTCGATCTTCTGATCCGCCGCACGCTGGATGACCTGTACTGGGTCATGTCGTACTCGCGCTGGGCGGATCCGCGCTACTGGCCCATCTTCAAGGACGCGATCCTGACGACGCACCCAGGTGTTACCGCGGAAGCGCTGGACGGCGCGCGGCAATACAACTTCGATCGCTATCATTACCAGGGCATTGGACGCTTCGAGGCGCACGACGTGTACGCGCGTGGCGTCGCCGATCTGCAGGTCTTGTCGAACCTGATCGACGAGGACAGCTTCCTGTTCGGCACCGAACCGGTCAGCACCGATGCCAGTGTGTATGGCTTCGTCGCCAATATCTATTTCTACGACATCGATACCCCGCTCAAGCAGTTCGTGCTTTCGCGGGCGAATCTGGTGCGCCATTGCAAGGCGATGCGGGATGCGGTGAAGCGGACGGTGGCGAGGTAATCGCGCAATACGACGCCACATGGGCCCGGCCCGCTCGCAAGTCGCTCACGCTCCCCTACTTCCCATTCGTCTCCCGCATCTGCTGCGCGGCGGCCTTGTAATCGTAGGTCGGATAGAACTCCGTGCGATAGCCGCCCCACGCCGTGTTTTCAATCGCCCGGTTCACTTCGCGCAGACGGCTTGCCGGCACGCGCAAGGTGACGACCTGGCCGATGCCCATCATCACGTACCACGACACCACTTCGATCCCGGGTGGCGGAAAGGCCTTGAAGAAACCTTGGGCGCGCAATTCGTCGTTGATTTTCGGCAGCGGCTTCGATTCGTCGTGGCGTAGAAAGATCGTCAGCAGGAAGGTGTCGTCGCCGGCCGGAACGGCCGTGCCTGCGGTCACCGCCGCCGTTGAAGCGCCGGCAGCAGGAGCCGGCGCAACGGCCACCGGGTCCGCGCTCCACGCCGCCGCCGACGCACCCAGCACAGCGACCGCCAGCACGCTACGGAATAAGCCACGGCAGATTTGCGTTATTGACATCGTTTGCCTCCACGTCGAAAGGTGGACACGCCACGCCGTGTCCGGGCCACGCAAGGCTAGCAAACTTTGCTCCCATATGAGGTTTCCCTTCCCGTCAAAGGACTTTAGCCGCCATCTAATTTTGTTAAGGTAACCTCGCGCGGTTGCGGATCGCCGCAAGCCTGGACGCGCGCCGCGCTTCCCTATCAACTAAAACCTCCCCCATGAGACGACGCAGCTTCTTCGCTTCGCTAGGCCTGCTGGCCACCGCGATCACCACCCGGAACGCCTCCGCCATACCGGCCCAAACCGTGCGCGGCGACGATCCTTTCGCCCCGCCCGACTCCGCCAGCGCCGTACAAGCCACGCGCCACTATCTGCAGCGGATCGCGCAGATCGACCGCGCCGGTCCGCAATTGCGCAGCATCATCGAACTCAACCCGGATGCGCTGCAGATCGCCCAGACTCTCGACGCCGAGCGCGCCGCCGGCAACGTGCGCGGACCGCTGCACGGCCTGACGGTCGTGGTCAAGGACAACGTCGCGACCGGCGACAAGATGTCGACCACCGCCGGCTCACTCGCGCTTGACGGCGTCCACGCGAGCCGCGACGCGCATCTGGTCGAGCGCCTGCGCGCGGCGGGCGCGGTGATCGTCGGCAAGACCAACCTGAGCGAGTGGGCCAACATCCGTTCGAGCCGTTCGGCGAGCGGCTGGAGCGGTCGCGGCGGCCTGTCGCGCAATCCGTATGCGCTCGACCGCTCGACGAGCGGCTCCAGCTCCGGTTCGGCTGCAGCGGTCGCGGCAAACCTGACCCGCCTCGCGATCGGCACTGAAACCGATGGCTCGATCGTGTCGCCGTCGTCGATGAACGGCGTGGTCGGTCTGAAGCCCACCGTCGGGCGAATCAGCCGCGACGGCATCATTCCGATCTCGCATACGCAGGACACGCCCGGTCCGATCACGCGCAACGTCCGCGACGCCGCCCTGCTGCTATCCGCTCTGGCGGGCTCCGATCCGCGCGATCCGGCCACCACCGGCGCCCCGGCACCCGACGACTACCTCGGCGGCTTGAACAAGGATGCGTTGCGCGGCGCGCGCATCGGCGTGGCGCGCGAATTCTTCACCGGTCATGACGAAATCGATCAGCGCATCGAATATGCACTCGCCAGGCTGACGATGCTCGGCGCGGTGTTGGTCGACCCGATCAATCTGCCGAAGGTCAGCTACGAAAACGAAGAGCAAGCGGTGCTGCTGCATGAGTTCAAGCACGATTTGCCGCTGTGGCTCGCAACCTTCGCGCCGCATGCGCCGGTTCGCACGCTCGCTGACGTGATCGCGTTCAATGACGCGCATCGCACGCAGGAGATGCCGTATTTCGGTCAGGAGCTGTTCACCCAGGCGCAAGCGCTGGGCGGTCTGGATAGCGAGGTCTACCTGCAGGCGCTGGCGGCCTGCCGCAAGGGCTCGCGTGACGAAGGCATCGACCGCGCGATCCGCGAACACAAGCTGGATGCGATCGTCGCGCCGACTGGCGGCACGACCTGGCTGACCGACTTCATCAACGGCGACAGCGGCAGCGACGGATTCTCGACACCGGCAGCAGTCGCAGGCTATCCGCACCTGACGGTGCCGGCAGGGCTGGTGCGCGGCTTGCCGATCGGCTTGTCGTTTGTCGGTCCGGCCTGGAGTGAAGCGCGTCTGCTCGCGCTGGGTTACGCATTCGAGCAGGCCACGCAATGGCGCGAGGATCCGAAGTTCATCAAGCAGACGAGCACGCCGCCGTTGAACGCGTAACGTTCGGCCGGATTGCTCGCGTAACCGCGCGGCAATCCGGCCATCCGGCAATCGGCGCCGCGCCGCTCAAAGCTGCCGGTCCAGCAGCACCACCACCTTTTCGATCAGCTTTTCCTTCAGCGGCCGGTTCATCCAGTCGTCGAGTGTCACCTGCTGCGACTGCTTCAGGTCGTCGGCGAAGATGGCCGTCTGACGCTTCGCAAAGTCGCGGTCATAGATGTTGAGGTTCGCCTCGTCGTTCAGCTTGAACGAGCGGCTATCGAAATTGGTCGAGCCTACCGACACCAGATACTCATCCACCACTAGCAGCTTGACGTGAAACATGGTCGGCTGATACTCGTACATCTGTACCCCCGCTTTCAGCAGATCGCCCCAGCAGGCACGCGAGGCTTCGCGTACCGTGTGCGTGTCGATCCGCTGGCCCGGCGTGAGCACCTGCACTTTCACGCCGCGGCGCGCCGCTTCGACAAGCGCGTTGATGGTGAGCTTGTCCGGCACGAAATACGCGCTCGCCAGATGGATCGTATGGGTGGCCGCCGTGATGGCCATCAGGTACATCAACTGCATGTCGTCGCTGCCGCCGGAAGGCGAACTGCTGAACATGTGCGCGCAGCCCTCGCCGTATGAATCGATCTGCGGAAAATACGCGGGCCCGTGCAGCACGTTGCCGCTCGCCTTGATCCAGTTGTCCATGAAGACCGCCTGCATATGTCCGACCGCCGGTCCGGCGACGCGAAAATGCGTGTCGCGCCAGTGCTGCGGGTCCTGAGCATTGCCGGTCCATTCCTGCGCGATGCCTACGCCGCCGGTAAAACCCGTTTGACCGTCGATCACCAGCAGCTTGCGGTGGGTGCGGTCGTTCAGGCGGCCGAGCCCGGTCCAGTGCGGCTTGTGATAGCGAAACACTTCGGCTCCGGCCTCGTGCAACGCGCTCAGATAGCGGTGATCCATCTTCGACGAACCCACCCAGTCGAGCAGCACATGGACCTTCACGCCCGCTCGCGCTTTATCCGCGAGCGCGGCAGCGATCTGCTCGCCGATGACCCCCGACCAGTAGATAAACGTTTCGAAGGTGATGGTGTGCTGCGCGGAACGGATGGCGGCGAGCATCGACGGGAAAATCTGGTCGCCATTGACCAGCACCTCGAAACGGTTGCCGGCAATCACGGGCGGCCCGAGCAACTGGCTCATGGAGCGCACGAACTGCGGGTCGTCGCTCGAATAGAGCCGCTCGATATTGTGCTCGATCTTCTTTTCACCACTCGACAGGTTGGCGATGACCAGCACCACCACGAGCGTGACAAAAGCGGTAATCAGGATCGTCATCAGCATGCGTGGACTCGATCTGCCCCGAGACGCGGGCAAGTAGACGGCACAAGGCCGGTAGCACGGTTCGTGCCGCGCTGTAAGCCTCGTCAGGCGACAGCCGATGCGCGGCGCATCATTTGCTCGCCCCGGTGAAATGACCCGCATTGAATGGAGTGCTTCAGCGTAAAGTGCCCTATTCCAATGCCATAATCCGAGCTTCACAGACAATGTTCTATCCGTCGTATCCATGACACTTGTCCAGAAAGCACTTCTCGCCCCGCTGATCGTCGCGTGTGCGATGTTCATGGAAAGTGTCGATGCGAACGTCATCGTGACCGCCCTGCCGTCCATGGCGCGCGACTTCGGCCGCGATCCGGTCACCCTCAAGATCGCCGTCACGAGCTATGTGCTCGGACTCGGCGTATTCATTCCCGTTTGCGGCTGGCTCGCGGACCGCTTCGGCGCGCGCACCGTATTTCGCACGGCCATCGGCATCTTCGTGGTGGGCTCGCTGTTGTGCGCGGCGTCGACCTCGCTCGCCACCTTCACGCTTGCGCGTTTCGTGCAAGGTGTGGGCGGCGCGATGATGGTGCCGGTCGGACGCATCATTATCTTCCGCGTAGTCCCCAAGTCCGAATTCATTCGCGCGATGAACTACCTGAGCGTGCCCGCGATGCTCGGACCCGCGGCCGGCCCGCTGCTGGGCGGCTTTATCACGACGTATCTGCACTGGCGGCTGATTTTCTTCATCAACGTGCCGATTGGCGTGCTCGGCATCTATCTGACCAACCGCCATATCGTCAACACGCGCGAACCGCATCCGGGGCCGCTCGACTGGATCGGCTTCTTTCTCTCCGCAGGCGGCGCGGCGTTGTTTCTGTTGGGACTGTCGCTGGTCGGCGGGGAAATGACCTCGAATGAGAATGCCGTCGGCATGTGCGTATGCGGGGCGTTTCTGCTGGCAATCTACATTCCGTACGCATTGCGCGTACCACGGCCCCTGCTCGATTTACGCTTTCTGCGGATTCCCACCTTCCAGGCCAGTGTGATGGGTGGTTCGCTGTTTCGCATTGGTCTTGGCGCGTTGCCGTTTCTGCTGCCACTGATGATGCAAGAGGGACTCGGCAAGACTGCTTTTGCATCCGGGCTGATTACCTGCGCATCCGCGTTTGGCGGGATGTTCATGCGAACCATGGCGTCGACGGTATTGCGGCGCTTTGGCTTTCGCAACGTGCTGGTGGTCAACGCGGCACTGTCCGGCATTGCGATTGCCATCTGCGGTGCGTTCTTTCCCGGCACGCCGACCTGGCTGATCTGGTTCGTGGTGCTGCTCGGCGGGTTCTTTCCGGCCTTGCAGTTCACCAGCCTGAATTCGCTGACGTACGCGGAAATCGAAAGCCGCGATGTGGGCCGCGCGACGAGTCTCGGCAGCGTGGTGCAGCAGATGTCGCTCGGTCTGGGGGTGACGATTGGCGGGATCGTGCTGCAGATTTCGCGCGCGCTGCAAGGTCACACCCACGTTGTATGGACCGATTTCTGGCCGGCGTTTCTCGTGGTCGGGCTCTGCTCGTTTGCGTCGATTCCGGTGACGCTGCGCTTGCCGCATCGGGCGGGAGAAGAGATTTCGCGCGGCAGCCGGGGGTGAAGCTGCTTTTGGAACCGCCTTTGAAGCGCTGATGTGGTAAATCGTGCAAACGCCCGAAGGTTGTCCACACAATCTGTTCGCAAGGATGTGGATAACCTGCGGGCAATCGCATCAAGTCATTGATGTACCTGGAGATTCGACGCGCGCATCGCGTATGAGCTTTGCTGTCCGTGAGTCTGCCATTGCGCCGGGAGCAACGGCCGGCGAAACGGGATAGAAGCCAGGGTGACACTTGTGATAGTCACAACTGCGCCGTCATCTGAAACCCGACCGTCACGCGTGAAGCTGGAAAGCTGGACGGTTTGTAGATTGGCGTGCCGGTGAACAGGTCATACGAGAGTCGCACAAGGCGCGCCGGAATACCCCCGCGAATTCCGATTACCCCGCCCGCCAACTGTGTCCCCGCCAGAAAGCCCGTGTTCGGGCCGAACACATGGCCATAGTCGACCCCTGTGTATAGCGTCTGCCCAGTGCTGAAAACGGGCCATTGCAATTCGTTGCGCCAGTAAAAACCCTTCTCTGCCGCCAGCATGGTTTCGCCGTTAAAGCCGCGCACCGTATAGCGACTGCCGATGGTCAGGTCATCCAGATAGAAGAGCGTGCTGTTGGTGAACTGAGCGTGTAGCGTCGTTACGTAACGCAAGCGCTGGCTAGCGACGCTGAGCGGCGCCGCCAGGTTCGCGTCGAGCACGGCCATGTGAAAGCGGTAGGTGGGGCCGACAGGGTACGGATCGGAGATGGCGCCGAGGCCGCCGATACCCTGGCGGTACGCGAGTGTGCCGTCGAACTGCGACGCGCCGACGTAGTGCCGGTCGGTCAGACCGGCTTCGATGAACGTGTTGTTGCGCCGCTGCTGCGGGATGCCGGTGTCGTCAATGAAGCTCTCGCCAAATCGCTTCGATAGCTGGAACTCCACACCGAATACGTCGCTCTGGCTACGGGTCAGCACGCGCGCGAGCTTGAGTGCGGCTGTCTGCGAATTGCCGCTTGACACGAATGTCTGGTTCACACCCGCAATCTGCTGGTAGTAGGTGTTCGTGTTGCCGGACAGCGTGGCCGTCCAGTACCCCCATGGCACGGAATACGAGCCGTTGAAACCGTGCGAGCCGAGCGACTTGTTGCCGAGTGACAGGTCCTGGTTCGCGCCGATTGTGAACACGTCGTTCAGGCCGAGCGGATTGTCGATGCCGAGGCTCACGTTGCCCTGCCACTTGCCGGTCGCGTCCGTGCCCGAGTTATCGACGGAGGCGACGAAGCTCCACGGCTTCGAGCGTTCCACCGAGATGACCACGTCGCTTTCGCCGGGTGTGTCGGTCGGCTCGATTTGCATGTCCACGTCCTGCGACGCGACACGCTTCATCTGCTCCAGCCCCTGCTCGAGGTCGCGCAGGTTCAGCAGATCGCCGTCGCGGGCCGGGAATGCGGATATCAGGGTGCCGCGCGTGGCGGGCTCGGCGAAGCGGAGTTCATGCAGGACGCCGGGAACGAGAACCAATGCGAGCGTGCCCTTCGACAGATCCTGCTCGGGCAACAGGACGCGCGTCGTCATATAACCGCGCGCGAGAATCGCCTGCTGCAAACCCTTCGTCAGGCTGTCGATGCCGGTCCTGCCGATGCACTGGCCGCTGTAGTGGTCGAGCCATTCGCGTCCGAATGCGAACGGGTCCAGTGATAGCGCTGATGCCCCTTTGCTGCGCACGCCATCGGGCAGCGTCGCGGGGACCTCGAGCGCGAACGCGCCGATGTGAAAGCAAGGCGTCTCGACCGGCAGCAGCGGGAATCCTTCGGATGCTGGAAGGGTCGATCGCACCACCGGCGCTTGCACGGTTGCGTCGCGCTGCTGGGCATCACGTTGCTGCTGGACGATCTGGTTTTGCTGCGCGTTGGCTCGTTCAGCATTTGCAGCATCCGAGGCGGTGTTTTCCGCTGCGTAGGCGGGCTCGCTCAATCCGGAATGGCACACGCCGCAGAGCGTGCCCGCGACAATCCAGAGTCGTGCCCATCTGACTGGAACGGCGTCGATTGCGATCGGGCTATTGGCGATCGTTCTTTCAGTTGTGAACTTCATGCGGCCCGCTTCAATGGAGTTGGGACAACAGCTGATCGGCAATCAACGTGTTGGCGGAATCGGAAATGTGATCGCCGTAGCTATAGAGAAAGCTGCCATTGCGGGTGATCGAACAGACGCCCTTCTGCATATCGCACAGCACAGGCGTCGGATCGTAGATGAGCACGTCCGGATGGACGGCGTGGAGCTTTGCGACGATTGCCCGGTAATCTTCGGTTGCCGCCAGATAGGCCTTGTAGGAGATCGAGCACTTACTGGCTGCCGAGCCGGTCTCTCTTACGGACAGCAGCGCCCGCAAGACTGCGAATCCCATCGGCTTGCGGTCCATGCATTCGCGCGGATCAGGCAATGTCGGGTTGTCCATCACCAGAGCGACGTTCTTTCCTGCCTGTTGCAGCGCCCTGATGGCACCGTCGAGACCATCGAACGCGCCATACTGATCGGCCTCGCCCGCTCCCGCTTTCGCGTACGTCTGTCCAACGAGCACGCGTGCCGCGGTGACCAACACCACGAGATTGACATGATGGTTTCCGGTGATGGCCCGCAAGGCCACGCGGTTCGCTTCGTCGCACTGTTCAGGATCATCTTTCGCATACGACGAAATCCGTTTGGCGCCGCTCATGGGTGCGCAACTGGTGCGCGCAATCAAGCCCCAGCGCTGGTCCCGATTAGATTGCCGAACGAGACCCCAGTAAAGCGCATCCGCTTTGCTATCGCCCCACACGATGGCCCTCGGTGTTTCCCGCCGGTCTCAGGACGTTGAGACAAAACGAACCCACCCACCCCGCCAGGATGAGCCCCGTCAAATTTTTCCGACGCCGGAATGCGAACCCCAGAATAAGCGGCCATATGATGTAAAACTGTTCCTCGACGCCAAGCGACCACAGGTGCAGTAGCGGCTTGGTGTCCGCAGCGCTGTCAAAGTACCCGGCTTCATTCCAGAACGTCAGGTTTGCAACAAAACCGGCTCCAGCCGCAATGTGCTTGCCCAACTGTTTGTACTCGTCCTTAAAGAGAGAAAACCAGCCGATCGCGTAGCAGAAGATCAGCACGAGCAGCAGCGCCGGGAAAATTCGCCTGATTCGTCTTGCGTAGAAGCTCGCCAGACTGAAGCGCCCCACCTCCAGTTCCGAAAGCAGGATGTTCGTGATGAGGTAGCCGGAGATCACGAAAAAGATGTCGACTCCGACGAATCCACCGGGCAGCAGTGAGGGAAAAGCGTGGAACATGACGACCGCCAGCACCGCGACGGCGCGCAGGCCGTCAATGTCGGGGCGATAGGTAAGCGAGCTTTTTAACTCTGCATGTGGCAGGACAACCGTGCTCATTTTTGAGTTGCCCCGACAATGATCAACGATCTCCCGACTGAATCCACATTAATTTGCATATCTAAATATGTCTCGTAATTGTTGGGACATGAATGACTTTCTACGCTCAGTCCCGTCTCGTTACTGCTGTATGCATGCTGTTGCCGCTACGTGTGACGTAACGGGCCTCCAACTTAAACCGCAAGTCTGCCAGCAACGCGCGCCGCTTTTGTCAAAGACTGTGAAAGTCGCATGTTTCGTCTTTGCGCCGGATTTGGCGGCACACATGACTCATCGGGTAGCGCCGCGCTGAGCGATCGTCCTGTATAAAAATAGGAGTAGCAACAGAATCGAGTGAATCAGTGTCAGGTATTTCATGTGATCGCGCAGCATGAGAGCCTTGCCGTCCCTCAACGTCAGTTTCTCTGCATACGGATTTCCGTGGCGCTTGAAGCAGGCCACACGCGCGAACACGGCAGACACACAGCCTTTCCGTGGATGCAGATCGCCGATGATCTGCTCGAACGCGCAGGCTTCCTGCCCGGAGAGCAGGTCATGTTAAGCGTCGATCACCGGAGCGGCCGCATCACCAATACCCCGGACTATGACTACAGGGTCGCCGGCAGATACATGACTGAACCGGAGGCCGAGGCTATGCTGCAACGACGCAGCAAACGCAACTGAACAACCCACAAACAGCAAACCCGGCCGGCGCCGGGTTCGTTGTTTAGGTCACGTCAGTTCCTGAACCAGGGACCGAATTTCGATGGGTCATCGCTCAGTACCCCGGCTTTGCGTAGATGCTTAGGCAATATCCTGACGAACCACGTGGATAGAGCGATCAGCAAAGGCAGGCCGATCCAATATAAGGCAATAGGCTCTTTAATCAACAGTATCTTTCTGCACACGCCAACCACAATTATCGTGTACAGAACGGAACTCCCTATCGCCAAGGAGCCAACCGTTAGCCATATCTGGACGGTTGCGTATAACCTGCGCCAGTTCACTTCTTGTCTCCGGCGGTTCCGATGTCCTTGATGAGTGCAGCTCCTTTCGTACCGACTCCATATGTCATGATGGCTTGTGTCGTGCCATAAGGTGCCGCCTGACCAGTGAATGGAATCAGCGTATTGTTGCTGATACGTGGCACGGTCACATCAAACATTGAACCAGAACGATTCAAGCCATCTGCCGTACCCATTTTCAATGGAGTTGGGGCCGTTAGTGCTCCAATTGCAAAA
>NZ_DASXHA010000117.1:0-23914 GCF_036488795.1 Paraburkholderia sp.
GATCCAGCGTTCTGCGCCTGCAACGTATGCGGGCGAATGGCCTGCCAGATCGCAATCGAAAATCGCGTCCGAGTGCGTCGCCGCGTAACGGAGCGTGAGCAGCCAGTGGCCGAGAAACGCGCGATACACCTGCAAGGGCGGCAAGGTGGCGATATGGTCCTTGAAAAACGTGAGACAGGTGTCGAATGAGGGCGCGTCGCCGCTTGCGTCCTGGGGAAGCTGCGGCAGGTCGATATGGAGCGCCTCGAGGGCCTGCTGGACCATTGGCACCTCCCGGTTCAGCGCGAGAACGGCGAACGGGACCGCCACGAAATGCGGGTTCCGGTGCGCGGCAAAAAGCTGCCAGCACGACTGCCACTGCGAAATCGGATTCTTCTCCACGACGATATGTACGGCGTCCGGGAAGGCCGCGTGAAACCAGTGGAGACGCCCCAGCGAGCGGCAAAATTTCAGCACCGGCACGCGGCCCTGTTCCTGTGAGGCGCGCATCAGGGCGCGCACATAAGCCTCGATGCGATCGGCGTCCTGCGGCGTCTCTCCATCAAAACGGTCGATCGCAAAGGCCGCTTCGTAGCCGGCAATCCCGGCAACGTCCGGCGTCATCAGGTCCGCGTATTCGGCGAAGTAGGGTTTCTCGAGCGCGGGATGGCCCGAGCGCCAGCTGTCCGCCGTGCTGCTCGCGAGTTTGAGTGGATCGATCGTCGCCAGCATTTCGTGCAACGGCTCGTAGTAGGCGGTCACGTTGTCGAGCCGGCGAAAGCATGACCATAGCCACGTCCCGGCAGTTCGATAGCCGGTATGGAGAAATACGGCCTGGCAGTTTGATTTCATGAATTCTGGATCAGGTGAAGGTACGAAACGCTCGCGGGAACCGGGCTCGAACCAGGTTCGCGGGCGCTCGATGGACGACTGCGCCGTGCGGAGCGGCCATCGCCGGATGGCCACGCGCTCCGTACAACGGCGCCAGGGGAGTCATGCGAAGTGGAGCGTGGCGCGCATCTGCTCGAATGCGCGAGAGACCTGCCTGACGGACAACATGTATTTCCAGTAGCGCTCTTTCAGGAAGCCGGTCGGCAGATAGGTGCTGCCGATCAGCACCTGCCCCGCGCCCCAGTCGGGTCGCCAGGTGCGCGCAATCCCGCGGCGCATGAACAGCGACAGGGTGGGAATGTGCAGGCTCGACGCGAGATGGCCGATGCCCGAATCGTTGCCGATAAACCAGCCGGATTCGAACACCCAGGCGGCGACGTTATCCAGCGAGCCAAGTTCGGGCAGAGTCAGGCCGAACCGTTCGATGTGAATCCAGTCGGCGCGCTCCTGCGGCGCCACGACGAATTCCGGACTGTAGCCGAGCGCCCGCAGCCGGATCGCGAGGCGGATGAAGCGCTCCGGCAGCCAGCACTTGTCGGCCGTGCTCGCGGTCGGGTGAATGGCCACGCGCAGCGGGTTTTTCCGGTGCTGCAAGCCCGCGGGCGCCGTCATGCCGTTGCACTTGTGCGCGCTTGTCAGCCGGAGTTCATCGTGACAAAACCGCGCCAACCGGTCCGCCATCGACTCATGCGAGCGCACGCGGCAGATGTGATCCAGAAAAATCACGCGCGGATGGAACTGCTCGAGCCCGGCGAACGGCTTCTCATGATGCATCTGGATGACCGTGTCGAAACCGGCGAGGGTCGCCGCCAGATCGCCGACAAGCAGGTCACCGCCCGTTTCGACGCCCGGAAACCACTCGCGCAGGGATTCGATTTGCCGTCCGAAGACCGTGACCGCGACGCCGTCGCGCTGAAGGTTTCGCGCGATCGTCATCATCAGCAACGAGTCACCGATTGCTGCCGAAAGCACTAACGCCACGCGTGATACTGACTGAACGGCCGGCCACATAGGTCCATCCGGATGACGCGCCCGCTGCTGGGAGAGCGCTTTGCCCGTTCAGAGGGCGGACTGCCGACATCTGAACGAGGTGCAGTCTAGAACCACGTCATATTAATCATGTTACAAACTCGTTTACTGATCATTACGATAGTCAGTCGAACCCCATTTACCGCAATGTGAATTTGAAGGGTTCGCGAATCTGGATTGGTGGTGCCACGAGGAAATGTCAAAGACGCTTGACGACGCAAACATCGAGCTGAGTGAATGCCCCATTGTTTTAAGACGACTAACCGATTTTTATCTTGCCAATCTGCCGCACGAGAGTTACCGGGTAACTCATAGTTTGAAATACGTATTTCATGATGTCTGGAGTCCGTAACAAATCGAGCCGGTTCCACTCACCTGCAAACTGCAATATCAACTTGATATCGAAGACCTAGACGCGAGTACCATCGGGTAATGCGTCTGCGCCGGGCAACTCAGGCGCTTCGACAGATGGATAGATGACGCGAATAATCTGCTGTAATTTCATCGCGCAATTACGTGCCTCGACGGGCGCGTTCGCCTCCATGGTTTCGAGCAGAATCACGAAGGTGGCGAGGAATGCGTCGGCTATCGGTGTCTCGCGCGCATTCTCGCGGAGAAACGCAATATAACCGAATAGTGTCCTGACGAACTCCGCCTGATGCACAGCAAACTGCTCATCATTTAATTGGGCGGCGGGGGAGACTTCAAGCGCGTGAGGATTTAACGCGATTGGCAACAGGATGCGAGGGAGTTCGCTCATTTAACAGGCCTCGAGAGCTCAGGAGCCCAGTGGGAATGGGATCGGCTTACCCGGGCATCAACAGGCGATGCGCAGCCATGTTATAACTGTCGAATGTATTTGACGTATTTCCTGATCTTTTGATTTTTTCATTCAACCCGAATTACGTCAAGTCAATTTGACATTCATGTAGCTATCGAATTCAATGCACGATTGGAACGCCCTATTCGACGAGGTTAAAGCGAAAGGCCAGTTCGGTAGCGATTCCCAACTGGCGGACGGCCTCGGTCTGACGCGCGCCCAGATTTCGGCGTGGCGCACCGGCAAGAGCGATCTCGGCACGCTGACCAAGCTCAAGCTGCTCGACGTGCTGGGCCATGCCGATCTGCGCTCCGCCGTGCTGAGCCTGTTGCCGGAAAAGAACCGCGAGCAGTTGATTGCGCAACATCTGCAACTCGCCGAACGAGTCACGCGCGGCACGGCAGCGCGACAGCCGGAACCGGCCGGGACGCAACCAGGCGAAGTGCAACTGGAGGACAACCGCCTGCTGGCTGCCTTGCCGGTCGAAGAGCGCGAGCGGCTCACGCCCTTCCTGTCGCCGGTCTCGATGCCTTTGGGTCATGTCGTGTACGAGACGGGCGACCGTCTGAGCCACATCTACCTGCCGACCACGGCGGTCGTGTCCATGCTGCATGTCATGGAGAACGGCGCGTCAGCGGAAATCGCGGTGGTAGGCAACGACGGCCTGCTCGGCGTCGCCCTCTTCATGGGCGGTGAAGCCATGCCCAGTCGCGCGATCGTGCAAAGCGCCGGCGAGGCATACAAGCTGAGCGGCGATGTCATGCGCCGTGAGTTCGCGCGCGGCGGCGCAGTCCAGCATCTGTTCCTGCGCTATACCCAGGCACTCATCACGCAGATGGCGCAAACCGCCGTCTGCAACCGCCACCATTCGATTGCGCAGCAATTGTGCCGTTGGCTGCTGCTGACTCTCGACCGGCTCGAATCGAATGAGATCCGCATGACGCAGGAACTGATCGCGAACATGCTGGGTGTGCGCCGCGCAGGCGTGGCCGAAGCCGCCAGCAAGCTGCAGCACGACGCCGTCATCCGCTACCGGCACGGCGTGATCGAAGTACTTGACCGCGCCGCGCTCGAATCCTATTCGTGCGAGTGCTACGGGGTGGTGAAGCGCGAATGCGACCGGCTGTTCAGCGGGTTGTTCTGAGCGCGTCGCTACGGGCAGCGCGCACCTTCCGACTGTCTCGGGCCCGCTGTGGCCCCGTATTCAGGTATTGACCTGACGCATTTACCCGCCTATAACCATCTCACCACCATCCCATTGGATGGTTTTTTAGCAGATGGCAAACGGATGGAAAATGGCGGCCAAACTCACCGGACAGTCCCTTAGCGTCGCGCCTCGTCCCAAAGGCGGCGAGACGGAGAAGATCACCATCAATCTCGGTCCGGTCGATCTGGGGCAGATCGATTTGCTGGTCGAAGAGGGTTTTTACGCGAATCGCACCGACCTGATTCGCACGGCGATCCGCAACCAGTTGGCAATCCACGCGCAAGCGGTTGGCGAAACCGTGTCGCGCCGCGCGCTCGTGCTGGGTCTGCAGCATTTCTCCAGACAGGACCTCGAAGCGGTGCGCGCGGCGAATCAGCAGCTTGAGGTTCGCGTACTGGGTCTCGCCAGCATCGCCTCCGACGTCACGCCTGAACTGGCGCTGGCCACGATTGCCTCGATTGAAGTGCTGGGCGCGTTCCATGCGTCATCTGCGGTCAAGGCGGCTTTGGCTGAACGAATCAGCTAGCCCTGCCCCCACTCGAACCGGATACCCGTAATGAAATTCAACCAGGATTTACTGTCCTCGATGCAGGAAGCGCTGCAGACCTTGCGCAGCGGAGGGCCGCTCGAAGCGACTGCTGTGATCCAGCGAGCGCTGCGTGGCCATACCGACGACGCCGCTCAACCCGCGCGAGCGCCGCGCGACAACGCCGGCGAAGCGCTGCATCTGCGCGACGGTGTCTGGCAGCCGGCTCAGGCCGCTCCCGCTTCGTCCCCGACACAGGCAGACGCTGCGCCGCAGACTCCCGACGCGACGCCCGAAGCGCGTCGACACGCCGATACCGCGGAGAGCGGCCGCTTCACCGCTCATACGTACGCGAACCAGGCCGGCCGGCGCAACTACAAGCTTTACGTGCCGCGCAGCTACACCGGCACACCGCTGCCGCTCATCGTGATGTTGCACGGCTGCACCCAGGACGCCGACGATTTCGCAGCGGGCACGCGCATGAACCGGCTCGCCGACCAGCACAACTGTTTCGTCGTCTATCCGATCCAGCCGCAAAGCGCGAATCCGTCTAAATGCTGGAACTGGTTCAAACCCGCCGACCAGCAGCGCGAGCGCGGCGAGCCGTCGCTCATTGCCGGCATCACGCGCGACGTGATGGCGAATCACAGCGTCGATCCGGCGCGCGTGTACGTTGCGGGCCTCTCGGCAGGCGGTGCGATGGCGGCGGTGATGATCGAAACCTACCCCGAACTCTATGCAGCAGCCGGCGTGCACTCGGGTCTGGCGTATCGCAGTGCGCACGATTTGCCGTCGGCACTGGCAGCGATGAAAGGCGGCAAGCGCAAGGGCAATCAGGCGGCGGCGCTACCGCAGCGGCCACTCATCGTGTTTCATGGCGACGCCGATAAAACGGTGCACCCGGCCAATGGCGGCGAACTGTTGAAGGGCTTCGACGGAAGTCAGGTCGAGAGCACGGAAAGCATCGGCGGCGAGCGCGGCGCTCGCCTAAGCACGCGGCAACTGCGCACGGCGGACAACGGTATGGCGTCGGAGTACTGGCTCATCCATGGCGCGCCGCACGCATGGGCCGGCGGCAGCGCAGAGGGCTCCTACACGGATACGCGCGGACCGGACGCCAGTGCCGAAATGCTGCGCTTCTTTCTCGCGCATCCTCATCCGCAACTCCAACCGCAACCGCACTAGAAGGCGGCGGGACGCAAGACCTGACGACGATCCAGACGCTCAGTGATCGGTCATGCCAAGCAGATCGCCGTTCGTGATCACGGCGGCGATCCACCTGCCCAGTTCCTGGCGGTTCATTTCAAGCAAACGCTCGGGCAGGCCCGGCGCGTTGGCCGCACCCAGCAGGTTGTGCAAGGCGAGAAACGCCTTGGTTTGCGAGTACATCACGTGAGCGAGGCGCTTGCGCGCTTCCGGATAAGCCTGCCCCACTGCATGCGTGTCCTCGATCGCATGTATCAGTTTTTCGCTGACGTAACTGAGCGGCACGCCCTCTCGGATTTCCAGGGTCGTGTACGCCGGACCATTGGATGACATCTTCAGACTCACAGCCAATCCTTGCAAATGTTCAGACGCGTTATACGACTTTATATGTATGCCTAATTACATGTATGCCGCGACGCGGGCCGCCACGGATCGTACCCGGAAAGACTCATCCGGTCTGCCAAATGTTCGCGTGGATTTGTGCGGTTTTTTCATGAGCGCGACACATGTACGTGCCTGATTGTCGATGCCATTGTTCGTACCTGATCCGCGCGACGCATTAGACCACCTGACATGCTGCGTCTCCATAGGTGAATGCGCTCAGTCGACCCGCCTGGATGCCTGCCAAATACGCCAACACTCAGCACTATTCCGTTGAGCACCCCGTAGCGCGTCCTATACTTTCAAAATCATTTCGCCTCGCTTCGTCTTCCTTCCCAAGAGGCGCAGACGCGCCCGCATTCGTTGGCGCAATCTCGCGGCAAGCACACGTACCCAACACGCCGCATCCCACCATTCAAAGTAGCGCCAGCCTCACCAGGAGGTTTCCCATGGTCAACCTATCCAGCAATGCAATTGAAGAGCTCAAAGCTGCGACGAGAGGGCAAGTGCTGCTGCCTGCCGATCCCGCTTACGAAGAAGCGCGTCACATCTGGAATGCGATGATCGACCGTCGTCCAGCTGTGATCGTGCGCTGTGCGGGCGCCGCCGATGTGCGCCGCGCCGTCGGGTTCGCGCGCGACAACGGCGTGCCGCTCGCCGTGCGCGGCGGCGGCCACAATATCGCGGGAACCGCGATCTGCGACGAAGGCCTTGTGGTAGACCTGTCGCTGATGAAATCGGTGCGCATCGACCCAGTCGCACAACGCGCCTATGTCGAACCGGGCGCCACGCTCGCGGACTTCGATCACGAAGCGCAGGCCTTTGCACTCGCGACACCGCTCGGCATCAATTCGACTACCGGCGTAGCGGGTCTCACGCTGGGCGGCGGCTTCGGCTGGCTCAGCCGCCGCTACGGCATGTCCATCGACAATCTGATCTCCGCCGACATCGTCACCGCCGACGGTCATCTGCTTCACGCGAATAACGACTCGCACGAAGACCTGTTCTGGGCGATTCGCGGTGGCGGCGGCAATTTCGGTGTGGTCACGATGTTCGAGTTCGAACTGCATCCGCTCGGGCCGCAGATTTACGGCGGTCTCGTCGTGTTGCCGCTCGAACAGGCTAAGGAAGCGCTTGTGAAATACCGTGAGGCCGTGCGGACCATGCCGGACGACCTGACCGTCTGGGCCGTCTTGCGCCTCGCGCCGCCGCTACCCTTTTTGGCGCCGGAGGTGCACGGCAAGCCGATCATCGCGTTTGCAATCTGCTATAGCGGCCCACTTGAAAACGGGCCGCGCATGGTCGAGGAGGTACGCAGTTTCGGCAAGCCGTATGGCGAGCATCTGGGTCCGATGCCCTATGCCGCTTGGCAACAGGCCTTCGATCCGTTGCTGACCCCGGGCGAGCGCAACTACTGGAAGTCGCACAATCTTCTCGACCTGGAGGACGGCTTGCTGGATACGCTGACCGACGCGCTCGGCAAGCTGCCGTCGCCGCAATGCGAGATCTTCTTCGGCTGTATTGGCGCGCAAACGAGCCGCGTGCCCGTCGACGCCACCGCCTATCCGAGCCGCGACACCAACTATGTGATGAACGTGCATGGCCGCTGGAGCGATGCCAGTGACGACGAGAAATGCGTCGGCTGGGCCCGTGACTTCTTCAAGGCCTCGGCTCCGTTCGCGCAAGGCAGCGTGTACGTGAACTTCATGACGCAGGAAGAAAGCGATCGGATCGGCGCGGCCTACGGTCCGAATTACGCGCGGCTTGTCGAGGTGAAAAACCGCTACGATCCCGGCAACCTGTTCCGCCAGAATCAGAACATCAAGCCTGACGCGTCGTAGGCGCGGCTATCAGCCTGGCCGCAGGAATGCGCACCGCTGCCGGAGTATTCAACCGGCAGCCGGTGGGCATTGGCGCGCGCGTTGCTGCGTTCGTCGGCGCATGCGGCATCAGCGGAGACTCGCATAAACGCGCGTATCGCGAAGCACGCCATCCGCCGTCACGCGCTCATGACGCAGCGTGCCTTCGTGAGTCATTCCAAGCCGCTCGCACAATCGCCAGCTCCGTTCGTTCAGATCGTCGGTCAGCGCTTCGACGCGGCGCGCGCCGAGCGACTCAAAAGCAAAGGTGAGCATCGCCTCGACGCCTTCGCTGATCAGCCCCTGCCCCAGATACGACGTGCGGCCCCACCAGCCCACTTCGAAGGCCGGCACCGCCCAGCGCGGATCGTGGATACCGCCGCAGCCCACGACCGTCCCGGTGCCTTTTAATAGCATCACAAAGGGGAAATCGCGGCGCGCCGTGAAGTTGGCAAAGCCGGTGCGCGCGAAAGCCTCTGATGCTTCGACAGACGGCTCGTACACCGCCCATGGCAGCGACGCCGGGAATCTGCGCAATTCATCCAGCGCCTCGACGACGGCTTCGAAAACCTTCTGACCGTCACCGGGCTGCGGACAGCGAAGCGTCAGCCGTTCGGTATGCAGCGTGTCGGGCACATCGAGCAGAATGGGTTGCATGGGTCGTGGTTATGGTTCGCGTTTTTCAAGGTAATCGACCAGCATGCGGGCCGGCAACGGCAGCGTGTCGAAGTTGCGCGCGACGATCAATAGGGGCCTTAAAGACCAGGGCTCGTCGAGTTCGACCACGCAAAACGGCGCCGACTGCAAGTACGGCGTCACACTGCCTTCGGGCAGCACGCCAATGCCGAGTCCGGCGCCGACCATATTGCGCACGCCCTCGAAGCTCGTCACTTCGATGCGCACGCGCAGCCGTTTGCCGTAACCCTCGGCGGCGGCCCGGCATAGCTTCGGAATGGACGTACCGTGCGGCATACCGACGAAGTCGTCGTTGAGCGCCTCGTCGAAACTCACGCGGCGCCGCCGCGCCAGCCGGTGACCCGCCGGCACGATCAGCACCAGCTTGTCAGTGCGGTACGGACGCCATTGCAGGTCGCCGAGCGAATCCTCGCTAGCCGAGCAAATGCCGAGATCCGCGACGCCGCTCGCAATCGCCTGCACCACTTCGTCACTGGTCTTCTCGACCATGTCGATGCGCACTTCCGGATTCGCAAGCAGAAACGAGTGCAAGACGCCCGGCAGATACTGGACCATCGCGGTGAAATTCACGTAAATCCGCGTATGGCCGCGCAAGCCCTCCGAATACTCGGACAGTTCATCGGAGATCTGCTGAAGATGCTCGATGAGCCGCTTGGCGTGGTGATAGAGCGCCTCGCCCGCAGGCGTCGCCTGTACGCCGCGGCTGTGCCGATACAGAAGCGGCGTGCCGGCGTCGCCCTCGAGGTCCGAGACGCGCTTACTGACCGCCGATGCCACCAGATGCGTGCGCCCCGAAGCCGCAGCAATGCTGCCCTCCTCGACCACCGCCACGAAAATCCGCAGCGACTCCATGTCGAAGCGCACGGGCCGGTCTGCTGCAACGCGCATCCTCACTCCCTGATCCTGGTTTTTCCGGTACCCGGCATCGGCCACCCATCGCGTTTGACGATGCCTGCATTGAAGATTGAGAAGTTTTCAAAACGCCTGACAGCCCGCATCCTTCAGCTACTGAGCATCGACCGGCATCGCGCCGCCTGCCCGGCAGATCAGGCAAGCATCGCGTTTCACGATTCTATGTCGGCGCGGCGGCTTTGTCCCGCGCGGGCGCCGGCCGGCATGCACCCTACGCCTCGTCACCGGCATACCCCGGATAAGGAACCGCATCCATGAGTGCCACACTGTTCTCGCCCTTCGAACTCGGCTCGCTCAAGCTGGAGAACCGCATCGTCATCAGCCCGATGTGCCAGTACAGCGCCGTCGACGGCTCGGCAAGCGCCTGGCATCGCACGCATATCGGCAATCTGTCGCTGAGCGGCGCCAGCCTGATGCTGCTCGAAGCAACCGCCGTAGAAGCCGCGGGACGCATCACCTCGTCGTGCCTCGGCCTCTATTCCGACGCGAACGAAGCGGCGCTTGGCGCCGTGCTCGAAGGGGTGCGCGAGTTCAGCGACATGCCGATCGGCATCCAGCTGTGTCACGCCGGACGCAAGGCGTCGAGCGAGACGCCGTGGCGCGGCGGCTCGATGATCGCGCCGGAAAACGGCGGCTGGCGCACTGATGCACCGTCCGCAGTCGGCACCACGGATGAAGAAGCCCCGCCGCTCGCCCTCGATCGCGCCGGTATGGAGCGCATCCGCGAGGCGTTCGTCGACAGCGCGCGGCGCGCGGCACGGCTGGATCTGGCCGCGATCGAACTGCACTTCGCGCATGGCTATCTGCTGCACCAGTTCCTGTCGCCCATTTCCAACCAGCGTACCGACGCATACGGCGGTTCGCTCGAGAACCGGATGCGTTTCCCGCTCGAGGTCTACGACGCGGTACGCGCGGTCTGGCCGGCGCACAAGCCGCTCGGCGTGCGCGTGTCGGCAACCGACTGGATCGAAGGCGGCTGGGACCTCGAACAGACCATCGAGCTGGCTCGGCGCCTGAAGGCGCGCGGTTGCGACTGGCTCGACGTGTCGACGGGCGGCCTGTCGCCGCTGCAAAAGATTCCGGTCGGCCCGCACTATCAGTTGCCGTTTGCCCGCGCGGTGCGCGAAGCGACCGGCATGAAGACGATGGGCGTCGGCCTGATCACCGACGCAAAAGAGGCCGACGCGGCGATTCGCAACGGCGATGCCGACCTCGTCGCACTGGCGCGCGCGGTGATGTGGGATCCGCGCTGGCCGTGGCACGCCGCCGCGCAACTGGGCGCGACCGTCAAGGCGCCGCCGCAATACTGGCGTTGCGAGCCGCGCGGCGCAGGCCGCGTGTTCGACGGCGCGGCATTCGGCCAGCGTTAGCCTTATTCTTGAGCGCACACTCGCACGCGCAAGTCGGCGCCACGACCGGCACGCGCAGCAGGCACATCTGATGAAAGCATAAAGGAGACACACCATGGAACATGGACAGGCCGCCGTCGGCACCCGCAGCCGCTGGTACGACGGCCTCACGGCAATGCATTGGCGCGTGCTGCGGGCCAGCTTTCTCGGCTGGATCTTCGACGGCTATGAAGCGCTCGCGCTCGTCGTGGTGCTGGGGCCCATGCTGCATTCGGTGCTCTCCCCTGCACAGGCGGCCTCGCCCACCATCTACGCCGGTCTCGTGATTGGCATCACGTTGCTCGGATGGGGCGCGGGGGGGTTGATCGGCGGCATCCTCGCTGACTATGTCGGCCGCAAGCGCATGATGCTGTGGTCGGTGTTTCTCTATGCGGTGCTGTCGGGTTTGACCGCGTTCTCGCAGACCTTCTGGACACTGTGCGCGCTGCGCTTTCTCACCGGCCTTGCGATGGGCAGCGAATGGAGCACCGGCATCGCACTGCTGTCGGAAACGTGGCCGGAGCAGGCGCGCGCCAAAGGCGCCGGCTTCCTGCAATCGGGCTTCGGCTGGGGCACGCTGATCGCCGCGGTCGTGTGGTACGCGCTGTCGTCGACGCATCCGCTCGGTGCCGAAACGTGGCGTCTGATGTTCGTGCTCGGCGCGCTACCCGCGTTTTTCGTGCTGTATATCCGGCGCGGCGTGAACGAGTCGGAGAAATGGCAGCGTGCCGTGCGCGAGAAACGCTGGAGCGCGACCAACGCGCAGCCGGGTGCGGACGCGGCGCAGGCCGCCGGCAAGCGCCCCTTCACGCTGGCCCAACTCTTCAGCGAACGTGAAGCCCTGCGCCGCACGCTGATCCTGCTGGTGCTGTCGATTGTCACGACCGTCGGCTGGTGGGCGATTTCCAGCTGGCTGCCGACCTTCACGGTGGCGCTGGCCAAAGCCGAAGGGCTGCCGGACGCATTGTCATGGGGCTCGAAAGTCTCGATCTCATACACGGTCGGCGCAATCGTCGCGTATCTCCTCGCGGGCTTCATCGTGGACGCGATTGGCCGGCGCGCGTTTCTGTCGCTCACCTTCGTCGGCTCGCTGCTCACGACCTTCATCACCTACCGGCTGACCTCCAGCGTCGAAGCGATGATGATCGTCGCGCCCATCAACGGCTTCTTCACGCTGGGCTGCGCCTATGTGTGGATGGCCATCTACCCGTGCGAGCTGTTCAACGTCACGGTGCGCTCGACGGCAATCAGCTTCGTCTTCAACGCTGCGCGCCTGATTGCGTGGGTATTTCCGATCGTCGCCGGCAGCATGATCAAGTCGTTTGGCGGGGTATCGCAGGCGGCGCTGGCGCTCGGCTCGGTGTATCTGATCGGCATTGTGCTGCCGTGGTTTTTGCCCGAAACCCGCGGCTCCGGCATGCCCGACTGAGGGTGCCGACTCGACCTGTCCCCGTTTCGCTGCGCCGCTGCATGCACGGCTCCCGCTCAGGAGCACTGCGCGCAGCGGCGTTCGCCTTTGCGGTTCATTGGCGTGCCCTTGAAGCGCCGCGGCAGCAGACCCTCAGCTAGCGCGCGAAAGGCCCCCGTCGGCCCTGGCTGACCAATTGCAAGCAAACTGACAAATTTTCTAAGATAATGCGCGCTACCGTCGCCGACACGACCGCGGCATGGGCCTGCGGCGACCCGGCAAGTGCTGTGACTTCGCCAAAATTTCATTTAACTACAGACATCTAGGGGATCACGTTGGAACCCAACCCTCCAGCCGGCCGGTCATGGCTCTGGCTCATCTTGCTCATCCCGTACATCGCGTTGTTATGGCTGCCCTTCTATAACGACACGCGTCCGTCGTTCGCCGGATTCCCCTTCTTCTACTGGTATCAGTTCCTGTGGGTGCCGCTCACTTCGCTGCTGATCTATGTTGTCTACCGGGGTATCAAATGAGCGACGTGATTCCAGTCAATCCGGTCGCGATGGCCGTATTTATTTTCTTCTTCCTGCTGGTCACCGTCGTGGGCTTCTTTGCCGCGCGCTGGAAGCGGGGCGACCTGACGCAATTGCATGAGTGGGGTCTGGGTGGCCGCCAGTTCGGCGTGATCATTTCGTGGTTCCTCGTGGGCGGCGACTTCTATACCGCCTATACCGTGATCGCCGTGCCGGCGCTGGTGTACTCGGTGGGCGCGTATGGCTTCTTCGCGCTGCCTTATACGATCATCGTCTACCCGTTCGTGTTCGCCGTGATGCCTAAGCTGTGGAAGATCGCGCATGCGAAGAACCACATCACGGCAGCGGACTACGTGCACGGCGAGTACGGCGGCAAGTGGTTTCCGGCAGCGGTCGCACTGACCGGCATTGTCGCGACGATGCCGTATATCGCGCTGCAGCTGGTGGGTATGCAGGTGGTGATCAAGGGCCTCGGCGTGAACGGCGAAATGCCGTTGATCGTCGCCTTCGTGATCCTTGCGCTCTACACATACACGAGCGGCCTGCGGGCGCCGGCCATGATCGCCTTCGTGAAGGACATCATGATCTACATCGTGGTGATCGCGGCAATCTGGCTGATTCCGTCCAAGCTGGGCGGCTACGGTCAGGTGTTCGACGCGGCGGATCACTACTTCAAGGCGAAGGGTGGCGCGACCGGCATCATCCTGAAGCCGACGCAGTTCACCGCGTATGCATCGCTCGCACTCGGCTCGGCACTGGCGGCGTTCATGTATCCGCATACGATGACCGCGGTGCTGTCCTCGTCCTCCGCTGCTACGGTGCGCAAGAACGCGATCTTCCTGCCGGCTTATACGCTGCTGCTCGGTCTGATTGCGCTGCTTGGCTACATGGCGATTGCGGCAGGCGTGCATGTGAAATCGGCTTCGGATGTCGTGCCGACGCTGTTCGGTACGCTGTTCCCGTCGTGGTTCGTCGGCTTTGCGGCGGCGGCCATTGCGATCAGCGCGCTGGTGCCGGCGGCCATCATGTCGATTGGCGCGGCGAATCTGTTCACGCGTAACCTGTGGCGTCCGATCATCGCGCCGAATCAGTCGGCGGCATCGGAAGCGTCGACGGCGAAGGTCGTTTCGCTGGTCGTGAAGTTCGGCGCGCTGCTGTTTATCGTGTTCCTGCCCACGCAGTATGCGATCGACCTGCAACTGCTCGGCGGCGTGTGGATTCTGCAGATTTTCCCGGCCATCGTGTTCTCGCTGTACACGCGTCGCCTGAATACGCCGGGTCTGTTCCTCGGCTGGCTGGTCGGCATCGTGCTCGGCTCGGGGCTGGCTATTTCGCAGGGCCTCAAGCCGGTGTTCGCGCTGCATCTGGGTGAGGCGACGTATCCGCTGTATATCGGCCTGATTGCATTGGCTGCGAATATCGTGGTGTCGTTCGTGGTGTCGCTGGTGACGCCGAGGCGCGCCAGCGTTTAACGGACGCAGCTTCGACTGTTGACCGGCTCAGGCTTTAGCGAGCCGGTCCAGTTTTGCCTTGATGTGGTATGAGCCGGTGCGCTTAGGCGTAGCCGGCTTTTTTGTTTGTCCCGGGTCTTTGCTTGAACGGGACTAGTGCGCATTCGCCTGTTCGGCTCGCGCTTTCAATGCGGCGTTCATTGCCTTCATACTTTCGGCCGTGCTTGCCACGACATCCTCAGTCAGCTTGCCTGCGAGAATCCCCGTGAACTGCTCGCTCTGGATGAAGTGCGTGCGATTGCCGGCCGGCTCGAGCACGAATCGATGCTCGCCATCAAAGATGCCCGGCAGCCACACGGAGCCCTTCCAGCGCAGCTCCTGCAACGGCCGGACAGCAAGCAGCCTGGGATGAAACACCATCGCGTCCTCTCCTGACCCTGCGACGAATTCGATCACGCTACCTTCACGCAACGCGCCATCGAGGCGTGAGATTTCCGGATTCCAGCGTGGGTAATCGGCGGTGTCGGTGAGAATGGTCCAGACGGCTTGCGGCGGACTGTTGATCCAGACCTCGGTGTGAATCGATTCGTCGTGATGCAGTGCGAGCATGACGCACACGCCCACGAAGGCGAGCGCGGCGAAGACCGGAATGAGACGCTTGGCCAGCCTCAAGATGGATACCATGGCGATGGGCTTGAAGAATTGCTGACGCGCAATGCGTCGCACAAACGACCGGGCGCCAACCCTGCGCCCGGTCGTCTACATCATCGGCTTAGTGCTTCGGCTGAAAACCCGCCACGCCCATTTGCCACAGCGCAAACGACCACTCATCGGCCGTTTCATTCGCACGCTGCGACAAGCTCGAACCCATGCCGTGGCCCGCGTCATAGTCGACCCGCAGCAAGACTGGACGCCCACTACCCGTTGCCACCTGCATGCGTGCGGCCATCTTCAGCATGTTCGAAGGCGACACGCGCGGGTCGTTGGCGCCCGTCGTGAACAGCACCGCGGGGTACGGCGTGCCGTCATAAATGTGCGTGTACGCGCTCATCGCATAGAGGCCGTGGAAGCCGGCTTCGGTTGATGTCGACCCCATCTCCGGCACATTCGGCGGACCATTCGGCTCGGTTTCGAAGCGCAATGCATCGGACACGCCCACGTCGTCCAGCACGACGCGGAACAGCCCCGGGTCGATTTCCATGGCGCCGCCCATCACGATGCCGCCCGCGCTGCGGCTATTCGCAGCCAGAAACTTCGACTGCGTATAGTGCTCGTCGATCATGTGCTGCGCCGACGCGTTGAAGTCGAGCATCGTGTTGATCTTCGTGAGCTTCGTACCGGCATGATGCCAGGCTTCGCCATATTCGCCGCCGCCGCGCATATGCGACACGGCGATGATGCCGCCATGCTCGATCCACACCTGCCACGCGGGACGATACACCGGGTCCATTGAAATGCCGTAGCTGCCGTAACCGAACACAATGGTCGGGTGCGTGCCGTCGCGCTTCACGCCCTTCTGCGCGATGATCGACACCGGCACGAGCGTGCCGTCGTAGCTGGTGGCAAATTCATCGTGCGCTTCGACCTTGTCCGATTCCGTCTTCGAAGCCGGAATCAGCCCCGTATCGGTCGCCGCGTCGGTGCCTGGATCGTAGGCAATTTCACGCGGCGCCTTGACCCAGCCTTGCAGCGAGAACATCACGCCGGGCACGTGCGGATCCACGGCGAGGTCCGCCACCGTACCCGCAAACGGCAAACCGATCGACTTGCTGTGCTTGCCGTCGAACGACACGCGCTGCAGCTGAAAACTCGCACCGGCCCGCTCGCCGATATACATCGCGTCGCCGGCCAGGTCGAATGAATCGAGCACGTTCTGACCTTCGGGCACGATCACGTCGGCATGCGCGACATCCGGATGCCCGAGCGGCGTCGCCAGAATCTGGAAGCGCGACGCGCCCTTCTGCGACAGGAAGTACAAACGATCGCCACGCAGATGCACTTCGGTCACGCCATCGTCCGGCGTGGCGATTTTTTGCCATGGCGTATCGGCACCGTGAATCTTGTCGAGCGGCGCAACGTAAAAGGTATTCGGCGCGTTGTCCATGTTGCGATTCACCACGGCAACCGCATACGCCGAATCAGGCGACAGCAGCACATAGGTGCCCTGACCTTCCGGCACGTCGAGCTTCGCCGACACGCCGTGGCCAAACACGGCCTCATCGCCGTCGCCGTTCGGGTTCTGGCCCAGCACGTGCACGAAGGTCGCCGCGTTGTATTCGCTTTGCGCAGGCGGCGTATCCGGACCGGCCTTCGGATAACGCAGATAGAAGAACGAGCGGTTGTCGTTGCGCCACGAGACGACGCAATCGCTCGTACGGTCGATGCTCTCCGCGAGCTCCGTGCCGCTTTGCAGATCCTTCACGTGCAGCACGCTCTTTTCCGAGCCGCCTTCGGAGATGCCGTAGGCCACATAGCGGCCGTCCCACGAAGGCGAATACCAGTCGAGCGCGTAGTGATGCGCGCTGTCCTTGGCGAGGCTGGCCGGGTCGACCACCAGATGTTCTTCACCGTTGATGCCGTCGCGATACGCGAGCTTGGGCACGCTCGCGCCTGGCTCCATCACCTGGTAGAACAGGCGCTCGCCGCGACGCGCGAACATGCTGCGGCGCAGGTCGTTACCCATCACCGCTTCGATGCTTTTCGCCATCGGCGCGCGGCCCGGAATGCTGTCGAGAATCTTGCGCGTGTAAGCGGACTGCGCCTTCATCCAGCTCTGCACTTCCGGGTCGTTGAGGTTCTCCATGTAGCGGTAATTGTCGACGACCGGCGTACCGAAGTAGGTATCCGTTACCGGACGCACCGGCGCGGCAGGGGGTCCATCAGCCGACCACGACGCCCCCGCGGCGCCGAGTAAGGTAGCTGCAAGCGTGACCGCCAGGAAAGTCTTTGTTGGTTTCATTCAAGCTTCCAAAGGTACGAGGCGCCGCAAGATTAACTCGACTCGCGCCGGCATGCCTAGATGATCAATAAGTCGCAGACAGGGCGCATGATCCTGCGCCCTGACCATTTCCGCTCTACGGTTTCGGCTGAAAGCCTGGGGTTCCCATCTGCCACAGTGCAAACGACCATTCGTCAGCCAGCTCGCTGGCGTGTTGCGCGATGCTCGAACCGAAGCCGTGACCCGCGTCATAGTCGATGCGCAACAGCACCGGCCGGTTGCTGCTCGTGGCCGCTTGCACGCGCGCCGCCATTTTCAGCATGTGCCATGACGACACGCGCGGATCGTTGGCGCCGGTCGTGAACATCACCGCCGGATAAGGCGTCCCGTCGTGGATATGCGCATAGGCGCTCATGGCGTAGAGACCATGAAAACCGGCTTCGGTCGCGGTAGAACCAAACTCGGGAATGTTGGGCGGCCCATTCGGTTCGGTTTCCGAGCGCAAGGTATCGGAATCGCCCACGTCGTCGAGAATCACGCTGAATAGGCCTGGGTCCACCGTCAACGCGCCGCCCATCACAATGCCGCCTGCGCTCGCGCTATTGGCCACCAGATACTTCGACTGCGTGTAGTGCTGGTTGATCATGTAATGCGCGGACGCGATGAAGTCGAGGATGGTATTGATCTTCGTGAGCTTCTGTCCGGCGCGGTGCCAGTCGTCTCCATACTCGCCGCCGCCGCGCATATGCGACACGGCGATGATGCCGCCATGTTCGATCCACGCCTGCCAGTCCGCGTCATAGAACGGATCCATCGAAAGGCCGTAGCTGCCGTAGCCGAATACGATGGTCGGATGCGAGCCGTCCCGCGTCACGCCCTTCTTCGCGATGATCGATACCGGAATACGCGTACCGTCATAGCTGATGGCGAATTCTTCATGTGACTCGATGTCGCCGGTTTCCGTCTTCGACGGCGGCACGATACCGGTGTCCGTCACGGCGTCCGTCTTCGGATCGTAGGCAATTTCGCGCGGCGCCTGGACCCAGCCCTGCAGCGAGAACATCACGCCAGGCAGATTCGGATCGGTGGTCAAGCCTGCAATCGTGCCCGCGAAAGGCATGCTGATCGACTTGCTGTCCTTGCCGTCGAACGACACGCGTTGCAGCTCGAACCCCGAGCCGATGCGCTCGCCAACGTAGATCGCATCGTTCGCCAGCTCGAACGAATCGAGCACGTTCGGGCCTTCGGGCACGACCACGTCCGCGTGGGCGACATCGGGCGTGGCAAGCGGTGTCGACAGAATCTGGAAGCGCGAAGCGCCTTTCTCCGAGAGGAAGTAAAGGCGATCGCCGCGCAGACGCACATCGGTCACACCGTCTTGCGGACCGGCGATTTTTTGCCACGGCGTATCCGCGCCATGCACCTGATCGAGACGCGCGACATAGAACGTGTTGGGGTTGTTGTCCATGTTGCGGTTGGCGACCGCCACGACGTACGGCGAATCGGGCGACAGCAGCGCGTACGTGCCCTGACCTTCCGGCACGTCGAGCTTCGCCGACACGCCACGCCCGAACACGGCGTCATCGCCATCGCCCTGGGCGTTCTGTCCCAGTACGTGCAGGAAAGTGACGGCGTTGTATTCGGTTTGCGAGGGCGGCGTGTCAGGACCCGTTTTCGGATAGCGCAGATAGAAAAACGACGCGTTGTCGTTACGCCACGAGACCACGCAATCGCTCGTACGGTCGATGCTTTCCGCGAGCTGCTTGTCCGTCTTCAGGTCGATGATATGCAGCACGCTCTGTTCCGAGCCGCCTTCCGAGACACCGTACGCGACATAGCGGCCGTCCCACGACGGCGAATACCAGTCGAGCGCGTAGTGATGCGTGCTGTCCTTCGCGAGCTTTGCCGGATCGACCAGGATATGTTCCTCGCCGCTCACGCCATCGCGATACGCCAGCTTGGGCAAATTGGCACCGGGCTGCGTCACCTGGTAAAAGAGCCGGTCGCCACGACGCGTGAAGCTGTCGCGACGCAAATCCGCGCTCGACAATTCCTTGATGCGTTGCTGCAACGCGGCGCGACCAGGGATCCTGTCAATTACCTTGCGCGTGTAGCTGGCTTGCGCTTTCATCCAGTGCTGAACTCGCGGGTCCTTCAGGTTCTCCATGTAGCGGTAGTTGTCGATCACCGTGGTGCCGAAGTAGGTGTCGGCGACCGGATGCACAGGCGCGACCGGCGGACCATCGGCGGACCAGGCGGCGCTTGATCCGGCGAGGAGTGTGGAGAGAAGCGTAACGGCCAGGAAAGTCTTTGTTGGTTTCATTGGAGCTTTTCAAGGAACGAGGCGCCGCAAGGGTAACCCGACTCGCATATGAACGACTAGCAGATCAATAAAGCACCTAAAGGCAGGCGGGTTTATTGCGGCAAGCGCATGGCGAAACCGCTAAGGCTAACGCCGCACACTCTCAAGATATCTTTGCGCTTCTGCTTCGATCCATTCCGTGAAATGAATCTGCTGCTGACTCAGGACATCGCGTTGCGGCCAGACAAGCCAGTACGGATACGGATAAGGCACGCACACTTCGCTCAGCTGCACCAGCTCGCCGCGCGCGATCGCATCGGCGACGAGGCTGCGGCGCTCGAGCGCGATACCTCTTCCTGACAGTACGCAGCCCAAAATAATATTGGAGTCGTTAGCAGAAAATTCGATCGTTGCCGGTTCGTGCACGTTCGCCGCGTAGCACCAGTCGCTCCACGGCGCGTCGGTGCCATGGATCAGTGTGCTCGCAACGATCTCTTTCGCGGTTCGCGGCAAACGCCCGCCGCACAAGTGCGGCGCGGCGACCACCACGAGTTCGTCCTTGAACAGCTTCTTCTGTACGAGGCCGGGCCAATGTCCCTGCCCCATGCGCACGCCCACGTCGGCCACGCCGTGCCGCAGGTCTTGCAACTCGAGACTGGTCTGCAAACGAATGCGGTAATGCGGATGCTTCGCGCGAAAGCCATGCAATCGCGGCACTAGCCAATGCAAGGCGAACGAAGGCAACGTGGCGATGAGCAGCTCGCCGTCGTCAGGCCTCGCTTGTACGACGCGCGTGGCGTTGACGATGTCGCGCAAAGCCGAACGTATTTCCAGTGCATACAGGCGCCCTGCTTCGGTGAGACGCAAGTTGCGCGCCTCGCGCGCGAACAGCTCCACGCTCATCGCTTCTTCGAGCATGCGAATCTGCTGGCTGACCGCCGAGTGCGTGACATGCAGCTCGCGCGCGGCCTGCGTCACGCCACCCAGCCTGGCAACGGCTTCGAAACACCTCAAGGCGGTCAAGGACGGGATGTTCGTCATGTAAGATGATCTAACGTTAAGCGTCTATTTTCGTCGCTTTTCATTTGCCGGGCGCGCCATTACGCTATGCGTAGGTGCAGCATAGGGGCAGCCGTCCAGCCGGCATGGCTCAACCCCGAGTGCTTCCTTTCAATGATAGGGATTCTAACGGGAGGGGTATGAAGTTGATCGGCATGCTGGATTCGCCTTACGTCCGCCGGGTGGCGATCTGCCTCAAGTTATTGAAGCTGGAATTCGAGCATCAGTCGGTCTCGGTCTTCAGCACCTACGAAACGTTTCGGCAGATCCACCCCGTCGTCAAGGCGCCAACCCTGATCCTCGACGACGGGCAGGCGCTGATCGACTCGACCTTGATCCTCGACTACGTCCAGACACTGCCGCATTCGGGCGTTGCCCTCGCACCGCAAGAACCGGCCGCACGGCTGCGTGCGACGAAGCTCACGGGGCTCGCGCTCGCGGCCTGCGAGAAGACCGTGCAGATCGTCTACGAACGGAATTTACGGCCGGCGGACAAGCAACACGAACCGTGGGTCGAAAGGGTGCGCGCGCAACTATTCGCCGCGTGCTCATTGCTCGAAGACGAACTGACGGCAGCGCCGTTGCCCATGAAAGCGGATGCACTCGATCAGGCAAGCGTCACGATTGCCGTGACGTGGCGATTCATACAGATGATGCTGCCGGAGATCGTCGACGCAAGCGCGTATCCAGGCTTGCGCACGTTCTCCGAATGGGCTGAACAGCAACCCGTCTTTGTGGAAACACCGCCAGTCTGATGCTTGTATGTGAGTGGCGCAGTGCTTATGCGCCTTTCGACAGATTCTCCATTCTCACCGAAATCTTAAACACCCTGCGAGGCTGTGCATGCTTTTCGATCCGTCCCGCCACGAACCCTTGCAAGCGATCGAATGGGACGAGATGCGGGTAAGAGACACGATCGCCCGTATCGTCAGTGACACCGAGACACGTATGACGGCGGACGGGCTATGGCCTGCGCATCCGCGCGACGGCAATACCGCGGAGAATCCGCTTGCACCTTTCGTGCCGCTCTATCACGGCGCATGCGGCGTGGTATGGGCGCTCGATTATCTGGCTGCGGTAGGCGCAGTCAAGCTGCAGCGCGACCCCTTCGAGCATGCCGATGCATTGCGCGTCAAGAATCGCGCATGGCTGGAGGAAAACGACAGCAGCGACTTCGCGTCGTTCATGATGGGCGAGCTGCCGTGGTTGATGCTCGAATACGGACGCGCTCCCACTGAAGTGCTCGCTGACCGGCTGGCCGAACTCATCAGCAGCAACATCCGGCAACCCGCGCGAGAACTCATGTGGGGTTCGCCCGGCACGCTGCTGGCCGCATCGTTTCTGCATGAACGCACCCAGGATGAACGCTGGGCCACCCTGTTTCGCACAACCGCCAGCCAGCTCTGGTCGGAGCTGAAGTGGTCGGAAGAGTATCGCTGCCACTACTGGATGCAAGACCTGTACGGCAGCCAGTCGACGTATCTCGATGGCGTGCACGGCTTCGTCGGCACCGCGCTGCCGTTGATCCGCGGGCGGCATCTGCTCGACGCCGACAGCTGGCAAGAGTGGCAGCGTTGCATCGTCAATACGCTGCAACGCACCGTGACCATGGAGGGGGACCTCGCAAACTGGCGTCCCCTTCTCGTCATGCCCGAGGATCGCAAGTCTCGCATGCTGATGCAGTTTTGCCACGGTGCGCCGGGCTTTATTGTTTGCCTCGCGCAATTGCCGTCGTGCGAACTGGACCCGTTGCTGATCGCAGGCGGCGAAGCAATCTGGGCGGCCGGGCCGCTTACCAAAGGGTCGAACCTGTGTCACGGCACAGGCGGCAACGGTTATCCGTTTCTGTGCCTCTACCAGCGCACGGGGGACGTCAAATGGCTGCAGCGCGCCCGCGCCTTCGCGATGCATAGCATCGCGCAGACCGAGGCTGACGAAGCGGCCCACGGGCAGATGCGCTATTCGTTGTGGACCGGCGACCCGGGCTTTGCAATCTACTTGTGGGACTGCCTGCGGGGTCAAGCCGCGTTCCCAACCCTGGACGTGTTCTACGGCGACGACGCGCCGTGACCTGACCCCGCCACGAACCCTCAAACCCGCGCATCGGCCCGCAAGCGTTTGTCGCGCACCGCGACATCCGCTTGCACCGGCTTCACCTGCCGTCCGCCTTGCAGCAGATAAACGCCGCCGAGTATGCACGCCATGGCGAGCAGATGCAGCGGCCGAATCGGCTCACCCGCAAACGCCAGTCCCATCAGTAACGCAACGACCGGCGGAATGTACGTCACGCTGGAGGCCGCGAGTGCGCCGAGCCGCTGCACGATGAAGTAGTACAGCATGTAGGCAACGCCGGTTCCCAGCAGACCGAGCCCGAGTACCAGACCGGCGAGCGCGCCCGTGTGGGCGGTAATCCGCGTGATGCCGTGAAAGTCGGTGATGGCGCTCAGCATCACCAGCGCGAAGCCGATCTGCCAGGTAGACAGCGCCAGTGGCGACAGGTCGAGGCGAGTGAGGAAACGCCGCGCGTAGGCGAACGAGCAACCGAGGCTCAGCGACCCTGCCACCATATACAGCACGCCGCGCAGATCGACGCCTCCGGCGGCGCCCGTCCACGGATGCGCAATCAGCAGCACACCCAGAAAGCCGCATACAACCCCGGCGATCATGCGGCCGCTCGGGCGCTCGTCACGCAGCAACGCCCACACGCAAAGAAACGAAAACAACGGGATCGCGCCGCTCAACATGCCCGCCACGCTGGACAGCAACAGTGCCGCGCCCTTCGCAAACGCGTAGTAGTAGACGCTCGTGGCCAGCAGCGACATCACGATGAAATGATGCGCGTGCCGCACATGACGCCACTTCAGCGCGCGGGTCGCAAGCGCCAGCGCGAGGATGGGCAGCAAGCCGAACAGTACGCGCAGAAAGACGATTTGCGCCGGCGAGATCCACACGCTCGCCCACTTCATGAACAGAAAGTTGCTGCCCCAGATGAGGCCAAGCAAGGCGAAGGCGAGATAGGCGGGGTTCATGTCAGGGGCCTCGAACAACAATACGATGCCCCGATTGTCGCGACGCCGCCGATGCGGTACAAACGATTAGTTTTCTCCGATGCGATAGAAAAACTCTTCCATGCGAGCCATTCCTCCCCTGAAGGCCCTACTGGCGCTAGAGTCGGCCATGCGGCTCGGCAGTTTTACTTTAGCGGCGGACGAATTGAGCGTGACGCCCGGCGCGGTCGGCCAGCAGATCCAGAAGCTGGAAGCCTGGTTAGGCATCGCGCTGTTCGTGCGCCAGATCCGCCAGGTGACACCGACCGCCGAGGGACGCGC
>NZ_DASXHA010000145.1:0-26702 GCF_036488795.1 Paraburkholderia sp.
AATGTCGAACTGGGCGATCGCGCCTACCCCATTCATATCGGCACCGACCTGATCGGTCAAACGGCGCTGTTTGCGCCGCATATCGCCGGTTCGTCCGTCACTATCGTCACCAATACCACCGTCGATCCGCTCTACGGCGACACGCTGCGCGAGGCGCTTGCGCCGCTCGGCAAGCAGGTCTCCACGGTCGTGCTTCCGGATGGCGAGGCGTACAAGAACTGGGAAACGCTCAATCTGATCTTCGACGCGCTGCTGGGCGCGCGGGCCGACCGCAAGACCACGCTGATCGCGCTCGGCGGCGGGGTGATCGGTGACATGACGGGATTTGCCGCCGCCTGCTATATGCGGGGAGTGCCGTTCATTCAGGTGCCCACCACGTTGTTGGCGCAAGTGGATTCGTCGGTGGGCGGCAAGACCGGCATCAATCATCCGCTCGGCAAGAACATGATCGGCGCGTTTTATCAGCCGCAGGCGGTGATCGCCGACATCGGCGCGTTGCGTACGCTGCCGCCGCGCGAACTGGCTGCCGGCGTCGCCGAAGTCATCAAGACCGGCGCGATTGCCGACGCCGCTTTCTTCGACTGGATCGAGGCGAACGTCGAAGCGCTCAATGGCTGCGAGCCGCAGGCGCTCGCGCAAGCCGTCAAGCGCTCGTGCGAGATCAAGGCCTCAGTGGTGGCCGCGGACGAACGCGAAGGCGGTTTGCGCGCCATCCTCAATTTCGGTCATACCTTCGGTCACGCAATCGAAGCCGGGCTCGGCTATGGCGAGTGGCTGCATGGCGAGGCCGTCGGCTGTGGAATGGTGATGGCGGCGGATCTCTCGGTGCGTCTCGGTCATCTCGACGAAGCGGCACGCAAGCGCCTCGTGGACGTGATTACGGCCGCGCATCTGCCCACGCGCGCCCCGGCGCTGGGCGAATCGCGCTATGTCGATCTGATGCGCGTCGACAAGAAAGCCGAGGCGGGCGAGATCAAATTCATTCTGCTGAAGCGTTTCGGTGAGACGCTGATCGGCCCGGCGCCCGACGCCGCAGTGCACGCCACCCTGGCCGCTGCCGTCTGAGCGCGGCGAGCCTGGGGCCTGGCGCGCCGCCCACGATTCGGAGAAACCGGTGAACGAAAGGCGCAGCGACACCCTGAATGACCGCACCGGCGCCACCTCTCCGGGCGCAGCGCCGGTTCTGCACCTGAGTCCCACTCCGGCTGCACTCGAAGCGCATCTCGCACCCTATGCGGCCCATTCCGCGCAATCGCGCGGCCGCCGCCATGCCGAGCCGCCGCCCAGCGCCCGCACCGAGTTTCAGCGTGATCGTGACCGCATCGTCCATTCGACTGCGTTCCGTCGCCTCGAATACAAGACGCAGGTGTTCGTGAATCACGAAGGCGATCTGTTTCGCACGCGCCTCACGCACAGCCTGGAAGTGGCGCAGATTGCGCGCTCCGTCGCACGGAATCTGCGGGTCAACGAGGATCTGGTCGAGGCCATTTCGCTCGCTCACGATCTGGGTCACACGCCATTCGGCCATGCAGGGCAGGACGCGCTGAACGACTGTATGCGCGAGCATGGCGGTTTCGAGCACAACCTGCAAAGTCTCGCCGTGGTCGACGATCTGGAAGAGCACTATGGCGCGTTCGACGGCCTGAACCTGTGCTTCGAGACCCGCGAAGGCATCCTGAAGCACTGCTCACGCGAAAACGCGCGCCGGCTCGGGGCGCTAGGCGAACGCTTCCTCGAAGGGCGGCAGCCGTCGATCGAGGCGCAGATCGCCAACGTGGCCGACGAAATCGCATACAACAATCACGACGTCGACGATGGGCTTCGTTCGGGTCTGCTCACCGTCGAACAACTGGCACAAGTCGAGTTGTGGCAGATGCACTACGAGGCCGCGCGCAATGATTTTCCGCAGATCGAAGGACGCCGGTTGATACACGAAACGGTGCGCCGGATCATCAATACCTTGATCGTGGATCTGATCGACACGACGACCCGCAATCTGCTGCAGCACGCACCCGCTTCGCTGGACGACGTGCGCGCGGCACCACCGCTGGTCGCGCACAGCGAAGCGGTTGCCGCGCAAGCGGCAGCGCTCAAGCGCTTCCTTTTCAAGAACCTCTACCGCCATTACCGCGTGATGCGGATGGCAAACAAGGCGCGCCGCGTGGTGGTGGGGTTGTTCGACGCGTTTTCCGACGATCCGCGGTTGCTGCCGCCGTCGTATCAGTCGTCGGATGCAGCTACGCAGCCGCGTCTGATTGCCCACTACATCGCAGGAATGACGGACCGCTATGCGCTCAAGGAGTATCAGCGGCTGTTCGTGATTGCGGACAACTAGTGCACGCCAGGTCGCTCAATCATGGCGCCGGGGTTCGACAACCCACGGCGCGGCTCGCGCAGGGCAGTCTAGCCGGCTCCGCTTAAGGCCGGAGCCGAAACTCCGCATCAGATCAGCATCCAATGCGCAAAAGCGCAGCCGCGCAAAAGGCGCACCGACGACATTACCAGCACGCCGACGCCGTCATTCCACGCGAGGTGCGCCTTTAGCGCAGGGTGCCGCTTCAGCGGGCGCGCGCAAACAAGGCGCCGGCAATCAGTGCGATGCCGCCCACGATCGCAATCGTCTGCCACGGATTTTCGTGCACGTATTCGTCGGCGTCCGCGAGCGCGACCTCGGCGCGTTGACGCACGGCGTCGCGGGTGTCGTTCAGGCGTTCGCGCGCCACATCGAGGCGCTTGCGCAACTGGGCTCGCAGAGCCACGGCGTCGGCTTGCGTGCCGTCGGCCAAGGTGTCTTCGAGCTCGGACATCAGCGAGCGCAATTCGCCTGCAATGTCTTCTGCCGCGTGGCGGCTGTGACGCGCGATGCGGCGCGCACGGCGGCTCGTCGTAGTCCAGGATTCGCCGAGGGCATCTCGCGTATTCGGTAGTGCGGTCATGGTCGCTCCGTCGTTGGTAGATGAAAGGGCCCCGCATAACGACGCGGGAAACACCATGTCACGCAACTTCGATGCCAAACGTCAGACGACGCTCCAAATCCGCGGCAAACCCGCATCGCGCGAGGCGGCGTCCCGATGCGGCGGCATAATTTGCGGCGGACCGGCCGCGGCCTTGGTCATATTTACAAAGAGGCCGTCAAAAACGCCGGTCCACATGCAGTTGTGCCGCATAAAAATGAAAATGCCGTCACGCATAACGTCACGGCATTGTTCAAGCCCCCAAAAACCGACTAACCTTAGGGCTGGTGCCCGGAAGTACTGTCAGAAGCGATAACCGATACTGGCGTAGCTGACGATCGGGTTGAGCCTGATCTTGGTCTGCGACTGTACGTTGAGCGTTCCGACGGGCGTCTGGGCGGCAGTGTTCAGCTTGGCGGTGGTGCTGAGCGGCAGATAGGACAGCGAGATGCTCGCAAACCAGTGCTGGTCGATGTTGAAGTTGAAACCGGCATTAAACACGGGCTCCCACGAACTATCCGTAGATACGGTGGTCGGACCATGCAGTACCTGCGCCTGGAACGTACTATTGGTGATGTGCTCGTCGGTAAACCAGATGCGGCTGACACCTACGCCCAGAAAAGGACGGAACCGCGCTTCCGGCGCATTGAAGTAGTACTTGAACAGCAGGGTCGGGCTCCACTGTTTTGCTTGACCGAGTACCCCGTATTGCGAGTAAGAGGCTGCACCGTCCAGATTGAATTTCGGCGGGACGCCCATCACGAATTCGGTTGCGATATGGTCCGTGACGAAGTAGCCAGCGGTGAAGCCAAGGGTGTCGGCGCTATCGAGTGTGGCGCCGGTGTTGGGAAGTGTGGCGTTGACAGGTGAACCGCCAACGTTTGTCTCCTTCAGCGGTTGACTACTGGACTGGGGTGCGAGATGAAGCCAGCCTGTCGTGACATAAAAGCTTCCGGCCGATTGTGCGTGGGCTGCCGTCATGCAGGCAAGCGCCGCGATCCCCGTCATGGCCTGTTTTAATTTCATATATGTGCTCCTCCAAAAAAGGCCCGCTCATTATGAACACAACGTTTGAAACAAACCATACGCGGCGGTTAGAGCTTTCTCCCTAAGCGCCGCGTGGTTTCTGGCTCAGCCGCGCCCCGCCGAATCGTACGGGCGTGCGGCTTTTCGGACCTTCGGGTATATACCAACGCGACTATTGGATACTCCAGCATGGCACGGCTCGCACGTCTTTATGTCCCCGACCAGCCGCAACACGTGATCCTGCGCGGGCTCGATCAACAGCCCGCATTTGTCGACGACCAGGATTACGAACTCTTCATCGATTGCCTGAAGGCGGCTTCACGCGACCATCACCTCTCTATTCACGCTTACGCGCTGATGCCGGGCGCGGTGCAATTGCTCGTCACGCCAACCGAAGAATCGAGTTTGCCGAAGGCGATGCAGGCGGTCGGTCGCCGCTATGTCGCACACTTCAACCGGCGCTACTCGCGGCGCGGCACCCTGTGGGAGGGGCGTTATCGCGCAACGGTGATCGAAGGCGAGCGGTATTTCCTGCTGGCAAGCCGTGTGGTGGAGATGTGTCCGGTGCGCCTCGGCCTGGTGAGCACGCCCGAGGACTATCGCTGGTCGAGCTACAGGCATCACATCGGGCTCACCCTGGATAGTCTGATCACGGACCATCCGCTGTACTGGTCGCTCGGCAATACGCCGTTCGAACGGCAGCGCGCCTATCGCGAACTGTGCGAGCAACCGCTCGACGAGCGCGAAGCCAGCCAGCTGCAACAAGCCACCCTCAAGGGTTGGGTGCTGGGCAGCGATTCCTACCGCGAATGGGCCGCGCGGGCGGCGAACCGGCGTGTCTCGCCGCTGCCGCGCGGGCGGCCGCGCAAGGTTCGGGAAACCCCGCAGACCCAATAAAATCCTTTTTGGATCAAAGCTCTGTGCAAGAAGCGGCATCATCGCATGCCGCTTTTTTGGCCATCCAATTGATATGGCACCATTAAAAAATAGGTGCAATGCACCAACTTGATAATAGGGGTCACACCATCACGTTTTATTTGCTATTCCCTTGATTCGTCGCGTATATTCCGATTTCCGGCAGTTGCGGCCAGTGCCGCCGCCAAACTGCCTGCGCAGGTGCAATACACACTGCGGGCAACAAAAAATGGTTCAACGGCCTTCCCCGGCCCCCTCACAGACGGTGTCCCCATGAACGACCATCAGCAACCGACGTCCCCGGTCCCCGCCGCCCAAGGTCTCTATGACCCGCAAAACGAACATGACGCCTGCGGCGTCGGCTTCGTTGCCCACATCAAGGGCAAGAAAAGTCACGAAATCATCCAGCAGGGCCTGAAGATTCTCGAGAATCTCGATCACCGGGGCGCCGTTGGCGCTGACCCGCTGATGGGCGACGGCGCCGGCATCCTGATCCAGATTCCGGACGGCTTCTATCGGGAAGAAATGGCCAAACAGGGCGTGACGCTGCCGCCCAACGGCGAGTACGGCGTCGGCATGATCTTTTTGCCGAAGGAACATGCGTCGCGGCTGGCCTGTGAGCAGGAGCTCGAACGGACGGTGAAGGCTGAGGGCCAGGTCGTGCTGGGCTGGCGCGACGTGCCGGTCGATCATTCCATGGCCATTTCGCCCACTGTCAAGGCGAGCGAGCCGTTGATCCGCCAGATCTTCATCGGGCGTGGCAAGGACATCATGGTGACCGATGCGCTCGAACGGAAGCTGTACGTGATCCGCAAGACCGCCAGCCACCGCATCCAGGCGCTCAAGCTCAAGCATGGCAAGGAATACTTCGTGCCGTCCATGTCGGCACGCACGGTGGTCTACAAGGGCCTGCTGCTGGCGGGCCAGGTCGGCGTGTACTACCGCGACCTGCAGGACGACCGTACCGTGTCGGCGCTTGCGCTCGTGCACCAGCGCTTCTCGACCAACACGTTCCCGGCGTGGGAACTGGCTCACCCTTACCGGATGATCGCCCACAACGGCGAAATCAACACGGTGAAGGGCAACGTCAACTGGCTGAACGCGCGTACCGGCGCGATCGCGTCGCACGTGCTCGGCGACGACCTGCCGAAGCTGTGGCCGCTGATCTATCCGGGCCAATCGGACACCGCCTCGTTCGACAACTGTCTCGAACTGCTGGTGATGGCCGGTTATCCGCTCGTCCACGCCATGATGATGATGATCCCGGAAGCCTGGGAACAGCACACACTGATGGACGACAACCGCCGCGCGTTCTACGAATACCACGCCGCGATGATGGAGCCGTGGGACGGCCCCGCCGCCATCGCCTTCACCGACGGCCGCCAGATCGGCGCCACGCTCGACCGTAACGGCCTGCGCCCGGCGCGCTATATCGTCACGGACGACGACCTCGTGATCATGGCGTCGGAGGCGGGCACGCTGCCTATCCCCGAGTCGAAGATCGTCAAGAAGTGGCGTCTGCAGCCGGGCAAGATGTTCCTGATCGATATGGAGCACGGCCGCATCATCGACGACAAGGAACTCAAGGACAACCTCGCCAACGCCAAGCCGTACAAGAGCTGGATCGACGCGGTCCGGATCAAGCTCGACGAAATCGAGCCGAGCGCGGAAGACGTCGTCACGGAACGCCGCGAAGCCGCGGCGCTGCTGGATCGTCAGCAGGCATTCGGCTACACGCAGGAAGACCTCAAGTTCCTGATGGCGCCGATGGCGCAAGCCGGCGAGGAAGCCGTCGGCTCGATGGGCAACGATTCGCCGCTGGCGGTCATGTCCAACAAGAACAAGACGCTCTATCACTACTTCAAGCAGCTGTTCGCCCAGGTGACGAACCCGCCGATCGACCCGATCCGCGAAAACATGGTGATGTCGCTGGTGTCGTTCGTCGGTCCGAAGCCGAACCTGCTGGACACGAACAACATCAACCCGCCGATGCGTCTCGAAGTGTCGCAGCCCGTGCTCGACTTCAAGGACATCGCGAAGATCCGTGCCATCGATCAATACACCGGCGGCAAGTTCAGCTCGTACGAGCTGAACATCTGCTATCCGGTGGCATGGGGCAAGGAAGGCATCGAAGCGCGTCTGGCTTCGCTGTGCGCGGAAGCCGTGGATGCAGTGAAGTCCGGCTACAACATGCTGATCGTGTCGGACCGCAGGACCGACCGCGACAACGTCGCGATCCCGGCGCTGCTCGCCACGGCCGCAATCCACACGCACCTCGTGCAGCACGGTCTGCGTACGAGCGCGGGTCTCGTCGTCGAAACCGGTTCGGCACGTGAGACGCATCACTTCGCGTTACTCGCGGGCTACGGCGCGGAAGCCGTGCACCCGTACCTCGCCATGGAAACGCTGGCGCAGATGGCGGCCGGCCTGAAGGGCGACCTGTCGGCGGAGAAGGCGGTCTACAACTTCACCAAGGCAGTCGGCAAGGGCCTGCAGAAGGTCATGTCGAAGATGGGCATTTCGACCTACATGTCCTACACCGGCGCGCAGATTTTCGAAGCCGTCGGACTCGCGGAAGATCTGGTCACGAAGTACTTCAAGGGCACTTCGTCGAAGGTCGGCGGGATTGGCCTGTTCGACGTCGCGGAAGAGGCGATCCGTCTGCACCGCGAGGCGTTCGGCGACAACCCGGTACTGGCCACCATGCTGGATGCCGGCGGCGAGTACGCGTACCGCGTGCGCGGCGAAGAACACATGTGGACCCCGGATGCGATCGCCAAGCTGCAACACTCGGCACGCAGCAACTCGTATCAGACGTACAAGGAATACGCCCATCTGATCAACGATCAGACGAAGCGTCACATGACGTTCCGCGGCCTGTTCGAGTTCAAGTTCGATCCGACCAGGGCAATTGCGCTGGACGAAGTGGAACCGGCGAAGGATATCGTCAAGCGTTTTGCGACGGGCGCGATGTCGCTCGGCTCGATCAGCACCGAAGCTCACGCCACGCTCGCCATCGCGATGAACCGCATTGGCGGCAAGTCGAACACCGGTGAAGGCGGCGAGGACGCGAACCGTTATCGCAACGAACTGCGCGGCATTCCGATCAAGAACGGCGACACGATGAAGTCGGTGATCGGCGACGAAGTGATCGTCGACATCCCGCTGAAGGATGGCGACTCGCTGCGCTCGAAGATCAAGCAGGTGGCGTCGGGCCGTTTCGGCGTGACGGCGGAATACCTGGCTTCGGCTGATCAGATCCAGATCAAGATGGCGCAGGGCGCGAAGCCGGGCGAAGGCGGTCAGTTGCCGGGTCACAAGGTGTCCGACTACATCGGCAAGCTGCGTTACTCGGTGCCGGGCGTGGGCCTGATCTCGCCGCCGCCGCACCATGACATCTATTCGATCGAAGATCTGGCGCAGTTGATCCACGACCTGAAGAACGTGAACTCGGCTTCCAGCATTTCGGTGAAGCTCGTTTCGGAATCGGGCGTCGGCACGGTGGCAGCCGGTGTGGCAAAGGCGAAGGCGGATCACGTCGTGATCGCCGGTCATGACGGCGGCACGGGCGCGTCGCCGCTGTCCTCGCTCAAGCACGCGGGCACGCCGTGGGAACTGGGTCTCGCCGAAACGCAGCAAACGCTGGTGCTGAACCAGCTGCGCGGTCGTATTCGCGTGCAGGCCGACGGGCAGATGAAGACCGGCCGCGACGTGGTGATCGGCGCGCTGCTCGGGGCGGACGAATTCGGCTTTGCGACGGCGCCGCTCGTCGTCGAGGGCTGCATCATGATGCGCAAGTGCCATCTGAACACCTGCCCGGTCGGCGTCGCCACGCAAGACCCGGTGCTGCGCGCGAAGTTCAAGGGCCAGCCGGAACACGTCGTCAACTTCTTCTTCTTTGTGGCTGAAGAAGCGCGCGAAATCATGGCGCAACTGGGTATCCGCAAGTTCGACGACCTGATCGGCCACGCTGAACTGCTCGACATGAAGAAGGGCATCGAGCACTGGAAGGCGAAGGGTCTGGACTTCTCGCGCGTGTTCTATCTGCCGCAAGTGTCGGCGGAAGTCGCACGCAAGCACGTGGATGTGCAGGACCACGGCCTCGAGAAGGCACTCGACCACACGCTGATCGAGAAGGCCAGGGCGGCCATCGAGAAGGGCGAGCATGTCTCGTTCATCCAGCCGGTGCGCAACGTGAACCGTACGGTCGGCGCGATGCTGTCGGGAATGATCGCCAGGAAGTACGGCCATGACGGCCTGTCCGACGACTCGATCCACATCCAGTTGAAGGGCACGGCCGGTCAGAGCTTCGGCGCGTTTCTTGCGAAGGGCGTGACGCTGGATCTGGTCGGCGACGGCAATGACTACGTCGGCAAGGGCCTGTCGGGTGGCCGCATCATCATTCGTCCGACTAACGATTTCCGCGGCAAGTCGGAAGAAAACATCATCTGCGGCAACACGGTGATGTACGGCGCGATCGAGGGTGAAGCGTTCTTCCGCGGCGTCGCAGGCGAGCGGTTCTGCGTGCGTAACTCGGGCGCCACGGCGGTGGTCGAAGGCACCGGCGATCATGGTTGCGAATACATGACGGGCGGCACGGTGGTGGTGCTCGGCGAAACGGGCCGGAATTTCGCGGCCGGCATGTCGGGCGGCATCGCGTTTGTGTTCGATCCGGACAGCACGTTCGCGGGCAAGTGCAACAAGTCGATGGTCGCGCTCGAACCGGTGTTGCAGCAGGCCGAACAGGAGCGCACGGTCGACAAGGGCCTCTGGCATGCAGGCGAAACGGACGAAGTGCTGCTCAAGGGCCTGATCGAGCGTCATTTCCAGTTCACCGGATCGCCGCGTGCCAAGGCACTGCTCGAAAACTGGGATGCGTCGCGCCGTCAGTTCGTGAAGATCTTCCCGACCGAATACAAGCGCGCGCTGGGAGAAATGGCTGCGAAGAAGGCGAGCAAGGAAGTGCTCGCCGCGTAAAGCTCAAGCCATCAGCGAAACCCTTTAGATGACGGTCCCGCCGCCCTCGTGTGCGGCGGGCACCGATACCCCCACCTGTACAGATAGATAAGAGAACCACATGGGCAAGGCAACCGGTTTTCTCGAGTTCGAACGCCGCCACGAGGCGTACGAAGCTCCGCTCACGCGTGTGAAGCACTACAAGGAATTCGTTGCGGCACTGACCGACGACGAAGCGAAGATTCAAGGCGCACGTTGCATGGACTGCGGCATTCCGTTTTGCAACAACGGCTGCCCGGTGAACAACATCATCCCGGACTTCAACGACCTGGTGTTCCATCAGGACTGGAAGAACGCGATCGAAGTGCTGCACTCCACGAACAATTTCCCGGAGTTTACGGGCCGCATCTGTCCGGCACCGTGCGAGGCCGCGTGCACGCTCGGCATCAACGACGATCCTGTCGGTATCAAGTCGATCGAGCACGCGATCATCGACAAGGCATGGTCCGAAGGTTGGGTCGAGCCGCAGCCGCCGAAGCACAAGACCGGCAAGAAGGTCGCGGTGGTCGGATCGGGCCCCGCGGGTCTCGCAGTCGCGCAGCAACTCGCGCGCGCGGGGCACGATGTGACGGTGTTCGAAAAGAACGACCGGATCGGCGGTTTGCTGCGTTACGGCATTCCTGATTTCAAGCTGGAAAAGTGGCTGATCGACCGCCGCATGCGGCAGATGGAAGCGGAAGGCGTGACGTTCCGCGCCAATGTGTTCATCGGCAAGGATCCGCTGCCGGCGCACATCGGCAACACGGCGAAAGAAACCGTCACGCCGGCTGAACTGAAAGAGCAGTTCGACGCGGTGGTGCTGTCGGGCGGTTCGGAAACGCCGCGCGATCTGCCGGTGCCGGGCCGCGAGCTGGAAGGCATCTACTACGCAATGGAATTCCTGCCGCAGCAGAACAAGGTCAATGCGGGCGACAAGCTCACCGGCCAGTTGCTCGCCAAGGGCAAGCATGTGGTGGTGATTGGCGGCGGCGATACGGGTTCTGATTGTGTGGGCACGTCGAATCGTCATGGCGCGAAGAGCGTCACCCAGTTCGAACTGCTGCCGCAGCCGCCCGAAGAAGAGAACAAGCCGCTGGTGTGGCCGTACTGGCCGGTGAAGCTGCGCACGTCGTCCTCGCACGAGGAAGGCTGCGAGCGTGATTGGGCGGTGGCGACCAAGCGTTTCGAGGGCAAGAACGGCAAGGTTGAGAAGCTGATTGCCGTGCGCGTCGAATGGAAGGACGGCAAGATGCAGGAAGTGCCGGGCTCCGAATTCGAAATGAAGGCCGACCTGGTGTTGCTGGCGATGGGCTTCACGCAACCGGTGTCGCCGGTGCTCGAAGCGTTTGGCGTCGACAAGGATGCGCGCGGCAACGTGCGTTCCTCGACCGAGGGCGACAAGGCGTATTACACGTCGGTGGACAAGGTGTTCACGGCGGGCGATATGCGGCGTGGCCAGTCGCTGGTGGTATGGGCGATCCGTGAAGGACGTCAGTGTGCGCGCTCGGTGGATGCGTTCCTGATGGGGCATTCGGAGCTGCCGCGCTAAGTCTTCGTTCAGGTCCCGCGCCGCGCGTGCCGGGACATGAAAACCGTTGCAGGACAAGGTGGAGACGATAAGGCGGTAACGAGGGCCGGGCACCCGCGAGGGCGACCCGGCCTTTTTATTGGGCGGGCGGTGGTGAGGCAGGCCGCGGATAATATCCGGTCGGGCCGGATTTGAACGAGGAGCGACGCCACGATGCGAGCCACGGAGACGTCAGGAATGGAAGGCTGGCAGCGCTGTTTCATCGCGTTGGCGCCGGACACCGCGACGCGTGACGCTTTGGCGGCGTTGCCGGTCGCCTTGAGCGCGCGCCGCGTGCCGTACGACCAGTTGCATCTGACGGTGGCCTTCATTGGTTCGTTGACACTTGCGCAGGGCGGCGCATTGGCGGCTGCGCTGGCGGGGCGCAGCGTACCGCTGACGCCGACGCGGGTGCTGTCGATCGAGCACTGGCCGGGCGCGGCGCGTCCGCGCTTGACGGTGGCGACGCTGGCGATGTCGGACGAGTTTGCGACGCTCGACGGGGCGGTGCGATCGCTGATGGTCGAGCAGGGCTTACCGGTGGATGCTCGCGCGTTCCGACCGCACATCACGCTGGCGCGCTTCGGACGAGACGCGGCGGCGGTGGACCACGCCAGGCAGCCGCCGGAGAATTTACTGGCGAGCTTCGAATCCCTGATCCTGTACTCGAGCACGCTGGCGAGGCACGGCGCGCGCTACCAGGCGCTGGCGACTACGGCACTACGGTGAGAGAAAGAGAACACAAAAAACCGAGCTCAGCGAGGTAACGGCGGGGGCAAACCCAACCGCCACGCACGGAGTGCGTAGGCGGGATGAATGAGCCCTGTGTCACGAACGGGGGCTGTGCGAGAGACGATCTTGTCTCGGACCACTGTGAGGCGGTTCCAGCGGGGGCCAACCAGGGGCTGGCGGTGTGAGCCCGCTTTCTTTGCCTACTTTCTTTGCGGCGGCAAAGAAAGTAGGTGCCGCCCCGCACAGGGGCGAAGCTAATAAACCGCTAAGACAACAAGGAAAGGCCAACGCCGTAAGGCATCCAGCGCAGGCGCAACACCAACAGACCAAAAGCAAATCAAAAAAAGGCCAAAAACCAACAGCACGCCGCCGCCCGCGGCGCCCCAATTTCCGTCCCTTACAGACTCCTACCTTGTAACCCATCAGTGAGTTCTGCCCGGTACACTTCGCCGCGGCGCTGACCACTCTCTGCCGCTCCGTTCGACCTGAAGCGAAAGCGCCCATACCAATACATTCAATGGATTTCACCGCGAAGCTTCGTTCACCTGCCACAGGCTCGGCCCAGACTTACCGGCCAGGCGTCGTGACGGCCGCCGAACCAGGGTCGCGCCGTGCGTTTCTGAAGGGCACGGCGAGCGTGCTCTTCATGTCCGGACTCGGCAGCGCGTTGTTGTCGGCGTGCGGCGGGGGCGGCGCGTCCGCGGATCTGCCCGACACGCCGCGGCTTGCTTCGGTGGACAACTTCCGCGACGTCGGCGGAGCAGGCGGCGGTTATCAGACCGTCGATGGCCGACAGGTGCGGCGCGGCGTGTTCTACCGCTCGAATGCGCTGACCTTGAGCGCGGCGGACAAGGCGCTGATCGAGACACTGAAGATTGCGAGTGTCTACGACCTGCGCACGCCCGGCGAGATTGCGCGCACGGCCGATGTCATGCCGGTCGGCGCGGCCTATCTGAACATCAACGTAACGGGCACGCCGGACGAAGTCATGCCGCCGGCCGACATGCAAGACGGCGTGCTCGCCTGGATGGAAAGCGCGGAGCGCGATTACGTCCTCGGCGCGGCACAACGGGCGGCCTTCGGCGCACTGTTGTCGCAACTGGCGAACACACCTGGCGTTCAGCTGTTTCATTCGAGCGCCGGCAAGGATCGCACCGGCTGGGTCGCGGCCATTCTGCTGAGCATCGCGAATGTGCCGTTCGACATCATCATGCAAGACTATCTTCTGACGAATACGTATTCGGCAGCATCGATCAACGCGCAAATCGCGGCGATCCAGACTCAGGACGGTGCCGCGGCGGCGACGTCGGACGCGCCGCTATTCGGCGTTCAGGAAAGTTTTCTACAAGCGGGCTTCGATCAGGTGCAGTCCAGCTACGGCACCATGTCGAGCTATCTGACGATGGGCCTCGGCTTGTCCCAGTCGATCATCGACACGTTGCACGATCGCCTCGTCAGCTAGGCCGGCAAAAAAAGCGGCCCGCCCAGCAGGAGCAGGGCAGACCGCAAGAGGGGCCATCGAGGAAGCCCGCGCAGACTATACGTGCGCGCGCACACCACAAGCCCTCCCGGTAAGACTGCGTAAGTGCGAACCAGTGTTACGCGAGCGCGTGTCCGACAGGCAGTGCGATGCGCACGCACAAGCCGCCGTCCGGATGATTGAACACGTCGCAGCGGCCGCCGCGATCGTGTGCAAGCCGCGCCACGATCGCGAGTCCCAGGCCGCAGTGGCCCTCGCCGCCACGTGCCGCGTCGAGCCGCACAAACGGCTTCATCGCCGCGGCGATGCGATCGTCGGGGATGCCCGGGCCATGATCGCGCACGCTCACGATCCAGTGCCCGTCGTCAGACGCGGTCGCAATGTCGACCGGGGGCGCGCCGTGTTCGAGCGCGTTGTCGACCAGATTCGTCACCAGCCGGTCCAGCAGCGTGCGCGGCAGCGTGAAATGTGGACCCGCACGCAGATCGAGACTGAAGAGTGGCGCTTCGGTGTCCGCTTCGGCCGGATCGAACGGGTCGGCCGCATCGGCGGCGCTGAACTGTTCGCGCAGGAAAGCTTCCACTTCGACGGGCGGCCCGGCATCCGCGGACTGCCCGGCAAACTCCAGAAACTGCTGGACGATATTGGTCAGCGAATCGACATCGCGGATCAGACCGGCGCGCTCGTTTTCCGCTACCAGCACGCTTGCGCGCAGCTTGAGCCGCGTGAGCGGCGCCTTCAGGTCGTGCGCGACGCCGGCCAGCATCACCGCCTGGTCGTCACCGGCTTCATTCAGGCGCCGCATCATGTCGTTGAATGAACCAATCAGGTCGCGCAGCTCGCGTGGGCCTTGCACGTTGACCGGCTCAGGACGGCCGCCCGAACCGAACGCGCGCGCGGCTTGCGCGACGCGCGTGAGCGGCCGCTGCATTTGCCACACGGCCAGCAACGACAGGATGACTGCGGCGACCAGCATCGAAACCGTTTCGATGATGAAGCGCGGGCGCGGCGGAATATCCACCGGCACCACGACCCACAGCGACTTGCCGGGAAAGCGCACCCACAGGCGCGGCGGCCGCGCGTCGTCGACTTCGATCTGGGTGCCGGCAGGCAGGCGCGGGCGCAAGTGCTGGCTCAGTTCGACGAACTGCTTTTGGGTGGGCTCGCGCAGATGAATGCTGGCGGGCATGTTCCAGGTCGGCACCAGATGCACGCGCATGGCCGGCGCGAGATCCGCGCTCTGCACGGGTTCACCATTGGCCGCCTGCAGCATCAGCAGGATGCCGCGCGCAAAGCCGTCCACTTCGTGGTGAGGCGGCTGCATGACGACGAGGACGAACCAGCCAGCCTGAATTGCCAACAATACCGCCGTCGAGAGCAACGCCATTCTGCCGAACAGCGTGTTCAACGGGTTTTTCATGAGTCGGCCGCAGCCTCGATCGAGAAGGGCGTGCCATCGGCATCGGGCACGAAGACGTAGCCCTTGCCGCGCACCGTCTGCACATAGCACGGGCTGGACGGATCGTCTTCGATCACCCGGCGCAGCCGCCAGATCGGCACATCGAGGCTGCGGTCGCGAAAGGCGAGGTTGTCGCGGTGGATCAGATCGTGGATCAGCACGCGCGAGAGTACCTTGTACGGATTGTTGACGAAAATCTTCAGTAGCGCGAACTCACTGTCGCGCAGCGCGAGCCGCGTGTTGTCGCGCGACAGCGTACGCGTGGCGAAGTCGAGTTCGAACGGCCCGAAGCGATACGGCTTGCGGGCTTCGGGCGCGCTCGTGGTGGACGGCCCGCGCCGGCGCAGCACCGTCTGGATGCGGGCGAGCAGTTCGCGCGGATCGAAGGGTTTGGTCAGATAATCGTCGGCGCCCATCGACAGTCCGACGATGCGGTCCGCCACGGTGCCGCGCGCCGTCACGAAGATCACCGGAATGTCGTCGCCGGCTGCGCGCAGCGCAGTGAGCGCGCGCAGGCCGTCGGTGTTCGGCATCATGATGTCGAGCACGACGACCGAAGGCCGCTCTCGTTCGAGCCGGCGTTGCAAATGTGTGCCGTCGTGGAGCACGGAAGCATCGAACCCGTTCGATTGCAGAAAGCGGCAAAGCAGATCGCGTACAACCGGGTCGTCGTCGACAATAAGGACCTGTGGATTCATGGCGAAATTCTAGACTGGCGCGCCCGGCAAACGGCCGACTGTTTTCTTACCAACACTTACGCGCTAACGGAGCGCCCCGGGGCGGCCTCGCCGTATCCGGCGCAAAGCCGCGCCCTGCAATGCCGGCCGTCCGGTTTTCCGCGTGTAAGGGGCCCATCCCAGGCACAGATTTGGGGGCGCATCGCGGCCGCCATTGCTTACCATCGCCCCTCGCCTGAAAGGATTTGCGGGCAATCGAAACCGCTCGTAAGAACCGCTGAAAAGCGCGCTTTCCTTCGTGCATCGTGCACGCACTCGCCGCGTGATGATTCGAGCCGTAGTACATCGCCGCCGCATTGACTGGCCTCGAGGCGCAGTGGTTTCCTCTGGTGTCCGGATGGTGCGGTTCTCGAATCAGGATCTCAAGTCACGCGAGGCACACCATGACTATCCAGAACACTCTCCGTCCCACCTCTGTTCCGCCCGTTGCGCGCCCGAAGCCGCCAGCCTTGCCGACGGTCAACACGGCCGCTCCGGAAATGCCTCCCGCCGAAGCTCCTGCGCCTGTCGCGCCGGGCGGTCTGGTCGGCAATCACGTCAACACGACCGCCTGACCTCTTGAGGCTCGACGTGTCAATTCAGACTGTTTTCAAACGGTGTTTGCGTGCGACCAGCTGGCTCGCGCTTGGCGTGCTCGTCCTGCAGCTGGACGGCTGCGGGGTCGCGGCACTGCCCTGCCGGCTGGCGGCTGCGACCCTGGACATTGTTCCGGCCGTAGGACACGCCGCAGCTACCCCATTCAACGCATGTGCCGCCGCGATTGACTGATCCATCATGACTTCCCAACCGCTCCGACCGTTCGCCGGCAGGCTGTCACGTTTGCTTGTCTGGGCGCTGTTCGCTGTGACTTCGTCCGTCGCGCATGCGGATCCGGCGGCGCGGGAAGTCACGGCGGTCAAACACTACGAGGCCGACGAGCGCCGGCGCGCTGCCGACAAGCCGTTCGAGTTTCGCGGCATTCCGCTCGGCATTACGCTCGACGAGTTTCGCGCCGGTTCGACCGTGCGCGCCACGCCCGTCGGCAGCGTGCCGATCTGCGAGACGGACGTGCTGGCCGGTTCGCTCGGCATGAGTCTGAAGACCGGTGAGAGCCTGACCGTGGCCTGCCGCTGGGCGCACCGTTCAGCCGCGGGCTGGACGGTGTCGCAAGCGGTGGTCGACGGCGCGCCGGCCGAGGATCACGTGCTGCGTTTCGCGCGTGCCAATCAGCAGAGCGGGTTGCGTCTGTTCGAGATCTCGTTCGTCATCAACGAGGTGACGGCCGGCGATCTGCGCAACGCGCTGGCTGCGCGCTACGGCGAGCCGCGTCTCGTGACGAAAACCGACGCGCCGGCGAACGGCGCGTTACCGGTGTACGTGTGGGAAAACGCCGTCAGTTCGATCACGTTGTGCTTTTTGCCGTCGACGCACAACGGCACGCTCACCTATCTGCTGAAAGACCCGGATGCCTGGATGAAATCGCTGGTCCGGCAATGGCAGGCGAGCAGTGCCGAAGCGGGCTGAGGCAACGGCCAATGAACCAGCACTGCAAAGCAGATTCGACCCGGCACTCATCCGCCTCATTTCCCTCCGGCGAAGGAATTTCCATGACCACGCTACGCCTCACGGCCACACTCACGGCGGCGCTATGGCTTGCCGCCTGCGCCGGCCATCAGGATTCGATCGTCAGCACACCGATGATGCCGCCGCTCACCAGCGCGCCGCTCAACGTCAATTCGCAGGGTGCCATCTACCAGGCCGGCGCGTCGCTGCAGCTCTATGAAACGCCGCGCGCGCAGCATATCGGCGACGTGCTGACCATCGTGCTGTCCGAGTCGTATAGCGGCAACAGCAGCGCCAATACGACGGCCAACCGCTCGAGCAGCATCACGGCGACCGCCGCGGACCAATCGACCGGTACCGCGGCGCGGCTGGCCCGCCTGTTCAACATCGGCTCGGCGAGTACCAGCTTCACGGGGCAGGGCAGCATGACCGACGCGAACGGCATGAACGGCACGCTGGCGGTTACGGTGATCGGCACGACGCCGACCGGCAATCTGCTGGTGTCGGGGGAGAAGCTGATTGCGCAGAACGGCAATCACGATCGGCTGAGACTGTCGGGCATCGTCAATCCGAAGGACATCGGCCTCGGCAACTTTGTGTCGTCGAGCAAGGTCGCGAACGCGCGCATCGAGCAGGCCGGCCAAGGCATCATCAGCGATGCGACGACGGTAGGCTGGCTGCAGCACCTGTTCCTGAGCGTGTTGACGTTCTGAGCTTCGGACTCTCTGGGCTTGACTGCCTTGGCGACGACGTTGCACGCAGACCGGCCGAGCCGGACTGCGCGCGAAGTCAGCCATGCATGAGCCGTGCGGCCAGTCGCGCAGCGACGACCCAGCCGCGTTACGCGTCGCCCAGCGCCGGTGCGCAGCGTTCGGCCGCGCCGATTTCGCCGTCCGGCACGAACACGTAGCCGCGTCCCCATACCGTCTGCACATAGCGCGGCTCGGAAGGGTCCACTTCGATCAGACGGCGCAGACGCCAGATGGATACGTCGAGACTCCGGTTGCGGTGCGCCTCGCTATTGCCGTGCAGCTTTTCGAGCAACTGCGCGCGGGTGAGCACCGTCATCGCGTGCGTGACGAACACCTTGAGCATGGCGAATTCGCTCGAGCGCAGCGGAATGCGCTCGCCGTCGCGGCGTAATTCGCGCGCCGGGAAATTCACCTCGAAGCGGCCAAAGCGATACGGCGCGCGATTTTCCGGCGCACCCGGCGCAATCGCGCCACGGCGGCGCAGCACGGTGCGGATCCGCGCGACCAGTTCGCTTGGTTCGAACGGCTTGCCGAGATAATCGTCGGCGCCGAGTTCGAGACCAATCACGCGGTCGATCACATCGGCCCGCGCTGTCAGCAGGATCACGGGAATGTCGTCGCCGGCGAGGCGCAACGCGCGCAATGCGCTGATGCCGTCCAGCTCGGGCATCATGATATCGAGCACCACCAGCGCGGGGCGTTCGTCCTGCAGCTTGCGCTGCAACGCCATGCCGTGCTCGAGCACGCTCACCGCGTAGCCGCGTCCTTGCAGATATTCGCGCACGAGGTCGCGCACGACGGGGTCGTCGTCGACGACCAGAATGGATTGGTTCATTGCGACGATCTTAAAAGATACGTTCCTGCGCTGATAGCGCGCAATGCTTTCGAAACCTTTCCCGGGTAATGGCAGGCAAGCATCAACGGAAGTCTGATGCCGCCTCGTGCGGTGTCGCCGTCAGTTGATCTGCGAGGTCTGGATGATTTGCGGACGCAAATCCTGCCGGTTGACCACCATCTTGTCGATCATGCCGTTGAGCTTGGTGGACGCATTCGAAAAGCGGTCCAGACCGAGTTCGCCGGTCTGATAGCGGGCGGTGATGAGGACGCGCCCTTGCTGGATCAGTGTCAGGTCGATCACGGCAAGATATTGCGTCGGCGTGTCGCTGAACTCGCGCTGGCCGTAGTCGACCGACGCGTTGTAGACGAGCCGCGCTTCGCAACTGGCGGGCGAGGTGCCCGGGTTGTAGACGGTCGAGCGGACCCCGCGCCGGTTCAGCGCGAGCTGCAACGCGGGGACGAAGTCGCCGACCGATACCGTCTGGTTCACTTCGATGCACACCGTGCTCACGGCAGCCGGTTCGCCGTTGACGAAAGTAGGCGACGAGTAGTTCGACGCAATGGCATAGCCGGCCTGAATTACCGAGCCGGTGGCGTCGGCGGCAGTGATGAGGGTCCATGCGCAGCCGTTCAGCCCGATGCACAACACCAGCGCCGTCGCCGCCCATGTGTAGCACCGTCGCCGCACAAACCGCGGAAACAGGTTGGTCCACTGGACGGCGGGGAGGGCGAGGGTGCGCGAGCCGATCACGATGCGATGCCTTGACCTGTCTGGTCGAAAATGAAATGCGGGAGCAGCACGCTTAGCGCGTGACGCGCAAACGCAATTCGTTGGTGCCTTGCACGCTGGCCGTGACGCTCACGCGGCGCTTGCCGTCGGTCACGATGAAATGCTGCCGGGTGGGGGTGTTCAGGTCATGCACGACGTTCGGAAAGCATGCGGCGATATCCGCGCCCAGCTCTTCGAGAGGATCGCTCACCACGCCGTCGGCCGGCCAGTGCGCGCGCCAGTGGCAGTCGTACGCGGTGGCGTTGGCGCGGCAGGCGTCGGTGCTGTCGACGCCCGGCAGGCTTGCCTCGGGTTCATCGTGCAACTGTTTGAAATCGGTGGAAGCGACGATGTGTGTCAGTGCCGGGCAGACGTCCGCCGGCTCCGCGGCTTGCGAATCTTGCGCCGCGTAGGCGCCGGCAGACAGTAGCAGGGCTGTCGCGCCGAGTGCGACGGGTGCGGCGGTGGCAATGGAACGGCTCATCCGCGTGAGTCGTTGGGTCAAGTGATGGATGCTGCGATCGATCGACATGTGCGGGAAGTCCGGTAACGGTGAATAACACGCGGGCTTCGAGAGCGATGAACTGCTGATCCGCTCATCCGCTCATGGTGAGCCCGCCTGCCAATCGTCGCCGCACAGGGCCGTTTTCAAAGCACGGAACAACCCGAACGGTCCGCAAATCCTTGCAAACCGTTGTCGCGTATTTCAGGATCTTTCGAGGCCTGGAATCAGGCCGGAGTGGGGTGCGGGCCACGGGTGCCGAAGCCGGCACCCGTGACCCGGACGACGCGATCGGGCGACCGCGCCGCTCAGGCGGCGACCGCTTCGCCTGCGCGCTCGACCTCGAGCGTTTCTTCGTGGAATGCCGCGAGCGATTCGCGGTGCGCGACGCTGACGATGGCCGCCTGCGGCAGCCGTTCCGTGAAGAGGTGATAGAGGCGCGCTTCGTTCGCTGCGTCGAGCGCGCTGGTGGCCTCGTCGAGGAACAGGTAGTCGGGCTTGTGCAGCAGCACGCGCGCGCCCGCGAGACGCTGCTGTTCACCCGGCGACATGACGCGCGCCCAGTGCGCCGATTCTTCCAGACGGTCCGCATAGGCGTCGAGGCGGCAGGTGCGCAGCGCTTCGCGGCATTCTTCGTCGGTATAGGTGTCGGCCGAGGACGGATAGGTGAGCGCTGCCTTCAGCGTGCCGATCGGCATATAGCTTTGCTGCGGAATGAACATCATGCGCGCGTTCACCGGCGCGTCGATTGAGCCGTCGCCGAACGGCCACAGTCCGGCCAGCGCGCGCATCAACGTGCTCTTGCCGGAACCGGACGGCCCGCGCACCAGCCAGCGCGAACCCGGGTTGATGGAGATATCGCGGATCTGCGAGAGCGCTTCGCCATTCGGTAGCGCGAGCGTGAGGCCGTCGGTGGTGAGCGTGTCGGCGTCGACGAAATGCAGATTGATGCCGCCATGCGCCGTGGCCGGAGAAACGGACTCTTTCAGATGCGACGCATGCACGACCCGCTTGAATTCGCGCAAACGGTTCACGGTAGCGCGCCAGTCGACCAGGCTGCCGTAACTGTTGATGAACCACGAGAACGAATCGCTGACGGTGCCGAAGGCGTTCTGGATCTGCATCAGCACGCCGAACGTGAAAGCGCCGGCGAAGTAGCGCGGCGCGGCGACCGCAATCGGAAAGATGATCGCAATCTGGCCGTAGAAACTCAGCACGAAGCTCAGGCGCTTGGTGTACTTCATGACGCGCCACCAGTTGTCGCGAATGCGCTGGAAGACGTTCAGTGCATTGGCGCGCTCGGTCGCTTCGCCATCGTAGAAGGCGATCTGTTCGGCGTTTTCGCGCACCCGGATCAGGCCGAAACGGAAATCCGCCTCAACTTTCTGTTGTTGATACGTGATCGAAACGAGCGGGTGACCGAGCTTGTGGATGAAGAACGAACCGCCCAGCGCGTAAAGCGCGGCGACCCACACCATGTAACCCGGAATGGTGATCGGCACGCCGCCGAGCGTCACGCTCAGTGCGCCCGCAAGGCCCCACAGGATGGTGACGAACGAGATCAGCGTGACGACCGTCGACAGCAGATCGAGCGACAGCGACAAGGTGCTGGTCGCGAACGACTGCAGGTCGTCGCTGATACGCTGGTCGGGGTTGTCGGCGAGCCGGTCGCGCTCGATGCGGTAGAAGGCGCCGTCGCCGAGCCACTCTTCGAGGTAGCGGGTGGTGAGCCACTGACGCCAGCGGAAGCCGAGCATCTGCCGCAAATAACGGCCGTACACGAAGAGGATGATCATGGCGAACACGATCACCGAGAACACCATCATCAGGTGTGGGAAGTCGTGCACGTTCTTGGCCTGCAGCGCGTTGTAGAACTCGCCGTTCCAGGTGTTGAACTTGACGCTCAGCCAGACGTTGGTGAGATTGATGGCGATGATCGCAATCAGCAGCGACCATGCGATCTTCCATTCTTCAGAGACCCAATAGGGCTTGATCAGACTCCAGGCGGAGACTTTTTCGTCCGGCGCTGGCGTGCTGGCGGGAGAGGTATTGGGTGTCATGACCATCCTGAAGAAATGCTGGCCCATTTGGGCTGGCCCGTCTGGGCAGGCCCATGTGGGCCGGTAATCCGGCACTGCGATTGCTTCCCGGGCAGCGTGCCCGGGAAGTAACCGTGCGATTCTGGCGCGAACGCCTTAAGCGAAAATTAATGCCTGACGCGGCAGAGCGGCGCAGTGCAAACGCGTGAGGCGTTCAGGTGCGCGACGCCTCGCGCAGGCATCCGATCGTTGCATTGTGCCAGACCGGCAAGTGCGTTCGCATCGAATTGGACGCTCGCCTGGATTTGCATGAGGGCTGGCCGCGTCGCGCCATGGACGCTGGTGCCACGCGATGCACGGATCGCCGCCCCCGGAAGGCCGCCCCGCCGGTTTGCGGCTGTCCGGCGTTTTATGGTCTAATGACCTTTCGACGAAACAGGGGTGCTTTGCATGCGGGCTGCACGCCGCGGTGAGGCTGAGAGAGACCCTTTGCACCCGATCCGGGTAATACCGGCGCGGGAAGTTTCCGGAAGTCAGTCATGCTTCCATTTCTCCGCCGGGCAGCATCCCTCAATGGGTGCGTACTTGTCCGGCCGGCCTCGCCCGCCGGTTTCGTCCTTGGGTACGTGCGCCTGTTGCCGTACGGAAAGGAAACGATGACCGCTCATTCTTCAGTTTATTGCTTCGTTGATTCCCTCGCGGTGTATTGCGCGTTGAGCGCCCAGGCGGGATGTCAATGAACGCGTTCGCTCAACCGGATTTCGCCGTCATCGGCGGTGGCTTGTGCGGCCGGCTCGTTGCGTGGCGCCTGGCCGGCGCGGGGCATCGCGTGGCGCTGTACGAGCGCGGCGACGCCGCCGGTTCGCAAGCCGCCGCGTGGGTAGCCGCTGCGATGCTGGCGCCGCTCGCCGAAGCGGCCAGTGCCGAGCTGCTGATCACCCGTCTTGGCGCAGCCTCGCTTGACGCATGGCCCAAACTGCTGGCCGAGCTCCCGGAGCCGGTGTTTTTTCAGCGGAACGGCACCCTGGTCGTCTGGCATCACGCGGACCGCACCGAAGCGCCGCTGTTCGAACGCCGGGTGCGCTCGAACGCGCCGGCTGAGTTGCTGGATGGCGGTTTCGTCACGCTGTCGGGCAATCAGGTGGGCGCAGCCGAACCGGCGTTGGCCGGACGCTTCGCTCAAGGCTGGCTGTTGCCACACGAAGGACAACTCGACAATCGTCAGGTGCTCAGCGCGTTGGCCGCGGGTCTCGCCGGGCGCGGTGTGGAAACGCACTGGAACACGCCGGTCAGTGATGAAGCACTGCCTGCGGCACGCGTGACGATCGATTGCCGCGGCCTCGGCGCCAAGGCTGTGTTGCCGGCGTTGCGCGGCATCCGCGGCGAGGTGGCTCGCGTGCATGCGCCCGGCATCACGCTCAGCCGCCCGGTGCGCCTGCTGCACCCGCGCTATCCGCTGTATATCGCACCGAAGCAGAACGATTTGTATGTGATTGGCGCCACCGAAGTGGAAGGCGAGGACATGTCGCCCGTCAGCGTGCGTTCCGCGCTGGAGCTGTTGAGCGCGGCGTTCTCGGTCCATCCGGGCTTCGGCGAGGCGCGCATACTCGAATTGAATTCGCAGTGCCGACCGACCTTGCCGGACCACCGTCCCGCGCTGGTGTGGGACGGCGCGCAGACCTTGCGCGTGAACGGCCTGTACCGGCACGGCTACATGATCGTGCCGGAAGTCGCCGACGAAGCCGTTCGCTTCGCCGCCGCGCTGCTCGAAGGACGTATCGGCGACGCCGACGGCTTCGCCGACTGGCGGCGCGATGCGCGCTGGAGCGAACTGTTCCAGCTGGGCGAACTCGACCGCGCGGCCCGGCCGCGGGTGCCGGCATGAGCGTTGCGGCAAAACGCAGGGTGTCCGCATGCGGCATGCCCTCTACCCGGCGTACCCGCGCTAAAGATCGAACACGTATCTGAACACCATGAACATTCACATCAATCAGAAGCCGTTGTCGCTGCCGGAAGGCGCGACCGTCGCTGACGCGCTCGCCGCCTTCGGCGCGCGTCCGCCGTTTGCCGTCGCGCTGAACGGCGATTTCGTCGCGCGCGCGCAGCATGCGGCCCGCGCGCTGCAAACGGGCGACAAGCTCGACGTCGTACAACCCGTCGCCGGCGGCTAGATAAACGGCCGCACGTTGCCTCAGGCAAGGATCATCAGATGAGCTCTCCCACTCCCGCCGACGCCCTTACGCTATACGGCGAAACCTTCGTAAGCCGTGTGCTGCTCGGCACATCGCGCTATCCGTCGCTGCAGTCCTTGTCCGATTCGATCGGCGCGGCGAAGCCCGGCATGGTCACCGTTGCGCTGCGCCGTCAGATGAACGAGGGCGGCGCCGAAGCCGGCTTCTTCGATCTGCTCAAACGCCACGGTGTGCCGCTGTTGCCCAATACGGCCGGCTGCCAGAGCGTCAGCGAAGCGGTCACGACCGCGCACATGGCACGTGAAGTGTTCGCAACCGACTGGATCAAGCTGGAGCTGATCGGCGACGACTACACGCTGCAACCCGACCCGGTCGGCCTGATCGAAGCTGCCGCGCGGCTCGTGAAGGACGGCTTCAAGGTGCTGCCGTACTGCACGGAAGACCTGGTGATCGGCCGCCGTCTGCTCGACGCCGGCTGCGAGGCGTTGATGCCGTGGGGCGCGCCGATCGGCACGGGCAAAGGCGTCATCAATCCGTATGGCCTGCGCGTGTTGCGCGAGCGGCTGCCGGACGTGCCGCTGATCGTCGATGCGGGCCTTGGCGTGCCGTCCCACGCGGCCCAGGTCATGGAATGGGGTTTCGACGGCGTGCTGCTGAACACCGCGGTGTCGCAGGCGACCCATCCCGACGCGATGGCCCGCGCATTCGCGCTGGGTGTCGAGGCAGGGCGGCAGGCCTACCTCGCCGGTCCGATGGCCGAACGTGAAACCGCCCATGCGAGCACGCCGGTAGTCGGCATGCCGTTCTGGCATCAGGATGGGAGCGCCGCATGACGCAAACTTTGCCGCTGTCGGGCCGCGACCTGTTCTGGCCGCCCGCTGACGAACTCACCGAAGCCGCGGAGCGCATCCGCGCCAGCCTCGGCGATTGGCCGCCGAGCCACTCGCCGTGGCGCATCTGCCTGACCGCGCCGGACGACGCGAATGGCGGCGACCTGATCATCGTCGCCGATGGGGAGCAGCATGGCGAGCAGGTAGCGCGCTGGCAGGTGCAGGGCGCGGGCGTGATCGAAGCGGCCGCGGGGCGAGTCACGCTGCATCTGGGTGGCCAACGCTACGCGCTGGAAGGCCAGCTGGCCGAAGACTGGATTGCCGCGCTCGCCGCGTTTCTCGATTGCGGCTTTGCACCTCATGATGCGCTGGTGCTCGCGCTCGCCTGGCGCGACGGCGATGAAAGCGCCAGCGACGATGCCTGGCCGGTCGACCTGACGCGCTTTCCGCGGGTGGCCGGCTTGCCAGCGGCGCCCGTGCAGCCGTTCGCGCGCTGCCCTGAGCGCCTCGGCCTGTACCCGGTCTTGCCCACCGCCGAGTGGGTGGAGCGGGTGGTCGGCTACGGCGTGAAGACGGTCCAGTTGCGCCGCAAGACTGCGCAGCCGGGCGAGCTGGCGCAGGAAATCGCCCGCTGCGTGGCGGCGGGGCGTCAGCACGAGGCTCAGGTGTTCATCAACGATCACTGGCAGGCCGCTCTGGATGCGGGTGCCTATGGCGTCCACCTTGGCCAGGAAGACCTGCACACGGCCGACCTTGCGAGCCTCGCCGCGGCGGGAATTCGCCTCGGTCTGTCGACGCACGGCTACTACGAGATCCTCACCGCGTTGCACTTCCGGCCCAGCTACATTGCGCTCGGCGCGGTGTTCGCGACCACCACCAAGGTGATGCCCACCGCGCCGCAAGGGCTGGCGCGGCTTGCGCGCTATGTCCGGCTGCTGGACGGCGTGTTGCCGCTGGTGGCGATCGGCGGGATCGACCAGCAGGTGCTGCCGCAAGTGCTGGCAACCGGCGTCGGCTGCGCGGCCGTCGTGCGGGCGGTGACGGAGGCCGCCGATCCGGCTGCCGCCGTAACTGCGATGCAGCAAGGGTTTACGCCATAATCCCGTTGTCCCCTCTCACTGGGGACTGGGCGCGTCACGGCAGCTTTTGCACGATGGCCCTATAATTCGGCCTTCCGTGTAAAAGGATTGTCAGCTTCGTGCCTTCCTCCTCCGAGACCCTTCTCGAGCTTCGCGACGTCGACTTCGGTTATGGCGACCGGCTCGTCCTGTCGAACCTGAACCTGCGCTTCCAGCGCGGTCAGGTGGTGGCGGTCATGGGCGGCTCGGGGTGCGGCAAGACCACCGTGCTGCGTCTGATCGGCGGCCTTGTACG
>NZ_DASXHA010000158.1:0-33143 GCF_036488795.1 Paraburkholderia sp.
AAATCCCGCGACCGATGACGCCTCGTGCTGCGTCGCTTATTGGGCGCTAAACAGGTCGACGTCCGGTAGCGTGGAAGTGCAGAAGAGCGCGACTAGCTGGTCAGTCAAAACGAAGCTCCGCTTCAAGTATTAATCCCACCGCCGTGACCGCGGCACTCTCTAAAGGAATCACCATGAAACGTATGCTGCTTATCGCGGCAGGCCTCGTCGCGTCTATCGCAATCGCGGCCTGTACTCCCCAGCAACAGCAAACCCTCGCATCGCTCGCCGCAGCCGCGCAATTTCAGGCGAAGAACGCATGCAGCATCGTCCAGCCGGTGCTGCTCAACCTGCAGGCGTTGCTGCCCGGCGACGACACCGTCGCGCAGCTGGCGGATGACAACGGGGACCTGTGCAAGGCTGTCGCGACGCTCGATCCGACGAACGTCGGCTCGCTCATCAATACGGCGATCCCCGAGATGATTGGCCTCGTCGCACTGCTACCCGTCGATCCGGCGACCGCTACGGCGATCCGTCTCGGGCTCGGCGCCGCGTCGCTTGCGTTGTCGAACTGGTTGCTGATGTACGGCACCCCGGCGGCCACCGCGCCGTCCAGTGCCTCGGCCCCGACAGCGGCGTCGAGTCCTCTAGCGGGAGTGGCACTGCAATGAGCAAGCCGATCCGTGTCGCACTGAGCGGATCCGGCTTTCGCCTCGGCGCGCACCTTGGCGCGCTGCAGGCGATCGCGGATGCCGGGTATGAAGTAGTCGAGCTCGCGGGCACGTCGGGCGGCTCGATCGTGGCCACGCTCTTTGCCAGCGGCATGTCGCTGGCTGATTTGCGTGAAATGTGCATGACGCTCGACTGGTCGCCGATGATGAGCTTCTCGCCATGGTCGCTCGTGACGAAGCAGAGCTTCAGCTCCGGAAACGCGTTGCTACAGCTCCTGGAAAAGCTCACCGATGGGAAGACATTCGCTGATCTGTCGACCGAGCTTAAGGTAATCGCCTCGGATCTGCTGACCGAGAAAGAATATGTGTTCAGCCGCGCGTCGACGCCGGCGGCGCCGGTCGCGCTGGCCGCCCGCGCGTCGGCAAGCATACCGATCGTCTTCGCGCCGGTCGCGTACGAGAGCGTGCTGTGCGTCGACGGCGGGTGCTCGGACAACCTACCGGCCAGCAAGCTGACCGTCGACGAGGTGCCGCGAATCGGGATCTATCTCGAGTCGGATGACGCGCCGCTGTTGCCCGGCGCTTACGGCCTGAGAACGCTGGCGCCGCGGATCATCGATCTGCTGCTGGCCTCAAACGAGGCGTCGCACATTGCCCTCGATTCAAAGGAGGGCGCGACGATCGTGCGCGTGCCCACCGGCTACGCGAGTTCGCTCGATCGCAATATGCCCGCCGCGATACGCCAGAGGCTTTACAACGACGGATATGCGTTCACGAAGGGCGCTTTGGCGCAGATTGAGGAATAGCTTCAGCGGCGCTCATTCGGGCGTCGCCGGTTTCCTCCGGCGCGCCTCTTGGCACACGTCAATCAGCCCGCCTCGGACGGCGGTGCGTCTTTAAGCCAGTTCAGAATCTCACTCCGAACGCTAAATGTCGGAGCTTCAGCCCACGCTTCGAACTCGGGTTGCCACTGGCTCCATGCGTAATCGTCCAGATCGAATTCTTCCTCTATCTGTCCGCTTGCATCATCCCGTAGAAAGGCATACGTCACGCATTGACCGCTCCACCAGGCGACTGCGAACGGGGCAATATCAGCTGTTGTCCCGCGCGGAATATCTCGTAGCAGCATCGACAGTTGCGATTTGAAATTTTCGAGTCTCATGGCGGCCTCCGGTAGGTGCACTAATACCAGCAGGAAGCGGACCTAATCTGACCGCAGGTGCACGGCATCGACAGCGACGGCATTCGCGATCACGGCCGCACGGCCGACAGCGGCTTCGCGTTGCGGCGTGGCTGGCCGAGCGGGCCGGCGCGCCTTGGAGCGCTGGCTGCCCAGTGCCGCGGAGGGCCACAGCTCGATCGATAGCTCGCCTTCGAACGTCGGGCCTTTACGCTTGATGATGCGGATCGCCGCGCCGCTCTCGTCGGGTCTCACCGCAATCCGCAGTTCCGCCGGTGACGCGTCTTGCGCGCACGTGAGCGGTCGCACCATGAATAAAAGGGCGTTGCCGGTACGCGCCGAGAGGTGAAGCCTTCGGAGCCAGTCGGCGTGCACGTGCTGATGCCACAGAAGAACCGCCGAGCATGTCCCGGCGCGCAGCACTTGCTCCGCTGCCCACAGCTGATCCGACATCGTCTTCGCCCGCAGCAATAGAAGCCGGTCCGCTGGGATCCCGACATACGAAAGGCCAGCTATGACGGGATCGGCCGGCGGCTGGATCATGGCGACGGGTGCTTTGCCGGCGGCCAGCGCGGGTGCGAGCATCCTCATTTCGCCGACGCCCGGCTGCTGGGTCAGTAGCTCTATCAGCGCTGAGACAGGCCAGCCGCCGCCAGGTAGCTGCTCGGACAGGCTGGGATAGCCGGTATCGACGACCGTACCGCGAGCCCGAGCCAGCTGGGCGCCGCGCCAAAGGGACGGATGTATCTTTTCAGGAGCTGAAAGAACGGTGGCCATGGCTAGCTCGATACTGTATGAATATACAGTATAGGCCAAGTCGAGCGAGGCTATTATTAGGGGTGGGAGGAGCCCATGTGTACAAGTTATGAGACCAGTGAGTACGATCGGTTCGAGGCGTTCAGCGTCTTTCCGAGGCCGAAGTTCCAATACAAGCGCGAGATCTACAAAGACTACGTCGCGCCGATCTTCCGTCGCGGCGCCGATGGCTTCAGCACCGATCCGGCGACATTCGGAATGGTGCCGCGCAACCGAATTCCGCCAGGGGTCAAGGTCTTCGACACGATGAACGCGCGCTCCGAGTCGGTGGGCGAGAAACGCAGCTTCAGCGGAGCATGGAAAAAGCTGCAGCTCTGCCTGATCCCGTGTCAGACCTTCTACGAGCCGAACTACGAACTGAATCCGACCAAGTCGATACGTTGGCGCATCGGTATGGCCTCTGGTGAGCCGCTCGCGATCGCCGGCCTGTGGCGAGAGTGGGAGGAGCCGGAAGGCCCTGCATCGATCTCGTTCACCATGCTCACGGTCAACGCTGCCGACCATCCGCTGATGAAGCGGTTCCACAAGCCGGGCGACGAGAAGCGATCGGTCGTGATCGTGCATCCCAACGCATATGCAGACTTTCTCTCGAGTCGGACGACCGACGAGGCGCGGTCGTTCTTGAACCTGTTCCCAGTCGACGAGATGGGCGCGGAGGCATATCCGTTACCGCCGCGAAAGGCTCCCTCAAAAGTACCCGAGTCGAACGAGAATCCGCTGATCTAGCGGCTACGGCCGCCTCCGAAATGAGCCGCCCGGCAAACTCGCCCAGCGGCTTTTTTGCGTCCAAAACACGCGAAATATTTCGGAACGGTTGCCCCGAGACCCGCATAAAACCGTGGGTGTTAAACTCAGTTTTGTTCCGAAACCGGTTTGATTGTTCGTTGCTGGGTAAGGCTGCGAGGCGTTTTGACGGCTGGATTGTGATTCCTGTCGTCGTGGGTTCGAGTCCCATCAGCCACCCCACTTACCCCCAAGTAATCCCTCAAGCTTTTCCAGCTCGATAATTTCCCATCCAGCGTTTGTACGCTCTGGAAGCGTTTTCTCTTTCTCCTTTGTTTTTCCTTTAGCGTCTGCGCCAGTCACTCATTCGGTGACGATTCAGCATCGATATATTCGCGCGCAGCCCGAAAGCCTGCTTCAGCAGCGGCATGTTCGGTGGGCCAGAGTGTGTCGATATGCACGAGACGCCAATCGACCATCACGGCGTCGTTCTTCAGCACGCGGAAATGCGCTTTGACGCCGGTGAGCACCTGCTCGACCGCAACTTCGATGTCGTAGTCGCGATAGCGCTCCTGATAGTCGCCCATGTCGATGCCTTTGGGCTGCATGTTCACCTCCTTGCGATCAGAACGGACAGCGAAACCCGGCCGCGCGACAGCACGGCGGCTGCTGCGCCGGCCCGCAGTGCCCGCTTTGCGGCAGCCTGCCGTATCAATCGCAATCGCCGGACAAATATTGGCGGCCGTTGCAGGTGATCTCGACATCGCCGCCCGATGCTTCAGCGACGAGTCCCATGCCCAGCAACTCGGCCGCGACGCCTGGAGGGAGGGGCGGCGTACGCTGCCCAACGCCGATGTCGTTCAGACGCCTCAATGCTTCAATCGCTTCCGGACTCAGTGACTTCGTCATGGCCGTCTCCGTCGCGCTTTCACGCTGTCAGATTCATTTCATCCTAGCACTTTCCGCCGGGTTCGCCTGCGCGCCTCAAGCCCGGCAGCGCCGTTGCAAAGAACCCGCCGCTGCGCCGCACGCAGAGCCTCGTTACGAGGCGTCACGCGCTGTAACGGTTCGTCAAATTCGGAAACGAAACCGCCCGGGATTCCTGCTAACGTCGCGCGACATTCCGCCGGTGGCCGAGGCCTTCGCGCCTGCACACCGGTTTTCTACGCATCTTCAGTAAAGGCTTCTGGCCGTTCATGACGCACGACACACAGCCGGCAACACCGGACCACTGGTTTGCCCGCGGCAACGCTTGCGCCGAACGCGGCGAATTCCAAAGCGCGCTCGACTGGTTCGACAAGGTGCGCGAAGCGCGGCCTGCCGATGCGGCCGTCTATAACAACCTGGGATCGACGCTCGTCAAGATGGAGCGCTTTCCCGAAGCCCTGGTGCGTTATCAGCAAGCGCAAGCTTTGGACCCGGAGAACGCCGACATTCATCACAACCTCGGCTGGGTCAACGAGCAGATGCATCGTCTGGAAGAAGCGGTGCTCTGTTACCGGCAAGCAGCACGGTTCGGCACGATGGTCGATGGCTCGTACAACAATATGGCGAACTGTCTGCAGTCGCTCGGACGTTTCGACGAGGCCCACGAAGCCTACCGTCGCGCGATCGAGATTGCGCCGCAGAGCATGGTCTACTACCGCAACTTCGTGCAGTCGAAGCGCATGACGCTCGACGATCCGTGTTTCGTGTCGATGCAGAAGCTCGCGCAGCAAGTGGATTCGCTCGCGCTCGACGATCAGGCGCAGTTGCACTTCGCGATGGGCCACGCATTGGGGGATCTGGGACAGAACGACGCGTCGTTCGATCATCTGCTGAAAGCCAACGCCATTCACCGCCGCAGCGTCAACTATAACGAGGAAATGACGCTGGGCCTGTTCGAGCAGCTTCCCGGATTGCTCACGCCGGCGGTCCTGAAAGCGAAGCGCAATCTGGGCGATCCAGCGGTGTCGCCGGTATTTATCGTCGGTATGCCGCGCTCGGGGTCGACGCTGATCGAGCAGATTCTGGCAAGTCATCCGCAAGTGTTCGGTGCCGGCGAGCGTCCCGACTTCGGCAAGGCGCTGGTGAATGCGCTCGCGCGCGGCGTGGACGACCGGCACAAGATCAACCTCGACTCGCTCGACGATGTGTCGGCTGCGCAACTGGCGTCGCTCGGCGCAAATTATGTGAACCGCATCCACACGGAAGTGCCGCACGCGCAGCGCTATCAGCGCATCACGGACAAGTACCCGTTCAATTTCATCAACGTCGGCCTGATCCACCTGGCGCTGCCGAACGCACGGTTTATTCATAGCCGTCGCGCACCGGTGGAAACCTGCCTGTCGATCTTTTCGCGCATTTTCCAGGACGTGCCGTTCGGCTACGATCTCGCCGAACTGGGCCGCTATTACCGCGCTTACGATGCCTTGATGGCGTACTGGCAAGAGGCGCTGCCCGAAGGGGTGATGATCGAGGTGCAGTACGAGGAGCTCGTCGACGATCTCGAAGGCAATGTGCGGCGCATGCTCGGGCACTGCGGGCTCGATTGGGATGAACGCTGTCTGGCGTTCCATCAGACCCGGCGTCAGGTGAATACGGCGAGCGCGTCGCAGGTACGCAAGCCGCTGTTTCGCACGTCGCTGGAGCGCTGGCGTCCGGCAGCGGAGTTGCTGCAGCCGCTCTACGACGGTCTCGGGCCGGTGTTGTCCGGCGGCCTTGCGGGCCCCGCCGTGTGATTGGACGAGCCGGACAACAAGCAAACCGGCCCCGCCCGATCCGCGTCACGTCACGTCACGTCACGTCACGAAAAATCTGTCGCCGCCGCGGCTTTTCCGCTATACCTTCGACAACTCGGTGAAGGGTAGGGATAACAGGCCAATGGCAGAACTGTCGATCAGCAAGACCCGCACGAAGGTCGAAAGCATCGTCTGGGCGGCGGACCTCGCCGGCACCGCCGTGTTCGCGGTCGAAGGCGCGGTCATTGCGATGCGTGGCGGCCTCGATCTGCTGGGCGTGATGGTGGTGTCGTTCGTGGCCGCGCTGGGCGGCGGCGTGATCCGTGATCTGCTGATCGGCGCGACGCCGCCCAACGCGATTCGCGACTGGCGCTATGCGGCGTTGACGTGCGCGGCGGGCCTGCTCAGCTTCGGATTGCACACGGTCGCACCGCCGATCCCCGCCACACTCGTCATCGTGCTGGATGCCGCGGGCCTCGCGCTGTTCGCCGTCGCGGGTGTCGAGAAGGCGCTGCTCTTCAGGATCCATCCGTTCGTCGCGATGCTGCTCGGGACCATGACCGGAGTAGGCGGCGGCGTGGTTCGCGACATTCTGCTCGCGCGCGTGCCGGTCGTCCTGCAAGCTGACTTCTATGCGAGCGCTGCGTTCACCGGCGCGTTGGTCGTGGTGCTCGCGCGCCGTGCCGGCATGCCATCCGGTTGGGCGGCGCTAGCGGGCGGCCTCGCGTGTTTCGTGCTTCGTCTGGTCGCCGTGGCGCATGGCTGGCATCTGCCGAAAGCGACGGGTTGAGCCGCGCATCGGGACGGCCACGCGAATTTTGCAGACGGCGCTTCAGCGCGTAAGCTGATAGTCAGTGCCACGCCGGTTCGAACCCGGTGCAAGCGCGCCAGAAACCGGCTCAGACGCCTGCACTTCACGCCGTTCCGCTTATCCAGACCTAGGTGATTGCCGCCATGACTCCTGCCGCGCGAACCCCATCTGCTGTCATCACGCTACACAGCAGTTTCGATTTCGAAGTGACGCTCACTCGCGTCAAGCAGGCGCTGATGAAGCGCGGCATGACGATTTTTGCCGACATCGATCAGGCCGCCGCCGCGAGCGCGGCGTCAACGCAACTGAGACCCACGCGGCTGCTTCTGTTCGGCAATCCGAAAGGCGGCACGCCGATCATGGATGGCAACCCGCACGCGGCGCTCGAATTGCCGTTGCGGGCGGTCGTCTGGCAAGCCGTGGACGGACCCGTGCAGGTGGATTATCTGGACCCAAGCGCCACGCTGGTCGAGCATTACGGCATCGATGCGGCGTTGACCGGCGTGTTTGCGGCCGTGCCTTCGCTGCTCGCGCAGGCCATCGACGCCGACCGCACCGATCCCGCCGCCTGGCGCTGATCCAGACACCCGACAGGCGCCAGCTGCGGCGTTTTGGGTCGCACTAGGCGGGACGGGTGCGCGTCGCGCAAACGTGCGGATGCTCGGCCAGTGACACGAAGTGCTGCGGAGCCGCGCTGCCGTCGAGCGCGTCGATGGCGCCTTGTTCGATGTCGTAAATCCAGCCGTGCAGGTTCAGGCGGCCCTGAGCGAGCGCCAGCGCGACGGAAGGGTGCGTCCTGATGTTGGCCAGCTGTGCAACGACGTTCTCGCGCACCAGCGCATTCAGCTTGGCCTCGGGTGACGCATAGGTGCCCGCCGCGTTGATGACCTTTGCCGCATCCGCGTGCCGCAGCCATGCGGCTACCGCGGGCAGATGGTCAAGACACTTGCAGGTGGAGATGGCGCCCATCGCGCCGCAATCCGAGTGTCCGCAAATGACGATGTCCGACACGCCCAATACCGCCACGGCGTATTCCACGGTCGCGGATACGCCGCCCGGTTCCGGCCCGTAGGACGGCACGATATTGCCGGCATTGCGGATCACGAACATGTCGCCCGGCTCGCGCTGCGTCAGCAGTTCCGGCACCACGCGGCTATCGGAACAGGTGACGAACAGCACGCCCGGTTTCTGGCTGGTAGCGAGGCGCTTAAAGAGCGCGGAACGCGCCGGAAACACTTCCCGCTGAAACTTCAGGAAGCCATCGATGATGTCCTGCATAAATCATTCTCCTTGCGCTGACGGATGACGAAAGGACGACCCATGTAAGCGACAGGGTCGGGATCCGGGTCGTCGATGCGCCTTTTATATCAGTTTTTCTCGGCGTGCCAATTCCTGGGCACGAGCACTTCGCGCCACGCGTAGTCACCGGGACTGTGAGGAACGGATCAGGATGAAGCGGGACGAAGCGGTGCGCAGCGTTAATGCGACACGCTGATGGTTGGATTGACGGGCGCAATAATAGATGGCGTGTGCAATGAATGATGCAACGCCGGATACACGCCGACGATGAACGCTGCATATACCGCAGCCATCGTCACGCCGGCGGCAGTGCCCCAGATATCGCGCGAGGCCGCGCCCTGGCGGAAATGAACGGGCAGACCCACGACCAGATAGCCGAACACAAAGAATGCAATGACCGCGCTCACGGGCGACATGTCGTGGCCAATGAATTCCAGCAGACCAATGAGACTCAGCGAGTGCATAGAGACAGGCAGACAGGCACCAAGTGAGGAACGCAGCTTATCAAGTCATACTGATTACAGTCGATGGATCGGTGCGGGTCAAGCGTGAAAACGTTAGCTTTTTTTACAGGGGAAATAGCACGTCCGATTGCTTTCAGTTATGTATTGCTGCCGTGATGTTTTTGTCGTGTGAGCCCGAGAAAAATGAAAGCCTGGTGTATGTAACAAGGCTCCACTAACGAGGTTTTCGCAGGGGTTCTAATAACGGCTTCAGACCGTTGTGATCGATCTCATGCATCAACGCAATGAGCCGTCCGATCTCGCCGGGCGGAAAGCCCTGACTCGCGAACCAGTTCAGATAATGACCCGGCAAATCCGCGATCAGACGGCCTTTGTATTTGCCATAAGGCATGACGCGGGTGACGAGTAATTCGAGTTCCTGGGAGTTCATCGCAAGGGTCAAAGGTGGGTCGGGCGAGTCTACGCCTCACGCCGGCGGTGTCCGCTGACATGCGCGCCTGCCCGCCGGTCCAGTCCGAACACGTCGAAGATGGCGACGAAGCCCAGCGCCGCTACCAGCAGAAACGCAAGACTGAAGTCGGACGCCGTGACCGATTGCGCGTGATGTCCATGCAGCCAGGCCGCCGCCCGCAACGCGATCGCCCCCGCGGCGACGCCCATGCCCATCGTCATCTGGCTGATCGTGCTCGACAGCGTGGAGGCGCCGCTCATCTGCGGCTTCGGCACGTCGGCGAAGCTAAGCGTATTCAACGCGGTGAATTGCAGCGAGCGCGCCAGCCCGCTCACGAACAGCACGACCACAATCCAGATATACGGCGTGGCAGGCGTGAGCAGGCTCATCGCCGCCAGCGACACGGCCGCAAACGTGCCGTTGACGAGCAGCACGGAGCGAAAGCCGAAACGCTTCATGACGGGCGTGGTGACGAGTTTCATGGCGAGGTTGCCGGCGAATACCGCCAGCGTCAGCAAGCCCGAGCGGAACGCGTTCATGCCGAAGCCCAGCTGGAACATCAAGGGCACGAGGAACGGCACCGCGCTGATCGAGATGCGAAACAGCGACCCGCCGCCAATCGCGACCGCGAAGGTCTTGATGCGAAACGCCGACAGGTCCATCACAGGATGCGCGGCGCGCCGCAGATGCCACCACGCCGCGGCGCCTGCCACGAGACCGGCCAGCAAAAAAGCCAGCGCGGCGCCCCATGAGGCGTCGGCGCGGCCGATCAGCTCCATGGCGTACATGACGGCGGTGCCGGAGATGCCGCACAGCACGAAACCGGGCGCGTCGAAGGGACGCTTCTCAGTGTCGCCTGCCGGGCTGATGAAACGCCACGCCATCAAGATGCCGATCAGACCCAGCGGCAGATTCAGATAGAAGATCCAGCGCCATGACGAATACGTGGTGATCAGTCCGCCTAAGGGCGGTCCGATCACCGGCGCGACGAGACCGGGCCAGGTGATGATGGAGATGGCGCGCATCAGGTTGTCTTTGGGGGTGACGCGCAACACGGCGAGTCTGCCTACCGGCACCATCATCGCGCCGCCGATGCCTTGCACGATGCGCGCCGCCGTGAACTCCACCATGCCGCCGGTCATGCCGCACACCACTGACGCCGCCGTGAACACGGCGAGCGCGGCGGTGAACACGGTGCGTACGCCGAAGCGGTCCGCGACCCAGCCGCTGATGGGGATGAACACCGCGAGCGTGAGCAGATACGAGGTAATGCCGATGCTCAGATCGATTGGGTGCACATGGAACGAGCGCGCCATCTGCGGCAGCGCCGTGGCGATGATCGTGCCGTCGAGGTTTTCCATGAAAAACGCAGCGGCGACGAGGGTGACGATCAGTGACGACTCGTCTTTCGGTTCAACAGCAGGTGACGAACCTGACATTGGGATGACACTCCGGCAAATCGTTGAAAGCAGGCAGTGAGCCGCATTTTAGCCGCGCTGCAGGCATTGCGCTGTCGTGGTAATTTCGGCTTCTTTCGACCAATCAATCAACAGGAATACTTCGATGGAATACCGCAGACTCGGCAACACGGACGTGCAGGTCAGCCTGATCGGTCTCGGCACGATGACCTGGGGTGAGCAGAATACCGAGCAGGAGGCCCATGCGCAGATCGACTATGCGCTCGACCAGGGCGTGAACCTGATCGATGCGGCCGAAATGTATCCGGTGCCGCCGCGTCCCGAGACGCAGGGCGCGACCGAACGCTTTATCGGCTCGTGGCTCGCGCAGCATCGTAGCGTGCGCGAGAAAATCGTGCTGGCGACCAAGATCGCCGGTCCCGCGCGTCAGCCGCACAACCCGCGTCACATTCGGGGCGAAGGCAACCAGTTCGACCGCAAGAATCTGACCGAGGCGCTCAACGACAGCCTGAAGCGTCTGCAAACCGACTACGTCGATCTGTATCAGTTGCACTGGCCCGATCGCAGCACCATGACGTTCGGCCGCAGCGCGTATCCGTGGGTCGACGATGCCTATACGGTGCCGATCGACGAGACGCTGTCGGTGCTGGCCGGCTTCGTCAAGGAAGGCAAGGTGCGGCATATCGGCGTGTCGAACGAAACGCCGTGGGGTGTCGGGCAGTTTCTGCGCGCAGCGGAGAAGCTGGACTTGCCGCGTATCGTCAGCATTCAGAATCCGTACAGCCTGTTGAACCGGACTTTCGAAGTGGGCCTGTCCGAGTACTCGCATCGCGACGGTATCGGCCTGCTGGCTTATTCGCCGCTCGCGTTCGGCTGGCTGTCGGGCAAGTACGAAGGCGGCGCGCGTCCGGCGGGCGCGCGCATCACATTGTTCGAACGCTTCCAGCGCTACAGCAAGCCGCACGCGGTGCGGACGACCAGCCGCTACGTCGAGCTCGCCAAGCGCCACGGTCTGTCGCCCGCCCAATTCGCGCTTGCCTTCGTCAATAGCCGGCCATTCGTGACCAGCAATCTGATTGGCGCGACCTCGCTCGATCAGTTGAAGGAAAACATCGGCAGTGCGGATGTGAAGCTCTCGCCCGAAGCGCTTGCGGAAATCGACGCGTTGCACGAGCAGCAACCGAACCCGGCGCCGTGACGTGATGCCGCGTCTGCGGCGAGGGCGGTTCTCGTCAAGTCAGTAGAAAAAGGCTGGTCCGGCGATCTCGCCTCGCCAGCCTTTGTTTCATTGCGACCGGCCACGCGCCGCATCCTGCGAACGAGGTCCGCACCGCCGCGTGCGATAATTCGTTTGATCCCTTGCTGTTACCCTGGCCATTTCGCTCGAAAAGCGGCCTGACTCACGCGTTGCTCAATTGAAAAACCTGCTTGCACCCCTCGATCAACTGGACCGATTCGACGAGATCGTGGATGTCCGCACGCCGCTCGAATTCGCTGAAGATCACATTCCCGGGGCGCTCAACGCGCCGGTGCTGAGCAACGAGGAGCGAGTGATCGTCGGCACGATGTACAAGCAGGTTTCGCCGTTCGAGGCGACGCGTGTCGGCGCGGCAATGGTGGCGCGCAACATCGCGCAGCACCTCGACACCACCTTCGCGGACCGTCCGCGCAACTGGCGTCCCTTGATCTATTGCTGGCGTGGCGGCAAGCGCTCCGGCTCGATGACGACGTGGTTCAACCTGATCGGCTGGCAGGCGCGGCAACTGGACGGCGGCTACAAGGTATACCGGCGCTCGGTGGTCGAGACGCTCGCCAGCTTGCCTGGACAGTTCGACTATGTGGCGCTGACCGGACCCACCGGCAGCGGCAAGACCCGCTTGTTGCAGGCGCTGCGCGAGGCGGGCGCCCAGGTGCTGGATCTCGAAGCGCTGGCCTGCCATCGCGGTTCGCTGCTGGGCGCATTGCCCGACCAGCCTCAACCGGCGCAAAAAGCCTTCGATACCGCGCTGGTCGCCCAACTCTCGCGCTTCGATACGCGACGGCCTGTGTTCGTCGAAGCGGAAAGCCGGCGCATTGGCTCGATCACCTTGCCGGAGACGCTGCTGGAGCGTTTTCATCGCGGCGCATGCGTCGAAGTCGAGGCTACGCACGAGGAGCGCATCACCTTCCTGCTGCAGGATTACGCGCATCTGTTCGACGATCCGGCGTGGTTCAGGCAGCAGCTCGAACGGTTGATCGGCCTGCATAGCCGCGAGCAGGTCAGACACTGGCAACGGCTGATCGACGCGGGCGCCGCTGGCGGGCCGCGTGACCCGATGGCGCGCGCCGCATTGTTCGGCGAACTGATCGAGCGGCATTACGATCCCGCCTATCAGCGCAGCAGCCGGCAGCATTTCAGCCAGCTCGCTCAGGCGTTGCGCTTCGCGTTCAGGCCGAATGCGGCGGACAGCGTCGGCCAGGCAACGGCCTTGCTGGCCGCGCTCTCAGCCGCGCCTGGCGTAACCGCCGCGTCACAACCCGCACGAACTACAGTGAATCAGCCAGTCGGCGAGAAAGGGCGCTACGCTGTCGTCAAACCCGAGTAGACCTCCGTACAACCACCCCACACAAAAATAATCATGAACACCACGCGATCCACCCAACCTGCCGCCGGCTGGCTGATTTTCCTGCTGGTGGCGGTCGTCGGACTCTTCTATGTGAAGTGGTTTCCGTATTACCACCGCGCGTTCACAGCGGCCGAGACGCATTCGATCGGCAAGTCGATCCTGATGGGTACGCAGGCGAGCCCGCCGGCGCCGTCGCTGGATTCGGCGCTCGGCTACGCGCTCGCTTACGGCAAGGCCATCTGGCAGGCGATGGTGCTTGGCCTGCTGCTCGGCTCGGCGGTGCAGGTGCTGCTGCCGGTGCAGTGGATTGCGCGCGTGCTCGGCAAGACCAGTTTCGGCAGCGTTGCCGCCGGCGGCCTGCTGGCGATCCCCGGCATGATGTGTACCTGCTGCGCGGCGCCCGTTGTGGTCGGATTGCGGCAGCGTCAGGCATCGCCCGGCGGCGCGATCGCGTTCTGGCTCGGCAATTCGGTACTCAATCCGGCCACGCTCGTGTTCATGGGCTTCGTGCTCGGCTGGAACTGGGCCGCACTGCGTCTCGTGCTAGGGGTTTTGATGGTGTTCGGGCTCGGCTATCTGGTGAACCGGCTCGTTACGCCGCAAGAAGCCGAGGCGGCCGACGGGCAACTGGCCGCGCTCGCCGCGCTGCAGGGCCAGGCTCGCGGCAACGCTTTCGTGCGCTGGGTGAACCTGTTTGTCCGCATGGCGGTACGTCTGATCCCCGAATACATTGTGCTGATCCTGCTGCTGGGCGCGGCGCGCGCGTGGCTGTTTCCGCACGTCGGACCGGAGATCGGCAACCAGATCGGCTGGATCGTCGCGCTGGCTGTGGCGGGCATGCTGTTCGTGATCCCGACTGCCGGCGAGGTGCCGATCATCCAGGCCATGCTGTCGCTCGGCATGGGCGTCGGTCCCGCCGGCGCGTTGCTGATGACGCTGCCGCCCATCAGCGTGCCCTCGCTGGCGATGCTGGCGCGCTCGTTCCGCGCGCGCGTGCTGACTATCGTGGCGGTCTCGGTGGTCGGGTTCGGCGTCGTGGCGGGCGGTCTTGCCGTGGCGCTCGGCTTCTGAGCACGGTCCAACCGGCCACCCAGGCGGCGGCTGTAACACCCTGTCGCATTTAAGCCGGTAAATCTCGATGGCAGTTGTCGAATCGCGTCCTAAACTGGACGGAGGCGTGCGCTTCGTGCGGCATGCAAGCTGGCTCCGCCGCGACGCCTGCCGGTGGTAGGATTCAGCCCTCAAAAAGGGCTCGCATGGCCAATGCGCCTGTCTGTACAAGCAGCGCATCAGCGACCCATGAGCGGCGAGCACCCTCACGACTCGCCGCAAACACTCGAGCGATGGGAGTCAGAAAATCGAATGGCGCAACAAAAAACAAATCCGAAACTTGAACAGGCGCTGACGCGCGGGGACCTCGCCATCCGCCAGGCCAATTCGGCACGCGCCACGGCGCTGCTGCGCGCGTTGGGCAAGATGATCATCGACGCCTCGGCGACCATCGGCGTGGAAGCCTTCACGCTGATTCCCGATGGCGATCGCATCTACGATCCGGCGGACGGCCTGTGGCCACAGGAACTGCTGGTGTCGCTGGACGGCCCGGTGGAAGAGGCGGATCCCGACGAGGTGCGGACCGTGCGCCTGATTGCCGATGACCCGGGCACGCTGTTTCGGGTCGAATGGCAGCGCGCGGACGGCAAGATCGGACGCCAGGAAGGCGGCCCGTTCGCGACGGTGGCGTTCATCTCCGACGTCGACATTCCCTGGACGGACGACGAAGACTGAGCGGGCGTGGGGCGTTGTCCAGGGAAATCCCAAACAGCGCTTCTTCGACGCGCCCGTTGTCCGTCAGCGCATCATCCGGCGTCTGAACAGGACGGCGGCAATGCAGAACGGCACGACCACGTAAGCGGCCAGCACCGCCAGGTGCAACGCCGCGTTGTCGACTGGCCGGCCGAGCATCGCGGGCCGGATCAGGTCGACAGCATGCGCAAGCGGCAACAACTGCGTGACGTGCTGTGCAATGGGCGGCAACTGCGCGAGCGGAAAGAACACGCCTGAGAGCAGCAGCATCGGCGTGAGCGCCAGCGTCTGATAGAACATGAAGAAATCGTACGACGGCGCGAGCGCCGTCACGATCATCGCGACGCTGGCGAACGCCAGCCCGGCGAGCGCGATCACGGGCAGCGCCCACAGCATGGACGGAAAGCTCGCGTAACCGAGCACGCCGGCCACCAGCATGATGGCCACGCCCGACAGCATGGCCTTGCTGGCCGCCCAGATCACCTCGCCCAGCACGATATCGCCCAATGTGAGCGGGGTGTGCATGATGGCTTCCCAGGTGCGCTGCACGTGCATGCGCGAAAAACCCGAATACATCGATTCAAAGCTGGCCGACATCATCACGCTCGAGGCGACCGTGCCCGCGGCGAGAAAAGCAATGTACGACACGCCGTCGACGTGTCCGACCATCAGCCCAAGGCCAAGGCCCAGACCGAACAGGTAGATCATCGGATCGGCGAGGTTGCCGAACATCGACGCAATCGCGAGCTTGCGCCACACCAGATAGTTGCGGCGCCACACCGCGATCCAGTTGACTGCATTGGCCGGCAGCGCGGCGAACCGCTCGCGTGCGGTGCCGGCGTGGCCGGAAGTGTCGTAGGTGCGGAGGTCCATGGTGCGCCTTGGCGTGTGGGAGGGGCCTGCGTCAGTCCTGCATCTCACGGCCGGTGAGCCGCAGAAATACGTCTTCGAGATTGGCGGGCCGATGCAGGACGCGCAGGTCGGTGCGCTGCTTGAGCCGCGCGTGAACCGGTTCCGCGTCGTTGACGTAGCAAAACAGCGTTTCGCCGCTGATTTCCGTGCGAGTGGCGAGCGGCGCCAGTTCGTCGCGCAGCGCGACAGGATCCGGACCGTAGATTTCGATCACGTCGCAGCCGATCTCCGAGGCAATCAGCTCGTTCGGTGCGCCTTCCGCAATCTTGCGTCCTTCTTCGATCACACACAGGCGGTGGCACAGGCGCTCGGCCTCTTCCATGAAGTGCGTGGTCAGCAGAATCGTCTTGCCGCGGGCGAGCAGCGAACGCAGCCGTTCCCAGATCAGATGCCGCGCCTGCGGGTCGAGTCCGGTGGTGGGCTCGTCCATGATCAGTACATCCGGATCGTTGACGAGCGCGCGAGCCAGCGTCAGGCGTCGCTTCATGCCGCCCGACAGTTCGCCGACGCGCGCATCGGCCTTGCTCTCCAGCCGCGCGAATTCGAGCAGCGAGGGCACCATCGCGCGGGTCTGGGCCGCGCTCAGACCGAAATAGCGGCCAAAGACCAGCAGGTTTTCGCGGACGGTGAAGTCGGGGTCGAGATTGTCGAACTGCGGCACCACGCCTACGCGCGCCCGCGCAAACCGGGAGCGTGACGGAATCGGCTCGCCGCACAGCCGGATCGTGCCGGCGTCCGGGGCCGCAATGCCGAGCAGCATGCGCAGCGTCGTAGTCTTGCCGGCGCCGTTCGGGCCAAGCAGTCCAAAACATTCACCGGCGCGTACCTGAAACGACAGATCGTCGACGACGGTCTTCTCGCCATAGCGTTTCTGGACTTGCAGGAATTCGATTGCGGCTTCAGACATAGCTTGATGAGAAGGGGCGATGGACGTTCCGAAGGCGTGAAGTGCCGGTGAGGGTGCTCATTCTAGGGCATCGGCGGCGTGGTGTTTGACCAGGGCGCGTGGCCCGACGTGGCTTTTTGCAGTGCGTCATGGCCCGGATTGCGGCATTTTCGCACTTAGCGTTTTCCATCCCTTGCATGCCGAATTGCGGCGCACCATGATTAAAGCCAGACCTGCGATCACCGCGGGAGGGAGAACATCATGGCGAGCTACCAGAAAATCCTGCTGTGCTACGACGGCTCGCGCGAAGGCCGCAAGGCACTGCGTTGCGGGGCGGACCTCGCGCTGGATCTGAAAGCGGAAACGCATTTGTTGTCGGTCGTGGATATGCGCTCGAGCATTGCCCAGAGCGCGGGCCTCCTGACCGACGTGGCGTGCGGCAGCTTCGAGAAAACCGCGCGTGACATCCTGCAGGAAGGCGTCGACTGGCTGACCGAGCGCGGCGTGAGCGCGCAAGGTCATTTTGCGTTTGGCCACCCGATCGACGAAATCGCGAATCTGGCGAACGATCTGCACGTGGACCTCGTCGTCGTGGGGCATCGCTGCCGCACCGGTTTGTCGCGCTGGTGGATGGGCGCGGGCAATACGCCGTTGCTCGACCGCGTCTCGTGCAGCATTCTCGTGGCCTGTTCTTCGGCGCAGGAGCAGCAGCAGGCAGCCGAGGCGGCTTAACCGTTCAGATTGACCGCTGCCAGTTTCCAGGAAAACAACCCTTCGCGGCGCAGGATCGCCGAATAGCGTGTGTCGCCCACGCCGTGCTGATACGTGACCACGAATTCGTTGATGCCGCGGTAGCCGGCCGTGGTCTGCGGCGGTACGGGTGGTTGCTGTTGTGCCGGCGCTGGTGTAGCTGGAGCCTGAGTGGTGGCAGATGCTGAATTTGCCGCGCCGCGGGTGGTGCCGATTGAGGCATTTTCCGGCGGCGCCGGCGGCCGGTCATCTGGATTGCCGCGCGGCGGCATCCCATTGAGCAGGGCCGCGACGCCGTCCGGTGTCGCATAGGCATCCACCAGCGGGCCGATCAGCGCCACGCCGATCATTGCGCCCAGCGCCGCGAGCGGATTGCCGCTTGCATGCAGCCGCCTCGTCAGCAAGCCGGCTACCTGTTCCTTCAGACTTTCACGTAACGCAGGATAGTCGACGTATTGGTCGACCGTTTGCGCATCGCGCGCGTCAGCTGCGCGTTTCAGATGGTCCAAAGCCAGATAGGGCGACGCATAGCCGTACCCCAGCACGGCAACCACGACTACGGCAATCAGCGTGATGACCAGCGGCCGGCCGTAGCCGGGTTTTGCAGGTGTTGAAACAGCCATCGGACGAAACTCTCCGTCATGTGTGATCTAACATGGACCACAGCGGCGGTGAAACGATCCCTTCGCGATCCGGGCTATCGTCCGACGCCCGGCGAGGCGCGCGTCAGTCACGCAAGCCGCTTACTCGAACAACGCGTTCTGCAAACCCGCACGTTCCTCGTCGATGCAACGGTCGATCATCCGGCATACCGCATCGACGGTGCCGACCATGATCAGCCGCGATGGCCCGTGATAGACGCGCACCGGCGCGCGCCGTGCCGGCTCCGCCGTATTCAGTCCCGAGTTCAGTGACACGCGCGCAAAGGCGGGCAATGCCGAAGGCAAGGTCGAGCCATGCGAGGCGTCTGGAGCAGGTGCGTCGAACAACGACGCAGTAACACTGGACGCCTCGACAGATGCGCAGGGCACAAGGCTGCGCAGATGGCGCAGACGACCGAACTGGCGGAAGGGCAGCAAACGGGCAAGGCGTTCCATGAATCTCTCCAGGCTATGTTCAGGGCGGGGTTCAGAACTCGGTAGGGCGAATCAGCCCTACCGCAATGCCTTCCAGCGCGAATTCCGCACTGCCGGCCTGAACGAAGATGTTTTCGTAATCGGGGTTCTCGGCGATCAGCTCGATACCGTTCGGCCGACGCTTGAGACGCTTCACCGTCACGTCGTCGCCGAGTCGCGCAACGATGATCTGGCCGTCTTTGGCTTCGCTTTTCTTTTGCACGGCGAGCAGGTCGCCGTCGAAGATGCCGGCGTCGCGCATGGACAGGCCGCGCACCTTCAACAGGTAGTCGGGCTTGCTTGAGAACAGCGCCGGGTCGCACGCGTAGTGCTGGGCGATGTGTTCCTGCGCGAGGATCGGGCTACCCGCTGCCACCCGGCCGATCAACGGCAGCGACAACTGCATCAGGCTGGCATGCGGCAGCGTGAACTGGTGCGGCGCGTCGTCCTGCCCGGCGAGTAGCCGGATGCCGCGTGAAGCGCCCGCCGCCAGTTCGATCACACCCTTGCGGGCCAGCGCGCGCAGATGTTCCTCCGCCGAATTGGCCGAGCTGAAGCCCAGTTCGGCGGCAATCTCCGCGCGGGTGGGCGGAAAGCCGGTGCGTTCGATTGCCCGGCGGATCAGTTCGAAAACCTCTTGCTGTCGTGCGGTGAGTTTGGTCATGGCGCCACTGTATGGATAGACAGGTGACTGTATTTTTATACAGTATCCGGCGCATTTCAAGCTTTACTTTAAGTTCACGGTTCGGGGTGGCGTTACAACGCCGCTCGCGGGCGTTCATGCAACCGTTTTCGTGCCGCAACGCCGCGTCTGGCTGTCATTACCACTTTTGCGTATTAAAAAATGAAGAAACATTATTTTTAATGATGAAGGCGCTTCGATAGACTGGCCTCCACTCGCAGCACAGCGGCGGCGCGCGGCATACAACAGGCGTTGACCCATAAACCACAAAGCGGAGAAGGTGGATGAACTATCAGGGCACGGGGCTGGCAGGCAAGACCAGGAAACTCATTACCGCGCTGGCGCTCGGCGCGGCAGCGGTGCTTGGTCTGGCGGCTCAGGCCCAGGCGGCGGATCCGACGTTGCTGAACGTTTCGTACGATCCGACGCGCGAGCTGTATCAGCAGGTCAACCAGGCGTTTGGCAAGCAATGGAAGGCGCAAACCGGCGAAACCATTACCTTCAAGCAGTCGCACGGCGGCTCGGGCGCGCAGGCGCGCTCGGTGCTCGACGGCCTGCAGGCTGACGTGGTGACGCTCGCGCTCGCCTACGACATCGACGCGCTGGCCAGCAAGGGCCTCGTCGACAGGAACTGGCAAAAGCGCCTGCCCGACAATGCCGCGCCGTACACCTCGACGATCGTGTTCCTCGTGCGCAAGGGCAATCCGAAGCACATCAAGGATTGGGACGACCTGATCAAGCCGGGTGTGTCGATCGTCACGCCGAACCCGAAGACCTCGGGCGGCGCGCGCTGGAACTATCTGGCGGCGTGGGCCTATGCCGAACATCAACCGGGCGGCAACGACCAGAAAGCCAGGGACTTCGTCTCGAAGCTCTATAAGAATGCGGGCGTGCTCGATTCGGGCGCGCGCGGCGCGACCACGAGCTTCGTGCAACGCGGTATCGGCGACGTGCTGATTGCCTGGGAAAACGAGGCGTTTCTGTCGCTGAAGGAATTTGGCCCGGACAAGTTCGAGATCGTGGTGCCGTCCGTGAGCATTCTGGCCGAGCCGCCGGTGGCGGTGGTCGACAAGGTGGTGGACAGGCACGGCACGCGCAAGGTGGCAGAGGCGTATCTGAACTTCCTGTATAGCGAGCAAGGCCAGGAGATCGCCGCTGAGAACTTCTACCGCCCGCGTTCGGACAAGGTGCCGGCCGCGCTGACCGCGAAGTTCCCGAAGCTCAAGCTGTACACGGTGGATGACAGCTTCGGCGGCTGGGCGAACGCGCAGAAGACGCACTTTGCCGACGGCGGCGTGTTCGACTCGATCTATTCGCCGCAGTGATGCACGCAGGGCGCGCCGCCACGCGCCCCGGCATGCAGCGGCAAGACGCAAGCAGGCGCGCCCCGCGAGGCGCGCTTTTTGGCCACCTGTTGACGAAGCTTTGGCCACGCCTTGAACGAACCGGCCGCCAGCGCTTAACCCAGAAAGAGCATCCAGCATGACGACGTTGACCTTCCGCAAGCCGAGCGCGTTACCCGGCTTCGGCCTGACGCTCGGCATCACCGTGGCGTATCTGAGCCTCGTGGTGCTGATTCCGCTCGCGGCCACCTTTCTCAAGACGGCCACGCTCGACTGGGCCCAGTTCGTACGCGCCGTCAGTTCGCCGCGCGTGCTGGCGTCGTACCGGCTGACGTTTTTCTCCGCGCTCGGCGGCGCGCTGATCAATGCGGTGTTCGGCTTTCTCGTCGCGTGGGTGCTGGTGCGCTACACGTTTCCGTTCAAGCGCCTCGTCGACGCCGTCGTCGATCTGCCGTTTGCCCTGCCCACCTCGGTGGCCGGCATTTCGCTCGCCGCCGTGTACGCAGGCAATGGCTGGATCGGCCAGTTTCTCAAGCCGCTCGGCATCAAGATCGCCTTCACGCCGGCCGGCGTGCTGGTCGCGCTGACTTTCATCGGCTTGCCGTTCGTGGTGCGCACCGTCCAGCCGGTGCTCGAAGAATTCGAGCGCGAGCAGGAAGAGGCTGCTGCGTGCCTCGGCGCCTCGCGCTGGCTGACCTTTCGCCGGGTGGTGCTGCCCGCCGTGTTGCCGGCGCTGCTGACCGGTTTCGCGCTGGCGTTCGCGCGCGCGTTGGGCGAATACGGTTCGGTGATTTTCATTGCCGGCAACGTGCCGATGAAATCGGAGATCACGTCGCTGCTCATCATCACCAAGCTCGAACAGTATGACTACGCGGGCGCCACGGCATTGGCCGTGGTGATGCTGGTGGTGTCGTTCCTGATGCTGCTCCTGATCAACACGCTGCAGTGGTATCTGCAGCGCCGCACGAAGCGTGGCGCCGCGGCGCCGGCGCTGCCCGTCGCGACGGCGGCCACGGGAGGCGCGCAATGAGCCATGATTCCGCCGCTTTGCCGCCGGTGTCGCGCGCAGCCGCCAACGCCGCACGTCGGGCCGATCCGGTGACCGAACCGCGTCTCGTACGCTGGGTTTTGACGGCCATCGCGCTGCTGTTTCTCGCGCTGTTTCTGGTCGTGCCGCTCGTCGCGGTGTTTTATCAGGCGTTGAGCAAGGGCTTTGGGGTGTACTTCGACGCGCTCGTCGATCCCGACGCCGTCTCCGCGATCAAGCTGACGCTCCTCACCGCCGCGATTGCGGTGCCGCTGAATCTGGCCTTCGGACTGGCTGCGTCATGGTGCATCGCCAAGTTCGAATTCAAGGGCAAGGCGCTGTTGACCACCTTGATCGACTTGCCGTTTTCGGTGTCGCCGGTCGTCTCGGGTCTGGTCTATGTGCTGCTGTTCGGCGCCCAGGGCTGGTTCGGTCCCTGGCTGCAGGATCACAACGTGCAGATCATCTTCGCGGTGCCGGGCATCGTGCTGGCGACGGTCTTCGTGACGTTCCCGTTCGTCGCCCGTGAGCTGATTCCGTTGATGCAGGCTCAGGGCAACGACGAGGAAGAGGCCGCGCATGTGCTCGGCGCATCCGGCTGGCAGACCTTTCGCCGGGTCACGCTGCCCAATGTCAAATGGGGCCTGCTGTACGGCGTGATTCTGTGTAACGCGCGCGCCATGGGCGAGTTCGGTGCGGTCTCCGTCGTGTCCGGTCATATTCGCGGTCAGACGGACACGATTCCGCTGCACGTCGAAATTCTCTACAACGAATACAACTTTTCGGCAGCGTTTGCCGTGGCCTCCCTGCTCGCGCTGCTGGCGCTGGTGACGCTGGGTCTGAAGCTGCTCGCCGAGCGCCATATGTCCGCGGAACTGGCGGCTGGGCGCGAGCTTCCCGCGCACGCCGGTCCCGCCGTATTGCCGTCTTCATCGACGCAGCACCCGGTCCAATAAGAGGAATCATCAATGGGCATCACCGTTCGTAACCTGCAAAAGCGCTTTGGCGATTTCACCGCGCTCGATAACGTTTCGCTCGATTTCCCACCGGGGGAACTGGTTGCGCTGCTCGGACCGTCGGGTTGTGGCAAGACCACGCTGCTGCGCGTGATCGCCGGCCTGGAATATGCCGACTCGGGCCAGGTCGTGCTGCAAGGTCAGGACGTGGCGACCGTCGGCGCGCGCGAGCGCCAGGTTGGCTTCGTGTTCCAGCATTACGCACTGTTCCGGCACATGACGGTGTTCGAAAACGTCGCCTTCGGCCTGCGCGTGAAGCCGCGCAAGGAGCGGCCGGCCGAGGCGGTGATCCGCGAAAAGGTGCATGAATTGCTGAAGCTCGTGCAACTGGACTGGCTGGCGCAGCGCTATCCGTCGGAACTGTCAGGCGGTCAGCGCCAGCGCATTGCGCTGGCGCGCGCGCTGGCGGTCGAGCCGAAGGTGTTGCTGCTCGACGAACCGTTCGGCGCGCTGGATGCCAAGGTGCGCAAGGAATTGCGCAGCTGGCTGCGGCGCTTGCACGACGATCTGCATATCTCGACTATCTTCGTCACGCACGATCAGGAAGAGGCGCTCGAAGTGGCGGACCGTATCGTCGTATTGAATCGCGGCCACGTGGAGCAGGTGGGCAGTCCGCAGGACGTGTACGATCACCCGCAGACCTCGTTTGTGTATGAGTTTCTCGGCGCGGCCAACCGTTTGCACGGCCGGGTCGATCAAAATGGTTTCGTGGTGGACGGCGCGGCGTTGCCGGTGGCCATTTCAGCCGGTTTCGAAGGCCCCGCGTTCGCGTATGTGCGCCCGCACGATCTGCAACTTTATCCAGAGGGCGCGGGTCATCGGGACGGCATTGTGGTCGGCGTGCGGCGCGTGGTGACGCTCGGCGGCTCGGTGCGCGTCGAACTCGCAGGACGCGAAGGCCACGTGCTCGAAGCCGAACTGGATCGCGAAGCGTGGCGCGCGCTGCAACTCGGGATCGGCGACGGCGTGACGGCCGTGCCGCGCGCCTTGCGCGTGTTTCCCGCACATTAAATAACCTGACTTCGGCCAAACCGGAGAGATACCCATGAACTTCCAGCAACTGCGCTTCGTGCGCGAGGCCGTGCGCCAGAACATGAACCTGACCGAGGTGGCGAACGTGCTGTACACGTCGCAGTCGGGCGTGTCGAAACAGATCAAGGACCTCGAGGACGAACTCGGCGTGGATATTTTCATCCGCCGCGGCAAACGTCTGACGGGCTTGACCGAACCGGGCAAGGCAGTGCATCAGCTGATCGAACGCATGCTGCTCGACGCTGAAAACCTGCGCCGTGTGGCGCGTCAATACGCGGATCAGGACAGCGGCCACCTGGTGGTTGCCACGACCCACACGCAGGCACGCTACGCGCTGCCCAAGGTGATCCGCCAGTTCACCGAGGTGTTCCCGAAGGTGCATCTGGCGCTGCGCCAGGGCAGTCCGCAACAGATTGCGCAGATGATCATCAACGGCGAGGCCGATATCGGCATTTCGACTGAAGCGCTCGACCGCTTTCCGGATATCGTCACGTTCCCGTGCTATTCGTGGCACCACATCGTGGTGGTGCCGAAAGACCACCCGCTGGTGGGACGTCAGAACCTGACGCTCGATGAAATCGCCGAATTCCCGATCGTCACGTACGACCAGGATTTCACCGGCCGCTCGCATATCGACCAGGCGTTTGCGAAATCGGGCGCGTTGCCCGATGTGGTGCTGACCGCGATCGACGCCGACGTGATCAAAACCTATGTCGAACTCGGCATGGGGATCGGCGTGGTCGCCGCGATGGCCTACGATCCGAAGCGCGATACGGAACTGGTCGCGCTCGATACACAGCATCTGTTCGAAGCGAGCACCACGCGGGTCGGTTTGCGCAAGGGGGCGTTCCTGCGGGCCTATGCGTATCGTCTGCTGGAAATGTTCGCGCCGCAGCTGAAGGAAGCGGACATTGCCGCGCAACTGCGCGAAGTGGCGTGAAGTAATGGGAAGTGGGCTGACGCGGCTTGAGGCCTGAGCCGGCACGTCCGCTCGGGTGACTTCACGGCCGCGGCCATACAGTTTCGAACGCGGGGCGGCGTGCGGCGGATCGCTTACAATCGCCGCCATGAATATCTCGATTTCTTCCTCCGCAGCGCCGCCAGCCGGCGCGCTGCCGCGCATTGCCGTGCTGGCGACGGGCGGCACGATCGCCGGCTCGGCCGCCGACGTCACCAATACTTCGGGCTACAAGGCGGGCGTGGTCGGCGTCGACCGTCTGGTCGAAGCCGTGCCCGCGCTGGCCACGGTCGCGCAGATCCAGCCTGAGCAGATTGCCAGCGTCGACAGCAAGGACATGGCGTTGGCGTTATGGACCACGCTGGCGCAACGCGTCAACGCGCTGCTGGCGAGCGACGAGATCGACGGTGTCGTCATCACTCACGGTACCGATACGCTCGAGGAAACCGCCTACCTGCTGCATCTGACGGTGAAGGGCAGCAAGCCGGTCGTCCTGACCGCGGCGATGCGTCCGGCCTCCGCGCTTTCCGCCGACGGTCCGCTGAATCTGCTCAACGCGGTAACGGTGGCGGCGAGCAAGGCGGCACACGGGCAGGGCGTGCTGGTCGCGTTCAATAACCGCATTCACAGCGCGCGCGACGTCGTGAAGACCAGCACGTACGCGGTGGATGCATTCCAGTCGCCGGAAATCGGCGCGCTGGGTTGGGTGCAGGATGGCCGCGTCGAGTTTCAGCGCGCCGTGCTGCGCCCGCATACCGTCGACACGGAATTCGTGATTGGCGACAAGTGGCCCGGCGTCGAGATCGTCACGAGCTACGCGGGAGCCTCGCGGATCACGGTGGATGCCCTGGTGGCGGCGGGCGTGCGCGGCATCGTGGTGGCGGGTACGGGCAATGGCTCGATTCACGCGTCCATGCAGCAGGCGCTGGCCGACGCGGTGACGCAAGGCGTCGTGGTGGTGCGCGCATCGCGGGTCGGCTCGGGGCATGTGATGCGCAACGGCGCGGCGCCCGACGACGTGCTCGGCTTCGTGACGGCGGGCTCGCTCAACCCGTACAAGGCGCGCGTGCTGCTGATGCTGGCACTGGCGGCCGGTGCTACGGGCGGCGTGGCATTGCAGAAGGTCTTCGACAGGTATTGAGCGCGCGGCTTCGTGGCGCCAGTCACATCAAACGCGGCGGCGAGGGGAGGACCCTTGCCGCCGCGTTGCCATTTCTGCGTCGCCGCTGGTCGCCGCCGGTCGGCGCGTGCCGCTGAATTTCGCCGGTTTGCTGGCCGCTTTGTGAGGTACCACACGGTGCGGCCAGGCTGGCGCCGCTACGATCGGCGCTACCGGCTGTGATCCTCCGGAGAGTGTCGTATGCGGGAATGCTCCGGATCGGCGTCATGCCGGTCATGCATCCGCTGCCGGCAACCCTATCAAGCAGGTGAGCAGGAGGGCCGTGATGGCTTTGGGTACAGCAGAATCGGGCGCTACGGAGCCGTACGCACAGGAGCGCATCAGCAACAGCGGCGCGATGGGCGCACCGTTCAGCGGCTCGCGGCTCGTCGCGTGGTATGCGATCTTCGCGGCCATTTCGATCGTGGCCAACCTCGGCAGCCAGAAACTCGCGTTCTGGCTCTACCAGGGCCCATTCGCGGTGCTGCTCTCCGTTTGCGTCGGCACGGCGGTCGGTTTGATCATCAAATACGCGCTCGATAAAGCGTGGATTTTCCACTATCCCCACCGCAGCGTGGCGCATGGCGTACAGACCTTCGTGATGTACGTCGTGATGGGGCTCGGCACGACCTTTGTTTTCTGGGGTGTCGAATTCGCGGCGGATGCGCTGTTCCACTCCGAGACCGCACGTCTCTGCGGCGGCGCGCTCGGACTGATCCTCGGCTACTTCACCAAGTACCAACTCGACAAACGCTTCGTCTTCGCATGAAGGTAGTGCGCTGGCGCACAGTGGTTCGGACACGGCATCGTTAGCATCGTCACATGTAATGCGGATGTTCATTTGCGGCGCGCGCACGACGCATGCGCGGCCACGATCCGATAATCAGGTGGCGAGGTAGACATGGCTAGCGCAACGATCCCGTTGTGTGTGGATCTGGATGGCACGCTCACGCGGACCGACTTTCTGCTCGAAAGTTTTTTCGTTCTGGTCAAGCAGAATCCCTTGGCGATTTTCCTTTGCCTGCGCTGGATGCTGCGCGGTAAGGCCTATCTGAAGGAACAGATCGCGAAGCGCGTGACGATCGACGTCGGCGTGCTGCCGTACAACACGCAACTCGTGGACTATCTGCGCGACGAACATTCGGCGGGCCGCTCGCTGTATCTGTGCACCGCATCCAATCGCCGTTTCGCCAATCAGGTCGCGGATCACTTCGGCCTGTTCTCCGGCGTGCTGTCGAGCACCGAAGATCACAACCTGCTTGGACGCAACAAGGCCAAGGCGCTGGTCGAGCAGTTCGGCGACGGCGGTTTCGACTACTGCGGCGACGCAATGGCGGACGTACCCGTGTGGCGCCAGGCGCGGCGTGCCATCGTGGTGGGCGACAAACAGATCGCCGCGGCCGCGCGCAAGGTCAATGAGGCAATCATTTTCTTCGAACGCAAACGCCAGTTGCTGCCGCTCGTGCTCAAGGAAATGCGCGTGCATCAATGGGTGAAGAACGTGTTGATCTTCGTGCCGCTGTTTACCGCGCACAAGTTCACCGATCCCGCTTCGATCGTGGCAGCCTGTATCGCGTTTGCGTCGTTCAGCCTGTGCGCATCGTCCGTGTATCTGCTCAATGACATGCTCGATCTGGACGCGGACCGCCGCCATGCGCGCAAGCGCAGCCGGCCATTTGCGTCAGGCAGTCTGCCGCTGTCGTTCGGCATTGTGATGACGATCGCACTACTGGTCGCGGGCGGCGCGCTGGCGCTCCTGCTGCCATGGAAATTCGGCGTCGTGCTGGCTGCTTATCTCGCCGCGACGGTGGCGTATTCGTTCAGTCTCAAACGCATGGCTCTGGTCGACGTGTTCACGCTTGCCTGCCTGTATACCGTGCGCGTGATCGCAGGCGGCACTGCCGATGCGATTCCGCTGTCGTACTGGCTCATCCTGTTCTGCGTGCCGATCTTCCTGAGCCTTGCGATGGTCAAGCGCTACGTCGAGCTCGAAAGCATCTTGCGGCTCGGCAAGATGGAGGCGGCCGGGCGCGGGTACATCACGCAGGACATGTCGATCCTGCGCTCGTTCGGCACGTCGTCGGCCTATCTGGCGGTCCTCGTGCTGGCGCTCTATCTGAATTCGCCGGAACTGAAACTGTTGTACCGCCATCCGCAGTTGCTCTGGGCGGTGTTCGCGCTGACGCTGTATTGGGTGAGCCGGATCTGGATGTTCGCGTTTCGCGGACAGATGCATGACGACCCGATCGTATTTGCCTTCAAGGATCGCGTCAGTGTTGCGGTGATCGCGCTTTGCGGAGCGTGCATGACGCTGGCGATCTAGGCTGCGGGGAGCAGGTGTCCTGCGCGTGAGACAAGCGTGAAATCCGACAGCCGGACACCCGACCGCGACGTCTGACCGACCAAGGCTTCCCCGGCGCTGCCGGGTGCCGCTGCGGACCCCACTTGCCGCTCTCAGCCCAGAGCGGCACGATTTGCCCGATGCGCCGAGCGTGTTGCACGCCGCATCGGACGCCCCACCTGCCGGTCGCCGTGCGGCAACCGTACTCGCGGCGGCCGTTTCCACGGCCGCCGGTACGTCATCAAGCTGCCTTGACTTCCTTACCCGGCGCCTGAGCGACTTCGAAGTTCGCCATGATTTCGAGGGCGCGCACCATGGCCGAGTGATCCCACGCCTTGCCGCCGTTCGCTGCGCACACGCTAAAGAGTTGCTGCGCGCTCGCCGTATGCGGCAGTGCGATGCCCAGCTTGCGTGCGCCGTCGAGCGCGAGGTTCAGGTCCTTCTGATGCAGTTCGATACGGAAGCCCGGATCGAAGGTGCGCTTCGTCATGCGCTCGCCGTGTACTTCGAGAATCCGCGAGGATGCGAAGCCGCCCATCAGCGCGCGGCGCACGCGTTCCGGATCCGCGCCCGAGCGGGCCGCGAACAGCAATGCTTCGGCCACCGCTTCGATGTTCAGCGCGACGATGATCTGGTTCGCAACCTTGCATGTCTGGCCCGCGCCGTTCTCGCCGATCAGCGAGATGTTCTTGCCCATCAGCTCGAAGAGCGGCTTGGCCTGTGCGAACGCTTTTTCCGGACCGCCCACCATGATCGTCAGCGACGCTTCACGCGCGCCGACTTCGCCGCCGGAAACCGGCGCGTCGAGGTAATCGACGCCGAGCGCGTTGATCTTCTTCGCGAACGCTTGCGTGTCGAGCGGGGAGATCGAGCTCATGTCGATCACCAGCTTGCCCTGCGTGAGGCCCTTGGCCACCCCGTCGTCGGCGAACAGCACGTTGGCGACGTCGGGCGTATCCGGCACCATGATGATGACGATGTCAGCGGCCTGCGCAACAGCCGTTGAATCCGCAACCACCGTGGTGGTCTTGCCCAGATCTTCCGGTACCGGATAGGCGCCGTTGACGAACAGCGAATGACCGCCCTTGATGAGATTGCGCGCCATATGCGCGCCCATGATGCCGAGGCCGATAAATCCAATCTTTGCCATGTGATTGTGTCTCCAGTGAGTGGGTGGGCGAGTGTCGGTTTGCGTCTGCGGAGTCCGCTCAGGCGGCCACGTGCGCCGCGCCGCGAATCTGGCCCGCGACGCTTTGCACCCAGGCGAGGCCTTCGATGGTGCTCGTGCGCGGCTTGTATTCGCAGCCGACGTAGCCGTCATAACCGAGCGAGTCGAGCAGGTCGAACAGAAACGGATAGTTGATTTCGCCAGTGCCCGGTTCGTTACGGCCCGGGTTGTCGGCAAGCTGGATGTGCGCGATCGACGCCAGGTTCTTCCTGATCGTCGCGGCCAGTTCGCCTTCCATCCGTTGCATGTGATAGATGTCGTACTGCAGGTACAGGTTGTCCGAACCGACTGCGCGAATCACATCGAGACCTTCCGCGGAGCGGTTCAGCGCGAAACCAGGGATGTCATACGAATTGCACGGCTCGACCAGCAGCTTGATACCTTCCTGCTTCAAGGCGTTGGCGGCAAAGCGCAGGTTGTCCACGATCGTCGCATGCGCGCGGCCAGCGTCGACGCCCGGTCCGGGAATGCCGACCAGACAGTTCAGTTGCGGCACTTTCAATGCCTTCGCATATTCGATCGCGCGGCCGACGCCTTCCTGAAACTCGCCTACGCGATCCGGCAGACAGGCAATGCCGCGTTCGCCGGCTTCCCAGTTGCCCGCGGGCAGGTTGTGCAACACGAGCTTCAGACGGTTTTGTTGCAGACGCTCGGCCAGTTCAGCACTCTGGTACGGATAGGGAAAGAGGAATTCCACCGCATTGAAGCCCGCGTCCGCGGCCGCCGCAAAGCGGTCGAGGAACGGGACTTCGTTGAACAGCATGGTGAGATTGGCTGCAAATTTCGGCATGGTCTGGGTGTCTCGATGGTCGGTCAAGGTGGACAACTGTGCTCATGCAGATTCAGGCGCGTCCGTTACACGCGTCCGTTACACGCGTCCGTCTCCACATGAGCGATAAGGCAAGCAAGCTCAGTCGAGCATGCTGATGGCGGTCGGCGCGTCCTCACGCTTCTCAGCCAGTTCTTCGAACTCGTTGATGGCGTCGATTTCGGTGCCCATCGAAATGTTGGTCACGCGTTCGAGGATCACTTCGACGATCACCGGCACGTTGAACTCGGCGAGCATCGACTGGGCTTTTTGCAGCGCGGGCTTCAACTCCTCCGGCTTGAACACGCGGATCGCCTTGCAGCCGAGGCCTTCAGCTACCGCGACGTGATCCACGCCATAGCCGTTCACTTCCGGCGCGTTGATGTTGTCGAACGCGAGTTGCACGCAGAAGTCCATCTCGAAGGCACGCTGGGCCTGGCGGATCAGACCGAGGTACGAGTTGTTGACCACCACGTGCACATACGGCAGCTTGAATTGCGCACCCACCGCAAGCTCTTCGATCATGAACTGGAAGTCATAGTCACCCGAAAGCGCGACGATTGGCCGTTGCGGGTCGGCGGCACGCACGCCGAGCGCCGCCGGGATCGTCCAGCCGAGCGGGCCGGCCTGGCCGCAGTTGATCCAGTTGCGCGCCTTGTAGACGTGCAGGAACTGCGCGCCGGCGATCTGCGACAAACCGATCGTGCTCACATAGCAGGTGTCGCGGCCGAACACCTGGTTCATTTCCTCGTACACGCGCTGCGGTTTGATCGGCACGTTATCGAAGTGCGTCTTGCGTTGCAGTGTGCGCTTGCGTTGCTGGCAGTCCGCGATCCATGCGCTGCGGTCCTTCAGCTTGCCGGCGGCTTTCCATTCCTGCGCCACTTCGACGAACAGTTCGAGCGCGGCTTTCGCGTCCGACACGATGCCGAGATCCGGCCCGAACACGCGACCAATCTGGGTCGGTTCGATGTCCACGTGCACGAACTTGCGGCCCTTGGTATAAACCTCGACGCTGCCTGTATGGCGATTGGCCCAGCGGTTGCCGATGCCGAGCACGAAGTCGGAGGCGAGCATCGTCGCATTGCCGTAGCGGTGCGAGGTCTGCAAGCCGACCATGCCGGCCATCAGCGGGTGATCATCGGGAATCGCGCCCCACGACATCAGCGTCGGAATCACGGGTACGCCCACGATTTCGGCGAACTGCACGAGCAGATCTTCCGCGGCTGCGTTGAGCACGCCGCCGCCCGAGACGATCAGCGGTTTCTCCGAGTCGTTGAGCAGCGTGAGCGCCGCTTCGATCTGCTTGCGGGTCGCCTTGGGCTTGTAGACCGGCAGCGGCTCATAGGTGTCGATGTCGAATTCGATTTCGGCGAGCTGCACGTCGATCGGCAAGTCGATCAGCACCGGGCCCGGACGGCCGGAGCGCATCAGGTGAAACGCCTGCTGGAACACTCGCGGCACGAGCGCCGGCTCGCGCACGGTCACGGCCCACTTTGTCACCGGCTTGGCGATCGATTCAATATCGACGGCCTGGAAGTCTTCTTTGTAAAGACGCGCACGCGGCGCCTGGCCCGTGATCGCGAGGATCGGGATGGAGTCAGCCTGGGCGGAATACAGCCCGGTGATCATGTCCGTTCCCGCCGGTCCCGACGTGCCAATACACACGCCGATATTGCCAGGCGCCGCCCGCGTATAACCTTCGGCCATATGCGACGCGCCTTCCACATGGCGCGCCAGCACGTGACCGATGCTGCCCGCGCGTTGCAGGGCGGAGTACAACGGGTTGATCGCCGCGCCCGGAACGCCGAAGGCCATTTCGATCCCTTCTTTTTCCAGCACGAGAACGGCTGCGTCGACTGCTCGCATTTTTGTCATGAGTGTCTCCTTCCATTGTGTTCTGCTGCATCGCGCCGATGCGCAATGTCGTTGAGGGGACTTTATGCGGTTGCCGGAGTGTTGATAAGATCAGCCAAAGTTGTTTTATCCGATACAAAATGTACGGAATGGAGGCATGACAATGGACCGCTTCAGGCAGATTGAGACGTTCGTAAAGGTCGCCGAGGCCGGCAGTCTGGCTGCGGCGGCGCTGGAGGAGGGGGTGTCGCCAGTTATTTTGGGGCGGCGTATTGACGCGCTGGAGAAGCGTCTGGGTGTCAAGCTGATGTACCGTTCCACGCGCCGTCTAGTGGTAAGCGAGGAGGGCGCGGCGTTCCTGGAGCGCTGCCGTGGTTTGCTCGCTGACTGGAACCAGGCGGAAGACGAACTCGCCGATGGCCAGCGCACCGTTGATGGCCACTTAATCGTTTCAGCCCCGGCGGCGTTCGGACGAATGCATGTGGCGCCGCACGCGCCGGGGTTTCTCATCGATAAACCCGCGTTGCAGATGTCGTTCAACCTGAATGACCGGGTAGCTGACTTGATCCGCGAGGGTTATGACCTGTCGATCCGCATAGGCGGGGCGGTCGATCAGAACTTCGTTGCCGTCAAACTCGCCGATAACCGCCGGGTGGTCTGCGGCACGCCGGCGTATTTCAAGAAGCACGGCAAGCCGAAATCGCTCGATGACCTGCCGCGCCACAACTGCCTCGCGTTCAATTTGCAGGGCGGCCAGAATCGCGGCTGGTATTTCCGTCGCAACGGCAAACTCGCGACGGTGCGTGTCTCGGGCAACCTGGATTGCAACGACGGCGAATTACTGCATCGATGGGTATCGGAAGGCCATGGACTCGGCTGGCGCTCGACCTGGGAAATCCAGCGGCAACTGGCAAACGGCGAACTGGAAACCGTCCTGGACGAGTTCGCGCTGCCCGATTACGACATCCTCGCGGTCTATCCGCAGCAGCGCTACGTAGCGGCGAAAGTGCGCTACTTCATTGATTATTTGAAGAAAATCTACGCGCAGCCGGACTATTGGAGCCGTGAAAGATGAAGTTCCCCGCCCG
>NZ_DASXHA010000011.1:0-31243 GCF_036488795.1 Paraburkholderia sp.
GGGCGAACGATTGAGCGGTAACAGGTTAAGGAAGATTGACCATCATGGTTGAACTTGAAATAGACGGCAAGAAAGTAGAGGTGCCTGAAGGCAGCATGGTGATCCAGGCTGCGCATAAGGTCGACACGTACATTCCTCACTTCTGCTATCACAAGAAGCTGTCGATTGCGGCCAACTGCCGGATGTGTCTGGTCGATGTCGAGAAGATGCCGAAGGCCGTGCCCGCATGTGCCACGCCGGTCTCGGCCGGCATGATCGTGCGCACAAAATCCGACAAGGCCGTGCAGGGTCAGCAAGCCGTGATGGAATTTCTGCTGATCAACCACCCGCTCGATTGCCCGATCTGCGACCAGGGCGGCGAATGCCAGCTGCAGGATCTGGCCGTGGGTTACGGCAAGTCGGCCTCGCGCTACAGCGAAGAAAAGCGCGTGGTGTTCCACAAGAACGTCGGCCCGCTGATCTCCATGGAAGAAATGACGCGTTGCATCCACTGCACGCGGTGTGTCCGTTTCGGCCAGGAAATTGCCGGCGTGATGGAGCTCGGCATGCTGGGCCGCGGCGAACACTCGGAAATCACCTCGTTCGTCGGCAAGACGGTCGACTCCGAACTGTCCGGCAACATGATCGATCTGTGCCCGGTCGGCGCCTTGACCAGCAAGCCGTTCCGCTACAGCGCGCGGACCTGGGAACTGTCGCGCCGCAAGTCGGTGAGCCCGCACGATTCGGTCGGCGCCAACCTCGTGGTGCAGGTCAAGAACAATCGCGTGATGCGGGTTCTGCCGTTCGAAAACGAAGCGATCAACGAATGCTGGATTTCCGATAAGGACCGCTTCTCGTACGAAGCGCTGAATAGCCCGGAACGCCTCACGCAGCCCATGCTCAAGCAAGGCGGCAAGTGGGTCGAAACCGACTGGCAGACGGCGCTCGAATATGTCGTCAAGGGTTTGAAGGGCATCAAGGGCGATCACGGCGCGGAAGCGCTGGCCGCACTTGGCAGCGCCCACAGCACGGTCGAAGAACTGTTCCTGCTGAAGCAGCTTGCGCAGGCGCTCGGCACGCCTAACGTCGACTTCCGTCTGCGCCAGTCGGACTTCTCTGCGCCGGTCAATGGCGCGCCGTGGCTTGGCACGAAGCTCGCCGACCTGTCGAACGTTGATGCGGCGTTCATCATTGGCTCGGACCTGCGCCGCGACCATCCGCTGCTCGCAGCGCGTCTGCGTCAGGCCGCCAAGAGCGGCACGAAGCTGACCCTGGTGCAAGCCAGCGGCGACGACGCACTGATCCCGCAAGCCCAACGTGTCGTGGCGGCGCCGTCGGCGTGGCTCGAGGAACTGGCTGGCATCGCCGGAGCGGTTTCCGAAGCACGCGGTGTCGCACTGCCGGAAGCGTTCGCCGGCACGCAGTCCACGGATGCTCACAAGCAGGTTGCTGCTTCGCTCGCAGCCGGCGAACATCGTCTCGTGCTGATCGGCAATGGCGCTGTGCGTCATCCGGAGTTTGCGCTGATTCATGCCGCAGCCGAATGGATCGCACAAGCCACCGGCGCCACGCTCGGTTTCCTCACGGAAGCAGCGAACACCGTGGGCGCCCACCTCGCTGGCGCGCTGCCGGGAGAGGGCGGTCTAAATGCTCGTGAAGTGTTCGAGCAGCCGCGCAAGGGTTATGTGCTGCTCAACGTCGAACCGGAGTTCGACACCGCCAACCCGGCGCAAGCCCTGGCCGCGCTGAACCAGGCGGAAATGGTCGTCGTGCTGTCGCCGTTCCAGACGGGCGCAGAATACGCCGACGTGCTCCTGCCGATCGCTCCGTTCACGGAAACGGCCGGTACCTTCGTCAATGCTGAAGGCACGGTGCAGATGTTCAATGGCGTCGTGCGTCCGCTGGGTGACACGCGGCCGGCGTGGAAGGTGTTGCGCGTGCTCGGTAGCCTGCTCGGCCTGCCGGGTTTCGAATTCGACACCGCCGAAGAAGTGCGTCAGGCCGCCCTGGGCGACGGCGAACTCGCCTCGCGTCTGTCGAACAAGGCTGGCGTCGCGGTTGCCCGCGGTGCGGCAAGAAAGGCCGCGGAGGGTGCATTCGAGCGCATCGCCGACGTGCCGATCTATCACGCCGACCCGCTGGTGCGTCGCGCGGAATCGCTGCATCTGACCGCGGCCGCCCGGGCGGCGAACGCGGTCGGTCTGCCGGCTGCGCTGTTCGACAAGCTGGGTCTGAAAGACGGCGACGCAGTGCGCGTGCGCCAGGGTGAGCACTCGGTGCAGTTGCCGGCCGTGCGCGATGCAAATCTTGCGGAGACAGTCGTCCGCGTGTCGGCGGCCACGCCTGCCGGTGCAGCGCTGGGCAGCCTGTTCGGTGAACTGCTGGTGGAGAAGGCGTAAATGTTCGAATCGATCAACTCGGGCGGCACTCAGCTCCTCGGCGTCGCATGGCCCACGGTATGGGCACTCGTGCGCATCCTGGTGGTGGCCGTCGTGATCCTGCTGTGCGTGGCTTACCTGATCCTCTGGGAACGCAAGCTGATCGGCTGGATGCACGTGCGTCTCGGACCGAACCGCGTCGGCCCCGCCGGTTTGCTGCAGCCGATTGCCGACGTGCTGAAGCTGCTGCTCAAGGAAGTGATTCAGCCTACCCAGGCCAGCCGCTGGATCTACATGATCGCGCCGATCATGGTGGTGGTGCCGGCTTTCGCCGTGTGGGCCGTAATTCCGTTCCAGGCGGGAGCGGTACTGGGTGACATCAACGCGGGTCTGCTGTATGCCATCGCAATCTCGTCGATCGGTGTGTACGGCGTGATTCTGGCCGGTTGGGCCTCGAATTCGAAGTATGCGTTTCTTGGCGCAATGCGCGCCGCGGCGCAGATGGTGTCGTACGAAATTTCGATGGGCTTCGCGCTCGTCGTCGTGTTGATGACCTCGGGCAGCCTGAACCTGTCGGACATCGTCAACTCGCAGATGCGCGGCATCTTCGCCGGCTACGGTTTGACGTTCCTGTCGTGGAACTGGCTGCCGCTCCTGCCGATGTTCGTCGTCTACTTCATCTCGGGCATCGCCGAAACCAACCGTCACCCGTTCGACGTGGTGGAAGGGGAGTCGGAAATCGTCGCGGGCCACATGATCGATTACTCGGGGATGGCGTTTGCGCTGTTCTTCCTCGCCGAGTACATCAACATGATCGTGATCTCCACGCTGGCTGCTACGTTGTTCCTGGGCGGCTGGAGTGCACCGTTCGGCTTCCTGTCTTTCATCCCGGGCGTCTTCTGGCTCGTGTTGAAAGTCTTCTTCCTGTTGTCGGTATTCATCTGGGCGCGCGCCACGTTCCCGCGCTACCGTTATGACCAGATCATGCGTTTGGGCTGGAAGGTGTTCATTCCGGTGAGCGTGGTCTGGCTGATCGTAGTCGGCTTCTGGATCATGTCGCCGTTGAATATCTGGAAATAAAGGGCGGATGAACCTATGACCGCAATCCAAAACTTCTTCAAGACCTTCTTCCTGACTGAGCTGCTCAAGGGCCTCGCGCTGACCGGACGTTACACGTTCCAGCGCAAGATCACGGTGCAGTTCCCCGAAGAGAAGACCCCGATTTCGCCGCGTTTTCGCGGCCTGCATGCGTTGCGCCGCTATGAGAACGGCGAAGAGCGCTGCATTGCCTGCAAGCTGTGTGAAGCGGTGTGCCCGGCGCTTGCCATCACGATCGAATCGGAAACGCGCGCGGACAATACGCGCCGTACGACGCGCTATGACATCGATCTGACCAAATGCATCTTCTGCGGTTTCTGCGAAGAGAGCTGCCCTGTCGATTCGATCGTCGAGACGCACATTCTCGAATATCACGGCGAAAAGCGCGGCGACCTGTATTTCACGAAGGACATGCTGCTGGCAGTGGGCGACCGCTACGAAGCGGAGATTGCTGCGAACAAGGCAGCGGACGCGCCGTACCGTTGAAACGCTTTAGTTTGACGCAACACGTTGTACCGGCCTGCAGTCAGGCCGTAGGCTGCTGCTTGACCGCTGTGGCGTGGCGCATGTGCGTTGGCACATGGGTGCCAAAGAACAATGCCTGACGATGGCCTAACGATGAACCGGTAATCATGGAATTCACGACCGTACTGTTCTACATCTTCGCTCTGCTCCTGACGGTGTCGGGACTGAAGGTGATCACCTCGCGCAACCCGGTGGCGTCCGCGCTGTTCCTGGTGCTCGCGTTCTTCAACGCGGCGGCCATCTGGATGCTGCTGCAGGCCGAGTTCCTTGCGATCCTGCTGGTGCTGGTGTATGTCGGCGCGGTCATGGTGCTGTTCCTGTTCGTCGTGATGATGCTGGACATCAATCTCGACGTGCTGCGCAAGGACTTCAAGCGCTTCGTGCCCATGGCCACCGTGGTGGGCGCGATCATCGTGATCGAAACCGCGCTGATCCTCTGGCACGGCTTCGGCGCCACGCTCACGCCGCTGCGCGATACCACGGTGGCAACCGGTAGCGCGATGGCCGGCTGGTCGAATACGCGCATCATCGGCAAGGTCATCTACACGGATTACATCTTCGCGTTCGAAGTAGCGGGGCTGGTGCTGCTGGTGGCGATCATCGCCGCCATCGCACTGACCGCGCGTCACGGGAAGGACAGCAAGCGCCAGCGCGTGAGCGATCAGGTCAAGGTGCGTGCGCAAGATCGCGTGCGCGTCGTGAAAATGCCGTCCGAAAAGACTGCGGCAACCCTCAAGGCGGAACAGGCCGCCGAAGCTGCAGCAGCTGCTGCAGCCACCGCTGCAGCCGCAGCAGCGACACCTGCAAAAAATAGCTGATAGGAGACAGGAGAAAATTTTATGTTGACCCTTGCTCATTACCTTGTGCTTGGCGCGATCCTGTTTGCGATCAGCGTTGTAGGCATTTTCCTGAACCGCCGCAACGTCATCATCATCCTGATGGCGATTGAACTGATGCTGCTGGCGGTGAACACCAATTTCGTCGCGTTCTCGCATTATCTCGGCGACGTCCATGGCCAGATTTTCGTCTTCTTCGTGCTGACGGTTGCTGCAGCGGAAGCGGCGATCGGCCTTGCGATTCTGGTGACCCTGTTCCGTAGTCTCGACACGATCAATGTCGAGGATCTCGATCAGCTCAAAGGTTAATGGGGCAAGCTATGTCAACAACTCTCAACGAAAACCTGTTACTGGCGGTGCCGCTTGCACCGCTTGCCGGCTCTCTGATTGCCGGGCTGTTCGGAAAGGCAGTAGGACGCGCAGGCGCCCACACGGTCACGATCCTCGGCGTTGCAATCTCCTTCATTCTGTCGGTCATCGTCTTCCTCGACGTGATGCACGGCGCGAGCTTCAACGCGACGATCTACGAGTGGATGTCGGTCGGCAAGCTGAAGTTCGAAATCGGCTTCCTCGTCGACTCGCTGACGGCGATGATGATGTGCGTAGTGACCTTCGTGTCGCTGATGGTGCACATCTACACGATCGGCTACATGGCCGACGACGACGGCTACCAGCGCTTCTTCTCGTACATTGCGCTGTTCACCTTCTCGATGCTGATGCTGGTAATGGCCAACAACCTGCTGCAGCTGTTCTTCGGCTGGGAAGCGGTGGGGTTGGTGTCGTACCTGCTGATCGGTTTCTACTACACCCGCGAAAGCGCCATCTACGCGAACATGAAGGCGTTCATCGTGAACCGCGTGGGCGATTTCGGCTTTTTGCTGGGCATTGGTCTGCTGCTCGCGTTTGCCGGTTCGCTGAACTACGGTGACGTGTTCGCGAAGAGCCATGAACTCGCGGCGCTGACTTTCCCGGGTACGAACTGGGGGCTGCTGACGGTCGCGTGTATTTGCCTGTTCATCGGCGCAATGGGTAAGTCGGCGCAGTTCCCGCTGCACGTCTGGCTGCCCGATTCGATGGAAGGCCCGACACCGATCTCCGCGCTGATTCACGCGGCAACCATGGTGACGGCCGGTATCTTCATGGTCACGCGTATGTCGCCGCTGTTCGAACTGTCGGATACGGCGCTGTCGTTCGTGACGATCATCGGCGCAATCACCGCACTGTTCATGGGCTTCCTTGGGATCGTCCAGAACGACATCAAGCGGGTGGTGGCGTATTCCACCTTGTCGCAACTGGGCTACATGACGGTCGCGCTGGGTGTCTCGGCTTACCCGGTCGCCATGTTCCACCTGACGACGCACGCCTTCTTCAAGGCGCTGCTGTTCCTCGGCGCGGGTTCGGTGATCATCGGCATGCACCACGATCAGGACATGCGCAACATGGGCGGCCTGCGCAAGTACATGCCGATCACGTGGATCACGTCGCTGATCGGTTCGCTGGCGCTGATCGGTACGCCGTTCTTCTCCGGCTTCTACTCGAAAGACTCGATCATCGATGCGGTGAAGCTGTCGCATCTGCCGGGTTCGGACTTCGCGTACTTCGCGGTGGTGGCGAGCGTGTTCGTCACGGCGCTGTACTCGTTCCGCATGTACTTCATGGTGTTCCACGGCGAAGAGCGTTTCCGCAAGCCGAAGCATCCGGAATCGCCGATGGCGATCGAAGCCGCCGCACAGGCTGCCCACGGTCATGACGGCCACGGTCACGGTCACGACGATCACGCTCACGCGCACGAGCCGCACGAGAGCCCGTGGGTGGTGTGGGTGCCGCTGGTGCTGCTGGCCATTCCGTCGGTCATCATCGGCGCGATTGCGGTTGGTCCGCTGCTGTTCGGCGACTTCTTCCAGCACGGCGTGATCTTCGACCAGGTGATCTACATCGGCGCGAACCATCCGGTCATGCACGAAATGGCCGAAGAATTCACGGGCTGGGTCGCGATGGGCCTGCACTCGGTGTCGGGTCTGCCGGTCTGGCTGGCATTGGCCGGTGTCGTGGTGTCGTGGTTCCTGTATCTGAAGCGTCCGGATCTGCCGCCGGTCATCCGCCGCGGTTTTGGCCCGATCTATACGCTGCTCGAGAACAAGTACTACCTCGACAAGATCAATGAAGTCGTGTTTGCCCGCGGCGCCGTGGCGATTGGCCGCGGCCTCTGGAAAGAGGGCGACGTGGTGGTCATCGACGGGATCGTCAACGGCAGTGCGCGCTTTATTGGCTGGTTCGCCGGCGTGATTCGTTTCCTTCAATCCGGCTACATCTATCACTACGCGTTTGCGATGATTATTGGCATGCTGGGGCTCCTGACCCTGTTTGTAACGCTTGGCGGCAAATAAGGCGAGGGAAACTAATGCACACGTATCCGATTTTAAGTATCGCGATCTGGTTGCCGATCGTTTTCGGCCTCCTGGTCCTTGCTATCGGTTCGGACAAGAATCCCGCCCCGGCGCGCTGGATTGCGCTGATTGGCTCGGTTCTCAGCTTCATCGTCACGATTCCGCTGATTACGAGTTTTGATTCAGGCACGGCAGATCTGCAGTTCGTCGAAAAGGCGAACTGGATCGAGCGTTTCAACATTACCTATCACCTCGGAGTCGACGGCATCTCGATGTGGTTCGTGGTGCTGACGGCGCTGATCACCGTGATCGTCGTGATTGCAGGGTGGCAGGTGATTACAAAGAACGTGGCGCAGTACTTTGCCTCGTTCCTGATCCTGTCGGGCATCATGGTCGGCGTGTTTAGCGCGGCCGACGGGATGTTGTTCTACGTGTTCTTCGAAGCCACGCTGATCCCGATGTACATCATCATCGGCGTGTGGGGCGGTCCCAACCGCGTGTATGCGGCGTTCAAGTTCTTCCTGTACACGCTGATGGGCTCGTTGCTGATGCTGGTTGCGCTGCTGTATCTGTACCGGCAGACCGGCACCTTCGACCTCGCCGCGTGGCAAACGGCGCAGCTCGGCATGACGCCGCAGATCCTGCTGTTCATTGCGTTCTTCCTCGCCTTCGCGGTGAAGGTGCCCATGTGGCCGGTCCACACCTGGTTGCCTGACGCGCACGTGGAGGCGCCGACCGGCGGCTCGGTCGTGCTGGCGGCCATCATGCTGAAGCTCGGCGCATACGGCTTTCTGCGCTTTTCGCTGCCTGTCACGCCGGATGCCAGCCACTTTCTCGCGCCGGTCGTCATCACGCTGTCGCTGATTGCGGTGATCTATATCGGCCTGGTCGCGATGGTGCAATCAGACATGAAGAAGCTGGTCGCCTATTCTTCGATCGCGCACATGGGCTTCGTCACGCTCGGCTTCTTCATCTTCAACCAGCTTGGCGCGGAAGGCGCGATCGTGCAGATGATCTCGCACGGCTTCGTGTCGGGCGCGATGTTCCTGTGCATCGGCGTGCTGTATGACCGTATGCACTCGCGCCAGATCGCCGACTACGGCGGCGTCGTGAATACGATGCCGAAGTTCGCGGCACTCGTGATGCTGTTTGCAATGGCCAATTGCGGCCTGCCGGGGACCTCCGGGTTCGTCGGCGAATTTATGGTGATTCTGGCTGCGGTCCAGTACAACTTCTGGATTGCGGGCGGCGCCGCGGTCACGCTGATTCTCGGCGCGGCCTACACGCTGTGGATGTACAAGCGCGTATATTTTGGCGCGGTGGCAAACGACCACGTGAAGAAACTGCTCGACATCAACCATCGTGAGTTCTTCATGCTGATCGTGCTCGCCGCATTGACGCTGTTCATGGGCCTCTACCCGAAGCCCTTTACCGATGTGATGCACGTATCCGTGGAAAACCTCCTCTCCCACGTTGCGCAGTCGAAACTGCCGTTGCCTCAGTAACGCAGAGCGGAGGAATTTAAAGACCATGCAAAACGCACCTATGACTGCCCTGTTGCCCGACGGCCTGTTGATGCTCGCCGTAGTTGTCGCGTGGCTCAACGACACGTTCGTCGGCCAGGCCGGTCGACGCACCACGTATTTCATCGCCATTTTCTCGTCGCTGGTGGCCGGCGTCTGGTTCGGCGTGAACGCTTTCGACCCGCATGTGTATTACTTCTTCGGGCATATGTACGTGGTGGACGCCTTCGCCAGCACCATGAAGGCAGTGGTGTCGCTCGGTTACACGGTTTCGATCATCTACTCGCGCAAGTACCTGGAAGACCGCGATCTGTACCGCGGCGACTTCTTCCTGCTGGGGATGTTCTCGCTGCTCGGCCAGCTGGTGATGATCTCGGGCAACAACTTCCTGACGCTGTACCTCGGTCTCGAACTGATGTCGCTGTCGCTGTATGCGGTGATCGCGCTGCGTCGTGACGCGGCGCAGTCGAACGAAGCGGCCATGAAGTACTACGTGCTGGGTGCGCTGGCCTCCGGTTTCCTGCTCTACGGCATTTCAATGCTGTACGGCGCGACCGGTTCGCTCGATGTCAACGAAGTGTTCAAGGCGGTGGCGTCGGGCCGTATCAACGACGTCGTGCTGCTGTTCGGCGTGATCTTCATCGTCGCGGGCGTGGCGTTCAAGATGGGCGCGGTGCCGTTCCACATGTGGGTGCCCGACGTGTACCAGGGCGCGCCGACCGCAATGTCGCTGCTGACGGGCGGTGGCCCGAAGGTCGCGGCATTCGCGTGGGGGCTGCGCTTCCTCGTGATGGGTCTGCTGCCGCTGGCAGTCGACTGGCAGGAAATGCTGGTGATCATCGCGGCGTTGTCGCTGATTGTCGGCAATATCACCGGTATCGTGCAGCGCAACGTCAAGCGGATGCTCGCTTACTCGGCTATCTCGAACATGGGCTTCGTCATGCTCGGCCTTCTGGCCGGCGTGGTGGACGGCAAGACCGGCGCGGCCGCGAGCGCGTATGGTTCGGCCATGTTCTACAGCATCGTTTATCTGGTCACGACGCTCGGCACCTTCGGTATCGTTATGCTGCTGGCACGCCGCGACTTCGAAGCGGAAACGCTCGACGACTTCAAGGGTCTGAATCAACGCAGCCCGGTGTTCGCATTCGTCATGATGATCATGATGTTCTCGCTCGCAGGCGTTCCGCCGGCGGTCGGCTTCTACGCGAAGCTCGCCGTGCTGCAAGCCACGATGAATGCAGGTCTGACCTGGCTGGCGGTGCTGGCGGTGATCACGTCGCTGTTCGGTGCGTTCTACTACCTGCGTATCGTCAAGCTGATGTACTTCGACGATCCGCTCGACACCGCGCCGATCAAAGCCGACGCCTGCAACCGCGCGCTGCTCGCACTCAACGGCGTGGCCGTGCTGGTGCTGGGCATCGTGCCGGATCCGCTGCTGAAGATTTGCCTGCAGGCCATCACCCATACGCTACCGTTCTAATGTCTGCTGCTGGGTGGTTTATCGTATTGTTGGCGCTCGTGGGCGCCAACCTGCCGTTCCTGAATCAGCGCGCGTTTGGCTTCATCCCCATGAAAGGGGTGAAGAAGAGCGCGTGGCTGAGAATTGCCGAGTTGATCGTGCTGTATTTTGTGGTGGGCGCGCTTGGCTTTATGCTGGAAGCGCGCGCGGGTAACCGCTTCGAACAAGGCTGGCAGTTCTACGCGATCACATTCAGTCTGTTTATCGTGTTCGCGTTTCCCGGTTTCACCTTCCAATATCTCGTCAAACGGCGCTGACGGCTTAGGCCGTCGCGCGCCACGCTGTCCTGAGGTCGCACATGGCTGAACTTCCCGATCACGACGCCGCGCTTACCGAGACTTGTCTCGAGAGCAAAACGCTCCACGAGGGCCCATTCCTGACATTGAAGTGCGACACCGTCCGGCTGCCGGACGGCAAGAGCGCCACGCGCGAATATGTCAAACATCCAGGCGCCGTGATGGTCATCCCGCTGTTCGATGACGGCCGCGTGCTGCTGGAAAGCCAGTACCGCTATCCGATCGGCAAGGTGATGCACGAGTATCCGGCCGGCAAGCTCGATCCGGACGAAGGGGCGCTTGCTTGTGCCAAACGCGAGCTGCGCGAAGAAACCGGCTATACCGCGCGCGAATATGTGTATCTGACACGCATTCACCCGATCATTTCGTACTCGACCGAGTTCATCGACATCTATCTCGCGCGCGGCCTCACCGCTGGCGAGCAAAAGCTCGATGACGGCGAGTTCCTGGAACTGTTCACCGCAACCGTCCCCGAAGTTTCGGAATGGGTGCGGACCGGCAAGATCACCGACGTGAAAACTATCATTGGCACGTTCTGGCTCGAAAAGCTGTTGTCGGGGGCATGGCCTGCGGCCGAGCCCGAGCCGAATTAGAAAACATCGGCAGGTACGGCATCAAGCGCCAGAAACGGCAGCCCGCAAAGGCTGCCGTTCTCGTTTGGATGACGGATTTTTGCCCCTTCGGCGAGCCTGGGCGCAAAGGGTTAGAATCGCGCACGCACGCTGGATTGTGCCTGGAGGCACAATGTTCCTGACAGCGTTCACAAGTCGCCCGCAGCAAAATTTACGAACGACCGTTCACAAATTTGAATTTTGCGCTAAACTCATACGCAAGCCCTGATTCCACATGAAGGTCCTCGATTTACAGTGCCCGTACGGCCATCGGTTCGAAGGCTGGTTCGCTTCTGCTGATGACTTCGAATCGCAGTTGTCCCGCAAGCTGGTCGAATGTCCTGTTTGCAGTGCGACCGAAGTGAGCCGTTTGCCGTCGGCGCCCCGGCTGAACCTGTCGGGTGCGACTGACGCGAAAGCCCCTGCAGGCGCTGAGGAAATGCAGGCGCGCGTCATGCGCGCAATGCGCGAGGTACTGGAAAAGACTGAGAACGTGGGCGACCGCTTCGCCGAGGAAGCGCGGCGCATTCACTACAACGAAGCGCCCGCACGCAGCATTCGCGGTGTCACGACACCGCAAGACGCGAAGGCCTTGGTCGAAGAAGGCATTGAAGTGATGCCGCTGCCTATTCCGGCCGCGCTGAAGGAACCGCTGCAATAACGCAGTGGCTCACTGGCGGCGGGCAGGCCGCGGCCAGGAGACACTGCGAATGAATCTGGATTATTCCCCCGCTGACGACGCATTCCGCGCCGACATCCGCGCCTGGCTCGAAGCGAATTTACCGCGCGAGCTGAGCGACAAGGTCCTCAATCACAAACGTCTGAACCGCGAAGACTTCGCGAACTGGCACAAGCTGCTCGGCACGCGCGGCTGGTCGGTGATCGCGTGGCCGAAGGCATATGGCGGTCCGGGTTGGGACGCCACCCAACGGCACATCTGGGACGAAGAATGCGCGCGGCTCGGCGCACCATCGGTGCTGCCGTTCGGTGTGTCGATGGTGGCCCCGGTGCTGATGAAATACGGCAGCGAGGCGCAAAAGCGCCACTTCTTGCCGCGCATTCTGGATGGCACCGACTGGTGGTGCCAGGGCTATTCGGAGCCGGGGTCGGGCTCGGACCTGGCGTCGCTGCGCACGCGTGCCGAACGCGTCGGCGATCACTACATCGTGAATGGTCAGAAGACGTGGACGACGCTCGGCCAGCACGCCGACATGATGTTCTGTCTCGTGCGTACCGACAGTGGCGCCAAGAAGCAGGAAGGCATCTCGTTTCTGCTGATCGACATGAAGACGCCCGGCGTGACCGTGCGTCCCATCATCACCCTCGACGAAGATCACGAAGTCAACGAAGTGTTTTTCGAAGACGTCAAGGTGCCGCTCGAGAATCTGGTCGGCGAAGAAAATCGCGGCTGGACGTACGCAAAATATCTGCTGGGTCATGAGCGCACCGGTATTGCGCGGGTGGGGCAATCCAAGCGCGAGCTGGTATTCCTGAAACGTCTCGCGCTCGAACAGAAAAAGAATGGCAAACCGCTGCTGCACGACCCCGTGTTCGCAGCGAAGGTGGCGAACCTCGAGATCGAATTGATGGCGCTGGAAGTCACCGTGCAGCGTGTGGTCGCCAATGAAACAGGCGGACGCGGTCCGGGACCGGAGGCGTCGATGCTGAAGATCAAAGGCACCGAAGTCCAGCAGGCACTGACCGAGCTGATGTTCGAAGCCGTCGGCCCGCTCGCGGCGCCGTTCGATGTGCCGTTCCTCGAAGGCGAGCGCGCACACAGCATTGCCGGCGACGATGACGCCGCGCCGCTTGCCGCGTACTACTTCAACTTCCGCAAGACGTCGATCTACGGCGGCTCGAACGAAATTCAAAAGAACATCATCGCGCAGATGATTCTCGGACTCTGAGGAGCGGCGCATGGACTTCACTTTTACCGACGAACAACAGCAATTTGCCGACGCACTGCGCCGTTACCTGGACAAGAACTACGGTTTCGAAGCACGGCAGGCTATCGTGTATTCGGACGCGGGCGTCTCGGAGACGCATTGGAACGCTTTCAGCGAACTCGGCCTGACCGCTTTGCCGGTGCCGGAAGAGCAGGGTGGCTTCAATGGCAGCCCGGTGGATATGCTGGTCGTCATGCAGGAGCTTGGCCGCGCGCTGGTGGTCGAGCCGTATTGGGCCACGGCGGTGGGTATCGAGGCGTTGCGCATTGCGGGCTCGGCCGGCGCGGGGCACGGCGAGGATACCGCGTTGCTCGAACGCGCGGCGCAAGGCGAGATCAAGCTCGCAGTCGCGTTCCATGAACCGCACGCGCGCTACGATCTGTTCTCCGTCGAAACGACTGCTGTGAAGCAAGGTGAGCAATACGCACTGAGCGGCAAGAAGTCAGTCGTGCTGCACGGTGCACAGGCGCACTACTGGATCGTGCCCGCCCGTCTGAACGGCGAAATCGCGCTGTTCGTGGTTGCGCGTGATGCAGCAGGTGTGCAGGTGACGGACTACCGCACGATCGACGGGCAACGCGCAGCGAACCTGTCGCTCGAAGGCACGCCTGCGCGGCAACTCGTTGGCGAGACCGGCGGCGCCGCCGCGCTCGAACATATCGCCGACTACGGCACCGTGCTGTTGTGTGCGGAAGCGGTCGGCGCGCTCGATGCGCTCAATCACGCCACCGTCGAATACACGAAGACGCGTCAGCAGTTCGGCCAGCCCATCGCGCGCTTTCAGGCGCTACAACACCGGATGGTCGAGATGCTGATCCACGCCGAACAGGCGCGTTCCGTGACCTATCTGGCTGCAGTGCGCTACGCCAGCACGAATGCAGACGAACGGCGCCGCGCGGTTTCCGCCGCGAAGGTCCGGGTCGGACAGGCCGCGCGTTTCGTCGGCCAGCAGGCGGTCCAGTTGCACGGCGGCATGGGTGTCACGAATGAGGTGGCGGCGGCCCATCTGTTCAAGCGGCTGGCGATCATCGAAACCACGCTGGGCGATGTCGATCACCATCTTGCGCGTTTCGCCGCGCTGCCCGGCTTTGCCACGGCCGAAGCATGACCGGCCGGCTGATTCAAACCAAGTGAGGTGTCGCGATGGGATTGAGTTTCGAAGATATGGAAGTCGGCTCGGTCATCGAGTGTGGTGAACACACGTTCACGCGCGAAGAAATCGTCGAGTTTGCCGAGCGGTTCGATCCGCAACCGTTTCACATCGACGACGCGGCCGCCGCAGCATCGCCCTTTGGCGGCCTGATCGCGAGCGGCTGGCATACCTGTTCGGTGATGATGGGCTTACTGGTGCGCAACGCGTTCGCGGGGTCCACTTCGATGGGCTCGCCGGGTATCGATGAAATCCGTTGGTTGCAGCCGGTGCGCGTCGGCGACACGATCCGCATGACGAATGCGATCCTCGACAAGCGCGTGTCGCAAAGCAAACCGGACCGCGGCATGGTCTCGACCGAATGGAACGGGATCAACCAGCATGGCGAGACGGTGATCATCGTGCGCTCGAAGGGCTTGTTCGGCTTGCGCAACCCCGGAGCACGCGGATGAAGCGCGACGCGGTGCTGCTCGACGCCCAGGCCTTGCGTTCGCTGGTGGGTGGCGCGCCGCTCATCAGCGACTGGCTGGGCATCGATCAGGCGAGCGTCAATGATTTCGCTGCGGCCACCGGGGATCATCAATGGATACATGTCGACCCGGAACGCGCGCGGCGTGAGTCGCCGTTCGGCGGTCCAATTGCGCATGGGTTTTTGACCTTGTCTTTGATCCCGGGCTTGCTGGCGCAAACCGTGACGCTCAAGCAGCGAATGGGCGTCAATTACGGGCTCAACCGCGTTCGCTTCACGGCACCCGTGCCGGTCGGCTCACAATTGCGAGCGAGTTTCGCGGTGTCGAGCGTCGACGATGTGGACGATGCAGGCGTGCAGGTGGTATGGAACGTGACGCTGGAACGGCAGGGCAGTGAGCGGCCGGTGTGCGTGGCGGAATTCATCACGCGGCATTATTTCTAGCCGTCGTTCCAACGTAGCGAGCTAGCGTGTTACGCGCGTGGCGGCTTCATTGCCGCCACGCGCATCAGCCTTTCCTCAAGCCCGAACACTCGGCGCATCAGGATCGCGTGATCGGCGTCTCAACCCGTGCCGCCGAACCCGCATCCATATACTTCGCCAGCTCCAGCTTGGCGATCGCGTTGCGATGCACCTCATCGGGACCATCGGCAAAGCGCAGCGTGCGCGCGGACGTATAGGCATAAGCGAGCGGAAAGTCTTCGCTCAAACCTCCCGCCCCGTGCGCCTGGATCGCCCAATCGATCACCTGGCAGGCCATGTTCGGCGCGACCACCTTGATCATCGCAATCTCGCCACGCGCTCCCTTGTTGCCGACCGTGTCCATCATGTAAGCGGTTTTGAGCGTCAGCAGACGAGCCTGTTCGATCAGGCAACGCGCCTCGGCGAGACGCTCCTGGGTGACGCCTTGCGCGGCGACCGGTTTGCCGAATGCCACGCGTTGTAGTGAACGCCGCGCCATCAATTCGAGCGCGCGTTCCGCGAGGCCGATCAGGCGCATGCAATGATGAATCCGGCCCGGTCCGAGGCGCCCTTGTGCGATCTCGAAGCCGCGTCCTTCGCCCAGTAGCATGTTCGTCGCCGGTACGCGGACGTTTTCGAGCGTGATCTCCATGTGGCCATGCGGCGCGTCGTCGTAGCCGAACACCGTAAGCGGACGGTGCACGGTGATGCCGGTGGCGTCGGCAGGCACGAGGATCATCGATTGCTGTTGATGGCGCGGCGCTTCGGGATCCGTCTTGCCCATCACGATGTACACCTTGCAGCGCGGATCGCCCGCACCCGAAGACCACCACTTGTGGCCGTTGACCAGATAGCTGTCGCCGTCGCGCTGAATGCGCGTCTGGATGTTCGTCGCATCCGACGACGCCACTTCGGGCTCCGTCATCAGAAACGCTGAACGGATCTGCCCTTGCAGCAGAGGTTCGAGCCACTCGCGTTTGTTCTCCGGGCTGCCATAACGTTCGATGGTCTCCATGTTGCCGGTATCTGGCGCGTTGCAATTGAACACCTCCGGCGCCCAGGGCACGCGCCCCATGATTTCGCACAGCGGCGCGTATTCGAGGTTGGTCAGGCCCGCACCGCGCTCCGAGTCGGGCAGGAACAGATTCCATAACCCCGCGTCACGGGCTTGCTGCTTCAGTTGTTCGATCAGCTCGGTGGGTACCCATGCGTTGCCGTTTGCGCGGTTGTGCGCCACTTCGTCGGCGAACGTTTTCTCATTCGGATAAATGTGTTCGTCGAAGAAGGCCAGCAGTTTCTCGCGCAACGCCTGAACCTTCGGGGTGTAATCGAAATTCATGTAAGACCTCGCGGATGACGGGAGTATCGGTTAACGCACTTTCTGCGCGTAGCGCCAGGCGAGTTCCGCCATGGGCTTTGCGCGCCGGCCTGCGTCGAGCGCCTGCGCGCTCGCAGCGGTGCCGTCGACGACGCGTTTCATGATCCCTTGCAGGATCGCGGCAATGCGGAACATGTTGTATGCCAGATAGAAATTCCAGTCACCGTGGATCTCGAAACCCGTGCGCGCGCAATAACGTTCGACGTAGTGCGCCTCGTCTGGAATGCCGAGCGTGGCCCAGTCGAGTCCCGCGATACCGCGAAACTGCGCCGGGTCCACATGCCACGCCATGCAGTGGTAAGCGAAGTCGGCGAGCGGATCGCCGAGCGTCGACAATTCCCAGTCGAGCACCGCCAGCACGCGTGGTTCATGCGGATGGAAAATCAGGTTGTCGAGCCGGTAGTCGCCATGCACGATCGACACGCGCCCGCCCGTTTCATCCGGCATATGCTGCGGCAGCCATTCGATCAGGCGCTGCATCGCCTCGATCGGTTCCGTTTCGGAGGCGAGATACTGCTTGCTCCAGCGGCCGACCTGCCGCGCGAAATAGTTGCCCGGCTTGCCGTAATCGGCGAGGCCAAGCGCGGCGACATCCACGCTATGGAGCGCCGCGATCACGCGATTCATCTCGTCGTAGACGGCCCCGCGCTCAGCCGCGTTCATTCCAGGCAAGGACTGATCCCACAGCACGCGACCCTCGACGAACTGCATCACGTAGAAGGCACGCCCCATCACCGTTTCGTCCTCGCAGAGCGCGAGCATCCTGGCGACCGGCACGTCGGTATCCGCGAGCGCATGCATCACGCGATATTCGCGTTCAATCGCATGCGCGGACGGCAGCAGCTTGGCCGTGGGGCCGGGCTTCGCGCGCATCACATAGGTGCGCGACGGCGTGATCAGCTTGAAGGTGGGATTCGACTGGCCGCCCGCGAACTGCTCGACAGTGAGCGGCCCGGCAAAGTCTTCGACATGCTGCGCGAGCCACGCACCGAGCGCGTCGTGGTCGAAACGTTGACGCTCCGTGACCGGACGCGTGCCTTCGAATGCAGAGTAGTCCGGTTTGTGTTCAGGTTCGCCCGTCTTGGTGGCTTCGCCCATTGTCTCCTCCAGTTCAGAGTTCGCTATGCGTCGCGCTGGTATTGAATGAATTGCGCGTAGAGCATTTCCATCGTCGTGTTCCGCACGTCACGATGCAACGGTGACGGCGGCGAGTAGTTGAGCGTTCGCAGCACCCAGTCGCGCGGCCTCTCGCCCACATCTAATGCGTTGATGCAACCGGTTGCCTGCGATAAGTGCCCGAAGAACGTGCGGCCGCCGGCTGTGATCGCGTGCGAGAGGATGGCGCGATTCACGCCGCCATGCAGCACCAGCAACACGGTGTCCCACGAGGTGTCGTCACGCAGTGCCGTGACTGCCGGCAGCACACGGTCGAACAGTTCGCCGATCGTCTCGCCGCCAAGAAAGCGCGTGCTCTCGGCGACGATGCCGTCGAACACGCTGAGAAACGCGGCTTCCAGGTCCGCGGCGGGAATGCTGCCGAGCTTGCCGCCGCGAATCTCCTGTAACTCGGGATCGATCTCCAGCTCGATCTGCTGGCCGGTTTCCGCCAGCACGCGCTGCGCGGTTTCGACGGTGCGCGGCAAACCGCTGACGATCACCCGGTCGAAGCGGATCTGCTGTTCGGCGAACACGCGCCCCGCTGCGCTGGCCTGGGCCCGGCCGTTGGCGTTCAGCGGCACGGTCTGCGGATCGATCGCGCGGCCCGTTGCGTCGAAGTAGGTCACGTCGCCGTGCCGCATCAAAAAGATACGCCGCCGCTTGGGCAGTTGAAATTCAGACATGGGAGGCTCGCTCATCGGCTCAATGGCTGACTTGATTCACTTGTAGACCGGGGCGCGTTTTTCGAGGAATGCCGTGATGCCCTCCAGCGCGTCGCGGTGATGCAGCGACGCGACGAAGTTGTCGCGTTCGCTCACGAGATGCTCGGCGAGCGACTGCGTGCCCGCGACGCTCAACAAGCCCTTGATACGGGCGATGGCGTTCGGCGAGATCTTGCCGAGATCGTCGGCCCAGGCGAGCGCGTCATCGCGCGCCGCGCCGGGTTTCGCGAGCCGGTTCACCACGCCAAGTTCATGCAGCCGCGCGGCGCCGATCGGCTTGCCTTCCAGCAGCACTTCGGCGGCGAGCGGACGCGGCAGCGCTTGCGCAAGGAACCACGAACCGCCGCCGTCGGGCGTGAGACCGACTCGTGCATACGACATGACAAATCTGGCGTTGTCGGCCGCAACGAGCAGGTCGCAGGCGAGGGCGAGCGAAAACCCCGCTCCCGCTGCCGCACCCTCGACCGCTGCAATCACAGGCTTCGACGATGCTCGTAGCGCAGCGATCCATTCCCCCAGCAGGTCGATGCTTTGCGCCTGCACCGAAGGATCCTTCGCACGGTTTTCGAGCAGCCGGTTCAGATTGCCGCCGGCGCAGAAGAACTGGTCGGCGCCGGTGATCACGACGGCGCGAATCGAGGCGTCGCGCTCGACGCTGTTCATGGCTTCAATGCCCGCCGCGTACATGTCGGGATGCAGCGCGTTGCGCGCGCCCGGGTTCGACAGCGTGAGGACGAGCGTCGATTCGCTTTCAGCAGGGCGTGAGGTGAGCAGTTCGGCGCTCATTGCGCGGTCTCCGGGTTGAGGTTGGCGGCATCCGTTTGCGTCAGCGACATGCCGAGTTGCGCGCGCCGGGCGAGCCACGGCGAAGGACGATAACGCGGGTCGCCGAGCACACTCGACATGTTGCGCAGAATCGTGAGGATGGTATGGGCGCCGAGTGCGTCGCCCAGCGCGAGCGGTCCGCGTGGATAGCCGAGGCCGAGTGTGACCGCGAGGTCGATGTCCTGCGGCGTCGCAATCTGCTTTTGTGCGATATCGCAGCCGATGTTGACGATCGTCGCCACCACGCGTTGCGCGACAAAGCCGCTCGAATCGCGGATCACGGTCACGGGGACGCCATCTGCCGCCAGCAATGCGTGGCCCTGGTCGCGGGCGGCGCGCGTGGTTGCCGGCGTGGTCATCAGCGTGCGGCGCTGGGCTGCGACGAGCGGGAACAGCGTGTCCACGGCGACCACGCGGCTGGCGTCGAGACCTTCTTCGACGGCGGCGCTGGTCGCGTCGTGCCCGAACGGCGTGACGACGATCAGCGAGTCCGCTGCGGGTGACGCGCCGTCGTCTAACAAAACCCCGGCCTTCGCGACGAGTTCTGCAACGGCCTCATGCGCGTGCGGATAACGCTGGCTGATCCATACGCGTTCAGGCAATTCGGTGGGGGCAGGCGCTTCGTCGGGGATCTGCTGCTTGCCGTCGTCGTAACGATAGAAACCTTCGCCCGTCTTGCGCCCAATCAGTCCACCCGCCAGACGTGTGCCGGTGATGGGCGACGGCGTAAAGCGCGGCTCTTCATAGAACTGGTGATAGATCGATTCCATCACCGGGTGCGAGACATCCAGCGCGGTCAGGTCGAGCAATTCGAACGGGCCGAGACGGAAACCGGCTTGCTCGCGCATGATGCGGTCGATGTCGACAAAGCTCGCCACACCTTCCCCCGCCACGCGCAAACCCTCGGTATTCATGCCGCGGCCGGCATGATTGACAATGAAGCCGGGCATGTCCTTCGCGCGCACCGGCGTGTGGCCCACGCGGCGCGCGAGCTCCATCAGCGCGTCGCCGGCGGCGGGATCGCTGCGCAGACCGTCGATCACTTCGACGACTTTCATCAGCGGCACCGGATTGAAGAAGTGATAACCGACGACGCGCGTGGGATCGACACAGCCGGCGGCAATCGCCGTAATGGACAGCGACGAGGTATTCGACGCCAGCACGCATCGGCCGCTGACGACGGTTTCGAGTTCGCGGAACAGGGCGCGCTTCACATCGAGCTTCTCGACGATAGCCTCGATCACCAGATCGCAATCCGCGAGCTCGCCGATTGTTTGCACGCCGCTGACACAGGCCAACGCCGCGAGCGCGCGGGCCTGGTCGAGCTTGCCTTTGGCGGTAAGTCTGGAGAAGGTCTCGGCGAGGTAGTCGCGCGCGGCGCCGACGGCGGCGAGGTTGGTGTCGTACAAACGCACGGTCAGCCCGGCCAGCGCGGCGATCTGTGCAATGCCGCGGCCCATTGCACCGGTTCCGACAATGCCGATAGTCTCGATGCTGTAATTGCGAGAGGTCATTGAATTGCTCGACTCCATGGTTATTTTAGAATAGCACGCTCGTGCAATTTACTCGATGATGCAGTGGATTGCCTCATGAACCGCCGGCACGCACCGCGAGCGGTCTCGACCATCCGTCAGAAGGAGACATCTGATGATCAAACTGTGCGGCTTTGCGCTGTCCAACTACTACAACAAAGTGAAGTTCGTGCTGCTCGAATACGGCATCCCGTTCGAGGAGGTTCCGGTGATGACGAGTCAGGAGGAAGCACTGCTCGCGCGTTCGCCGCTTGGCAAGGTGCCGTTCATTCAAACCGAACAGGGCAATCTCTGCGAATCGCAGGCGATCGTCGAGTATCTGCACGCGCGTTTTCCCGACAAGGGCATTTTCCCGGCCGATCCGTGGGAGGCCGCCAAACAGCGCGAACTGATCACGTTCGTCGACCTGCATCTCGAACTGGTGGCGCGTGATCTGTACAAGGAAGCGTTCTTCGGCGGCAAGCTGACCGACGCCACGAAAGGTCGCGCGGAAAAGCTGCTGACGCGTCACATCGCGGGCTTCAAACGGCTGGCGAAGTTCGGGCCGTTTCTGCGTGGCGAGAACTTCAGCGTGGCGGATGCGGCAGGCTTCGTGAGCTTGCCGCTCGTCGGCATTGCCACGCAGATCGTCTACGGGCGCGACTTTCTGCTCGAAGCAGGCGTGGACTGGAAGCGTTACGTGAAGGCCGTGGCCGAACGTCCGGCGGCACAGCGCGTCACGGCGGACCGCAAAGCCTATATGGCGGCAAGCGCGCCTCGGTAAGGTGGTCGCCTGGGCGGCGTAGGCTCGCGGCGCGCTCAAGCGCGCCGCTGCCTCAAACGATGGCGCAGAACGTGGAGCCGTTCGCGGCATCGCGGGGGTCATTCTAGAGACGCGCCAGGCGTTCGAGCGCGGTGGCCAAGGTGCTTTCCTGCTTGGCGAAGCAGAAGCGCACCACGCCTGATTCGTGCGGCTCGTGATAGAACGCGGACACCGGAATCGCCGCCACGCCAATCTCGCCCGTCAACCATTGCGCGAACTCGGCTTCGGGCAGATCGCTGATGGCCGAATAATCGACGCACTGGAAGTACGTGCCGGTGCAGGGCAGTAACTTGAAGCGCGAATGGGCGAGGCCGGCGCGGAAGAAGTCGCGCTTCTTCTGATAGAACGCGGGCAGGTCCAGATAGGGGCTCGGGTCGCGCATGTATTCGGCGAGCCCGATTTGCATGGGCGTATTCACCGTGAACACGTTGAACTGGTGCACCTTGCGGAATTCGGCGGTGAGCGTGGCGGGCGCGGCCACGTAGCCGACCTTCCAGCCGGTCACGTGATAGGTCTTGCCGAAACTCGACACCACGAAGCTGCGCTGGGCGAGCTCCGGATAGCGCGCAACGCTTTCGTGCGGCGCGCCGTCGTAGACCATGTGCTCGTACACCTCGTCCGACACGATCAGCAGGTTGGTGCCGCGCACGATTTCCTCGAGCTTGCGCATGTCTTGCGCGCGCCAGACGGTACCGGTCGGATTGTGCGGTGTGTTGATGAGCAGCAGGCGCGTCTTCGGCGTGATGGCGGCGGCGAGCTTGTCGAACGGAATGGCGTAGTCCGGTGCCTCGAGCGTGACGAACACCGGCTTGCCGCCGGCCAGTTCGATGGACGGCAGGTAGCTGTCGTAGGTCGGCTCGACCACGATGACTTCGTCGCCCGGGTGCACCGCGCAGAGGATGGCGGTCAGCAGCGCCTGGGTGGCGCCGGCGGTGACCGTGATCTCGGTGTTCGGGTCGTAGCGGCGGCCATACAGCCTGGCGATCTTGTCGGAGATGGCTTGGCGCAACGGTGCGACACCGGCCATGGGCGGGTACTGGTTATGGCCGTCGCGCATCGCGTTGGCCACCGCGTCGACAATCCGCGGATCGCAATGGAAGTCCGGAAAGCCTTGCCCGAGGTTCACGGCCCCTTTTTCCGCGGCGAGCGCGCTCATCACGGTGAAGATGGTGGTCCCGACGTTCGGCAGGCGGGACGGAAACGACGGAATCACGGGCGTGTCGTGCGGTGCATTCATGGCGCGGTCTGGAGCGTGGACGGAGTTCTAGGGGACGGGCTGAAGTTCGATTGTAGGGAATTGAGGCGGCGGGTGGGTATCAGGCATGCACCCGGCACGCATCAAGCCGGAATCAGGCAGGCGCCGGCTCGTCGGCCAATAACGCGCAGGCGGTCACGAACGGCGCCGGCTGGGCGATCTGAAAGCCGAAATCGCGGGCGATACGGCGCGCCAGTTTCAACACGGCGCGATCCTTCGATACCAGCCAGTCGGCACCTGCCGCGTGCGCGAGTTCGAGGAACTTCTGATCGTCGCGGTCCTTGCACTTCGGCAGTGGACGGGCGACTTCCGCGCCGGCTGCCGTGGTTGCGGACCCGGGTTCGACAAGTTGCGACAGTCTGGCCACGAGGGCGAGTGCCGCTGCCTTATCAATCTCGCGGCGAGCGAATTGCGGGTAATCGAGCACGTAGGTCAATTCAGCCAGACAGCGCGTGTCGATCAAGGCCTCCAGCGCGCCGCTTTCAAGCGCGGCGCGGATCGGGCGCGTGTGCGGATCGTCGAACACGAGGATGTCGATCCAGACATTGGAATCGAGGACGACGCGCAGTGCGGGTGCGGCAGGGGTGGCGGGCATTCGTTACAATCTGGCTTTCGTCATTAACGCCAGGCACGGCGTGCCTGCAAGCCTCTATGATAATCGTTCTGTCGCCGGCGAAATCGCTCGACTACGAGACCCCTCCGCACGTCAAAAAACACACGATCCCCGATTTTGTCGACGACGCCGCTGAATTGATCGGCGGATTACGCCGTCTCTCGCCGCAGCAGATCGCCACGCTGATGAGCATTTCCGATCCGCTCGCGCAACTGAACTTCCAGCGCTACGCCGAGTGGTCGCCGCAGTTCGACACGAAGAATGCGAAGCAAGCGGTGCTCGCGTTCAACGGCGACGTCTACGAAGGGTTCGACGCGAAGACCTTGTCGTCGGCGGATCTGGACTTCGCGCAACAGCACGTGCGCGTGCTCTCCGGGCTGTATGGGCTGCTGCGCCCGCTCGACCTGCTGCAGCCTTACCGGCTCGAGATGAAGACGCCCTTTGCCAACGCACGCGGCAAGGATCTGTACGCGTTCTGGGGGGAGCGCATCACCCAGGCGCTGAACGCGCAACTGAAGAAGAACGCGAGCGCGGCGCGCGTGCTGGTCAATTGCGCGTCGGGCGAATACTTCAAGTCGGTGAAGCCCAGATTGCTGGACGCGCCGGTGATCACGCCGGTCTTCGAAGACTGGAAGGGCGGCCGCTATAAGATCATCAGCTTCCACGCAAAACGCGCGCGCGGCCTGATGGCGCGCTACGCGGTGGAGAACCGCCTCGCGGCACCGGAGCAACTGAAGGCGTTCGACGCCGAAGGTTACGCGTTCGACGCGCAAGCATCGAACGATGCTGCGTACGTGTTCCGCCGCCGCGTGGCCGAGTAAGACGGCACGAGACGCGGCACAAGCCGCACTCGAGCGCCTGCAACTGGAAAAGTGCAACCAGCCGGATGGACCGGCCCCGGGAAAACATCATGACAATATCGATCACGAGCAACTTCGACGCCGGTGCGATCGAAGTTCTGTCCTCCGAGCAGGCCGATAACATTCGCCTGCGCGTGCGGCGCGACAGCCACGCCGAGTTCGCGCAATGGTTCTACTTTCGCTTGTCCGGCGTGCAGGGCGAGCGTTGCGTGATGACGTTCGAGAATGCCGCGGAATGCGCCTTTGCCGAAGGCTGGCGCGACTACCAGGCCGTGGCGAGCTACGACCGCGTGAACTGGTTCCGCGTGCCGACTTCGTATGATGGCCGCGTGCTGACCATCGATCACACGCCGGATTTCGAGCGCATCTACTACGCGTATTTCGAGCCGTACAGCGAGGAGCGCCACTCGGAATTTCTTGGCGCCGTGCAGCAGATGCCGCACGCGACGCTGACCGAACTCGGCCGGACGGTCGAAGGCCGGCCGATGTCGCTGCTCACGCTGGGCGCGCCGCAAACCGGCGACACGCCGAAGAAGAAAATCTGGATCATCGCGCGTCAGCACCCGGGCGAGACCATGGCGGAATGGTTTGTCGAAGGCATGGTCAAGCGCCTCGCCGGCTGGGGCGATTGGGCGGGCGATCCGGTTGCGCGCAAGCTTTACGATCACGCGGTGTTCTATATCGTGCCGAACATGAATCCGGATGGCAGTGTGCATGGCAACCTGCGTACCAATGCGAGCGGCGCCAACCTGAATCGCGAATGGATGGAACCGGACGCCGCGCGCAGCCCTGAAGTGCTGGCGGTGCGTAATGCCATCCATGCAACCGGTTGCGATCTGTTCTTCGACATTCACGGCGACGAGGCATTGCCGTATGTGTTCGTGGCCGGTTCCGAGATGTTGCCCGGCTTCACGGAGCGGCAGGGGCAGGAGCAGAAGGCCTTCATTGAAGCGTTCAAACACGCCAGTCCCGACTTTCAGGACAAGTATGGTTACGCGGCGAGCAAGTATCGCGAAGATGCACTGAAGCTTGCGTCGAAGTACATCGGCAATGAGTTCGGTTGTCTGTCGCTGACGCTGGAAATGCCATTCAAGGACAACGCGAACCTGCCTGACGAACGCGTGGGCTGGAACGGCGAGCGCAGCGCGTCACTGGGCGCCGCGATGCTGCAGGCTATTTTGCGGCATGTTGAGACCTTCGCCTGACGCTGTTTGTATTCGGCGCTCCCGGAGATTCGTAGCAACAAAAAAAGCGAGACTCACGTGATGAGCGTATGTCTCGCTTTCTTCCATTGAGTGCCGCCGCTCGCGCGATTACGCGAGCAACCTGACGCTAGGCGTTGCTGGTTTTTCTTGCGCTGGCTTTCTTGCCGCTTGTCTTGCTCGTGACCGCTTTGCTCGACTTGGAGCCCTTCGTGCTTTTACCGGAGGACTTCTTCGTCGACGACTTGCCGCCGCCGTGTTTGCCCTTGCCGCTTTTGTGCTTGCCGGACGAGCTTTCGCTGCGCGGTCTGGCTGCTGGCGGCACCGGATCGTTCCAGCTGAACGCGAGCATCTGGGTGCCGACATAACCGCAGCGGAATTTGAGCTGGGCTGGATCGCCGCCACCGCTCTGACTCACGCCAAGACCCTCCACTGTAACGATGCTGTCCACCTTGACGCGTTGCTTGCCTTCGTCGAACGAATCGTTCCATGGCGTGACCGACGAATGCGCGCTATCGAAGGAACTAGGCGGGAATTCGACGTGATCGAAAACGGTTGAGGTGCTGGCGACAAAATTGCCATGCGCTGCGCAGTCCGCGACCAACGGATCGGCGTGCATGTCATTGACGAATTTAGTGACGAGTTCGTTGTGCTGTTCGAGTTGATCGGCGAATACGGGAGCGGCGTACATGAGCGAGACACTCGTTGCACATGCCGCTAACCGGCCGACCAACCGCAGCAATCGGCGCGGTACGTTGGGGCGATCCATCTAGTTCGGTAGACGCTATTAAGACATCAGGCACGTAAGATGCCCGACGACTGGGAGGAGTTCAATCGTGACACAAATATTTTGGCCTGTCGTAGTGCGCGGTCTCGATACATGCATGCGTGATGGCGGCCGATTGCCGCGGCAACGACGTCTTATGACAGGTATCGACACTCACCGTTGCGCGAACAACAACGCTTCTGATGCACGCTTTGTGCACCTCAGATGCGTGGACCGCCCAGCCGATAGCGACGCACATCGTACGTCGTCACCCACGCCGGCCGGTATACCGCAATCAAGGCTGTGGACATGCCAGTGAACCAGGCTTCGCCGGTTGCGAGCAGAAAGATACTGAACGCGTAGCCGACCGGCACGACCGTCATTGAGCCGCCAGCGATGGCGATATGAGTGCCCAACGCGGCAGCGGCGGTGAGTGCAACCGCGATAGCCGGGGATACGAAGCCCTGACCGAAGATGAACATGAAGAGATTGCGCGGCAGCCAGGCAATGCTGGCTCGCTGCAACAGCGCTGAGATACCGACAGGCAAGGCACCGTAAATGAGGAAGGTGAGCGCGATGCCTTGCCAGGGCGCGTCGAAGACGACCGCTGCAAGGCCGGTGACCGCGGCCATGGCAACGAGCGCGAGTGCCCAATCGAATAGCGTGACGACGAGCGTTGCACCGAGCAGATGCATGACGGTGCCATCATCGAGCCATGCATTGCTGGCCCACAGCACGGATACGGCAACAATGATGGCCAGCCAGACATGTTGCAGCGTGGCATCCTGCAGGCGCTTGAAAGGGTTTTTCCACAGCGCGAGCGCGAGCAATACCGCGGTGGCGATCCAGCCACCGACAGCGACCCATAGCGGAAGCGGTGTGTAGAGGAAACCCATAAATCTCATATTACTCGTTGGACGGAAAAAGGTGTGAGCGGATTCCATGCCAGCGGACAGGAAGCGCCGCCAGCAAGTGTATCAACGTGCGTGTCCCGAGCTACGGCTAGTCCGCATCAGGTCGAGTCGCCGGAGCCGGGATCACCGAACGCAACGGTGGGTTCGGCTGCCATGGGAAGCGTTTCCGCAGTGTCGCTGGCGGGCAACGGATACTTGAACGACGCGCGGGTGCGGCGCCGCAGAGGTACGGCGCCGGGCTCGCCCATCACCGGCCGCTGCTTGCTTTCGTGGTCGCTGCGCAGGACTTCGAGCTGCGCCGAAAGCCAGCCGTTATAGAGCGCCACCGCCGCCGCCCGATTTGGCGCACCGAGTTGCTGGAAGATGCTGGCCAGATGGATCTTGACGGTACCCTCGCTGATACCTAGCGTGCGGGCGATCATCTTGTTGGTGCTGCCCATGTGGACGCAACGCATGATCTGCTCCTGGCGCGGCGACAGACCGCTTGCAAGCCGGGGCCGGCGGGGCGGCGGCCCGGCGGTCTCGGGCGGCTGGGGAGCCGGCTCGGGCAACGGTGGCGGCGGCGGGAGGGCAAGTGCTCCCGCTGGAACATAGTGACCGCCAAGCAGCACGATTTCGAGCGCACGCACGATCAGCCGTGAGTCAGTGCCCCGCAGAACGACGCCGAGCACACCCCGGTCGAGCAAATTGCGCACGCATTTGGGCGAAGTGTCGTCGGTCAGCACGACAATGCGTAGCAGCGGGTGTTCTACCAGCAGCCGGCTGACGTCGACGGCCGACATCCAGTCTTGCCAGTCGATCAGCAGCAGATCAGGCGTTTGCCGACGCATGGCGCGGTCGATCTGACGCCAATCCTGTGCCTCGTTAAAGCGCGCCTGCCGGTCGATTTGTCGCAACAGTGTCTTGAGCCCGTCGCGTCGTTCGGCGTCCGAGTTGAGAAGCGAGAATCGCATGCCATGTCTCCAGATGAATCGGTCGTAGGGGCGCGATGCTCGCAGGCCGCATTGAGCCGGCCATATCGCGATGCGCCACTGGCGTAATGATGACAAATTCCTGCCGTTTTGACGGCCTGGCCGGAAGGCATAGGATGAGTGCCATAAAAAAGCCCCGCTCGATGGCGGGGCGGGTATCGCGCTGACTGCGGGGGAGAGTCAGTGAAAATGCGGCTGCGCGGGCTCGGCGTCTTCCGGCATTTCGGCGTGGACAATCTCGCCGAGCGGGTCCGCATAGAGCGGCACGCCGCAGTCGTCGCAGTATTCCGGCTCGAAGCGACCCGCGTGACGGCGAATATCCGTTACGCCGGTTTCCTTCAGCAGCGCGACGATTTCTTCGAGCGGGCCGTTGGAGGCGGGCGTTTCCTGCGGCTCTTCGTCAATGCCGGCTTCGCCGTTTTCGCGGCCATACAGCGGCCAGACGACGCCGTAGATCACGTCGTTACTGCCGCGGCGCGTAAAGCCGACGCGATATTCGTCGATCCGGCGTTCGCCGAAGCCCGCGACCACGGCCCGCAGGTCCGCCGGCGCGGCGCTGATCGTGTCGAACAGGTAGCGAACCGCGGTGCGTACGGTGTGCGGGCGCACCCGCTCGTCGGCGTCGCGGCAGGCCGAATAGTAGGCGTCGGGCAGCAGGCATTCGAATTCGCAGCCGGGCAACGCCAGCGAAAGATTGGCGCCGCCTTGTGTAGCCCACTGCTCGAGACATTGGCCGCGCTCGATGCGGTTGCCGTGCTCCTCTTCCTGCCAGCGAAACACCGGTTCGCCGACCGGCGCCGCAACGACGGCCAGCAGAAAGCGCGGGTCGGCCAGAATGGGCGAAGTCTCCGGCAGTTCGCCAAAATTGATTTTCGCGCTGCCGGCGCCGAGCGCGGCTTGCGTCAGTTGCTGGGCGATGCGCCAGGTTTCGACGTGATGACGCGGCAACTGGTCGATGCTGTACAGAAAAGGCGCCATGGCCACGCGCGTTCCCGCAGCGAGGACGTGGGCCTGCAGATGAGCGCGCAGCGCGTCGGCGGCGTCACTCTTGAGCGGGCCGGACGGGATCGCGTAGCGGGTCCAGGCGAGCACGGGCGCCGCGATCAGCAGCGATTCATACGGAACGCCCTCATGTTCGACAATGAAGGACTCGCTGTGCGTTTCGGCCATGTCGGCCAGCGCGCCGTAGGCATCCGGATGATTCTGCTGCAGGTGGTCGAGCGCGGCGTCCAGCGTGGTCTGATTGGCGTTGCGGACGATCTTGGCCAGCAGCGCATCGAGCTTCGCTTCCCAGAAGCGGTCTTCGGTGCGGCTGCCCGACGCGAATAGCGCGAGCGAAAGGCCGACAAGCTTGTCGGCATCGGGGGGGAGACGTTTGGCGATTCGCGAGCGCATAAATCCAGAAATGGGGTGCACAGAACCGTATATTCTAGTCTTTTCTGCGCCACCCCATCATTTGCACACGGTGCCTGTTGGGTAAGGTACTTTGCGACAGCGCGTCAGCCCATGTGCAAGGGCTTGCAGCCAGTTTCCGCGTAGAGGTCAGATAGTTCAGACAAGGTGGGTTTTGCCACGCGAGTCGCTTCTATACTGATAGCTTTCAGCGGCGTACGCAGCGAGCGTGCGCGCCTGCGCTATTGCGGTCTGGCGCAACAAAGGGGATTCATTGTGAAATCGGACCAACTCATCGAGCGGCTCGCCGCCGTGTTCGCGCTGATCGTGCTGGTAGGCGGTTCGCTGCTGGTGCTGGCGCCGTTCACGACGGCGCTGCTGTGGGGCGCGATTCTCAGCTATAGCTCATGGGGCTTGTACCGTAAGCTGACGGCCGTGGTCGGTGGCCGGCGCAAGTTGGCCGCCACCTTGATCGTCATCATCATTCTGGTGGTGGTGCTTGGCCCATTCGTGTATGCAGGATTCGCTTTCGCCGCCCACGCGCACGACATTACGCTGCTGGTGCAAAGGCTCTTCGACGCCGGTTTGCCTGATCTGCCGCCTTGGGTTTCGGGCCTGCCGCTTGTCGGTCCCAATATTGAGGCGTTCTGGGCGCATCTGACGAGCGGCAATTCCGAGCTGATTGCGCAATTGCGCGCACTTGCCGCGCCCGCCGGCAAATGGATTCTGGCGGCGGCTATTGCGGTCTCGCATGGATTGGGATTGCTGGCGCTGAGTATCGTGCTCGCGTTCTTCTTCTATACGGGAGGCGAGGGCGCGGCCGCGTGGCTGAACGCCGGCATGCGCCGCATTACGGGCGACCGGGCCGATTACCTGCTGGCGCTGGCAGGCAGCACGATAAGAGGCGTGGTCTACGGCATTCTCGGTACGGCACTCGTGCAAGGCGTGCTTGCCGGGTTCGGCTGCTGGATCTCCGGCGTTCCGGCGCCCGCGCTGCTGGGACTGGCTACTTTCTTTTTGTCGGTGATTCCGGGTGGGCCGGTTATTGTCTGGCTGCCGGCGGCCATCTGGCTTTATCACGGCGGCTCGACCGGTTGGGCAATTTTCCTGGTGATCTGGGGTGTGCTCGTGGTCGGCATGTCGGATAACGTCATCAAACCTATTCTGATTGGCAAGAGCAGTGACATGCCGCTGATCCTGGTGATGCTCGGCATCCTCGGTGGGGCGTTTGCATTCGGATTCCTTGGTGTATTTATTGGCCCTACGCTACTGGCGGTTGCCTACACCGTATTGCATGACTGGACGATCGGATCATCCGCTGCTCGCGCGATGACGCCTGATGTCGGGCCTGCTCCAATCGACGAGGCGCGACGCGTTGAAAAGGCGCCTTGAAAATAAATCCTGGAAGGGCCTTGCAAGTGCTGGAAGGGCTCGCTAGAATCTCGGTCTTTCGCGCTTCGGGTACGAAGTGCGGGAGGCGGGAGAGCCAGCAGTGGCAAGGCTTTCGGCGGGGTGGGCGGGTTCAGGAAGTTAAAAAAACCTGTTGACGACGTCGCGAAAGTTCTTCATAATCTCGTTTCTCTGCTGCTGATGCAGCGACGCAGAACGAAGCGGTGCCGGGTGGTTGTGAAGGTGATGCAACGCGGTGCGGTTTCGGTGGTGAATGCGTAATCG
>NZ_DASXHA010000101.1:0-181277 GCF_036488795.1 Paraburkholderia sp.
CTGGGCATCTTCGGTGACTCGGTCACGACCGACCACATCAGCCCGGCAGGCTCGATCAAGGAAGACTCGCCGGCAGGCAAGTGGCTGAAGGCAAACGGCGTGCAGAAGGCCGACTTCAACAGCTACGGCTCGCGCCGCGGCAACCACGACGTAATGATGCGCGGCACGTTCGCCAACGTGCGGATCAAGAACCTGATGATCCCGGCAAAGGCAGACGGCACGCGTGTGGAAGGCGGCCTGACGATTCATCAGCCGAGCGGCGAACAAGAGTCGATCTACGACGCAGCGATGAAGTACATCGACGCCGGCACGCCGACCGTGGTGTTCGCGGGTGAAGAATACGGCACGGGTTCGTCGCGTGACTGGGCAGCCAAGGGTACGCAGCTGCTGGGCGTGAAGGCTGTGGTTGCTCGCAGCTTCGAACGGATCCACCGTTCGAACCTGGTCGGTATGGGCGTGCTGCCGCTGCAGTTCAAGGGCTCGGATAGCGTGCAATCGCTGGGTATTACCGGCGAAGAAACGTACGACATCGAAGGCCTCGGCGCTGACTTCAAGCCGCAACAGGAAGTGACGCTGGTGATTCGCGGTAAGGACGGCAAGGAAAAGCGTGTTGCCGTGCTGCTGCGCATTGATACGCCGATTGAAGTCGATTACTACAAGCACGGCGGGATTCTGCCGTTCGTGTTGCGTTCGCTGCTCGCTGCTTAAGGTTAAGGTGTGATGCGTTAAGCAGACGCGAAAGCGGTTTTGCAGGCGCTGCGTCCTCGTGGAGGACGCAGCCGACTTTGGAAGCCCGACCCTGGTCGGGCTTTTTTTTATTGCGCGCCACGGTTGACGTGGAAGGCTGCGGGATCGTCCGTGATGCGACGCTGCGTCATGTGATCGTTCCACGTGTTGTCGCCTGGGACTGGAACGGCTGCGCGTACCGTCGGAGCCGGGCGTGCATGCTGTTGCTGCGCGGACCAGTTCAGCCACGGTGCGCCGTCGTTCGCAGCGTCGTCATGCGAGCGCGATGCCGTGGCCGTCCACTCTGGCTGCATCGAAGGAGCAGCACGTGTTCCCGGTTGGGTCGCGCGGTTCAAAGCGACGCGCCCGTCGATGTGAGCCTCCGACAAGCGCGCCATGTGGGCCCGTTTGGCGGGTTTCCCGGCCGGGACGGCCGTACTGTCTGCGCGTGCGGCGAGCCGTACGGTCTGCCGTGACGTGACTTGTGTGGCTCGTGTTGCGGCGACTGGCGGTGCTGGCGTAGCCTCTGCCAGCAAAGGCTGCACGGCCCGTTGCGGCGTCTTCGGAGAAATTGCGCCGCGCGATGCGGGCGCGAGCTGGGCAACCTCAGCCTTTGACGGCGCGTCAGCACTCACTGGAGGTGCGGACGCCACGCTTGCGAGCGCAGCAATTGAGGAAGCCCGGGGCTTCCCGGCGTCAAGCTTGGCCTTCCCGCCCGCAACCGCCGAAGTGGCCGACGCGATGGTCGTCTTCTCCGCGTCCTTCATGGAACAGGTGACCAACAGCCAGGTCAGCGCAATCGTACAGCCCGTAAAGATAGCGCCAGCCAGAATGTGATCCGAGCGCGACGAACGCGGACGAACCTTGCCCATCTCCAGATAGCGTTTCGCTTCAGCCATTGCCGCATCGAAACCGTAGTTATGCACACGCTGCGGGGGCGCCTTATAGAACAGCACATGCTTGACGCCCGGCGGGAAGCGCCTGGCGCGCGCCGGGTCGGCGATCTCGCTGACCGCGCGATGCACCGCTTCACGCAACCCACGGTGACGCGAGCCGAACGGCGGCGGCAAGCCGTCAAACGGGCGCGGCAGTGGAATCGTCAGGTCGCCCTCGATTAGCGCAAGCGGTCGAGTCATTGCAAGTTGCTCCGTGGTGGGTCGATCGCGCTGTCGAGATGCCTTTTGAGGGATTCAACGCGCTGCGCGAGCGCGTGAACGACGTCCGCGTCAGGTTCTGATTTGGCGGCGCTCGTGCTTCGCAGCGCCTCCATCAAGCTACGCGCACCGACCAGTCCCACGGCGCCACTCAACCTGTGTAACGATTCGCGCACGCCGTCGACGTCGTGCCGTTCGCATAACTCATGCATTCGCTTGAGGTCGTCGTCGATTGATTGGTACCAGCCACGCATGAACGCGTGAAGCTCGATCCCTTCGTCCGCTAGTGCCGCAAGGTAGTTTCGGTCGAACTGTTCGCGTAGCGGCTCCGCGGAGCTTGCTTCGAGGGGTGCAGTGCCTGCTTGCGCAGGAGATGTCTGATCGTCGCGTTGAGCTGGTTCCATAGGAGGTTCCATAGGAGGTTCCATGGGCATTTCCAGGGGCGTTTGCGTGCGCTCAACGGCAAACGGAGTACTGAACGTCCTGCACGTCCCAAAGCCAGGCTCGCTGCTAACCGCAAGTTCGCCACCCATGCGATGCGCCAGTCGTTGGCAGAGTGCGAAAGCGGAGTCTTTGCCATCACCTGATACGTCTACTGGTTCGGATGTGACAAACGGCCAGGGAACCTTCTCAACGGCTCGCTTGAGCGTGAAGCGCGCGCGACACCAGCCGCTGAATGAGATGACTGTCAAAGCGACAAGCGTGAACGACACCGCTAGCCAGGCGCACCAAGTTGCTGCGGCATGATCCACACCTGACACGATCCCGTCTCGCACGAGACCTCTTTCGCCCACGGACGCGACATCGAAGCCGCCGGCTCCGCCAGCGCTTGCGCGATCAGCTACTTCGTTGCGCCCGGTGCCGGCGACGACTGCATCATGCACGGCCAGCACCGCGATCGGGCCGGCATGATCCATGCCTTGGGAGCGCGCCGCCGCATCGATTGACGGCGTGGCGTCAGCGTGTGACGACAGACTGCACAGCAAGGCGAATGCGAGAAGGATGCCGAAGCCGATAACGTAGGGGATGCAGGCGCCAGATGCTGATTGACCGAGGGCACGCACCCGACGATGCGCGTACGCCAAAACACCGGACAGTCTGATGATTTCCATACCAGACGCCACTCAGTCGATCAGCTTTTGCAGCGACGCAAATTCGATCAGCGCGGCGAGCGAAGACAAGCCCAGCTTTTCCTGGATGCGACTCTTGTACGTGCTCACGGTCTTGTCACTCATAAATAGCGCGTCACCAATTGCCTTGTTCGACATTCCTTTGGAGAGCATTTGCAGAATCATCAATTCCTTATCCGACAGTTGCTTGAGTTTGTCTTCCTCGTCGTTGGCACCTGAGGACGCCTCCATACCCGCGCCGCCGGTGGCCATCGGAAAAACGGTGTAGCCCGCCAGCACGGCCTCGACGCCGCGCATGATTTCCTTCATCTCCTGTGATTTGCCGACGAAGCCCTGTGCGCCCGCGCGCATCGCGCGCGGCGCGAAGGTGGCGGGACTCTGGCCGGATAGAACCAGCACGCGAATGGGCCCATGCGCCAGTTTCAGCCGTGGGATGACGTCGAGTCCGTTGATGCGCGGTATGTCGAGATCGACAATAGCGAGATCTGGCAACTGCTGCCGGGCTGTTTCCACCGCCGCCTGTCCGTTCTCGGCCTCGATGACATCAGTGACGCCCAGCAGTTGCAACAGATGAGTTTTGATCACCAGGCGAAACGCAGGGTGATCGTCGACCACCAGAATAGTAGCCATTGAGTGGTTATCCTAATTAGCTTCAGGGTCAATCGGCATCGCGCACGAAATCGATCTCGACACGGCGGTTCGGCGCAAGGCACTTCACGAGTTCCTCGCGCTTCGTTTGCGTGCATTGCGTCACCGGATTCGCTTTACCTCGACCCGACACGCTAATGGGCAAGGTGACGCCGCGTTTGATGAGATAGGCTCGCACGGTCATCGCGCGCTGCAGAGAAAGTTTCTGGTTGTATGCGTCGCTGCCGAGGCGATCCGTGTAACCGTTGATGTTCAACCGGCTGATATTTTTCACCTTGTGCAGTCCGGCGACTGCCTCGTCGAGCGTGGCCTGGCTTGCCGGCAGCAAAGCGGCGACGTCGCCGCCGTTGAACCGGAACGACGAGTCGGCTCGAAGCGTAATTTTCTGCTCTACGGCATGTGCAGGGGCTGATGTCGACATCTCTGCGGGTGGGCTCGGCTGCGCGCATTGCAACGCCGCTTCTGCCGACTTGCGCAAGTTGTCCTGAATGGCGGGAAGCGCCTTCTCGGCGGCCGGGAAATTGCGCGTCCATGCCTGGTGTCCGGCATGAATCAGTTCGACTTCGGCGCAGGCGAGCGGCTGCTGCGCGGCCAGACACCGGGCGGTAGCCGGATCGCTCTTGATGACGTTGATGATCCTCCATAAGTCGGACCGCACTGTGGATACCGTGCGCAATTCCGGGTTGATCGCGGAGAGCGGCGTGTTGTTTTCCAGCCCGAAGGTAAGCATGGCGGCCTGGCCGGTTGCTTCTTCAACGAATCCCCACTGGTCATGCGCACGCGATTCAGCCTGACCCGCATCAATCCAGCATTGCGCCTTGGCGTGAAAGTAACTGTTCTTGTCACCGGGCAATGTGTCGAGCCGCTGTTGCAAGGCGGAAAGTGCTTCACCGCTATTCGTGATTGGCGCATACGTGCTCAGCCATTGCGATGTGACCGCGCCGGCAGCCGTATCCTGGCTGGCGCCGACTCCCGTTTTCATCACGGTCGAGTCTTCGATGCCAAGCCGCTCACGTGCGGCATGGCTCGCGCAACCTGTCAAAACCAGCGCGCACGCCACCATTGTTAGCTGAAATCTCATTGCTTCCCCGCGCCAAAACGCATTGATTTTGTAAGAGGGCCTCAGTATGAAGAGGCGTCTCTATGCGCGGAATGGGAAGATTCCTAGAGTGGGTTGGGACGAATGGCGGAGCCGCAGTGAAGTTGATGAACAATGGCCCGCAGGGCGGGGGATGCCGCGCATTGCGCAGCATCCCGTCACTTCAAGCCAAAATCCACCCGCGTGGTGGCGCCCTTATCCTTTATGCCTTGCGCATCCAGCTTCGGCGCGACCAGAAACACCCGGCTACTGTCGATCTTCCCCTCGAAGTACTGCTGCACGCTCTGCGCGCGTTGCTGCGCGAGATCACGCAGGCTGGCGTCGTTGATCGGGGCGTTTTCGGCCAGCGCGCTCTTCATGTCGTCGTCAGGCAGCGTCTTCGTCAGGCCCACGAAGTTGCGCGGCTTTTTGAAGTCCGCATCCTTGTACACCTTGGTCAGATACTTGTCGTACTCCTTTGGATCGACTGTCACCGTCGAAGGATCGATGCTCTCGCCATTGCCGACCAGCCCCTTGATCGTCTCCTCTTTCACCAGCGTGTCGACATACGCGGTGCGCAAGGCGGGCGTGTCGACCGCCGGATCGACGCGGCCGATCAGATCGATCCGAATCGACGACTTGTCCGACAGCGCCTTGACGATCGTATCGAGCTTCTTGTCCGCCGCATCCGTGAGTTTCGCCGAGCCCGGGTCGAATTCGACGTAACCCAGTTCCTCGCCCCCTCCGCCGAACGCATTGGCCAGCAAGGAGAACGGTGCGGTCACGGCCCTTTCCAGCAGATTGAGCACCGCGTGCCAGATCAGGCCACCAATACTGAATTCCGGATTGGACAGCGACCCCGACACCGGAATGTTCACGTCAATCTCGCCTTTCGAATTCTTCAGGAGCGAGATCGCGAAGCGCACCGGTAATTTGGTCGCCGTGTTGTTGTCGACGTGATCGCCGAAGGTCAGCTGGTCGATGAACAGGTGGTTGTTCGCACTCAACTGATCGTTATCCAGCTTGTAGTGCAGGTCGACGTTGAGCTTGCCCTTCGTGATCGGATAGCCGGCGTACTTCGCCGAGTACGGCGTGAGGTTGGTCAGCTCGATATCGTGCGCGCTCGCGGTCAGATCGAGCGCCGGTTTGGCGATCAGCGGATTGATTGAGCCGCGGATCGACAGCGGCCCGTTCGCCGCCAGCTTGGCCGCCACATCCACCGGCGCGGACGTGGTCGATTGCGTGCCGAACGCGCCGATCGTCCCCTGGATGGCGACCAGATTCGCCGTGAAGTTCGGCTTGATGAAGTTGTCGGTATACGTCACGCGGCCCTGCTGCAACACCAGTTGACCGAAGTGCAGCTTGACCGGACTCGAAGGCGCCGCAGCGGCCCGTGTCACCGCAGCAGATCGGGTCGAAGCCGAGGCCGCGACCGGTGCCGAGGCCGCCCCGGGCGTGGAGGCCTCGGCAAGCGGCGCGGCGGCCGGCGCCGAGGCCGGCACCACCGCTGCGGCGCCCGGCGTCAACGGCACCGGCTCCGTGGCGCTCTTGCTGCGCGTGAGAGACTGCTTCGAGCCGCCTTCGGACCCGACCACGTCGGTGAGATTCAGTTTGCCCTGCGGATCCAGCAGCACGCGGCCGTAGAAGTTCGAGAACGTCACGCGGCCGGCGTCGACATCCGTGCCGTGCTCGTCATAGGTCGCCTTCAGGTTCGTCAATGCAAGCGAACCCCAGCCCGCAAACGAGTCGGAGGTGACCTTGTCGAGCATGCGCACGTCGACGAGCGCCGCGTTGCCACGATACGAGGCCTTCATCGCCTTCGATGCCTGCGACACCGCCAGGTCGCCGTCCATATTCAGCAGCGCGCTGGCAATCGTCGCGTTGAGCTTGTTGCCGAAGTACGGTTCGAACGCTGCCGCATCGAGCCGTTTCGCGTCCACTTTCAGCGTCGCTTTGAGCGGCGTGGCCGTGATATCGCCCTTGACGCCAAGCGTGCCCTTGCGATTGAGCGTCGCTTCAAGGTCAATGGGCAGCGGCTTGCTCAGATCGTCGCTGATCTGCTGTACCTTGAGCTGCAGCGGCGTAATGTTGAGCTTGACGGGATGCGGCGTGGTGTTGTCAGTGAAGTTCGCGGTCGCGTCCTTCAGAGTGAATTCGCCAATCCGGTAGTGCCACGCTGGCCCTTCTTCCTGTGCCTTTTTCGCGGCATGGATCGCCGTGCGCTGGTGGGCTTCCTCGTGGGGACCGGCAAGCGCGGCTAGGTCGATGCTGCCGTCCTTCAGGCGTTGCGCGTTGATGACGAGACCCGTGGCATCAACGCCCGTAATGTCCGCGGTGCGGGCCGACACGTCCACCTGCTTGACGTTCACCTGTCCCTGCGCGAGCGCCACCACCGGCTCCTTGTTGCCGCGCGTCGCCACTTTGAGCGACTCCAGATTGAGCTGGCTTTCGCCGACCTGGATTGCCGGCGGGGATTTGGCCCAGTTCGCGCTGACGTTCGTCGTCGCGGAGAGCGCGCCGTCGGTCACCTGCGCGGCGGTCATGCTGTCGAGATAGGGCTGGAGCGCCGGCAAGGACAAGCTCTTGAGATCGATCTTCGAGTCCGCGCTCTTTGCCACGAGGCCCAGCGAACCCGCCGCATCGAGCGAGCCGGGGCTGTCCTTGAACGCCGTGCTGACCGTGTAGCGCGCGGGCGCCTGCCCCAGCGTCGAAAAATCCGCCAGCGATACGGCAAGCTTGTTCAAGCCTAGCGCGACCGGCCGTGCTACCGCGTTGTCCTGGATATTGATCGTGCCGTCGTTGAGCGCGAAACGTTTGATCACCAGATCGAGCGGCGGCGCGGCCGTGGCAGGGGCACCCCCCGCCGATGCGGCCGCGGGCGCGCTGGCCGCTGCTTGCGCCGCGCTCGCCGACGCGGGCGCGGATGCGAACGTATGCTCGACGCTCAGCACGCCGTCCTTGTCGCGCGCCAGATTGACGGTGGGTGTGTCGATGCGGATATCGTCGAAGTGATACAGGCTCTTCAACGGTTCGAGCGTCGCCGCGGCCACGTGCAGGGCGTGTGCCGCGAAGAACGGCTGCTTGTCCTGGTCGAGCACGTCGACGTCGTTCAGATCGACGGTGCCCGCCACGCGCAGCGACGGCGCGTCGCCGGACATCACGAAGTTGAGCTTCAGATCCGTGGAGAGCTTGCCCGACTGCACCGTCACCGGCAGCTTCGACGGTGCGTACGACACGATGCGCGGGACATCGAGCCCTTCAAAACGCAGCGACACTTCCGACTCGCGCGACGCGGCAAACGGTTTGGTCTTGCCGTCGATCGCAAGCGGGCTGCCGTCGATGCGCGCGCGCAGCAGCGGCTCGACGAAGATATCGGTCTTCGATGGCAGGGTGGCGATAAACGGAATGCCGAGCTTCCATTGGTCGATCACATGCTTTACGCCGAGCAGGCGGTCGTCGAATGTGACCTGGCCGTTTTCGAGCCGGATGTTCGACACCGAAAAGAGCGTCGGCTTGCTGTTCGGCGTGGACGGCTGCTTCGCGAACTTCTCGATCAGGTCGGTGAAGTTGAAGCGCTGTGCATCGTAACGAATGATGTTAAAGCGCGGCGAGTCGACCTGCACTTCATCCACGATGGGCGCGCCGCGGAACAGCGAACTCCACGACGGCTGCAGAATCAGCCGCGAAATATCGATGAAATCGCCCTGGCCGCCGCGCTCGCCAATATGAACGCGATCCGCTTCGAGTCTGAGCGTATAGGGGTTCAGAGCAATGCGGCCAATGCTGGCCGGCCGGTCGAGCTGTTTGCTGAGTTGCTGCTCGGCGATGTGGCGTATCAGCGGCGGCGCGGCAAAAAAGCCCAGTAGCCCAAACAGCACGAGAAAGATCAACAGGCCAATAAGAATGCGCCGCGTGCGCCGCGCCTGCGCGACGCCGCGCACAGCCTGGAGTGAAGATGCCAGCGTTGCTTTATTGAGGCTTGCCATGCTCGGTCATGGGTGATGCGGCGGCAAGCCCGCCGCGATAACTGAAGTCCTGCCTCGGGCAAGTATATGTCCTGAAGCTGGCGCGGGATAGAAATGTAAGCGCCTGGCAAACAATCATCCGCGAAACGAGATCTGGATTTGAACAGCGTGAGATGACACGCGTGAGCGTTGCGGCGTTCGTGACGCCTGGTGAAACACGGCGCAGAGAGGTTACAGGTTTGGTAACAATCGCCGCGCCGGGGTCTTGCTCGCGTGTGCGCCGCGCTTGCCCGGCGCACACGCGTTCATCACTGACGCGCCACTTCCGGCGGTTGCCAGGTGCCGTCGGTGGCTTGCGGCTTCGGCGCGTAAAGACGCAGCACGAGTTGCAGATCGGTGCGCGGCGCCGGCAGCCAGTTGGCCGCCCGCGCACGGGTCGACGAGACCGTCACGTCGAGCGAGCCGTCACGGTTGCGATGCACGCCGTTGCGGTCGCCCACGGCGAGCCGCGCCGGCGCGCTCTCACCGAGTGCGCCGTCCTTTGTGTAGGCGGTGATCGACCAGAAGCCGCGCACCGGCGGCAACTGATTCGGCGCGAAATGGATCACATAGCGGTTTGCGCCGTTCAGCGGATGGCCCTCGCTGTCCTGTGTCACTGTGGCGCGCACTTCGTCATCCTTCGTGCCGATGCCCGGCTGTGCGAAGGCGGCGTAGGCCCGCAGCGTGTAGTCGGGGCCATAGTTGCCCACGTCGTCGCCGAACCAGTTCCAGCCGTTGACGCTCAGGAGATTGGACGGCGGCGTGGCGACCCGGTCGCGGCCGTCGGCGAGGCCCGCGACGATCGCGGAACCGGCATCCGACGGCAGTTTGACCGGCGCGCCTGGCTTCACGCCGAGGTCAGCGAGAAACTTCAACGCGTGCGGATCGTCCGGCACCGGCGGGTTGTCTTGCAGCGCCTGCGCGAGCCGGTTGAAGAAGCTGCTTGCATCGAGCGCGGCGACCTGGGCCGCCGGTGTGCCCGCGGTGGTCGGCGACGCGCTTGACGGCATGGCAGGTGCGGGGGCGGCTGCAGAGCCGCCGCCGGTATATGCGCTCAACGGCACGAGACGGATGCCGCGTTGCAACTTGCGCACCGCCGTCAGATCGCGGCCGCCGCTTGTCTGGACGCGCACGCTGACCCATGCATTGCGGGTCGGCACGTCGACGCGTTTGACGTTTTTCGGCAGGTCGCCTTGCCAGCCGGGACCGACAAAGGCAATCGTTTGCTCCTTGATACCGGTCACACGCGGGCCGGTCTGGGTGCGGCTACTCGACCACACCACGTTGGTCCACATGTCGAGCGCGCGGGCGTCCACATAGCGGCCATGCGAATCCGGCAAAACGAGGATCAGCGGTTCGGCGCCCAGATCGAGCCAGCCGGACGAATCCAGCGTGTCCAGACTCGGCGTGGGCGGATTAGCCGAGCCGACCGGCGGCAATGCCTGCGCATTGCGCAGCGTATTGATGGGTGCCTGTCCTGGATCGGTGCCGACGGCGGCGTCGCGCGCCACGCTCATCAGCACGAGCGGGTAGCCGAACACATAGGAATCGCCAACCTCGTCCTTGATCCAGCCCGTGGGCTTCGGCGCAATGATGGGCGCCGCGGCACAGCCGGCGAGGAATGCAAGGCCTGCGAGCGACGCGCAGGTCCAATGAAGCGAAAACGGTTCACGGCGAGTTTTTATCATTCGTTCGATTGGCAGAACGTGCGGTCCAGGGAGAAACGCAGGTGTGAGCCAGCTTCGTCCACGTGGCCCCCAAGCCCACCGCGAACACGCCGCGTATCCCACATCCCGACAACAACGGGTTGTATCGTATCCTTGACAGCAGGCAAGCGCAAAGACACAAAAGCACCTTTCGCGAACTTGCAATATTGCAACAATTGCACGAGTAGCCTCTCTTGCATGACGCGCAACACTCGCACCGGAGCACTTTATGTACGTCCCCGCCCATTTCGAAGAGAACCGGCCCGAGGTTCTCCATCAACTGATCGCCGACGAACCGTTTGCCGCGCTGGTCACGCATGGGCCTCACGGTCTCGACGCGAACCATCTGCCGTTTGAGTTCGACGCCACGCGCGGCCAGCACGGCACGTTACGCGCGCATGTGGCTCGCGCCAACCCGGTCTGGCAGGAAGTGGCCGCGCATCCGGACGCGCTGGTGATCTTCCAGGGGCCGGCCGCGTATATCTCGCCAAACTGGTATCCGAGCAAGCACGAGGCGCATCGTCAGGTGCCCACCTACAACTACATGGTGGTGCACGCGCACGGCCGGATCGTCGTGCACGACGACGAAGCCTTCTTGCGCGGCCTCGTCGCGCGGCTCACACGCAAGATGGAAGCAGGCGAGCCGCGACCGTGGAAGATGGGCGACGCGCCCGCGGACTATCTGACGCAGATGCTGGGGGCGATCGTCGGCATCGAAATCGAGGTCACGCGCCTCGTCGGCAAGTGGAAGCTGGGGCAGAACAAGGCGGCCGGCGATCGCCGCGGCGCGGCAGAAGCGCTGCAGGCGCGCAGCAGCGACGCACAGCAGGCCGTCGCCGAAGCCATGTTCAAGGCACCGCCGGCGTTCTGAGCGCGGCCGGCGCGGCAGAAACCCCGCCGCGCCGGCTACGTCGTCATTTCGTCTTTTTCGCGCTTGACCTTCCTATCATGGGAAGGTCAATACTGGACTCATGATGCGACCTGATGCCGCCACGAGTCCTACCGCCATGACCGATCTCTCCACTCCAGAACGCGCCGCGCAGACCGGCGCGGCCAGCGCCGAACTCGAAATCGGCGGGATGACCTGCGCCTCGTGCGCGATGCGCGTCGAGAAAGCGCTCGCCAAAGTGCCGGGCGTCACGCGCGCGTCGGTGAACCTCGCCACGGAAAAGGCCAGCGTCGATGCCGGGTCGAACGTCGATATCGACACGCTGGTCAATGCCGTGCGCAAGGCGGGCTACGAAGCCGCGCCCGTCGCGCGCGCCCACCCGGCGCCGCAGCAGGCCGCCGAACTCGCGATTGGCGGCATGACGTGCGCATCCTGCGCGGCGCGGGTCGAGAAGGCGCTCGCCAGGGTGCCGGGCGTGGCCGGCGTGTCCGTCAATCTCGCGACCGAGAAGGCGACCGTCAACCTGACGGACGCGGCTCCCGGCATCGACGCGCTGGTCGCGGCGGTCACCAGGGCCGGCTATCAGGCGACGCCGGTGATTGAAGAAGCGCTCCCGGCCGGGCCGTCCGACGCGGATCGCGCCCATAGCCGGACCCAGCGCGAGCTGGCCGCCGTGGTGATTTGCGCGTTGCTGACGCTGCCGCTCGTCGTGCCTATGGTCGGCGCATGGTTCGGCGGCGCGTCCGGCATGGGCCTGATGTTGCCGCCGTGGCTCCAGTGCGGCCTGGCGACGCTCGTGCAGTTCGCGTTCGGCGCACGCTTTTATCGCGCAGCCTATCGGGCCGTGCGCGCCGGCGCGGGCAATATGGATCTGCTGGTTGCGCTGGGCACATCGGCCGCTTACGGCATCAGCGTGTACGAGCTGCTCGCTCATCCGGGTGAGCCCATGCATCTGTATTTCGAGGCGTCCGCAGTCGTGATTACGCTGGTGCGCTTCGGCAAATGGCTGGAGGCGCGCGCCAAGCGCCAGACCACGGACGCGATCCGCGCGCTCAATGCATTGCGACCCGAGCGCGCGCGGATTCGCGTCGGCAGCGAGGAGCACGAACTGCCGCTCGCGCAAGTGCGCGTCGGCATGATCGTCGCCGTGCGGCCCGGCGAGCGGATTCCGGTGGACGGCGTGGTACTCGAAGGACGCACGCACATCGACGAATCGCTGATCACCGGCGAAAGCCTGCCCGTGCCGAAGCAGTCGGACGATCCGGTCACGGCCGGCTCGATCAACGGCGAAGGCGCAATTACCGTCACCACGACCGCGCTCGGCGCGGAGACCACCTTGGCGCGCATCATCCGTCTGGTCGAATCGGCCCAGGCTGAGAAGGCGCCGATCCAGCGGCTCGTCGACCGGGTCAGCGAGATTTTCGTGCCGGCAATCCTGCTGATCGCCGCGCTCACGCTGGGCGGCTGGATGATCGCCGGCGCGAGCTGGGAAATCGCGATCCTCAATGCAGTCGCCGTGCTGGTGATTGCCTGCCCGTGCGCGCTCGGTTTGGCAACCCCCGCGGCGATCATGGCGGGCACCGGCGTCGCCGCGCGCCATGGCGTGCTGATCAAGGATGCGGAAGCGCTCGAAATTGCGCATCGTGTCAATCTGGTGGCATTCGACAAGACCGGCACGCTGACGGTGGGGCAGCCGTCGGTCACGGCCTTTGAGGCGATAGGGGGCGACCGGATGGAGGCATTGGCGCTGGCGGCGGCTGTGCAACGGCACAGCGATCATCCGCTGGCGCGGGCGGTACTAAAGGCCTACGAGGCCGCGCGTGCCGAAGGCGCTGGAGCGGCGGCTTTCGGCCTAAACGATGGCGCCGCCGTGGAGCAGGTCAGCGCATCCGCAGCAGGCGATGTGGCCGTAGCCTCCTTGAAAGCCAGGCTGGGAAGCACTCCGTTTGAGGCCGCCTCCAAGGCCCGGGCCGTACCCGGACGCGGCGTCGAGGCGCAAGTCGATAGCCGGACGCTGGCTATCGGCAGCACCCGCTGGCGGACCGAACTGGGCATCGAGTTGCCAGCGGAACTCGCCGCCCGCGCGCAGCAGCTCGAACGCGCCGGCAACACCGTCTCCTGGCTGATGCACCGCGATGCCACGAAGTCTGTTGCGCTCGCGCTGATCGCGTTCGGCGACACCATCAAACCGACCGCCCGCGCCGCAATCGAACGTCTCCGGCAAATGGGGATCAAGAGCGTGCTGGTGACCGGCGACAACCACGGCAGCGCGGCGAGCGTGGCGGCGGAGCTCGGCATTGAGGAATTCCACGCGCACGTTTTGCCGGAAGACAAGGCCCGCGTGATCCGCGATCTGAAGATCAGCAGCGCCGGCATCGTGGCAATGGCCGGTGACGGCATCAACGACGCGCCTGCCCTGGCCGCCGCCGATCTCGGCATCGCGATGGCCACCGGCACCGACGTCGCCATGCACGCGGCCGGCATCACGCTGATGCGCGGCGACCCCGCGCTCGTCGCGGCTGCCATCGACATCTCGCGCCGCACCTGGCGCAAGATCCAGCAGAACCTGTTCTGGGCGTTTGTCTACAACCTGATCGGCATTCCGCTCGCTGCTTTCGGTCTGCTAAATCCGATGCTGGCCGGCGCGGCGATGGCGTTTTCGAGCGTCAGCGTGGTCACCAACGCGCTGCTGTTGCGGACATGGCGTGGAGGACGCAGCGAGGCGCATTGAAAGTGGCGGGTACGAAGCGTCTGCAAGAACCCTCCCCGCGCTCGCGTCGAACCTCAAGAATCCTGTGGGTTTGCCGTAAAAGAAGCTATAGCGCAATCCGCAGCGCAGCGCGGCTTGCGTGGCTCCTTCATCCCTACTCGCAAAATCCCATGGAATTCTTCTCGTTGCGCCGCGCAAGCGTTGGTGCCAGGCTCGCCATGCTGTCGTGCGTGCTGGTCGCGTTGATGTTTGCCGCCTTCACGTGGGCTCTCACCCGCTCGGCCGGTACGCAGATCAGCGATGAGGTGCTCGCGCGCATCGCCGAAAAAGACCGCTCGATTGCCGCGATGATCACGCTGTTCGACGAGGCGCTTTCCGCCGAAGTCGGCCGCTCCATGACGCTCTTCAGCAGCCTGCTGCCCACCGGCTACACGCTGGACGAAACCCAGAAGGTGGATGTCGAAGGGGTTGCTACACCCACTCTCAAGGCCGGCGACAAAGTCCTCAACATGGACTTTTCGATCCCCGACGAATTCCTGCACAGCAGCGGCGCGATCGCTACCGTATTCGCGCGCACCGGTGACGATTTCGTGCGGGTCACCACTTCGCTCAAGAAACAGGACGGCACACGCGCTATCGGCACGCTGCTCGACCGCAAGGGACCGGCCTACGCGCCGATTCTCGCGGGCCAGCCATTCACCGGCCTCGCCTCGCTGTTCGGCAAGCGCTATATCACCCAATACCGGCCCCTCATGGATGCGAGCGGGCGCGTGATCGGCGCGCTGTTTGTCGGCGTCGACGTGGATCGCGAAATCCAGTCAGTCGAGGATGGCATCAAGCAGCTGAAGATCGGCGCTAGCGGCTATTACTTCGTCCTCGACGCATCCAATGGTCCGGAGCGCGGCAAATTCGTGGTTCATCCGGCCACGGCCGGTCAGTCCGCTGACGACGCAAACGCCCCGTACAAGCAGATGCTCGATGCGCAGCAAGGCCGGCTCGAATACAGCTCGGCGGACGCCACGCTCGGCGAGACCGCCTCGCGCGACAAATACGTGTCGTTCGTCACGGTGCCGCAATGGCATTGGCTGGTGGGCGGCGTTGCGCCGCGCGACGAGGTGATGGCCGAGGTCACGCGCACCCGCAACCGCTTCCTCGTGATCGGCATCGTGCTGGTGGCCGGCTTCGCCGCGCTGTTCCTGATTGCGGTGCGTCGCCTCGTGAGCCGCCCGCTCGATGAAGCCGCAAAGGCTTCCGAGCGTCTCGCTTCGGGCGACCTGAGCGTGCGGCTCGCCGACCGCGAGCATCAACGCGCCGATGAGATCGGCCGCCTGATGCAGGCCATCGACGGCATCGGCGAAGGGCTCACGCGCATCGTCACTCAAGTGCGTAACGCGTCGTCGGACATGACGCAAGACACCGCGAAGATCGCCACCGGCAGCGGCGAAATCGCCGCGCGCATCGCCACCCAGGCGAGCAGTCTGGAAGAAACCGCTGCGAGCATGGAACAGATCACGTCCACCGTGCAGCAGAACGCCGATCATGCGGCGCAGGCCAACCAGCTCGTCACGAGCGCCTCCGAAGCGGCCATGGAAGGCGGCCGCGCCGTCGAACGCGTGGTCTCAACGATGGGCGACATCAGCCGCTCGTCGCAGAAGATCTCCGACATCACCAGCGTGATCGAAGGGATCGCGTTTCAGACCAACATCCTCGCGCTGAACGCGGCCGTCGAAGCGGCGCGCGCCGGCGAGCACGGCCGCGGTTTCGCCGTGGTGGCCGCCGAAGTACGCGCGCTCGCACAGCGCAGCGCGGCGTCGGTGAAGGAAATCGAAGCGCTGATCGGCGAATCGACGGCGCGCGTCGAGAGCGGCTTCAAGATTGCCGAACAGGCCAGCACGACGATGAACGGTATCGTCGAGCGGGTGGGCCAGGTGCAGGCGATCATGGCCGAAATCAGCGTCGCCTCACGTGAACAGTCAGGCGGTATCGAACAGGTCAACCTGGCCGTTACGCAGATCGGCGAGGCGACCCAGCAGAATGCCACCATTGTCGGCGACGCCGAACACGCGGCGGCCGAACTGCGCGATCATGCTGAACGCCTCGCGCAAGTGGTCAGCGTGTTCAAGCTGGATGCGAGCAGGCGCGACTGATCGAAAACGGCGGCGGGCGCTTCGTCGCCCCGCTCAGAATTCAACATCCAGTTCATCGATCTCGTCGATTTCCTGCTGTGCCTCAGCCATCCATTGCTGCATTTCGGGCAGCGCCAGAATGCGCTGCCCATATTCGACGATATCCGGATCGAGCTTCACGTCATACGTGACGAACCGCGTCACCACGGGCGCGTACATCGCATCGGCGGCGCTGCGTTCGCCGAACAGATACGGGCCGCCGTATTGCCCAAGACACTCGCGCCAGATGGCAACGATCCGGTCGATATCCGATTGCGCCCGCGCCCACACCTTGAAGCCCGGGAACTGCGCTTTCAGATTCATCGGGAGTGCAGAACGTAGCGAACTGAATCCCGAATGCATTTCGCCGCAGATGGCCCGGCAATGCGCCCGTGCCCGCCGGTCCGCCGGCAACAACTTCGCCTCCGGCTGCACCTCGTTCAGATACTCGGCAATCGCCAGCGTGTCCCATACCTTGATGCCGTCATGAAACAGGCACGGCACCAGAATCGACGGCGACAGCAGCAATAACTCCGCGCGCGCGCCGGGGTCGTCAATGGGCATCACGATTTCTTCGAACGGCAGTCCGCTGAACTTCGCCAGCAACCAGCCGCGCAACGACCACGACGAATAGTTCTTGCTGCTGATGGTAAGCGTGGTATTCGCCATACGAATCTCCTGAGCGGGCGCGCATAGGGCAGCGTTGGTGCGTCGGCGCACCAAATCACGGCAAAACCGGCACCCTCGCCGGAACAGCGCAAATGCTATGCCAGCATAGGCGGTTGATGCGGACGCGCCGCGAACCGTTGGCACATGTATTGCCTCTATTTGGGCTCCTTCCTTTCGGGCATTCGTGCGAGGCTATGAACCTGTTCACATATCCCGCATACCAGGCGTTCGCAGACCTGATGCTGCCCATCCGGCACAGCGCTGCCCTTGTCAATCATGCGCTCGACGCGTGGCCCGCGTTCGGTGCAACGCCGCATGGACGCTCGATGCGCGCGTCTTGCGATCTGATCGGGCTCGCGGGACTCACGCACAAGAGGCCGCCCTTCGGGATCGATTCGATTCAGGTGGACGGCAAGCCCGTCACGATCATCGAGGAAGTCGCGGCGCACACGCCGTTTTGCTCTCTGCTGCATTTTCGCAAGGACGCCGGCGTATCGCCCGCTCAGCCGCGCGTGCTGGTGATCGCGCCGATGTCCGGCCACTTCGCGACCTTGCTGCGCGGCACGGTGAAGACGATGCTCGCCGAACATGACGTCTATATCACCGACTGGCACAACCCGCGCGATGTGCCGCTCTCGCACGGACGCTTTGGCTTCGACGAATTCGTGCAGCACGTCATTACGTTTACCGAAGAGATCGGCGCGGGCACGCATCTGCTGGCGGTCTGCCAGCCGACCGTTGCAGCGCTCGCCGCGATCTCGTTGATGGCCGCGGACGATCATCCGGCGCAACCTGCCAGCATGACGCTGATGGCCGGTCCGCTGGATACGCGCATCAACCCGACCAAGGTCAACGCGTTGGCGAAGAGCAAGCCCATCGAGTGGTTCGAGCGCAATCTGATCAGCGCGGTGCCATGCGGCTATGCGGGCGCGACGCGGCGCGTCTATCCCGGCTTCGTGCAGCTCAACGCGTTCATGGCGATGAATCTCGCGCGCCACCTCGATTCGTTCGAAGCCATGTATCACGAACGTGCCAAAGGCGATCCGCAGAAAGCGGAGACGATCCGGATTTTCTACGAGGAATACTTCGCAACGATGGACCTGACGGCGGACTTCTACCTGGAAACCGTCGAGACCGTTTTTCAGCGTCACGCACTGCCGTTGCACGCGTTGCAGGTCAGCGGACGTCCCATCGAGCCGTCGAAGATTCGCCGTACCGCGCTCTTGACGGTGGAGGGCGAGAAGGACGACATCTGCGCAGTCGGACAGACGCTTGCGGCGCAGGACATGTGCGACAGATTGCGGCCATATCTGAAGACCCATCATGTGCAAACGGGTGTCGGACACTATGGCGTGTTCAATGGGCACCGCTGGGAGCGGCATATCTATCCGCGCGTGCGCGCGGTGATTTACGACAACGAGCCGCGTGCCGTGACCGTGAGTGCGCGCGCTCAGGCGATCAGACCGGCCGTGCCGCTGGCGACGGCACCTATCGCGGCGCCGGCTGCAACGGCCGTGACTGCTGCGCTGGACGTCGATAGGTCAGCTTCGGGCGAGGCGTGACGGGTGCATCTCACGCGCCCCGTGTAAGCATGCAAACCTGTCAGGCCGCGACGCTCTTCCACGGCGTGACGGCCGGCACATCGCATGGGCCGTCCACCTCGATCGACTTGAAGTCGGCCGGCGAAACAATTTCGATGTACTCCATATCTTCCGAGTAGTCGAACAGATAGTGGACGATGCCGGGCGCCTGATGCACGCAATCGCCGGCGGCCACCCGCGTTTCCTTGTCGCCGTACATGAAGCGCGCCCAGCCCTTGAGCATGATCACAATGTGGAAGTCGGCCTCATGACGGTGCCAGCCGGTGCCTTCCTCTGGTGCATGATTCGCCTTCACGAGTTGCGCGAGCACCTTGCCGCCCGTCGCCTGCGCGATGCCGAGATCGCGGTAGAGAAAGAAATCGCGCAGCCCCTGGTCCTCGTACGACGTGTCTTGCGGACGGACATGCGAGAACTGCGTGGCGAATTCGGTGGACATGATCGCGCTCCAGAAGGATGAACGGACAGGAAAACGGCACGGTGAGCGCCGTTTTCAAGCATCAAGCGTTCCAGCGAAACGCAACCGGCAGCGAGCCGCTACCGTTGATGGCACGGGCCTGGATGTCATGAGGTGGAGTGGCTGGTTTTACGCGTTCCAACGCAACGAGGCCGGTCTTCCAAAGGAAGACCGGCCTCGTCATACCACCGGGTCAGACCGGCGCCCTCAACGGCGCCTGGCGTGCATCAATAACGCCCGTCGTGCGGATGATGGTCGTCGTGGTGGTGCGGATCGTAATCGCGCGGATGATGACGCATCCAGTCGTCATGCGCCCAGTAGCGATGGCCGTCCCAGTAACGGTCGCCATGCCAGCCGATATCGATCTGCACGCCCACCGGCATCATCTGCGGCTGTGCGTAGACCGGGCCAGGGGCGGAGATAACCACGCGCTCCTGGGCGAACGCGCTGCCCGCAGCCAGCAATGCACCGCCGGCGACGAGGGTGGCGAGAATGGAACGCGATGTCTTGTTTAAGGTTTTCATGTTGGACCTCCCAATTTAGGTTCGTGTCGGACCGGACGCGATCAAGGTGGAGATGTCCGGCGCCGTACGCTTGGAACTGACTTTAACGGGCCAATCCGCTTAAATACGTGAGCGCTTGTAAGCGTAAGTTTCAGATTCGGGGCCGGATGCGAGACGCTGGCAGTCCGAAAAACGCAAGTATTTCAGAGGCTCGCGGCGGGGCCGGAACACCTCGGGCGGAAGGTATTTGTCAGTCTCGGTTACATTCATTTCGACCGGGAAATATTCCGAAACGATTTCGGCAGGTCGAAACCGGTCCGCAAAGGCGGCGAGTTGGAACCACCGTGCGTCGCACGGATTGTCAATAGAGCCGCGGACGCCGGGCGGGTTCCGAAACCTGGCGCGTAAACGAACAAAAGCCACGGCGAACCGTGGCTTCAGATAGCAGGCGTGCCGTAATAAGGACACGCCGCGCGGGCCGGCCCGCGCCAACAGCGTACGACTTAGTCGCTCAGCTTGATGCCGAACAACGTGGATTGCGCCTTGCGCATACGCTCAGCTTCGCGATGGCGCGCTGCGTACGAGTAGTCCGAATCCAGCGGAAGATGCGGCGACGCAAAGAGGTCGCTAACCTTTTGGAACATTGCAAAGATAACGCTCATGGCGACTCCTGGTTGGTTGGATCTAGGGTTTTCCCTTAAAACGAATTATAGGGTTTTCCCTAGGCAAAAGCTAGTGCAATGCAACATTATTTGCGGTGTGACCCGTTGTCGCAGGGCAACACGAAGTCATTGCGTCGCGCCGTAACAACAGTCAGGCGCTCCTTGAGCCGCTCACAGCGTCGTTGAATCATGTCTCGGAGCACACACGCGGGTCAGCCCCGTCGGTAGAGCGTTTACCGCGAACCGTTACGCCGTAAGGCTTACGAATCCGCACCCATTTTCAAGCAAGAATCCGCAAGCGCGCAGGATGACGCCGCCGGCCCGGCGTTGCTGCCGGGGATCGTCGTCAGATAAAAGCCTGCTGGGGGTGATGCTGCGTCGCAAAATAATCCGACCGGTCGATCAGTGACCGGATGCCGCTTTCGGCTTATGCGGATGGGCGTGCGCCTTCACCGAGTGCCTGCTGGCAGGCGCGACGGCCGCAGGCTGGCGAGACTCGGTCACCGGCGCCGGCGCGGACGCTGTGTCAGGCGCGGCGGCGGCCACGTTGGCCGCGTTGGCCGCGTTGGCCGCGTTGGCCACGGCCAGATGGGCATCGAGCAGGCTCGTCATGGCAGCCTGCTGGTTTTGCATCATTTCTTCGATGCGATGTTGCTGCGCTGTCGTTTCGCGGGTCAGGCGCATCAGCAACAACGTCTGCGTGATGCCAATCGCCACGGTCACCAGCAACGCGGCGACGACAACGGACAGCATCCATTTCATCCGGCGCGAGTGGTCGGTCGCCGCGCGGCGCTGGTCGGAGATCACGCCGTACAGCGCGTCGACCGTGTCGGCAAACGCAGTTGCCCGCGCGCGGTCAAGTTCAGGCGTGCTGCGAACGGCATCCTGCACTGGAGCGGCAAACGCAGCGGTCGAGCGCGGCGTGGCCGCCGCTCCGGGCACGGAGGAGGTTGCCTTCAGACTGGCCTCCGGCAACGGCCGCTGGCCCTCTTCAACGGAAGACGCGGCGTGAGCAGATGAAGCAACTGGCTCGATGGGAGCAGAATCCACGGCTTTAGCCGGCACGGCGCCACTACCCGCAAGCGTCCCGCTTGACGCGCTCGCGGCCTTGGCGAAGGTCACGGCAAATCGCTGAGGAGGCACAACCGGCTTGCCCGTTTCAACCGGCTGGGCACCGGCTTCGTGAGCGGCGGGAGTGGCGGGAGTGACGGGAGCGGCGCCAGGCTCGGTTCCCTGGCGCAACGCGGTCACGCTGCGCGCGACGGTTGCCGCCGCCATCGCCGGCGTAAGCGGCGTCGTAGGTGCGGCTTGCAAGGCTTGCAAGGCTTGCGACTCGCCAGGCGCCTCAGCCGTGGTCACATCGGCCGCTGCTTCGTCATTGACAGGCGCGCTGTCACGCACCCCGCCGTTCCCGGAAGGTGCAACGTCCAGCCCATCAAGTAGCGCGGCCACCGGCGCCGCGTCCGCTTTCTCGCGCGTCGCCCGGCGCGCCGCCTTTGCCTCGGAAGAAGAGGAAGACGATGAAGCCGCGACATCCGCGCCTGAAACCGCCCCCACGGCCGCCAGCACCACCTCTGGCAATTCAAAACCGTGCAGCGTGCCTTGGCGGATGTCGATGTTCATCGCCTCCAGCGTCGCGCGGGTGGGATCGTCCGGGAACATATCAAGCGTGCTGTCGTCGCGCGACGCGTCGCTCAGTTGTGCGAGACGCTGCGCCGAGCGGGCGGCGCGCGCCAGTTTGTTTTCGGTTTCGGTGGAAACGGTGTTGGCGCGCCGCTTCGAAGAGCCGGCGCGCGGTGTGCGGGACTGCGTGGATGCTGCGGTATCTGCCATAGAGAAAGGAGCGGTCGCCGCCGGCCACCGGGCGCCGAACACCGCTACGAAGTGCCATCGGTTTTTTTCGAGACCGCATTGTCGCATGGCGGCGCACGCCCGCTAAAGCCCATCGGCGATTTACGACGACGAATCTTCTTCGCGCAATTCCTTGACGCAGGGCAGCCGACGCAAGCGTTCGCGAATCGCCTCGTATTCGGTCGAGGACACCCTGTGCAGCGTGATCATCACCACGTCGTATTCGGGCGTATCGTCGCTCTGCTGCATCACGAACTGCTTCACCCGCGGGCTGGCCGTGCCCAGCGCTTCGTGAAGCGAATCGAACGTCAGCGTGCCGCGCTCGACCAGCATGGTCATCTGGCGCCGCTGCTTGACGGTGATGAAGCGCCGTTCGAGCGGCTTGATGCCGGCGAGGATGATCAGGATGATGATGGTCGCCGCAATCGACGCCGTGTACATCCCGCCGCCCACTGCCAGGCCGATCGCCGCCACCGACCACAGGCTCGCAGCCGTCGTCAGCCCACGCACGATTTCGCCGCGCATCAGGATCGAGCCGGCGCCGAGAAAGCCGATCCCCGAGACCACCTGCGCGGCCATCCGCGAAGGGTCGAGCACGACGTTCTGGGTGCCCAGCACATCGGCAAAGCCAAACGCCGACACGATCATGATGAGCGCCGAGCCCACGCACACCAGCATGTGCGTGCGCAGCCCCGCGGCCCATGAGAGCCGCTCACGCTCGACGCCGATCACGCTGCCGAGCGCCGCGGCCAGCACCAGCCGCGAGACGAGTTCGAGGTTCCCGAGCATTGCTGTTCCTCCTTGTCTGAAGTGTGTGGAAGCATGTTTGGGCAAGCTCCGACGTGCCATTGTCGACGCTTTGCTTTATCCTTGGTCGCGCGCCGCGCCTGCCGGCTGGTTGCCCCGCGCCGTTGCCGGCGCGGTCTTCAGGCCCGTGCGCGGACTTTTTACGACTTTTGCAAGCAGACTCACAGCATGAATACACCCGCCACCTCGATCACACTTGCCGCCACGCTCCGCGATCATTTCACACGCGTCGTCCTGCCGGTCTGGCGCGGCCCGGGCTTCAACACTGCGCTGAACCTGCCCTACGAAGCCGTCAGCGGCACGGGCGAGCGTCCCATGCCGGTGCAACGCTACCGCGCCATGGCCTGCGCGCGTCAGCTGTTCGTCTTTTCGCAGGCGGGCGACGCCGCTCACGCCGAGGTGCTGTTCAATGCCCTCCTGCACTACTTTCAGGACAGGCAGCACGGCGGATGGTTCTATAGCGTCGACCCGCAAGGCGCTCCGCTCGACACGACAAAAGATCTCTATACGCATGCCTTTCTCGTATTCGCCTGCGCCGAATATGGCGCGCGTTCGGGGAATCGGGCTGCGTTGGACGTCGTCGACGGCACCTCGGCGCTGATCGAACAGCGTTTCGTCGCCGCCCACGGATTGTTCAACGCGGCGCTCGACGCAAACTTCTCGACGATGACCGGCACGCCTATCCAGAACCCGTTGATGCATCTGACCGAAGCGTGGCTGGCCGCCCGCGAAGCAACCCAGGACAGCGCCTTCGATACAAGGCTGCGCAAGCTGGCCGAGGCTATCGAACGGACTTTCGTGCATGCGCCGACCGGATGCATCGCAGAATTGCCGTTAGGTACGCACGACAACCGTCTGGAGCCTGGCCACCAGTTCGAATGGTACTGGCTGGTCAAGCAGGCTGGCGCGCTGCTGGACGGCACCGGCCTCGACGCGGCGCTCACGCGCGCGTTCGACTTCGCGCAGCAGCACGGTGTGGACCCGGTGACAGGCGGCGTGTGCGCGTCGCTCGACGAAGCCGGACGGATCAAGGACGCCACGCAACGGATCTGGGCGCAAAGCGAATACCTGCGCGCACTCGCCATACGCGACGACGACGCGGCGCGCGCCGTGTTGCCCGCTCAGATCGAGCGCTTCAAACAGCGCTTCCTGCAAGCCCACGGCTGGTTCGAATGCAAGACGACCGCCGGCGAAGTGTCGCGCGCCGAGATGCCTTCGACCACGCCCTACCATCTCGCCACGGCCTACGCCGCACTGCCGGCCTGATATCGCAAACGCAAACAGCAGCCGTCCGCAAGCAACGAGGCCCGCGAAACCGGATGGTTGCGCGGGCCTCGTCGTTCCTGCCAGCCTGCTTTAAAGCGCCGCGTCGGCGCTCATCGAAAACTCGTGCTCCTGCGCATGCGACACGCCGAACGGCGGCATACGCAGCACCGCATCGGAGATTTCAAACACCGATACCGCGTCCTTCAACTGCTGCGTCTGCTGATGCAGTGACGCCGCAGCCGCCGCGGCCTCTTCCACCAAAGCCGCATTCTGCTGGGTCATCTCGTCCATCTGCACCACGGCCTGATTGACCTGCTCGATGCCCGTGCTCTGCTCGAGCGACGACGCGCTGATCTCCGTCATCATCTGCGTGACACGCGAGATCGACGACGACACGTTGCGCATCGCATCGCCCGCATGCTCGACGAGCGTGGAGCCGCCCTGAATCTCGGCCACGGATTCGCTGATCAAGGTCTTGATTTCCTTCGCCGACTGCGCGCTGCGTTGCGCCAGCCCACGCACCTCGCCCGCCACCACGGCGAACCCCCGGCCCTGCTCGCCGGCGCGTGCGGCCTCGACCGCCGCGTTCAACGCGAGGATGTTGGTCTGGAACGCGATGCCGTCGATCACGGAAATGATCTCGGCGATCCTGTCCGAGCTTTGCGCGATGCCGTGCATCTTCTCGATGACCTGGTTCACCACGTCGCTGCCGCGCGAAGTTGCGTCGAGTGCGGTCTGCGCCAGCTCATTGGCTTCGCGTGCATGAGTGGCGTTCTGCCGGACGGTCGCGGTCAGCTCCTCCATGCTCGATGCGGTTTCCTCCAGCGAAGCCGCCTGGTTCTCCGTACGAGCCGACAGATCCGCATTGCCCGTGGCGATTTCGTTCGCGCCCAGGTGGATCGAATCAGCCGATTCGCGCACCGTCTTCACCGTCCGCGCGACGCTCGCCTGCATGCGCGCCAATCCGGAGAACAGGTGACCGATTTCGTTGGTGCCGCGCGCCGCAATGGTCTGATTCAGCTTGCCTTGTGCAATGTGATCGAAGTGGCGGCCCGCTTCTTCGAGCGGCGCCACCACGCCGCGCCTGAGCGCCACATAGACGCCGACCGTGCCGGCGAGCAGCAGCAACAGGATCAGCACGCCGACGGTGCGGAACAACGCGAGGCGCTCGTCGATCGATTCGATCGACGCACGGCTAGCCGAATCGCCGAACTGTACGAAGTTGTGCAGTTCGGTCAGATACGCGTCCTGGAAGGATTGGGTCGGCTGATCGAGAAACGCCTGAATGTTGCCTGAATCGAGGAATTGGGCGAGGTCGGCGAGCGCCGCATGCAGCTTTTGATAGCGCTCCGAGAGTGCCGCTGCGCGGGCGCTGTTTTCTTCGCTGGTCTTCGGCGCGTCGGCGAAGGCGGCGAAGCTCTGGTCCGCCGCCGCCAGTTGTTCGCGGGCGTGCTGAACGATGTCGGCGGGTTCGGCGCCACCCTTCACCATGCGCGTGCCGGCGCGCGACAGGTTGATACGCGCGTCCATCAACTGCTGGGTCGTACGGTTCACCGCGTCGACCTGTTTCAACGCGATATTCGACAGATCGCCCACGTCGTCATGGGTGCGCGTCAGCGACCAGAAGCCCAGCCCCTCCGTCACAAGTTGCAGAACGCAAAAAGCGGCCAGAACACACAGCAGGCCGGATGCGACCTTGATCTTGCTAAACATCGTGAACACCTGAAATGCAATGAATGACGGGAACAACGTCTGGGTTAACGGCAGCACGGCTCATCTCTTGAGCGAAGTGCGCGCAAAACTGTCCTTACGAGCCGTTTCGTCGCTCATTTCACGGCGCTGCTCCGCGTGGCACAACAATGCTCGCGCAATATTTGCGATTCACCTTGACGCGATGCGTCGGCGCTTCCTAGAGTGGGTAGGGACGCCACCACGGGCATCGCCCCGAAGGAATCGATAATGACGGATCTACTGGACCGGGCACGCGGCGCACTCCACGCCCAACCGTTCAGCATGCTGCTCGGCGCCGAACTCATGCACACGAGTTCGAACGAACTGACGCTATGCCTGCCGATTCGCGACGAGTTACGCCAACAGCACGGCTTCGTCCACGGCGGGGTGATCAGCTATCTGGCTGACAATGCGCTCACCTTCGCCGGAGCGCTGGCGCTCGGGCCCCGGGTCGTCACGGGGGAGTACAAGATCAACTATCTGCGGCCGGCCATGAACGGTACGCTGCTGGCGCGCGCGCAGGTCGTCTATGCCGGGCGGCATCAGGCTACCTGCCAGTGCAACATCTTCGTGATGGACGGCGACCGCGAACGGCTTGTGGCGGTCGCGCAAGGGACGATCAACCGGATCGGCGACGGCGGCGAAACGGTACCGTCGAATTGAAGTTTCGAAGGTCTTGGCGCGCAGCGTGCGGCACTGCGCGCCAAGACCTGTGCGCGCGTTACTCCGCCGCCTGAGTTTTTTGCTGCTGCTCGCCCAGACCCTCAATACCAAGGCGAATGGTCTGCCCCGGCTTCAGATAGACCGGATTCGGCTTCACACCCATGCCGACACCCGGCGGCGTGCCGGTCGAAATCACGTCGCCCGGTTGCAGGCTCATGCACGTCGACAGATACGACACGAGCTTTGCGACACCGAACACCATCGTTTTGGTCGAGCCATTTTGATAACGATGGCCGTCCACTTCGAGCCACAGACCCAGATTCTGCGGATCGGGCACTTCGTCGCGCGTCACCATCCACGGACCGATCGGGCCGAACGTGTCGAAGCCCTTGCCCTTGTCCCACGTGCCGCCGCGTTCGATCTGCCATTCGCGTTCGGAGACGTCGTTGATCACACAGTAGCCTGCCACATAGTCGAGCGCGTTCGCTTCGTCGATGTACTTGGCCGGCTTGCCGATCACCACGCCCAGTTCGACTTCCCAGTCGGTCTTCTTCGAGCCGCGCGGAATTTCGACGTTGTCGTACGGACCGCAAATCGCGCTATTCCACTTGTTGAACACCACGGGTTCCGTCGGCACCGGCAGGTTCGACTCCGCAGCGTGATCCGCGTAGTTCAGGCCGATACAGATGAACTTGCCGATCTTGCCGACGCATGGCCCGATGCGCGGATTGCCTTCGACCACCGGCAGCGATGCCGGATCGACGCTGCGCAGCCTGGCGAGCGCGGCGTCGGTCAGCGTGTCGCCGTCGATGTCGGCGACCACTTTCGACAGATCGCGAATCTTGCCTTGCGCATCGAGCAAGCCCGGCTTTTCCTGACCTTTCGGTCCATAACGAAGCAGTTTCATCTTGGCACTTCCCTATCTATCAACAGTGTTCAGTGAAAAAAGCGGCAACACGACCTTTCTGCACAGCGCCGCCGCGTTCGCTAACTAGTTCGACCATCCGCCGTCGATCACATGCGCGTGCCCGGTCGTGAAGCCGGATTCGTCGGAGGCCAGATACAGCGCCAGCGCGGCGATCTCTTCAGGCTTGCCGATACGGCCCATGGGCTGACGCGCGACGAAGGCCGCCTGCACCGCGTCGAGCGACGCGCCTTGCGCCTGGGCCTGCGTGGCGATCCGCTGTTCGAGCGACGGCGAAGACACCGTGCCCGGGCAGATCGCGTTACAGCGTACACCACGCGTGACGAAGTCTGCCGCAACCGACTTCGTGAGACCCAGCACCGCGGCCTTCGATGCGCCGTACACGAAGCGGTTCGGCACACCCTTCACGCTCGACGCCGCCGAAGACATATTGATGATCGAGCCGCCGCCCTTTTCCAGCATGGCCGGCAAAAACGCCCGGATCGTGCGGTACATCGCCTTCGCATTCAGATCGAACGCGAAGTCCCAGTCTTCTTCCGTGGCTTCGAGAATCGTGCCGGCATGCACGTAACCCGCGCAGTTGAACAGCACGTCGATCGCCCCCAGTTCCGCCGCGAGCGCATTGATCGCGGCGGCGTCGCGCACGTCGAGTTTGCGCGCCTCGACCGGCTTGCCCGCGAGCCCGTCAATGCGGATATCCGTGGCGATCACGCGCGCGCCTTCACGTGCGAACAGTTCGGCCGTGGCGAGGCCGATGCCTTGACCAGCGGCGGTAATCACGGCCGTCTTGCCGGCCAGTCTTTGCGTCATCGATGTCTCCAGTAGTTCAGTTGAAATGGCGTTCGGATCAGCAACTTCATCGTCTTCGAGATCGTTGTCTTTGTCTTGTCGTTGTCTTTGTTCTTACAGGCGGTAGAACGCTGCGGCGTTGGCGCCGAAAATCGCCTCGCGCTGCGCATCGCTCAGTGCGGCGAGCAGCGTGTTCGCCACCGAGTGCCACAGCAGGTAGTCGCCGTTCAGATTGAGCACGGGCCAGTCGCTGCCCCACATCAAACGCGCGGGGCCGAACGACGCCAGCAGATGATCGACGTAGGGCTGCAAGGTCGCTTCGGTCCAGCCGGGCGCGGCTTCGGTGGCCAGACCCGACAGCTTGCAATGCACATGCGGCAGCGCCGCCAGACGCGTGATGGCGTCCGCCCAGCTTTGCCAGCCGGCGCGGCCATCGCGGATGGGTGGTTTCGCGCCGTGATCGATGACGATGCGCAGTGAGGGAAAGCGTTTTGCGAAGGTTTCCAGCGGCGTCACGTGGCGCGCGAAGATCAGCGCATCGAAGGCGAGGTCATGCGCAATGAGCGCCTCGACCGCGGGCCCCAACGCGGGATTGGCGATCCATTCGTCATCCGGATGATCTTGCAGCATCGGCCGCAGGCCCTTGAACTTCGGATCACGCGCGAGTTCGGCGATCAGTGCGGGTGCATCGCGCAGCAGCATCGGCACCCAGCCCACCACGCCCGCAATCGATGCATCATTGCGCGCGAGTTCCAGCAGATATTGCGTCTCCTCGACCGTCGGCGCCGCCTGCACGACCACGGTGCGTGTTACACCGGTGCGCTCGCGTAGCGGTGCGAGATCGGCAGGTCCGAAGGTCCGGTAGAGCGGTTCGAGGTCCGGGGTGAGCCAGCCGTAATCTCCGCGGGCCGGATCCCAGTAGTGCTGGTGGGCGTCGATGTGCATGGTCGATCAATCCTTCGGCACCGTTGCACGCAGATCCAGCAAGCCTTTATCGCGCAACGCCGTCCATAGTTCAGCGGGAATGGGGCGTTCGAACGAGGCAACGTTCTCACGCAACTCTTCAACACTGCGCGCGCCGGTCAGCACCGTGGCAACGGCCGGATGCGCGTACGGAAACTGTAACGCAGCGGCGGCGAGCGGCACCCCGTGCACACGACACACCGCCTCCAGACGCGCGACGCGCTCAATCACCTCTTGCGGCGCAGCGCCATAGTTGAACTTCAGATCGCCCTGCACGCCACGTGCCAGGATGCCCGAATTAAACGCGCCGCCCAGCAGGATGCTGACCCCGCGGGCTTCGCAGGCGGGCAGAAGATCGTCGAGCGTGGCCTGTTCCAGCAGCGTATAGCGGCCGGCCAACAACGCGCAATCGATATCGAAGTCGGCCATTGCATCGAGAATCGCCGCACCTTCGTTGACGCCGAGTCCTACCGCCTTGACTGCGCCCGACGAACGCAGTTCATCGAGCGCGCGAAATCCGCCGCCCTCGGTGAGTTGCTTCCAGTAGTGCGCGTTGCGCTCGCCGTGCGTGACGCGGCCAATGTCGTGGATCAGCAGAATGTCGATGTCGACGATCCCGAGTCGCTGCTGGCTGTCCTCGAACGAACGCAGGATGCCGTCGCGCGTGTAATCGTAGATTGCCTGGAACGGCAGCGGGTCTTGCCATCCTTCGCTGCCGTCGTAGGGCGTGGTGCGCGGCACGTAGCGCCGGCCGACTTTGGTAGACAGCACATATTGATCGCGCGGATAGCGGCGCAACGCGTCGCCTATACGGTGTTCGGCTTTCGTGTGACCGTAGTGCGGCGCGGTGTCGAAGAAGCGCACGCCCGCGTCCCATGCTGCGTCGACTGTCGCGATCGCCTGCGCATCGGGCATATCGTGATATATCCCGCCAAGCGGCGCGGATCCCAGACTGAGCCCTGTCACCTTTACACCACGCTTGCCGATCTCGCGGCGTTGCGTGACTCTCGAACCCGTTGCCTCAACCATGCCGATGTCTCCTATCGTTCACATGATGCGTTCACACGGTCACGTCCGCGCCGTGCGGTGTTGTCTCCGCGGCACTACCGCGAATGCCTGCAGCGCATTGCTGCGGCGAATCACTGCGGCGCGATCTCGACGACCCGATGGGCCGACGCCGCGCTCGACGGCAGGCACGCCGGCCCAACCGGTTCGAAAGTCTTGTACGTGAGGATAAATTCCTGATGCCCGAGCATCTCCGATTTGGACGCGGCACCTTGCGCCACGGCCACGGTTTGCTCGAATACCTCGCGGCCTACTTCTTCGAGCGTGCCGCGGCCTTCGAGGATGCGGCCCGCATCGACGTCCATGTCGCCGGCCAGATTGCGATACGTGGCCGGATTCGCGCAAACCTTGATCACCGGCGAAAGCGCCGAGCCCACCACCGAGCCGCGCCCGGTCGTGAACAGAATCACATGCGCGCCGCACGCGATCAGCTCACCGATTTCGGCGTTGTCGCTAATGTTCGGAAAGCCGAAGCGCGGTTCGCCATCCGGCACGACGTCGAGCAGATAGAGACCGCCCGTCGGCGGCACGTCACCGGGCTTCACGATGCCCACGATCGGCGAGGCGCCGCTCTTCGCATAGGCGCCGAGCGATTTCTCTTCCTGGGTCGTGAGGCCGCCGTCCGCGTTGCCGACTGCAAAGCTGCCATGACCGAGAATCGAGTAATAGCGCGCGGCCTTCGCCACGCAGGCGACGATTTCTTCGCCCAGTTCCGCGCGCGCGGCACGGCTTTTCATATGAAACTCGCAGCCGACCAGCTCACCGGTTTCTTCGAAGATGCAGGTCGAGCCGGCCTCGATCAGATGATCGAAGGCACGGCCCACCGCCGGATTCGCCGTGATGCCGCTGGTGCCGTCGGAGCCGCCGCAGATGGTGCCGACCACGAGTTCGCTCAGCGCCATCGGCACGCGCGGTTGCGCCGCCAGTTGCTTGCGCGCATTGCGCACCCAGTCGACGCCATATTGAATCGTGCTGCGCGTGCCGCCCTTTTCCTGGATCGTCAGCACCTCGACGGGGCGGCCGCTTTCGCGCACCACATCCACCAGATAGTGCTTGTTCATGCTCTCGCAGCCGAGCGACACGAACAGCACCGCGCCCACATTCGGATGTGTCGTGAGCTGCTTGAGCATTTTTTCGGCATAGCTGTTCGGATAGCAGCCCGGAAAGCCGATCAGATGCACTGCCGGTTCGCGTTCGGCACCGGGGTCGTCGAACGCGTCGAGCGGCTCGCGAAACTGCGTGACGATTTCGCGCGCGACGTGATGCGCGCACTCCACCAGATACGCCACCGCCACCACATTGCGGATACCCTTGCGGCCATCGCTGCGCGAATAGCCTTGCAGCATGGGCGGCGCGGCTACGCCACTTTGCGCAGCCGCGCCGCGCGTTGCTTTCGAAGTGTCAATCATGATCGTCCCAGCGCGGCGTCATACCGCGTCAATGATGCACGAATTCGTGACCCGCATCGTGCGTGTAAGTCGGCAAGTAGTCGCTTTCAAGGTTGTGCGTGTGCAGATGTTCGCCGCGCGCGACGGCGCCGGTCACATGACCGATCACCGCGCCGTAGCGCAACACCTTGTCGTCTTTCGCCAGCGGCCCACGCGCCACCTTGTGGCCGAGGTCGATGGTCTTGCCGAGCGTCACGCGCTCGCCCTCTATCTCCACCTGGGTGCCGGCTTCGAGCCGCGCCGCCGCGATCAGACAGTTGTCCTGCGGGCTGAGCAGGATCAGGCGAGCATCGGTTTGCAATGGACTACTCAAGATGGGTTCTCCGTGAAACGGTCATATCAGTTCTGGCCTTTGCGGCTCGTGAGGCGCGCCGTCATCAACGCACCGAGGATAATCACGCCGTAGATAGCCTGAATCCAGAACAACGGCACCTGCGCCAGCGTCAACAGATTCTGCGCCACGCCTAGCAGCAGCACGCCCAACAGCGCGCCGAGCATGGTGCCCCGGCCGCCCTCGAGCGAAATGCCGCCGAGCACCGCCGCCGCGAACACGGCGAAGATCATGCCGTTGCCCTGATTCGCGTTGAGCGCGCCGACATAGCCGGTGACGATCAACCCGCCGACCGAAGCAAGCACACCGGCAAGCACGAACACGCTCCACGTGATGCGTTCGACGCGAATCCCGGCAGCATGGGCTGCTTGCGGATTACCGCCGATCAAGTACACAGCGCGGCCCAGACGGTGATAGCGCAGCACCCACGCTGCCGCCGCAAACACCGCCGCCACGAGCCACACCGCGAGCGGCAGGCCGAACACCATGGTCGTAGCAGGCGCGAAGAACGCGGGCGGCAGATCGAGCAGTGTGCCGCCCCGGGTCGCACCGACCAGCATGCCACGCAACACGATCAGCATCGCCAGCGTGGCGATGCACGCGTTCAGCCTCAGGCGCACCACCAGCAAGCCGTTGATGAAGCCGATCAGCGCACCGACCGCCACCACTGCCAGCAGACCAGCCACCGCCGGCCATTGCGAGCCCAATCCCGCCGACGCCGCCGGCATCACCAGCAGGGCGCCGACCGCGGGCGCAAGGCCGACCGTCGATTCGAGCGACAGATCGAACTGGCCGGTCAACACCACCAGCGACTCGGCGAGCACGACCAGCGCGAGCGCCGCCGACGCGCCCAGCAAGCCGATCAGATTCGCCTTCGTCAGAAAACCCGGGGTCGACAACGCACCGACCACGATCAGCAACACAAGCGCGGACAACAACACGAGTTCGCGCCTGCGTACACGTTCGCCGCGCATCCGCTGGCTGCGTGCGCCGTCCACACCGGCCTCGGCTTGCGCCGTAGCGAAGGCAGGGCCTGGCACACTATTCTTCATGGAGACTCACTCCTTCGCCGGATGCGCTTCTTTCGTGTCGATAATAGTGTACGTTCATTTACCAATGAACGTATTATTCATATGCGGACTTTTCGAAGTCAAGGAATGTCGCAGCACCAGTGGTCCGTGTTTTCCCTGGCTGGGTCATGCCAGCGACGTTTTACACTCACGCGCCAGATAACCATGGTATCTGCACACGGGAATCGACTCATGATGGATGCCGAAGAAAAAGACGAAGCCGACCGTTACCGTGCGCCCGCGCTGGACAAGGGCCTCGACATCCTCGAACTGCTCGCCGGGCAGAAAGAGGGGCTGACGCGCGCCGAAATCACCAAGCTGCTGGGCCGCAATGCCAGCGAGATGTACCGGATGCTCGAGCGGCTGGTGGCGCGGCAATACGTGGTGCGCTCGCCCGCCGGCGACCGCTATTCGCTCTCGCTCAAGCTGTATGCGCTGGCGCACCGGCATCCGCCGATGAACCGGCTGATCTCCGAGGCGCTGCCGCTGATGCAGCGCTTCGCGGATGCCGCCGAGCAATCGTGCCACCTGGTAGTCTACGACCGCGGCAATCTGCTGGTGATTGCGCAGGTCGACGGGCCGGGCACGTGGGGGATGTCCGTGCGACTCGGTTCGCGCGTCGGGTTGATCGACACCGGCTCGGGCCGCGTGATGCTCGCCTTCCAGAGCGCCGAGCAGCGCGCTCACATGCTTGCCGAACATACGAAGGTGAAGGGCGAGGTGACCATCGACCGCGAGGCGCTCGAAACAGCGTGCGAGCAGATTCGTGTGCAGGGCTTTGTGCAGAAGGACAGCCAGCAAACCTTCGGCGTCACCGACTTGACCTACCCGCTTCTCGGACCGTCAGGTCAGGCCATTGCTGTGCTCACCTGTCCGTATTTGCGGCGCATCGACGAGTACGTCGCGCCGACACTCGACGCGGTAACGGCACTGCTGCGCGACACGGTCGAAGCCTTGTCGATGTTTCGCGAGAGCCCCGTTTAGGGTCCGGGAGCCGCTCAACCCGACATGTCGGCTTGATGCGCGGTCGGCCATCTGCTCACATGGTTTAGAATGGCGACCCTCTCAAAATTCTCGCCGCGTGGGCACCGTCCTGCGCGCGCTTTCGACACCCCATGGCGAAACTTCTGACCGATTCCGAATTCCAGCGTTTTTCCGAACTCCAGCAGAAGCAGGCGAGCTTCACGATTACCAACGAGGAAGCCGACGAACTGCGCGACATCGTGGCTCGTGCGCAGCAAAAGCGCGACGACCGCGCCGCGGCAATGCAGGCGATGGAAGCCTACATCCAGCAGTTCGACATCAGCCCGGATGAGCTGTTCTCGCCGGAGCAGATCGGCGAAGCGGCCCGCACCTACGGCCTGATTCCGGCCGCCAAGAAGGAGCGCGTGCTGCCGCCGTCGTTCACGTACAACGGCAAGCCGTACCAGTGGACGCGCGCGCTGCCGGACGACATCCGCGTGCCGCTCTTCGATGCGTTCACGGCGGGGCAGTCGGTGAAGGATTTCATCGCCACGCCGAAAGACGCTGCGCGTTGCGCAGCGACGATTGCGCGCCTCGAACGCGAGACGGGCGCGACCTATGCGGATGGGTGGCTGTCCGAGTTGTCCGTCACGCGCAGCCAGGTGGACGAGGCCGCAGCGAAGCTGCCGGCCTGAACGATTCCCACGCCGGATCTGACTCCAGATGCCGGCACATCACCCGAGCCCGGATGCCTGCTTCCTGCTTCCGGATGGGCTCGACCTTGACCAGCAGGATGCCGGCACGAAACGGTCGTTGCGCCCGATCGGCTGAAAAACGCCTCGCGGGCGCGAGGCTTAAGCGCCCACGATCGTCATGGCCCATGCAAACGCGCAACCCGCCGGCGCCCCAATCAGACGTCCGAGCACGCTTGCCTTCGTGAACTCGCCCGTGCGGCTTTCTACGCCGCCCTTCAGCACGCCATAGTGTCGCAGCACCGGTTCGAGCGTGCAGAGGACGACTGCCGCAAGCCACGCAATGCCTTCGCAACCTATTACGTGATCGGGGTCGATCAGGTTGATGACCTGCAGCAGAAAAATCGCCACGGCACTGAGGAAAAAGGCGAACAGGAGCGACTTGATGAATTGGTCGGAGACGGCGAGGTTATCCATGGAAATTCTGCGAACGGAAGGTTGAGGCGCGGAAATGACGTGCTCACGCTGCACGCTGGATGCGCGCGAAATTCACGACGCATTGATGCGGTGAAACCACGAGACCGGCGGTTGACTTGCGTGGTCGAGTGAGCCGAAAAATATAGCCAGGATGGCCGAGGCAAGCACTCAGAGGATTCTCAAAGCTCCGAAGAAGGAAGACACCGAGGCGCAGGATCCCGAAGGAATTCAGTACCGCGAAGCGCGACAAAAGCGGTAGACGGCGCGTTACGTCGCCCGCATACGCCGTTTCGCAAGGTGGCGCGTGTCACCATCTCATTGATGAGCGGCGATTTCCCGCCAGTTGACCGGCTAGGCTTCGGCCACGGTTTCATCCAGCGCCATCCTGAAACCGACCACCGCAGGATCTTCGGTCGACGTGACGGTAAAACCGCACGCTCTCGCCAGGGCGATCATCGGCCCGTTTTCGCGCAGCGCCTCGCCAACCAGCCAATGTGTGCCGCGTTGCCGCGCATAGGCGATGATCTTCCCCATCAGCAGCTTGCCGAGTTGCCGTCCCTTCTGATCCGAGCGCACGGCCACCGCGAATTCCGCCGTTTCATTGTCGGGATCGGCCACGGCGCGCACCACGCCCAGGGTCCGCGTCAGGCCCTCTTGATTCTCGATGGTCGCAATCAGCGCCATTTCCCGGTCGTAGTCGATCTGCGTCATGCGCGCGAGCTGCGAGTGATCGAAGCTCCCCACGGAGCCGAAGAAGCGCAGCCGCAGGTCGTCGGGCGTCATGGCTTCGACGAAATCGTGATGCGCCGCTTCATCCTCCGGACGGATGGGCCGCACCGTGATACGCAGGCCGCGCCAGTCGAGCGTTTCCTCGAAGCGGCGCGGGTATGGCACGATCGCAAGCCGGCTGCGCTTCGCCGCAACCCGGATGGACGGATCGACGATCGCCGCGTGGTCGCGGAACACGCGCAGCGTCAGCGTGAGGCCGACGATCTCCTTGATGTCGCACACCGCCTGCGACAACGCCGTCAGCGCAGCCAGCACCGGGTCCGGCGCGACGAGCCGCGCATACGGCGAGCGCGACACGATATCGCGCGCCAGCATCGGGTTGAGCGGCGGCAGTCCGTAGACGCGCAACGGCGCCGAGACGCCATCCACCGAGGGCGCCGTAAAGCGGAACACGGGACCGAAGTTGTCGTCGTCGCGCAGCTCCACCGCGATATCCACGACCTTGTCGTGAGCCGCTTCGTTGTGCCCGACCGGCAGTCCGAAATGCGCCAGCAAGCGAGCGCCCTCTTCTGCGCCGAGCAGCTCGTTGCCCGCCGCGAGCGCTGCGCGCGCTTGCGTCTGGGCGGCGTCGATTGCCGCGGATGCCTGGACGGGCAGCCCTTCCGGCGTTTGCATCAGCAGTTCGCGTCCCAGCCGGTAGTCGACCAGCCGCGCGAAGGCGCGCGCGAGGCGCTGCGGCGTCGTGTGAACCGGGATGCCCTGCGCGTGCAGCGCGTCGCGCGTTGCCGCGTCCACGCCGCCGAAAAAACACGCCAGCAGCCCGCGATACGCATACCGCTGATTCGCGATCAACGCCTGCGCGACTTCGCCCACTGGCGCGTTATGCGTCGACGCGTGGACCACGAACGCCGTGCCGGTCGCGCGATGCTGCGCCAGCAGTTCCAGCGCGGTGCCGAAATGCTCGGCGCGAGCGTCGTCGCCGAGCAGCAGCGGGTTTCCCGCGACTGCGCGCGGCAACGCCCTGGCGATGGCTTGCGTGGCCTCGCCGGGCCATGGCGCGAGCGTATCGCCCGCCGCCGCGAACGCGTCGCAGGCGAGCGTGGCCACGCCACGGTCGCTGGTGATCAGCGTCGCCGTCGCACCCGCGGCGACGCGGCCCACCCCCAAGGTTTCGATTTCGTCGAGCAGATCGTCGAGCGCGTCGACCCGCACCATCCCGGCACGGCGGAACGCGGCAGTGTAGAGCCCGTCGGCGGGATCGGCGCGGCCCGAGCGCAGCGCCAGCACCGGCTTGTTGCGCGCCGCCGCCCGCGCGGCCGACATGAACTTGCGGGCCGCGCGCACCGTGTCCAGTTCGAGCAGAATCGCGCGGGTGCCTGGGTCGCTGGCGAGGAAATCGAGCACGTCGCCAGCATCCACATCCGCTTCACCGCCCAGCGCCACCGCGTGCGAAAAGCCCAGCCCGCGCGCATGCGCCCAGCCGAGCACGGCATTGGTCAGCGCGTTGGACTGGGACACCCACGCTACGCCGCCCGCCTTCACCGTCGAGGACGGCGCGCCCAGATGCGCGTGCAGCGCGGGCGAGATCACACCGAGGCTGCCGGGCCCGACGATGCGCAACAGATGCGGACGCGCTGCTGACAGTGTGTGCCGGAGCGCCGTGCGGTCTTCGTCGCTGTGTACTTCGCCCACGATGATCGCCGCGCGCGTCCCCATGCCTCCGAGCCGGTGGACGATCCCGGGCCACGTCGCGGGGTGCGTGCAGATCAGCGCCACCGTGGGCGCCTCGGGCAGATCGCCGGCATCCGCCAGGGCCGGCCTGCCATCGAGCGCGTCGTACTTCGGATTGACCGGCCAGAGCGGGCCACTGAAGCCGGCCGCCAGCACACTCGCCCACACCATCGCGCCGATGCTGCCCGGCCGCTGCGAGGCGCCGATCACCGCGACGGAGGTGGGCCGGAACACGGCATCGAGATTGCGTACGGTCACGGGCACTCCACGAAGTCGAGAGAGGCGCGTTGCGAACGGACGCGCATTCCCCTCAGGATAGGCGATGTAGGCAGCAGATGCTGCGATTGGCCGCGCGCAGGACGCCGTCAGAAGGTGTCATTTTTGTTGATTGGCGCCATTCATTCGCTGATCTGAAATGCGACAATCCGCGCCAGGATGCACGCAATGATGCGAGACAAACGAGGCGCGGCATCCGGCAAACCGTACAAAGGCAGTAAGCTGCGGCGAGACGGCACGCTGGCCGGGCGACCGGCCGGCAGCAGACGACCATGCGCCGCAGCAACCCGATTGCCCGCCCACGCACTGGAGACGACACGCCGGCGGCAGTCTGAACACGACGACAACCATTGCGGAGGGTGCCGCCACGCCAGCGCGGGGGTCACCGGATGCCAGAAGGAAAGAAGGTGAAGGTATGCGGCGCTTGCCATCGCTGATTGCGTTGCGTTTTTTTGAAGAGACGGCACGTCATTTGAGCTTCAATCGCGCCGCCAGCGCGCTGTGCGTGACTCAGGGCGCCGTGAGCCGGCAGATCAAGATTCTCGAGGAATCGCTGGGGGCGAAGCTGTTCGAGCGCGACCACAAAGGCATTCGCCTGACCGCTGCCGGCCTGCAGCTGCTGCCGTGCGTGTCGGAGGCATTTGACACGATCGAGCGTGGCACGCGCCAGATCACGACCGCCAAGGGCCGGCGGCGGCTCGTGCTGTCCGTACCCCCCACCTTCGCGACCCAATGGTTCTCGCCCCGGCTTGGCTCGCTGGCGGTGGAGTTGCCCGACGTCGAACTCTCGGTTCGCACGGAGCCCACCGAGGATTGCCACTGCAACATCCGCTTCGGCCGCGAAGCGCTGCCCGACGCGCATTCCGAACTGTTGATGACCGAACGTCACACGCTGGTGGGCGCGCCGCATCTGCGGGGGCGCTCGCTTGAAACGCTGCTTGAACGCATGCCGGCGCTGCACGTGCTGCACAAGGAGACGCGGCTTGACCTGTGGCCCAACTGGCTCGCCACCGCCGGCATGCCGGCGCATTACGCGGAGAACGGGATCGAATTCTCGAATCTCGAGCAGGCCATTCATGCGGCGCGCAAGGGCGCGGGCCTGGCGGTGGTCGATCGGAATATGATCGTCGAGGAACTGGCGGACGGCAGTCTTGCCAGAATCTCCGAGATCGAGGTCAGCGGGCCGTTCGGCTACTGGCTCGACATCGCGCAACGGCACGCGGCACTGGAACACGTGCAGGCGTTTGCAACGTGGATGAGGGAAGAGGTTTTGAAGATGGAGTGAGGGCGAACGCCTCGTTCTGCGTCCCGACCGGCAGGCTGAGAGACGCCGTCGTCTATACTTTCGCTATTCTCTGATCAAACGATGTACCGTCCGTCGCGTATGCGGCCTTTACATGCGCCGTGTGCGCATAGGGATCACGCAGGCGCCGGCAACCTCCACTTATGACCGACGACACTTCTCGAATCACCCAGGCATCCGATCTTCCGGCAAGCGACAAACTTCTCGACGGCATCCTCGAACGGGCCGTCAACGCGGCACAACGCAATGCAGAGCAATTCGCCAGACTGGCGGCGCTTGCCCGCGCCATCGAACAGTGCGGCTCGTCTCCGGTGGATCGCGCGAAGCTGCTTTTCAAGCTCGAAGAGATCACGAGCGATGCCGAAATGAACGCCCAGCTCGACGTCGAGCTGTTCCGCGGTTTGCGAGACGGTCAGGTGATGAAGCGGCAAATCCGCCTGACGCGGATCGAGTACGCAGAGCACGCGGAACCGTTCGAAGACGTCACGTTCGTCGCACCCTCTACGCACACGAAGCACTGAGAGCCGGGCCGGCCGCATAGCCCGTAAACGCACAAAGCCGCGTCGATTGACGCGGCTTTGTGCTTTGCAGGGCTTACATCGCCTTCTTGAACGGCGCGCCTGAATGTTCGCGCAACTCGTTGAACACGATCTTTGGCCACGCCTTCTGCGCGACTTCGATCTCCGAGATATGCGAGGCCAGATACGTCGGCGCGTTGGATGCGTCGAGCGCGATCCGCGCCGCGTAGGCATCGTTGAAGCGGCGCAGTTCGGCGGCGTCGTCGCAGGTCACCCAACGCGACATACGGTAACGGGCAGGCGCCATGCGCACGTCGACCTTGTACTCCGTCGACAGGCGGTGCGACACCACTTCAAACTGCAGTTGACCGACCGCGCCCAGAATCATCAGGCCGCCATGCACCGGCCGGAACACCTGAATGGCGCCCTCTTCGCCCAGCTGCTTCAGCGCTTCGCCGAGCTGTTTGGCGCGCATCGGATCCACGACTTCAACCGTCTGGAAGATTTCCGGTGCGAAGAACGGCAAACCGACGAACTGCAGCGTCTCGCCTTCGGTCAGCGTGTCGCCGAGACTCAGCGTGCCGTGATTCGGGATGCCGATGATATCCCCCGGATACGCTTCGCTCACCGTCTCCCGGCGTTGCGACAGGAACGTCACCACGTTGTTGGCGCGGAACGTCTTGTTGGAGCGTGTCACCTTCAGCGCCATGCCGCGCTCGAAATGGCCCGAGCACACGCGGATGAACGCCACCCGGTCGCGGTGCGCGAGGTCCATGTTGGCCTGCACCTTGAACACCACACCGGTGAATTTCGGCTCGTCCGGCTCCACAGACCGCTGCACGGCCATGCGTGCCGAGGGCGGCGGCGCCAGATCGACCAGCGCGTCGAGAATTTCCTTCACGCCGAAGTTGTTGATGGCCGACCCGAACAGCACGGGCGATTGCTGGCCCGCCAGGAACTGCTCGCGGTCGAAATCCGGCGAGGCACCCGTGATCAGGTCGATCTCTTCTTTTGCCTTGACCCATGCATGGCCGAAGCGGCGCTCGCCGTCTTCGTCGCCAGGCGCGTGCAGCGTCTCGACTTCACCGCCCGCCTTGTCCTGCCCGGCGCGGAACAGGCGCACCTGATCGCGCTGGATGTCGTAGACACCCTGGAAGTCCTTGCCCATGCCAATCGGCCAGGTGAACGGCACTGCGGCGACACCGAGGTGCTGTTCGATCTCGTCGAGCAGTTCGAGCGGCTCGCGCACTTCGCGGTCGAGCTTGTTGATGAAGGTGACGATGGGCGTCTTGCGGCTGCGGCAGACTTCGAGCAGCTTCAGCGTCTGCGCTTCGACACCGTTCGCGCCGTCGATCACCATGACGGCGGCGTCGACAGCGGTGAGCACGCGGTAGGTGTCTTCAGAGAAGTCCTCGTGGCCCGGCGTGTCGAGCAGATTGATGACGGCGTCGCCGTACTCGAACTGCATCACCGAGCTGGCCACCGAAATGCCCCGCTGCTTTTCGATCTCCATCCAGTCCGAAGTCGCGTAGCGATTGCTCTTGCGGCCTTTCACGGTACCGGCGATCTGGATTGCGCCCGAAAACAGCAGCAGCTTTTCAGTCAGCGTGGTCTTGCCCGCGTCCGGGTGGGAAATGACCGCGAACGTGCGGCGGCGTTTGAGTTCAGAGGCTGACATCGGGTCGGGCGGTCACGGATAAAGGTTCGGGCGGTGTCAGGGGCTTGTGGCTCCTGTTCCCGTCACGTCTGGCGCGGCGGGCGGCGTCGGGGCTGCGGAAGTCGGGCCCGGAGACCCAGCTGGCCAGGCAAACGCACCGTGTCGCAAGCGGGTTACGAACGGGCGTTCCAAAAAAGGGAAAGGCCGGCGCAGAACAGCGCAGGGAACGAATGATACACGTCATGGGGATGAGCGTATCAAAAACGGGATTGGCACGAATACCCCGCCGTGGCAGAAGCGGTACGGGGGGCTCCACGGGGAGGGATCGCGTCCTACGAACCGCGTATCGACTCCCGATCACACACACTATTGATAAGACATCGTAAAAGTCGCTTTTCCAATCGCCGTGCCGGGTACCATGGTCCCCGTGCGAATAAAGCGCGCGGTAAGCGGCACGGTCACGGGCCCCCCAGCAGCAGGACTTGTCATGACTGAAAACTGGTTGAGGTTGCCAGCGAGTGCTGAATCCGGCCCGAACGATATCAGGTTACCGTTGTACAAAACCTGATATCCAATCCCGGTTGCAGTAGAGCCGGTTCCCAACGACAACGTGTTGCTTGTGTTGGACGGCGTCGTTGCATCAGTGAGCGTCATCGACGCCTTGACGCCAGGGTTACAGTTCAGGCCGATATTGAAAGCCGCTGCGCCGTCAGTGGACCCGATGGAAGCTAGCCGGCTCGTGTTGGCCTGCGACACTGCCACAACAATCGAAGGCGTGGTCACCGAGCAGGTCAGCGTGGAAAAGCTCCCGCTCGCCGCACCCGTGAATACGTTGCCCCACGCAAAGTTCCCGCTTTGATTATTGATCCCGTTGGTGACAGACAAAGACGGAATGGTTGTAAGTGGACCGGCGACGGTATTGGCCAGCTTTACAAACTGGGCCGAGACGATCAACGAATAATTCTGCCCCGGCGACGCAGGTTGAATCTGTTGATGGCAGACAATCTGTAACCGGCCAGTGGAAACAGTCGTCGGTGTACCGTTGCAGCTAGTGGCCGCACCGTTGGAGACCGAATACCGCACCCCTACATTGGGGTTGTCTGTCTGGAACAGATCCGTGTAGCCGGAGACCAGATTCGCCGACGAGATCTGAAACCACAAATAGATATCGCGATCCGCGTTAGGATCGCCATTGCAGGAGAAATTCACGGGTGTCGAATATTTCGGCGTGGTCGCTCCAGCGACTGAATCTCTTCCAAAGCCCGATGTGTCAAGCACGGGCGAAAAATTGAGCGACGATGTCAAGGAGCAACTTACAGAAAGTGCGTGAGCTCCTGATGCACCAAAAGTCAATTGACCAAGTACAAACAAAAGAATGCCAAAAGCTTTCCACATCATTTTTCTCCCATGCAAAATCGCTAACATCTCGCGGAACTTGGCCCGCAGGTTCAACAACGCTGCTCCATGCAATTCTGGATAGCTGCTCAAGGTCTGATTCATTTCGCCGACTCCAGCGGCTTAGCCGACGCCACGCCGTGGTTGTCAAGATTCACTCCGACACCACCCACGCAATGCCCTTCGAACGATTGATAAGCCGCGCCGGACTTCGCTGAAAGCTTCGGCAACACATAATCAATCCGGCACTGCCCGGAGCCGGCCTCGCCCCACTTCACAAACAGCGATCCCTTATCCTCGAGGCCGCGCGCAAAGATGCGGCTGTCCTGCGCCACCACACCCACGGTCTTGCCGGCCTGATCCACCACATCCACACCGAACGGCAGCGCCTTATCACCCAGTTGAGGCGCACGAATCAACGCTGCCCGGCCGCTCACGGTCTTGTACTTCAGCATCACCACCGAACCGAGGCGCGGCGCGGCCTGCTCCGAGGTCGATTCAAACTCCACGTCGGTGGAAGTGCCCTTCGGATCGATATCCACGGTGTTCATGCCATACGGCGTCAGATACGGCACCACCGCGTAACCATGGCTGTTCACCTTGACGCCCGGCGAACTCGACACGCTCGCGCCTTGCGCGCCCTGTGCGTCGACGATGCCGAACGTATCGCCCACCGTCTGCGAGAACGTCACGCCGCCCGGATGCGCGACGATCGAGCCGCTGACACCCGCCGACACCTGGCTCGTCCCTGCGCCGGAACTGGCCGACGCAGTCATCTGCGCGTACGGCGCGCGCCATGCGCCGCTCACACCGGCATTCGACGCACTGCCGCTGCTCGCACCGTTGTACGAGCCGTAAGCGTTGTACGAATACTGGTTGTTCTCGCCCAGCGAGCCGCTCACATTGGCCTGCATGTTCGTCGCGCCGCCCGTGCTGGACAGGTTCGTCGACAACATCGGCGAATGCTGGCTGTGGCCAAGCGGAATCGTCGTGCTGATCATGTACAGGTTCGACATCTGGCCGTCCGAGTTGCGCGTGCGTCCAGCCGTCACGCTGTAGGTCCCGTACTTGAAGCTGTTCGTGTAGCCCGCCTGATAGAACGTATCGCTGCCGCTGCGATTCCAGTACTTCTGCGCCGAAGCAGTAAGGAACACGCTGCCGTGATCCTTGAAATTCTGGTTGACGGTGATTTGCAGCCGGTCGCGCTGACGATCGACCGCGTTGATGTCGCCGCCGTGCAAGGCCATGTCGCGCACCGACGCCGCATCCGACAGATCCAGGAAGCCGGCAGTCGAATAGCGGTAGGCGGCCACCGTGACGTTGGTGTCCGTCGGGTCGATGAACTTGCTGTAGCCAATCCTCAAACTGGTGCCGCGCAGCGTGCTTTGTCCAGGCACTTCGGTCTGCGCGGCGGTAACGTCCGCCGAGAGCGCGCCGTACTTCGTGTTCAGCGCGGCACCGATATCCGCGGCCACATAGCCGTTTGCAGCCACTGCGCCGCCATAGGCGGTGACCGTGTTGGTCAAGCCGCGTTGCAGCGTGAACTGCGCAAACGTCGGTTTGGTGTCGAGAGTGTTGTCGCGCAACTCTCCGGCGGTCGCCGAAAAGCGCGTGGTGCCAGGCCGCAGCGACTGCGCAACCGAGGCGAACGGCACCGTGAAGTTTTCGGTGCGGCCGTCCGCTTCGGTCACGGTCACGTCGAGGTTGCCGCCGTAACCGGTTGCATACAGATCCTTGATCTCGAATGGACCGGGCGATACCGTCGTTTCATAAATCACCTGGTTGTTCTGACGGATCGTCACGCGAGCGTTCGATTGCGCCGTGCCGCGCACAACCGGCGCGTAGCCGCGCAACGATTCCGGCAGCATGCGGTCATCGCTCGCGATCTGCACGCCGCGAAACGCCACGCTGTCGAACACGTCGCCCGTGGTGTTGGAGTCGCCTATCGTCAACTGCGACTTGAGCTTCGTCAGGTCGTGTTGGGCATAGGTCGCGATATTGTCGAACTGCGTGCCTTGGCCAGTGCCCGTCGTCACCGAAGACTGATGACGAAAATGCCAGCCGCCGATGTTCACGCCGGCGTCGAGGCCGAGGTAGCTCTGCGTCGAATCGATCCCCGCGCCGCTCGTGTGATACGTGTTCGCGTTGTAGCTCACGAAGCCCGCATTCACGCCGGTTTGCCACAGTTCCGGCGGCACGTAGCCGCGCGCGGCGTTGCGCATGTATTTCTGCGGCACGCTCAGCGTCAACTTCTGTTCGGAGAAGTCGAAGTCAACCGAAGCGCCCGGCACCGCGGCGCTCAGATCGATACATTCGTTTGAGTCGGCTACGGCGCTCGCCGGGCCGGCACCAGCGTCAACCGCAACCTTGGCGAAATCGACACCGAAGCTCTCCAACATTTGACGGCTGAAACAGGGGCGCGCTGCATCGCCTGCCTGCGCCTTCACAAAGCGGACATCGTGACGGGCGATGCGCATGTCGTTCATCCACACGTCGACCGAGTACACGCCCGGCGACACCGAATTGCCACGCGCAAAACGCGCGACGTCGACCGTCTGGTCCTTGTCCGTACGCAGGAACGATGTATCGAACTGCACGGCTTCGGGACCCGATGCCGTGGCCATTTCAGACGCATTCACGCTCGCTGGCTGGACGCTGCCGACCACTGCGAAAACCGACAGCACAACTGCGGTAACGGGGTTCAGGCCGAACGGGCCAGACGCGGCACTGAAATGCGCGTGCGACTGATTGCGAGGTGAATGTTTCATGATCTGACTGACTTCTAAAGCCCTGCGACAGGCGTGCGTTGTCCCTGTGCGTTGCCTGTGCAACGCACGCGGTGTGCGGGAAAGGGTTGTCAATGGGGCGGAAGGCGGCCGCCCGGCCGGCAGAGAACTACGGTGGTCTATTGACCGATCGTTGCGTCGCCGGGAAGGGCGCCGCCGTAATCACTGATTGCGGTGTAGTGGACCTTGGCGCCTGCGCCAACGGCGTTCATCTCCGCGACGGGCAGGACCTCGGTCGCGAGCGGCGCAACCATGCCACCGCGCTCGTTCTTGTACGTGTGGCCACCGCTTTCGACGTCGACTTCGCTAAAGGACACGTAGTACGGCGTCGGATTCGACACGCTCAGGGCCTCGCCTTTACCACCCGGCGCCGCCGTAATCTTCCAGCTCAACTGGGACGGGGCATCTTCCGGCTTGCCGGCGAGCTTCGTCGGCCGCACGAACACCTTGATCCGGGTGCGATAAGCGATCTGCAAAATATTGGCGTCGTCCTTGTCTGCTGCCTTGGGCGGAATGTCGAGCACATTGAGCCAGTACACCGACTCGCGATCCATCGGGACCGCTTCACCGCTATACATGACACGCAGCGTCTGCGACTTGCGCGAGTCCATGCGGAAGATCGGCGGCGTAATCACAAACGGCACCTTGATGTCGCCCGGCTTGGCATCCGGATGACCATCGTCGATCCATACCTGCACCAGCGATGGCGTCACGCTGTCGTTGTCGAGTTTGACGGTGACTTCGCGCTGGTCGAGCGGATACACCACTCGCGTACCGCCAATCGTCACGCTTGCGCTTGCCGCGCCCGCAAACAGCGCACAGGCAACACTCACTCCAATTGCAATTCGACCGAGCTTCATCACATCCACCTTCTTTGAAAATGATCTTGAAAATTGGGCGTAAAAAAGGCGTTCGCACCAGCGAACGCCTCGGCATTCGCTTACTGGTATTGCATCGTGTAAGACACGCTCGTGCTCACCGTGCCGGCAGTCGCTACACCCGTGGCGTAGTACTCGCCGTAATACTTGAGGTTGGCCGAACCGGCGGTGATGGTCGCGCCGTTGGAGGCGATATCGTTGTTCAAACCGCTCAGAATGTTGATCGGCTGGAACGATGCGTTCAGCAAACGCACGTCCACCTTCGAGGCGGTGCCGCCCGTGTTCGACAGATAACCGTTTGCCTGGTCAACGTTCGGGCCGCTTTCGAAGTAGGCCACGGCCTTGGTTGCCGTGCCCGTGCAGCCGGTCAGCGCCAGCGGAATCGGGGCCGAGCGGCCACCCGTTGCACCTGCGACGCCGAGCGTGGAGGCCGACACTTGCGGCAGCGCGACCGAAGACGTGGCGAGCGTGCCCGAAGCAGTGCCATTGATCGAACACGTGGTGTTCGACAAGGTGCCCGTGAACGTAATCGTGCCGTCCGACGCTTGCGCGCCGAGCGATGCGAGGCCCAGCAGACCGCCGGCGGCGATTGTAATGGCGGGAATGAGTGATTTCATGATGACTACTCCAGTGACTAAAAGACGTTCTTGATTAAATTCGACGGCGGGTTCGTGTTCAGGACGACGCGTCATCTGTATCTGCCCTGGGCGTTCCAATGTTCATCGCCAGAATGGCGGTCTTGTCTCGAATCATTGGCCTATCGTTCAGGCGCAAATGAATGATAGGGATCCGCAATTCCTAAGTACCTAGGACGATTCTTATTTTGAGTGGGACGTTTCTGACGTCGAAGTCAGAACAGGTAAGACGGATATGAGAGTCGCCTGAGAGGCGCGCGCAGTCGCGCTCCGCCTGGAATTGAAATAATTCCGCCCGCTGTTTCTGTTTCCAGTCCGGGGAGTATTCCTGATTCGAAAACCAGCGTCGTCTGGGAATGAAATCCGCTCGCATTTATTACCGGCGGTGCAGAACGTGAACGCGCCGGATTCGGTGAATTCCGGCTCGTGGCGTAATGCCGGCCGGAATATGAATCACGGGCTATGTGAAGTAGCCGAAGATGCCGTCTTTGATGAAAGCCGGATGGCAAGGGACGCTGGCGAAACCCACACCGGGCGTTTGCGCCCGATGCGGCGTTTGCAGCAGGAGGGGGTTGAACGGTTAATGTCGGAACGCGTCACAACGCGTCCGAATCAGTATTCACCAGTTCACAGCCAGTCAGTAGACCAGTTGGCTTCCAAGGTGAAAAAGGGTCGAACGCGCCACGTTCGACCCTTATTTTTGGCATGCACTGCACGCCACGCACCGCGACGAGCGTTAAGCTCCGCTCGCTTCGTTCAGTGTCAAATGCTTCGTTTCCGGCGCCCATGCAATGGACACCACCATGCCGATCAGCAGCACGGCGGCAAGCACCATCATGGTCGCGTGAAAGCCAAGCTGGGCGATGCCGAGCGGCAGGAGAAACGTCCCCACGGCCGAACCGAGGCGGCTGCACGCAATCGCCAGGCCGACGCCGCAAGCCCGCACTTCAGTCGGAAAGCACTCGGGCGGAAACACACCCACCAGATTCGAGAAGGCCGACATCGTCAAGGTGAAGATGCCGAAGGCCACAATCATCGCGACCGTAGCCGACTCGGGCAGCACGCTCAACGCCACGAGCGACAGACACGTCACCGCAAACGACCCGATCAGAAACACCCGGCGCGGCAACTTGATCGTGAGCCAGATGCCGATCAATGCGCCCAGCACGAGGAATCCGTTCAGCAGAAAATCCGCGCCTGAACCGTCGTTCAGATGAATCGCCTTGAGGATGGTCGGCAGGAAGGTGTAGATCGCGAAGTACGGAATCACGAGGCACACGAAGAACGCACAGTTGAAAATCGTGCGGCGGATCAGGTCCTTCCTGAACAGACGCGCGAAGCCACCTTGCAGATGCGAAGCGTGCTCGTCAACGCCACCATCGAGCGTCACGTTCGGGCCGAAATGCTTCAGCACGACGGCTTTAGCCTCCGCGATGCGACCTTTGCCATACAGCCAGCGCGGCGACTCCGGCGTGCCGATGCGCATCAGCAACACGATCAGCGCCGGCACGCCCGCCGATGCCAGCAGCCAGCGCCACGCATCCGGTGCTGCGTGCGCGTACTCCAGACCCAGCACGTTGGCGACCACGTAGCCCACCGTCCAGATGACGCTGAACGACCCAAGCAAGGTGCCGCGATGTTTGCGTGGCGAAAACTCCGCGAGAATCGCGTGGCCCACGGCAAAATCGCCGCCCATGCCGAAGCCGATCAGCACTCGCAGCACGCACAGCTCGAGCGGCGACGTGACATGGAACTGCGCGAACGCGGCTGCCGTGATGATGAGAAAGCTCAGCAGAAAGATCTTTTGCCGACCCATGCGATCCGACAGCCAGCCGAATACGAGGCTGCCGAGAAAGATGCCCATCAACGCGGAACTACCGATCATACCCATCCAGAACGCGTCCAGCGGCATCTGGCGGTTCAGCGAAGCGAGTGCATAGCCGATCGTGCCGAGCGCGTAGCCTTCCGTGAAATGCGCCCCGAACGTGAGGCCGGCAATCTTGACGTGAAACCGGTTCAGCGGAACGTCGTCGAGGGAAATGCGCCCTTGGGTGGGCGTGACGTCGGCGTGAGCGGCGGCGCCAGGTGCGCGCGGCGCGGTAGGGGCGAGGCCAAGCGCGCCCGCCTCGAGGTTCTGATTGTTCAAGCTGTCTCCATGCAACATGGTTGCGATCTTGTTGGAGCAGCCGCGCGCAATCAGCCTGTTGCAAGAGCGCGCACGGACTGCGGTGTCCGCTTCGCGCGTGCGCCGCGCAAAGCGGACCAAACCTGCGACGATCAGCGTCCGAGGCCGCCCATCATCATGTACTTCAGTTCCATATACTCATCGAGGCCGTACTTCGAGCCTTCGCGGCCAAGGCCGGATTCCTTGACACCGCCGAACGGCGCGACTTCGGTGGAAATAATGCCTTCGTTGATCCCCACCATGCCGCTTTCGAGGGCTTCGGCCACGCGCCACGCACGACCCAGGTCGCGCGTATAGAAGTACGCGGACAAACCGAACGGCGTATCGTTCGCGGCGGCGATGGCCTCTTCCTCGGTCTTGAAGCGGAAGCACCCTGCCACCGGACCAAAGGTTTCTTCTTCGGCGATCAGCATGGAATTCGACACGTCGACCAGCACGGTCGGCTCATAGAATGTGCCGCCCAGCGCATGCCGCTTGCCTCCCGTCACCGCCTTCGCACCCTTCTGCAGCGCGTCCGCGACGTGCGTTTCCACCTTCTTCAACGCCGCCGTGTTGATGAGCGGCCCCTGTTCGACTTCGCCTTCGAGTGCATTGCCGACGCGCATCTTCTGCACGGCTCGGGTCAGCGCCTGAGTGAACGCGTCATAGATGCCGTCCTGCACGTAGAAGCGATTGACGCATACGCACGTCTGTCCAGTGTTGCGAAACTTTGAAGCCATCGCGCCCTGGACCGCGGCGTCGATATCCGCGTCGTCGAACACAATGAACGGCGCGTTGCCGCCGAGTTCCAGCGAGAGCTTCTTGAGCGTGTCGGCAGATTGCTTGGCGAGCAGTTTGCCCACCCGCGTCGATCCGGTAAACGACAGCTTGCGCACCACGGACGACGCCGTCAGCGCACCGCCAATCGCGACGGCGTCGCCGGACACGATGTTGAACACGCCCGCCGGAATGCCCGCCTGCTCCGCCAGCACGGCCAGCGCAAAGGCGGACAAGGGCGTTTCCTCCGACGGCTTGAGCACCATCGTGCAGCCTGCCGCCAGCGCCGGACCGGCCTTGCGCGTGATCATCGCCAGCGGGAAATTCCACGGCGTAATGGCGGCGACGACACCGATCGGCTCACGCGTCACGATGATCTTCGCTTTCGGATTCGGACTCGGAATCACGTCGCCGTACGCGCGCTTCGCTTCTTCCGCGAACCATTCGAGGAAACTCGCCGCGTAGCCGACTTCACCGCGCGCCTCGGCAAGCGGCTTGCCTTGCTCGCGCGACATCAGCTCAGCCAATGCGTCGCGGTGTTCGAGCATCAACTCGCCCCAGCGCTTCACTTTCGCGCTGCGTTCCTTGGCGGTCAGCGCGCGCCACGCGGCAAACGCGCGTTGCGCAGCGGCAATCGCCTGCTCGGTTTCTACGGCGCCGCCTTTTGCGACGTTGGCAATCAGCTCGCCAGTGGCCGGATTCAAGACGGCATACGTCTCGGCGCCTGCATGCCACTCGCCATTGATGTAGTGCCCGGTACGGAGAAATTCGCTCATGCTGCTTTATCCAGGGTTTGGGCAAACACGCCTTGCGCGGGACGCGGCTCGCGGGCGATGCGTTTGCCTGCCGTGTAATCGTTGATCAGATCGCACGGGGTGTAGTTGCGTTCGAGTTCGTGGAGTTCGTCGGCGGTCAGCTTCGTGTCGAGCGCGGCGAGCGCGCTGTCGAATTGCGCCGGCGTATCCGCACCGACCAGCATGCTCGAGACGCCGCCGTGATTGAGCACCCACGCCTGGGCGATCTGCGCCGCCGAGACGCCGCGCGCCGCCGCCACCCGCGCCACCGAAGCAGCCACTTCGCGCGAGGCCGAATCGCCGTACATTTGCGCAGTGAAGAAGTCGGTCTGGTTGCGCGTCGAGTTCGGATCGCTCGTCAGCAAGCCGCGCGCAAGCGGGCTGAATACCGAGACGCCCACGCCCTGATCCTGGCAATACGGGATCATTTCGCGCTCTTCCTCGCGATACGCCAGGTTCAACTGCAACTGCATGTTGATCGGCTTGTGCCAGCCGTTGCGCTCGCAGACCTGCATGATCTTCGCGAACTGCCACGTGTACATGGTCGACACGCCGATATAGCGCGCCTTGCCTGCGCGCACGATATCGTTGAGCGCGCCCATCGTTTCTTCGACAGGCGTGTTGACGTCGAAGAAGTGCAGCATGTAGATGTCGAGATAGTCCATGCCGAGACGCGTGAGCGACCCGTCGATGCCATCCATGATGTGCTTGCGCGAATGGCCGCCGGCGTTCTGATACGTGCCCATGTCGTAACCCACCTTGGTCGTCACGACGAGCTCTTCACGGCGCGCGAGACGCTTCAGGATGCGACCCACCACTTCTTCGCCGACACCGGTCGAATAGAAGTCGGCGAGGTCGATAAAGTTGACGCCGGCTTCCAGCGCATGACGCACGATCGGCTCGCTTTGCGCTTCATCGAAGATCCACGGCTTCCATTCCGGCGTGCCCATGTTCATCGTGCCGAGGCACAAACGCGAAACCTTCAGGCCAGACTGGCCAAGGCGAACGTATTCCATTGTGTTTGTCTCCTGATTGCGGCACTTGCGCGGCTAGCGGCTCAATGCGCGCGCGCAAGGGGGTGTTTAGCGAGCGTGATTAACGTTGTTTCGGCGTGTAGAACGGATTCGATACGTCGCGCGCGGCGGCGAACACTTCGTCGCGGTGCGGCAGACCTTTCATTGCAGCGAGAATCGCGTTCTTGCAGGCGCGGTAGTTGTTCTCGAAAACGGCGTCGAGATCGTCGGTCTTCGGATTGACCCAGTTGGCCGACACGACGACCCAGTCGTTCTCCGCTTCCGGCGGCAGCGTGCCGTTTTCGAGCGATTCAGCGACGGCCTTCGCAATCCCTGCTTGCGAAGCGCCCCACGTCGCGTTGCCGTGGAAGTCGCCTTCAATCTGCGCCTTGTTGACATACAGCGTGAGCGGCTTGGTCGGAATGCCTGGACGGGCAATCACGACGAACGGCGCGTGACCGGCGGACGGCGTCGACAACGCAGTGGCAAACGCCTGGCCTGCCGGACCATTGCGCGGACCAACCAGCACGTTGATGTGCGCGAGGTTCACGCCCGGGCCTTCGAATCCTTCGCCGATATACAGTTGCTTTTCCGTCGATACGCTCATGTCTGATCCCCTTGATGGTGTAGGTGGGATTTGGGTGGGTGAGCGGATTGTGCTATTCGACGTCAGGCCCGATGAATCGATGTTTTCTGATCCAGGGTATGAGGCAGACTCAACTCCGGGTTTGTCCTGAGCCACGCGACGCGTTGACGGCGGTTTCGTCGCTAAGGTGAGAGTTTTCGGGACCTTACGCAAAAACGTCCGTTGCGATGCTTGCGGTGATGGAGACGCAGGTCTCGGCTCGCACCGGAAGCGGCACACGCCACGCTGAACGCAGGCGGCCACGATGAGGAAAAACGTGCAATGAGGGTCTGGTTTGTCCGTTGCGGCGGCTCAGCATGAACGCGCGCAAACCCTTGTCGGCAAAGGCGCTGACGGCATTGCTTCAGTGATGAAGCGAGCAGCGCGGCACCGTGCGCGACGAGCAATTCCATTCCGCACCGACGCGATGAAAACGCATTTGCCAAAACAGTGGGAATGAACGCAACGCGCCACGCGACATGAAGGCGGCGGCGACGATCAATGCGAAAGGTGAGAGTTTTCGGGACCTGTGCGGCGGTGCGCAACATGGCGACCGCCGCTTCACTTCGACAGGAACGCTGTTGCCTTCAGTCGGCTATCAGGAAGCGCTCGCGGTTCTTGCCGGCCAGCCATGCAGGCGCACGGCCGCGGCCGCTCCACGTTTCGCCGGTCTTCGGATTGCGGTATTTCGGCGGCACCGGCGTCTTGCGCGGCGCTGTGGCGCGCTTGCTCGAGAAGCCAAGCTCCTCCGCGGTAATGCCGTACTCGGCAATTTTCTGTTTGATGTCGGCAATCGCCTGCTCGATCTCTTTTTCGCGAGCAAGCGCCACTTCCTTGTGGAGCTTTTCAAGCTGGGCAGTCAATTGCTTATAAGTGGCCATGAAGGGTTGTCTCCGGTCGGGTTGGATAACAGCTATGTGACCCTATCAGATAGAAAAGGTGCCGGGTAGCGCCGCGTCGTTTTTGCATATTGATGTTACGACGGTCCGCAGGCGGACTGCTGGCTGAAGCGCAACGCGTTCAATCGTCGATGGCGTCGTACAGGCGGCGTTCGAAATCGACCGACATCGGGAACGGTTCGATGGTGCGCAGCTGGATCAGCATCATCCCGATCATGTCCTCCACCGGATCGCCGAACCAGCTTGTACCGTACGCGCCCGGCCATCCGAACGAGCCGGTGGAACGATAACCGAGCGCCAACTGCTGCGCCGGATCGTCGACTACCGACAGCCCCAGCCCGAAGCCCTGGCCCGCCCACACGATGTGTCCGAACGCCGGCGCGCGACGCTGATCGCGGCTGAGGAAGTTGCAGCGCATCAGGTCAACGGAGCGATGCGACAAAAGCCGCGTCGACCCGACGCGGCCACGGCCGAGCAACAGGCGCGCGAACTGCAGATAGTCCTCGGCCGTCGAGACAAGGCCGCCGCCGCCGCCTTGAAAGCGTCGCGGATTCGCCCAGCGGCTGGTCGCCGGATGATCTTCGACGCCGCGCATGCGCGTGTTCGGATCGATGCTATACGCCGTGGCAAAACGCGCGAGCTGTGCGTCGGGCACCCAGAACGCGGTATCGCGCATGCCGAGCGGCTCGAAGATCTGCGTGCGGAAGAACTCGCCGAGTGTCATGCCGCTGACACGATTGATGAGGATGCCCAGGATATCCGTCGCGATGCCGTAGTGCCAGCGCGCGCCCGGCTGGAACATCAGCGGCAGCGTCGCCACGCGCGCGAGCCAGGTGTCCGGGCTGTCTTTCGATTCGAAACCGTTGAAGACCGCCTGGTATGCATCGGCGAGCGGTCCCGTGGCAGTGAAGTGATAAGCAAAGCCCGCGCGATGGGTGAGCAGGTCGAGCACGGTGATCGGCGCACGCGCCGCGTCCGTTTGATCGAGCGGACCGGTGGGATCGCGCAGCACGCGCGGCGCCGACAGCTCAGGGAGCCATTGCGCGATGGGCGCATCGAGCGTGAGCTGGTCGCGCTCGATCAGCATCATGACGGCCGCGCTCGTGACCGGCTTGGTCATCGAGGCGATCCGAAACAGGGTGTCGCGCTCCATCGCCAAACGCTCGGCGTCGTCACGCCAGCCGAGCGGTTCGAAGTGCGCGGTCTCGCCGTGCCGCCATGCAAGCGTGACCACCCCGGCCACCTCGCCCCGGTCGACATAGCCCTGCATGGCGCTCGTCAGTCGCGCGAGCCTTGCGCCGGAGAAACCTGCTTTCTGCATCGATTGTCCTGGTTGCGTGGCGTGCGGCTGACGTGTCGAGCGGCGCCGGTGCGCATCATCACGATGCTACGTAACATTGCGCCATGAGCCGCGCAGCGTTACCGCGCATTGGCTGCGCTGACGGCAGGCTCTCCGCGTGCTTCGAGAGCCGCCAGCGCTTCGTTGAGTCTTCTCACGCGGCTGGCCTGGGACGGCACCAGCACGCCATTGGCCACGGATTTGATCCGGTTGCGCCAATAAGACAGCGGGATGCGGTCCGCGGCGGAAATACGGGAAATCACGTGCTCAAGATGTTCAATATCTTTTTCGAGTTGATGGTGATTCATTGCTTTCCCCGGGATTTCTTTGTCTGAAGCAACGTAAAGCATGAAACGTGCCGCGAGGTACCCGCATTTTTGTTCATTGCTTTCACCGAATAGGACGTGATTGACAGGGCCGCGAGTGCGGGGGCGCTCGTGCAATCAACAGTAAAGGCAGCTTCGGCAAGTTTCCGTTACCCGGCGCACTGAAGAACACGGGTTCATCCTCAAAGCAACAGCCGCCATTGATCGTGAATCCAGCCTGTTAACAATGGACCGGCGCGGCGCGCATTCGCTCAAATCGTCAAAAGAATAAATAACGGTGTTATCCAGGTTGCATACCACTTTATTCCAGCGGAACCAAAGTGGAATTAAGCCTCGCCAATATGACGATCTTTTGCGCCGCGATTATGACACGAAGCGATTTTTCGGCCTGACAGGTTTAATTCGGTCGCGCGACACGCTCGCGATGCGCCTGAGCGCGAATCCCGCGCGGCGATTATTTCTTTTGTCAGCGGGATGGCAAAACAGCGGCTCAATGACGCAAGACGCTGACCTTATGGCAGCGCCGCGTCACGGCATCGATCAATCTGGATTACTTCACCGGGCAGGCGTAAATGAGGCTCAACGTGCCGTTTTCGCTCGACTGGCGCACGGTGTCGAACGAGTTGCTGCCGCAAGCGGCGCGCGCCTGCTGCACGCAGGAATCCGAGCCTTCCGGACATTGCACGAGCGTCGTCGGCCGGCCGTCAGGCAAAAACAGTGGCGGACTGCTGCCGCAACCGGCGAGCGAACCGGCCAGCGCCGCAAGCAGTGCGAAGCCGGCCGCGCCGAGCGCCGCACGCGCCGGGCGATCTGTTCGAGCCGAGAACAAAGAGCTGCGTTTCTTCATTGAGAACCCCGATCACTTTCTAATTTTTCGACCCAGCGATTGTGCCACGCGCGCGCTGCACTGCGTCACTCGTGCGCGCTGCCGCTTGCGGGCTGATCCGGCGCGGCAAGCGTTTTGTAGGGAAGCGGCCCGTGCCTATCGGTGCTCACGCGGATAAAGACCTGCTCGACATCCGGAATCGCTTCGAGTTGTTGTTGCAGCGCGCGCTGATCGAACGATGCCGGCGCGCATCCTTCAGCATAGACAAAGCGGCGCTGCACGGTGATCCATAGACTCGTGCCATCGAACGCGTGGGTGTCGGTGAAATGCGCGCGAATCGCATCGGCGATGCCCGCGTCGTACAGGTACGAGTTCGGCTTGGTGCACTTGTGAGCCAGCCAGCAGGTCGTGCCGCGTTCGACGCGATAGTGCGCATCGTCTTCCATCTGCGCGCGGGTCATCAGCGGGCCGAGCGGCAACGGGCAACCGGGGTAGGTCTGCGAGAGCGCGAAGAACGGGTCGTTGTACCAGTTCTTGCGTTCGGTCTCCTGCGCGTGGGCCGTGGCGCCCGACAGCCACAGCCACAGCAGGAATACGACAGGCCAGGGTCTCATCAAACCTCCCGACTGGATCTCTCAAAGAAGCTGTGTATGTCAGGTATCGAGCCGAAACCACGAGGCTCGTTTCAAACCTCGATCCCGTATGCGGCGATTTTCTTGTAGAGCGTCGCGCGCCCCATGCCGATCTGCGCCGCGGCGTCGACGACGCGCCCGCCGTTGGCGCGCAGCGCATCGCTCAGAAAGCGCTTTTCGAAGGCTGCCATCGCCTGCGCCCACGACGGCTGTGCGGACGTCACCTCCGGCGCAACCGCGGACTGCAAGCTCTGGGCAAACAGCGCGGCGCGCCCGCCCGCCTGTGCGGGACCGATGAACGGCGCAAGCGCGGCGGCATCGATGCGCTCGCTGTCGGACAGCATCACCGCGCGCTCCAGCGTATTGCGCAATTCCCGCACATTGCCCGGCCACGCGTGCGAGCACAACAGGCGCAACGCGTCGTCCTGCAGCTCGAAGTGAGCGCCGTTACGGGCTTGCATCGACAGATCTTCGAGCATCGCATAGGCCAGCGACTCGATATCAGCAAGGCGTTCGCGCAACGGCGGTGCGTGGATGGTGAGCACGTTCAGGCGATAGAACAGGTCTGCGCGAAACCGGCCTTCGGCCACCAGCGCCGCGAGATCGGCGGAGGTGGCCGCAATGATCCGCACGTCGGCGCGCACGATGCGGTTCGAGCCAAGCGGCTCGAACTCCCTGTCCTGCAGCACGCGTAACAGCTTGCCTTGCAACGGAACCGGCATATCGCCGATTTCGTCCAGAAACAGCGTGCCGCCGTCGGCCAGCTCGAACTTGCCTGTGCGCCCTTTACGGTCCGCGCCGGTATAGGCGCCCGGCGCCGCGCCGAAGAATTCGACTTCGAGCAGCGTCTCGGGAATCGCCGCGACGTTCACCGTCACGAGAGGCCGGTTGGCGCGCCCGGACGCGCCGTGGATTGCATGCGCCAGCAGTTCCTTGCCGGTGCCGGTCTCGCCGAGCAGCAGCACCGGCGAGTCGACCTGCGCGGCGCGGCGCCCCTGACGCTTTACTTCGAGGCTCGCCGCGCTCGTGCCGACAAAACTTGCGAACGTATATTTGGCTCGCCGCGCCTGCGCGAGCGACTGGCGTGTCGCGATCAGTTCTTGCTGAACTCGCGAGTAATGCGAAAAGAGCGGCGTCAACGCTTTCAGTTCGTCGAACAGCGCAAAGCCGACCGCGCCGACGGTCGCGCCACTTTCATCTTTCAAGGGCAAACGCGTCACGACGAGCGGTTCGCGATCCGTTTCGAGAATATCCAGCAGAATGGGCTTGCCGGTTCTCACGACTTCTCGCATCAAACTGTTCGGAATCACCGCTTCGCAGTCGCGGCCAATGGCCTGCTGCGGATCGGAGAAGCCAAAACGTGCCGCATAGCGCTTGTTGATCCAGACGACGCGTGCTTCGGCGTCGACAATGAAGGTGCCCTCGCTGAAATTCTCGAAGGTGCGAAAGAGCGACTCCATCGCGCGGCGCAATACATCGCTATAAGTGGCAGGGAGTCCTGCCCAGTCGTTCATCATCCTGTCGCGGTCTCCGGTCCCGTGCAAAGCGGGTAGGTTTTTCATCTGCTTGTCTCTATTTGTAGACAAGCTTATCTCATTGCGGAGATGACGGGCAAGCGCGCCCAGCAAGGCTGCCGGGACCGGCTCAGCAGTCCTGAATGCGCTTTGCGTCCCGAAATGGAGACGATTCTGTACAATCGTCCGATCGCGCGCCGGCGTCTCGCCGGGAAACCCGGGCACAGGGCCGTTCCAGCGTGCGTGGCACGGAACCTGCGTAGGCGGGCGCCGGGTCGCGACGCCAGCGAGCGCACGTACACGTATAAAACCAAGTTTTGGAGACTCAATTGTCCTTTGTCATCGTCCTCGCCGCCCTGGCGTTTCTGATGCTTGCCGCCTATCGCGGCTACAGCGTGATTCTGGTCGCACCAATCGCCGCGCTCGGCGCCGTCCTGCTGACCGAACCCTCCGCCGTCGCGCCGGTGTTCTCCGGCATCTTCATGGACAAGATGGTCGGCTTCGTGAAGCTCTACTTTCCGGTGTTCATGCTGGGTGCGGTATTTGGCAAGGTGATCGAACTGTCCGGCTTCTCCGAGTCGATCGTGGCCGCCGCCATTCGCTACATTGGCCGCTCGCGCGCCAATGCGGTGATCGTCGCGGTGTGCGCGCTGCTCACCTACGGCGGCGTGTCGCTGTTCGTGGTGGTGTTTGCGGTGTATCCGTTTGCCGCTGAGCTGTACCGCCAGAGCAATATTCCGAAGCGCCTGATGCCGGGTGCAATCGCGCTAGGCGCATTCTCGTTCACGATGGATTCGCTGCCTGGCACGCCGCAGATCCAGAACATCATCCCCACCACGTTCTTCAAGACCACCTCGTGGGCCGCGCCGTGGCTCGGCACGATTGGCTCGCTGTTCATCATCGTCGTGGGTCTGACGTATCTGGAATGGCGCCGCCGCGCCGCGATGGCCAAGGGCGAAGGCTACGGCACGTCGCTCGTCAACGAGCCGGAACGCATCGAATCGAAGCAACTGCCGAATCCGCTGCTGGCGGTCGCGCCGCTCGTGCTGGTGGGCGTGGCAAACTTCGCGCTGACCAAGCTGATCCCCGACTGGTACGGCGCGTCGTACACGGTTGCCCCGGAGGTGCTGCCCGGCATTCACGCGCCTGTCACGACGTCGATCAAGGCCGTGGTCGGCATCTGGGCTGTGGAAGGCGCGCTGCTGCTCGGCATCGTGTTCGTGATGTTGACTGCCCTGCGCCGCATGCGCGAGCACTTCGCGACGGGCACCAAGGCAGCCGTCGCGGGCGCGCTGCTGGCGTCGCTCAATACGGCGTCGGAATATGGCTTTGGCGGCGTGATCGCGGCATTGCCGGGCTTTATCGTCGTCAGCGACGCGCTCAAGAGCATTCCGAATCCGCTCGTCAACGCGGCCGTGTCGGTCAGTTCGCTGGCCGGGATTACGGGGTCGGCATCAGGCGGCATGAGCATTGCGCTGGCCGCGATGTCGGATACCTTCATCAAGGCAGCCACCGCGGCGCATATCCCTATGGAGGTGTTGCACCGTGTAGTCGCCATGGCGAGCGGCGGTATGGATACCCTGCCGCACAACGGCGCGGTGATTACGCTGCTGGCGGTGACAGGGTTGACGCACCGCGAGTCGTACCGCGACATCTTCGCGGTAACGATCATCAAGACACTGGCCGTGTTCTTCGTGATTGGCGTGTATTACACGACCGGGCTGGTTTGATGCGGCTTGGGGTGGCGTTGGCTAGCCGGACTGATTGATACGAAAAGACCCGCTTCGGCGGGTCTTTTCATTTACACCTGCGCTCACTTGCACAGGGAAAACGCCTCTCTGGCGGCAATGTCGCCGTTCCCGTAGATCCCCACCACCGTGCAATCCGCCGCGACGCACTCATAGGTGCTGTCCTGGAACGTAATGACGTAGTGATGCCGGCCGTCCTCCGCCGCGCCGGGGCCCCACGAATCCGCGACCAGCGAGGAATTGACGATTTCATGCGCCGCATCTTCACGCAAGCCGTTCGCGGCCAGCGGATGCGCATACAGATCGTCGCCGCCCGGCGGCCCGAACTGATGAAACGCCGCTGCGGAAAACTCGACGGCGCAAAACGGGTCGTCGTCCGCATCGAACGGGCCGAAGCGTTCATAAGCCGCCTCGGCGATCCGGTACGCAATCACCACGCGCCGTTCACTGGCGACCACGAACGGCTCCGGCGCCTCAGCAGCCGGACTGGGCACGTCTTCCAGCAGAACCACCTGGTCCTGCTCGTGAGAATTGGAAGTGCTGTTCATGACCTCGCCTTGCTCCTCTACACAGTCGCTCGTGAATGGCTCGCACTATGCCACGGTATGTCTGACGAATGCCAGGTTTCGCGCTTGCTTGTGACCACCGCTACGAAATCCATTGACATCCCAAAAATCCCCCGTACAATGAATTTGTGCATTGCAGCAATTTTGCCTTTTTGGCCCTAGCGGCGCGCGGATCCTTGCATGTATTGAGAGCCCCTCGCACTCGCCGCCTTTACCTTTTGGAGCAGTGATGAGCACGGTTACCCCCCAACAATTGATCGCCGCACAACAAAGCAGCCTGGAAACGCTCTTCGGCTTCGCAAACCAGGCTTTCGCCGGTTTTGAGAAGCTGGTGGCGCTGAATCTGCAGGTCGGCAAGGCAAACCTCGCCGAAAGCCAGCAGATCCTCGCGAAGGCTGTCGCAGTCAAGGACCCGAGCGAGCTGATCGCCTTGTCGGCGAGCCTCTCGCAGCCCGCAGCCGAGAAAGTTGCAGCCTACGGCCGCCAGGTGCATGAAATCGTGTCGGGTGTGCAGGCTGAACTTTCGAGCGCCGCCACGTCGCAATTCCAGCAGGCTCAGAAAGACGCACAAGGTTTCATTGAAAGCCTGGCAAAGAATGCGCCTGCAGGCAGCGAAGGCGCCGTCGCAGCCTGGAATTCGGCCTTCTCCGCAGCCAACGCTACGTATGAATCGGCGAGCAAGGCAGCCAAGCAATTCGTCGCAACCGTATCGGCCGGCGCGTAACATTCCGATTGCCGCGATAAACCCCGTTTAGGCGCGGCGTCGTTTCAGAAAGCGAACTTCGGTTCGCTTTTTGTTTTTGTGCAGCGTGTGCCGACCGTTCCCTCGCAGCGGGTGGGTAGCCGGCTTGCGTCTGATTTCGACGCGCTCAAGCCGGCGCAAAGATAACCGCTTGCCGGTCCGCGATGTAGCGGTGCGTGCGCGTGAAACGATAGATCTGGCCGTCCGCGGTGATCCGGTTCATGCCGGGAGCGGTCAGCGTCAGCACTTCGTCGGCAAGATGGGCGGCGAAGGCATCGCTGATGGCGAATTCATCGAGCGAACCATTCGGGTCGCCGATATACACCGGACGCTCGCTCGCCCCATAGCGCATGACGACCACGGCCTGGCCGGCGTCCAGGGCCAGTTCCAGATAGTTGGCAAGCTCCCGCAACGATGCAGGCGTGCTCGTTTGCATCGCGTAGGCTGAACCGGTTGCTGTTGTCATCGCACCGTTCCCCGTCAAGTTCGCGCATCCAGAAACGCCAGGCCCTTCTCTTCTGCAGCACAACGGACTTCTTCTACTATAAGCAAATGCCACTGCATCGGTGACGCTGTTTTTCTCGCAATGCACGGGACTGTTGCAGCGACGTCGCAACGAGCGACGCAAAGGCCCACCGCGCGCGAGGCCACTTTCTTCGACAAGTCACGCGAGTTCCCAAAGCCGTGTTAATCTGCACGGATTGCCGTGGGAAACGCAAAGCCATCCCACGAATCCAGCCGCATTGCTCCAGATCGAATGACCCCGGATAGCCAGCTTGCCGTCAGCCTGCGCGCGCGTTCGTGCAGCTAAAGGCCGGGCATATCGTTCAAACGCACGGCTCTCGCATTTCGTCATGCTTAAACCACGCGCCTGAATCCGCCGCTAGAAACGGCGTCTGATCAGGCGTCGCACCGCGCCGTCGCGGTAAGGCTTTCCGCACGCTTCATAACGAGTTCCTCCGCCCGAAACCGGGCAACCCATAACAGCATTTCCGCCGATGTAATGACACATCCGGACAAGCAATACCAATACGATTGGAGGCAGTAAATGGACGAAATGAAACGTGAGCGCATGGTGGCTTACTTGCGTCACAGAATGGCCGAGTTCGGCATTAAGCCGGAGGACCTTGCGCCCGACCCTGTCGCGGCACCTGCGGTCGTGAAAGCGCCCGGTGTCGACCGCTACCGCAGTGCAAACGGCGAGCGCTGGGACGGCGAAGGCGAGATGCCGGACTGGCTGCGCCGCGCCATCAGTGCAGGACAGTCCATTGATCACTTCGAAGTGGCGCCTGCGCGGCGCACCCCGGCCGGCCAGCAAGCATCGTAAGCAGCGGGTATGCAATACCGTTTGAAAGCGCCGCTATAGATAAGCCGATTGACCGCGTTGCATGGGCATTCGCGTAAAAATCACGCGTGCGGTTCAGAAGCGCAAGCCATTCAGGAACTGGAACCACAGGCCGCCCAGCGTCGTGCCGTTCGCACCGTTGGCCGCCTTCGCGTGATCCGCGGGGGACGTCTGGTCCTTTCCGGCGTCCCGCACGTCCGGGACATCCGGTGCAGGCTGCGGCTGACGCGACGCGTGCAGCGCCAGCACGCTGTCGGCAATCCGCCCTGCCTCGCCGACATCGCATTGATTGCCAAGCAGCGCGCCGAACACGACGTCGCGGTTGTAGCCTTGCTCGGCAAAGCGCATCGCCAATGAGACCATTTTTGCGTATGCCGCCTGCTCGGCTGCGCGTGCGGCCTCTTCGCGCTTCGCCCGTTGCTGCCTCCTGCGCTCCTGCTGGGTCTCCCATTCGCGCATCTGCTGGGCAAACACGCTGTCGTAGACCTTGCGCTGCGCCGGATCGGAAAGAATGCCGTAGGCGTCCTTGATGTCCTGAAACGCGGCGCGCGCCGCTTCCTCGGAGCCGGCATTGCGGTCCGGATGCCAGCGCATGGCGGCCTTCCGGTACGCCCGCTTGATCTCGTCCTCGGTGGCGTTCGGCTGAACGCCAAGCTTGTCGTATAGGGTTGCCATCACTCGCTCGACCGTCAGTCACTTCGCGGCTCATCGTAGCATGCGAAAAATGCGCCGCCGTGACATTGCGCCGGGGCCGCGCGAGCGGACGGCTCGCCGTCACGCCGTTTTTTGGCGGGTTACCTTGAACATGACCGGCGCAGCCGGCGATTCAATGTCAACGTCGTGAACGGAGAAACAGGCATGACCGCAGGACCGAAATTCTGGATGATCCCCGCCGCCCCAACCCCCGTAGCCCCGTTTTCCCACGCTACCGAAAGCGACGGCTGGGTCTTCGTCACCGGACAGATGCCCACCTCGCCTACCGACGACTCCGCGCCGCTGCCCGAGGGTGTCGTCGCGCAAACGCGCCGTGTGATGGACAATCTGAAGCTCGTGCTGGAAGGCCTTGGGCTTGGGCTGGAACACGTCCTGAGCGCGCGTATTTTTCTGACGGAATTCAAACGCGATTACGCGGCGATGAACGACGCGTATCGCGCCTATTTTCCTCAGGACGCGCTGCCCGCCAGAACGTGCATCGGCGTGACGGGTCTGGCGCGCGACGCCCTCGTCGAAATCGACTTCATCGCTAAACGGCCTGCCTGAGGGCGACGGCGCGACGCGCGCCGTTCAGAAGCGATACGTCACGCCAATCTTCACGATCGGATAAAAGCGCAGCCGGTCCGCCGTATTCTGGAGCGACTGCTCTTCCGCGTCGACGTTCGCCTGACCTGCTTCGGCGACGATGTCGGCGGGAACGTCGAAGTCCACGTGTGGCTTGCCGTAGGTTACGCCGGCATCGAAGAACATCGAAAAGCCCTTGGTGGCAAGCGGCGAATGGCCGAAGCCGATACCGAGGTACGGGCGCACCGCAGGATATTTCGCCTTCGCGTGAATGCTCTGGCCGAGGGTCGGATAAGCGACGCCATTGATCGTGTACGTGCCCGACATGCTGTTTGCCGTTGCGTCGACGTTATCGTCGCCAATCAGCATGCCGGCCGTGAAGCGAAACGGCACCACAGTGGGCGCCGGAAAAAAATCGGCATAGAGGCCGGCGTGCACCAGCGTTGCCGTACCGTCGTAATGGATACCGCCCGAGTTGAAACCATGCGAGAAGCTCATGCCGTTGAAATCGGCGCGCACGTTCACATTCGAGCCGAACGGGTGGCCGTAGCCGATGCCGACACCTTCCGTGCCGACCTGTCCATACACTTCATCCGCGAAGGCGAGCGGTCCATACAGCGTGGCAAGGCCTGCAACCAGAGCGACAACCAAACGTTTCATCTTACTCATTCCTGTGGCGTTGTATTCGGAGTGGGGATGTGACGGGGGCGTGACAACCTGGCTGGCAAGGGCGCAGCCTGACCCGTGGGATGCGACGCGCTGCGTGACGCATACGCTTCGGACATGCAGGTTTACGACGCACGCCCGGGAATCTTGAGGTGGGTTCAGTGGTCAGTGAACCGTAAGGCGTGCCGCTCGCTGCAAGACCGCATGCCTATGCGGCTTCAGTGCAGCGAAGCCTCGTCGAGTCCGAAATGACTGCGCAGACCGTCATGGAGCGCGAGGGCATCCTCCGCCATCTGCGCGGTCCACTCTGGCTGCGTCTGACACAGGTTCTGCAGCTCACGGCATTGCACCGCGAACTGAGGTTCTCCGACGATCAGAAACGCCCCGCCCGCACTGTGAGCCCAATCGCGCAGTGCCTGACGATCGCCGCGCTCGATGATCGCGGACAGCCTGGGCAAGTCGGTGCCCAGATGATCCTTTAGCATGCCGACATATCGTGCCCTGGTGGCCGGATCGAGTGTGTCGGGTGAAGGGTCCGGCGTCTCCGGCTCCTGTTTATCCGTTGCGGACGCACCTAACGCGCTGAGCGCCGTCTCGAGTTCCTTGAGCGAAGTCGGTTTGGTAACGTGACCGGTAAAGCCACGTTGCAGCCATTCTTCGGTTTGCCCTGTATCGGAGGTCGCGCTGAACGCGAACACCGGCAATCCCGGATGCAACCCGCGCAGTGCCGCCAGCAGTTCGTAGCCGTCCATGACCGGCATGTGGATATCGGTCAAAACGACGTCGACCTCCGTATGCTCAAGAACCGCAAGCGCCTGCCTGCCGTCACCCGCAAGAACCGGCTCGCAACCCAGTGCGGTGAGCTGCTCGATAATCAACGACTGGTTCAGCGGGTTGTCCTCGGCAACCAGAATCGCGAGCCCCCGCAATGCGGGCTCGACGGATGCCGCGGATTGCGTCATACGGTTCGCCTGCGCGGGCGACTCGTCAGTCGACTCCGGCAAGCTCGCCATCCGCCTGAGTGCGGCGGGTTCATCTATCTGACTAGCCGCCATCTCCACCGCCGCCAGAATCGCGACGTGACTAAACTCACTTGCTTCCAGTACGTGGTCGCCGCACAGCAGCGGTCGATGCGGACCATTCCGCGTGATCCAGACCGCTCCGACCGGACGCACTGCGCGCAGCGAAGCGACCACCTCCAGATCATGCTCGCCGGTCACAACCAGTGCATCAGGCCGGTTCGCCCTCAGCCAGTCTTCGGCGGCGCGCATCGAATTGACGCTGTGCGTGAGCCATCCGGCACTGCTCAGCCAGGCATCGATAATCTGTCCCGACTCTGTCTCCTGGCACAACACCATCGCCATACCGCGACGCGCCGGCGCAGCGGCGGGCACGTGTTCGTCTTCCGGCGCGAGCGCCAGCGGGATCGACACGCTGAACGCACTGCCCACGCCTCGCACGCTCTCAACCGAGATATGACCGCCCATCAATTCGCACAGGCTCGCGCAGATCGACAAGCCCAACCCCGTGCCGCCATACCGGCTGGAGGTGCTCGTTTCCGCCTGAGCGAACGGATGGAACAGGCGGGCAACCTGCGCGGGATCCATGCCAATGCCGGAATCGTATACCCGGCAATGCAGAATGCTGCGTCCTTGCAGATCCGGCTGAATCTCGGCATTGAGCGTGATCTTGCCGCACGCGGTGAACTTGTACGCATTGCTCAGCAGATTGTTCACGATCTGCGCAATGCGGGTACGGTCACCGAGCAATAGCTGATCCAGCGTCGGCGAAAGATGCGAGTAAAAACGGATGGGGCGCCCCTGGGTCATCGGCGCGTACGACAGTGCGAGATTTTCGAGGTCGCTGATAGGCCTGAACGATTCGGTGACGAGCTTCATCTCACCCGCATCGATCTTCGAAAAATCGAGGATGTCATTGACGATGCGGCGTAACGAATCGGCCGCCACACCCAGCGAGCGCAACCGCTGCTCGTGACTCTCCAGGCCGGGCGCCCGTGCGAGCAATTCGAGGTTGCCGAGCAGCACATTGAGCGGCGTACGAATCTCATGGCTCATCGAGGCAAAGAACGTCGAGCGCGCCCGCATGTTGGCTTCGGTGGCCTGCTGCGCGGAACGCAGCTGCTGTTCCAGCCTGCGCTGCGCGGTCACATCGAGGATCGCACAGAACAGTACCGGCGCGCCGGCGTAACGTGCCGGCGCGCAACTGAACTGCACGATCTGATGGTTCGCCGCATCACCCGACGCCGTAAGCGAAGCGGGCAGCGCGGGCAGATCGAAAGCGACAATCCTCGCTTCATCCCCGCTCGCAGCGGTTGCACCGAACTGCGCGCGGAATCTCTCTACGACATGATCCGGCAACGCCTGCGCGGACCCTTCGAGGTGCAGCAGTTCGCCTGCCAGCGCATTCGCGGTGAGGATCGAATAGTCGCCGCGCCGCACGATGCACAAACCGATCGGCGTCGCGCTCGCCAGCACATGATTGATGGCCTCGTTTTCAAGCGCATGTGCGGCCTCGTCGTGGGTCGCGCGCAACAGGCGCAATCCCCAGAAACGCGCGGTCAACGCAATGCCCGCGAGCAGGAACAACGCCGCGCAGACGATCGCCCAAAGTTGCCAGCCGAGCGTGGCCGCAAGCGCGCTCCACGGCAGATAGCCGATCAGCGCGCCGAAACCCGCCGTCAGCGGCTCGCGCAAGATCGCGCCCTGCAGCGTGTAGCGATACGTGTCATCCGGCATCTGCGCGGCGATGGCTTGCGGCATATCGCCGATCTCGGCGCCGCCAGGCTCCGGCGAAATCAAGGCGTGTCGATCAGCCGTCAGCAGCATTAGCGTGCCGACCCGCGAATGCCGGTAGAGGCGCCCAATCAGAGCGTCGACGCGCATGCTCATGGCGACGAGCGTGACCGGTTTGCCGCCTTCGTAGTAGGCGCTCACCGTGGTCATCACTGGCACATGCAAGAGCGGATCGAGATACGGGCCCAGCCAGATGCGCTGGTTTCTGGCCGGCACTCGCTGGCCGGTCTGAGCCTGCAACTCGCGCGTCAGCGTGGTGCGCAGCACGGCTATGTCCGCGGCTTGCAGCGGCGGCTCGCTGTTGTTGTTGTCGGACTTCGCTTCGAGCGCCGGCGTGATCAGCGCGTAGTCCTCGTCGAGGCCGATCAGCGTCGCCCGATGCTCGAGGTCGAAGGCCAGTTGCGTGGTGAGCGTCGATTGACCGGTCTCGTACAGGCGCCACAACCGTTCGTCGAGCGCCGGCCCCCACGCGTCACGCGTGCGCGGCGACACCAGCAGGTTGAAGCGCGCGTCAGCCGCGCCGGCATCGGCACTTGCGCCAACCTTGCCGGACGCCACGCCGGTGCGCCGGATCGCGTCCTCGACGCCATCCGGCAGGCTGCGGATATCGTGGGTCTGCCGGTAATACTGGAGCGTGAGTTCGGTGCGCCGCAGGAACGAGACTTCGCCATGTAGCAGAATCGAGATATCGGCCGCGTATTGGATGACGAGACTGCGGCGGTAGTCGAGTTGCTTGCCGGCAGCCAGCACAACCAGCAGCCCGGCGGACACGACCACGATCGCCATCAGCGTGCCGATCGCCGTCAAGTACAGCGACTGCTGGCGTCTGGCGTTTCTCGCCAGCGCGGCAAAGGCCTGCGCCAGCGATTCCTGGGTCCGGTCGAGGATCTTCTGCATCGGATCACGCGTTTAACGTCGTTAGCACAGGCAGACCGCCGCTGATGCCGGTTTGCGAGCAGCATCGTCCGCAAACCACACCGCCCTTTCCGGCGCAGTGTAACGCGTTTGTCAGACCTGAGAAACGCGCTGCGGCGGGCATGACAACCGTGCACCGCCTCCGCTTGCTGCGTCATTTTGTCCGCATCAGCAACCCTGTAATAACGGCCAATGGCCCGCTAAACCTGAGTGGAATACTGGGAAAACCCTAAAGCCCGCGAGGTTAATGCCGTTAAGCCTTGCAGCGACAAACGGGCTGCGCCGTGTGCGCGCCCTACCCTGCAAGGAAATACGATGCGCAACAACCAGCCTGTCTCGCAGCAAGAGTACGAATTCCCCGCTTCCCAGATGCTCGTTTCCGCGACCGATCTGAGCGGGCGCATCGAGTACTGCAATCCGGCCTTTATCGCGGTTTCCGGCTTCACGAAAGAGGAGTTGATCGGCCAGCCGCACAATCTGATCCGTCATCCGGACATGCCGCGCGAGGCATTCGCCGACATGTGGGCCACCATCCGTAGCGGCCGGCCGTGGACCGCACTGGTCAAGAACCGCCGCAAGAACGGCGAGTTCTACTGGGTGCGCGCCAACGTCACGCCGGTGGTCGAGAAAGGCACGGTGGTCGGCTATCTGAGCGTGCGCGTCAAGCCGGATCGTGAAGCCGTGCGCGCAGCCGAGGCGCTGTATGCCCGCATCCGCGCCGGCAAGGAACGTGCGCACAAGCTGCATCACGGCACTGTCGTGCGCACCGGACTCGCCGGGCGGCTGCAAAGCATGCTGCGGCTGCCGGTCGCGACCCGCGCGGCGTTCGGTTACTCGCTCGCGCCGCTTGCGCTGCTGATCACGGGCCTCGCCGCGTGGGGCGGACAACCGCCTCTGGCGTTCTGGATCGCCTTCGGCGTGACGGCGGTGATCAGCGTAGGCGCGTGGCAACTGCTGGCGCGTCATCTGGCCGAACCCATGCGCGACATGTCGGGCTTCGCGACCCGCCTGGCCGCGGGCGACCTGACCGCCGATCTGTTCATTGCCCGTCACGACGACCTGGGCGACGTGCTGCAGGCGCTAAACCAGCTGAAGGCCAATCTCTTGGCGATCGTCCACGACGTGCGCGCGCAGATCACCGGCATGCTCGACGCCGCGCGCGAAATCTCCAGCGGCAATGTGGATCTGGCACGCCGCACCGAACTGCAGGCCGCCTCGCTCGAAGAAACCGCCGCGACGATGGAGCAGCTCACCACCACCGTTCAGGCCAACGCCGACGCCAGCGTGCGTGCCCTCGATCTGGCGAAGGACGCGCAAGCCGCCGCCGCGACGGGCGGCACGATTGCCGGCCAGGTCGAGCAGACCATGGCAGGCATCACGGCCGCTTCCAGACGGATTGCCGACATCACGGGCGTGATCGACGGCATTGCGTTTCAGACCAACATCCTCGCGCTCAATGCAGCCGTCGAAGCGGCGCGGGCAGGCGAAGCGGGCCGCTCGTTCGCGGTCGTCGCGTCCGAAGTGCGGATGCTCGCGCAACGCTGTGCGGCGTCGTCGAAGGAGATCAAGTCGGTGGTCGAAGCCAGCGCTACCGAAGTCGCGCAAGGCACCGAACTGGTTGCGCGCACCACTTCACAGATGCGCGTGATCGACGAGGCCGTGAGCCGCGTGTCGTCGATCATCGTGCAGGTGGCCAACGCGAGCAGCGAACAGGCGGAAGGCATCCGCCAGGTGAATCAGGCGGTATCGCATCTGGACGGCGCCACGCAGCAGAACGCCACGCTCGTGGAGCAAGCCGCCGCGACGGCGCAACGGCTCGCCGAACAGGCCGACGTGCTGGACGAAGCGGTGCGCCTGTTCACCGTCGCCGACGCCGCGCCGGGCCAGCATACCAGGCTGCAACAGCGCAGCGCGGCCGCGCCTCAAAGCGCGTCGCGTGATGCTGCTTTGGTCTGATGGATCGGCGTTAGCCCCACCTCGACAAAGCTCATCTGACAGATCAGCATAAGTCCGTCAGCGCCCTTGCTGTGTGGGCCGGCTGACCCGAGTAATACCGGCGTTTGAATGGCCTGCCCACATCTGGAACGGGCCATTTTTTTTGCCTTTCCGTTCGAGCGTTGAGCGCCGTCTTGAACTCTGAACGCGCGTTATTGAGGCAGTTCGGCATCGAGCAATTCAAGCTGTTGCGGCGCGCTCGAAGGCCGCTCCAGCGCGAGCAACGCGGACTTGCGAGCCAGGCCGCCGGCATAGCCGGTCAGATCGCCCGCGCTTGAAATTACGCGGTGACACGGCACGATGATCGACACCGGATTGCGGCTGTTCGCGGCGCCCACTGCACGCGCGCTGCCGGCAGGCAGACCGAGCCGCTGCGCGAGGCGGCCATAGCTCTCAATCTCGCCGTACGGAATCTTGACGAGTTCGCTCCACACGCTGCGTTGAAATGGCGAACCCGTCATCTGCAGCCTGATGGTGAAGCGTTGCCGCTCCCCGGCGAAATATTCGGCCATCTGCGCGGCGCTTTCTTCGAGCACGCGTGGTGAATGCGCGCCGCCGGCTTGCGTCACATCTTGCGGGAAGTATTTCTGGCCGACGAAGTAGAGACCGGTCAACGCGTCATCCTCGGCGCGCAGCAGCATCTCGCCCAGTGGACTCGGAATCACACGGTAGTGTTTCATGCTGCGTTCGCCTTTTCTTCGTGGATAAATGCAAGGTGCTGTGCCGCGTAGGCGCGCCACGGTGCCCAGCGTGTCGCGTGTTCGGCGAGCGCCGCCGCGCTTGCGCCGGATGCCCCCGCTGCATTCACGGCGCTCAACGGTTCGCCGGCAGGAAAAGCATTCGGCCAGCCGAGCGCGCGCATCGCGATGTATTGCGTCGACCACTCGTCGAAGCCAATTGCATGGCGCAGATGCGCAAGCGTCTCGTCGAGCGGGGTCAGCGGTTCGAGAAACACGCGCCGCTCGACCATGTCTTGCGCAAGCTTCAGCAACAACGTGGCGCCGCGAGCGGAGAGACCGGTCGCGCGCAGCATTTCAGGCGGCACTTGAGCCATCGCATCGGCCGTGGGGAATGCGTGATGCAATCCGTCCGGCGCGTGCTCCACCGGCCTGCCGAAGGTCTCGGCAAGGCGCGTGAGCCACTGCCGGCCATCCGCCTGCGGCCATTGTCGCAACGCGACTGCACGCGCGGCGATTTCGAAACCGTCGAACGCACCCGGCACGCGGATGCCCGGCAGCATAGCGGCCAGTTCGCCGAGACGCGCCTCGATCAGATCGGGGCGGCAATCGAGATCGAAGAAATGCCGTACTCGCGCCAGCAATTGCGGTAACACCGCGCTCAAGGAGGCCGACAACGTGACCCGCAGCGCGTGCCGGGCCGGAAGGTTTTCCACTTGCAGCCAGCCAGTGACGTGCTTGCCGTCGTGCCAGATGTCCACGGCTCGCACATAGGCTCGGCCCGCAATACGCTCGACGCCTTCGACGGCGTGATCGGTGAGGCAATCCAGCAATGCCTCCCATGCGAACGGCGGCCGGTAGCCCAGTTCGAAGACGAGCGTGTGATCCGTCAGCGCGTCCCGCCTGTGCTTGCGCAGGCGCGCCGGACTGAAGCCGTAACGGCGGCTGAACAGATCGTTGAAACGGCGCACGCTGCCGAAGCCCGCCGTCAACGCGATCTGCGCCGCGGACATCGCCGTGTCGGTGAGCAGCCGCTTGGCCAACAGAAGCCGCTGTGTCTGCGCGTAGTCGATCGGCGACACGCCGAATTCCGCTTCGAAGATGCGCCGCAAATGCCGCGTGCTCACGCCGACCCGCGCGGCCAGCGCGGTCAGATTCGCTTCATTGAGAAAGCCGCCGTCGATCAGCGCAGCGGCGGCCTGCGCGAGGCGCGGCGACACGTCGAGCAAGCCATGACCCGGCGCCAGTTCCGGGCGGCAGCGCAGACACGGCCGAAAGCCCGCGTGCTCCGCCGAAGCCGCGTTCGGAAAAAACTGGCAATTGGTGAGCTTCGGCGCGCGCACCGGACACACCGGGCGGCAATAAATACCTGTCGACGTCACCGCGACAAAAAACCAGCCGTCGAAGCGCCGGTCACGTGCGAGCACCGCCTCATAACAGGCTTCACGATCGAGATTCATGGCCTCAATGTAGCGCATCCGCGCCTGCACGGCTGGCCGGATTCGGACATGAGTATCGAGGCGCTGCGCAGCGCGTGCAGCACGAGACGGGTTACGTGGCACGCGACCGGCACCTAACCGCCGCACGCGTCAGAACCGTGACAATCAGGCGAAAGCATTGCACCTGAGCGGGGCACGAAAAATGCATCCGTTCTCGCGAAGAGTCGCGTTAAACTGGCTGACGTAATCTGGTCGCACCGCGCATAACACCGCGTGGCGCGCCTTTCGGCGGTTCGTGGCAGACAACGCGGTATCAGCCGCGCGCGACACACGGCGCGCAAAGCTGCCCGTACAATGGTTCGATCAACAACGGAAGAGGACAACTTCGATGCGCACTACCGGGTCTTCCGGGTCAATGGCCCTGCTCACCGAATACGACGACGCAACGGCGCGCGAACTTCGCTCGCTGCGCCTCGAATCGACAGAAGACGGCAAGGGTATTCTTCTGATCGAAGTCGACGAGCGCAAGCCGGGCATTCACCGCGAAGTGCGTTATGAAATCACGCCGGCCGAACTGATTGCGGCCATTCGCGCGCACGGCGCCGAACTGCCAGGCGAACAGCACAACCATCGCCAGTAACCCTTTCACGGCAGTGGCACGTTACATACCGCTTACCGTCCGCCGGTGTATCATCAATCAGAGCAATGCATGGGCTCGGCGGACGTCCAGCGAATTCCTCTTCATCGCACGTCACGCCAGTCCCGGTACGCTTATCCCGCTTCGTTCGGACAGCACATTTTCAGCCGCTTGCGCGTCTGGAAAATGCGCCCATAATCGTTGAATCACCTCTTCGCTTCCCGCCGGAAACGGTTGCGGAAGTAAGCCGATGCTACATGACCTCGTGGAGCAGTACGGGCCTGCACTCGTCTTTGCCAATGTGCTTGCCGCATCGCTTGGGCTGCCCGTGCCCGCGATGCCTGCGCTTGTCCTGTTCGGAGCCATGGCGGCTACGCATCCGGCCACGGTCGGCACGCAGCTCGCGTCGGTGCTGATTCTCGCCATTTTCGCTACGCTGATCGGCGACAGCGCGTGGTATCTCGCCGGCCGCATCTACGGCGGCAACACGTTGAAGACGTTATGCCGGCTGTCGCTTTCGCGCGATACCTGCGTGAAGAAAACCGAACGCTTTTTCGGACGGTGGGGCGTGCGCGTGCTCGCCGTCGCCAAGTTCGTGCCGGGCCTGTCGATCGTCTCCATCCCGATGGCCGGCGCCATGGGCACGCCGTATCGCCTGTTTCTGACCTACGACGGTGTGGGCGCGGCGCTATGGTCGGGCACGGGTCTCATCATCGGCGCAATGTTCGCGGCGCAGATCGACATGCTGCTCGCAGGCGCGGGCCGCCTGGGCAAAATGGCGATGGTGGTGATCGTCGCGTTGCTGCTGCTTTACGCAACATACCGCTGGATCCGGCGTCGTCAGCTCATCAACAAGCTCGCGACCGCACGCATGGACGTGGACGAGCTGTACTCGCTGATGACGGCTGGCAGCGCACCGGTGCTGTTCGACATCCGTTCGCGCGAAAAGCGCAAGCTCGATCCGTTTGTCATCCCAGGGTCGCTGTTCGCGGACGAACGGCAACTCAACGAGATCGTCGCCAAGTACCCGCCCGAGCAGAAGCTGGTGATTTACTGTTCGTGCCCGAACGAGATTTCCGCCGCGTGGATGGCCAAGCAACTGAACGAAGCCGGTTTCACCGACGTGCTGCCGCTACGCGGCGGCCTCGACGCGTGGCGCGACGCGGGGCGTCAACTCGAGCCGCTCGAGGAAGAGCCGGCGCCGGAAGTGCACGCCGGCATTGCGCCGGCGGTGTGACGCTGCCTGACCCGATTCGCGCTCCGCTTCGCGGTCCCGGCCAGAGCACTGGTCAGGGGTCGCTCTCCTGCAAGATCAAAACGCTGCACAACGTCACAGAAGGAGCTGATTGATGGTTGCGATTCAGGAAGCCGAAGGACAGCAAGCTATCGTTGCCGATGCCCCGTTTTCTTCGCTCGCAACGCGACGTCATCAGATGTTCCCCGAGCTTACGTGTGAAGAAATCAGGCGCCTGCGCAAATTCGGCGAGGTGTATCACTGGGAATCAGGCGAACTGCTGTTCGAGACTGGCCGGGTCGGCCCGGGCATGTTTGTCACGCTGTCGGGACGCGTCAAGATCTTTCAGCGCGACGGTCTGGGACGCGAGCATGTGGTCGTCGAACACGGGCCACATAACTTCCTTGCCGAAGTGGGCCAGCTGTCGGGACGGCCCGCGCTCGTCACCGGTATTGCGCTGGAACCGGTCGATGCCTTGCTGATTCCGCCGGCACGGCTGCGTGCGCTGATCGTCGCGGAAGCCGAGCTTGGCGAGCGCATCATGCGCGCGCTGATCCTGCGACGCGTCTCGCTGATCGAAAAGGGCGCGGGCGGCCCGATCCTGCTCGGCAAAAGCAACGACTCGCGGCTCGTGTCGCTGCAGGGTTTCCTCGCGCGCAACGGGCATCCACACTCGGTCATCGACGAGCGCGCCGACGACGCGCTGCAACTGATCGAACAGTTCGGCGCGCAGCCTGAAGACATGCCGCTCGTGATCTGCCCGGACGGTTCGGTGCTGCGTCATCCGAGCGACCCTGAGCTCGCCACGTGTCTCGGCATGCTGCCCGAGCTGGATGCCTCGTTGATCTACGACGTCGCCATCGTCGGGGCGGGTCCGGCAGGGCTCGCTACGGCTGTGTATGCCGCCTCGGAAGGTCTTTCGGTGATCGTGCTCGACAGCCGTGCACCCGGCGGCCAGGCCGGCGCCAGCTCGCGCATCGAAAACTATCTTGGCTTTCCGACCGGCATCTCCGGTCAGGCGCTCGCCGGGCGCGCTTTCGTGCAGGCGCAGAAATTCGGCGCGCACGTCGCCATTCCGGTCAAGGTCAAAGCCCTGCACTGCGCGGAGGCGCCGCACCGGCTGGAACTCAAATGCGGCGGCAGCGTGAAGGCGCGCACCATCGTGATTGCAAGCGGCGCCGTTTACCGGCGGCCGGAAATCGAGGGTCTCGAACGCTTCGACGGACGCGGCGTCTACTACTGGGCATCGCCGGTTGAAGCGAAGCTCTGCAAGCGCGAAGAGATCGTGCTGGTGGGCGGCGGCAATTCGGCAGGACAGGCCATCGTCTATCTCGCGTCGCACGCCGCCAAGGTGCATGTGCTGATTCGCCGGAGCGGCTTCGAGGCGACCATGTCGCGCTATCTGATCGACCGCATCCGCTCGCTGCCGAATGTCTTCGTCCATCCGCGCTCGGAAATCGGGCAGCTGGAAGCGGATGAGTCGGGCCTTTCGACGGTCGTGCTGAAACAGCCGCTGGCGGACGGCACCGACCGTTTCGAGTCGCGGCATCTGTTTCTCTTCACCGGCGCGGATCCGAACACCGACTGGCTGCGCACTTGCGGCGTCCGGCTCGATGCCAAGGGCTTCGTCGTGACCGGTTTGAGCGGCGGCAACTCCACCTGTGATCTCGGCACCACGGTAGACGGCGTGTTCGCCATTGGCGATGCGCGCGCCGGATCGACCAAACGGGTGGCAGCAGCGGTGGGCGAAGGCGCGGCAGTCGTGTCGCAGATCCATCAGTTGCTGGCGGTGACCGAGGGAGAAGCCATGGCACTTGGCGCGTGAACGCAAGCGTGCAGATTCTCCCGCTCGCTGCCGCCCGCACCTTGCATCTGGCCGCGCAAGGTCTGTTGATACCGCCGCGCCGCAGGGCCACCAAAGCCGACGTACTCGACACGATTCGCCGCATGGCGCAATTGCAGATCGACACGATTCACGTCGTCGCGCGCAGCCCTTACCTCGTCCTGTTCAGCCGCCTCGGTTCGTACACGCCGGGGTGGCTCGACGAGCATCTCGCCGAAGGCAAACTCTTCGAATACTGGTCGCACGAAGCGTGTTTCGTGCCGATTGAAGACTACGGCCTGCTGCGTCACCGCATGCTGGATCCCAGCGGCATGGGCTGGAAATACGCAGCCGAGTGGCACAAGAAATATCGCAAGGAAATCGAACTTCTGCTCGAACATATTCGCGTGACCGGTCCGGTGCGCTCGGCGGACTTCGCGCGCGAAGCAGGCAAAAGCAATGGCTGGTGGGACTGGAAGCCGGAGAAGCGGCACCTCGAAGTGCTGTTCGCGATCGGTCAGTTGATGGTGGCCGAGCGGCGCAATTTTCACCGTGTCTACGATCTGACCGAGCGCGTGCTGCCGGGCTGGGACGACGCGCGCGATCTGCAGCCGGCGGATGCGGTCGCCCAACAAGTCCTGCGGCGCACCTGCCAGGCGCTAGGAGTGGCGCGCGCCGATTGGGTCGCCGATTACTACCGTCTGCCGCGCAAACCCTACGTCGATGCACTGCACGCTCTCGCGGACCAGGGCGAGCTGATGCCGGTTCGCGTGGATGGCTGGAAGCAGGACACGTTCGTGCACCGCGACTTTGCGCCGTTGATCGACGATGCCAGCAACGGCAAGCTCAGTTCCACGGTCACGACCTTGCTGTCGCCGTTCGATCCGGTGGTGTGGGATCGCAAGCGGGCCGCGGCGCTGTTCGATTTCGACTACGCGATCGAGTGCTATACGCCCGCGGCGAAGCGCAAATACGGCTACTTCGTGCTGCCTATCCTGAGCCGCGGCAAGCTGATTGGACGCGCCGATGCCAAAGCACACCGCACGAGCGGCATCTTCGAACTGAAGACGGTGCATCTGGAGCCGGGCGTGCGGGTCAGCGCGCGCCTCGCGGGAGATCTGAAGCGCGCCTTTCAGCGCTGTGCGGACTGGCACGGCACACCGCAAGTGCAAATCACGGCGGCGCCCGCAGAATTGCTGGAAGCACTGGCGGCGCAGGAAACCGCGGAAGCGTGAAATCCGCCGGCCAATGTGCCGGCGCATGGCGTACGGCGAATTTCGTGCCGCGCATTTTCGTGCAGCCTAGTGTTCGAGCTTGACCCGCAATTCACGGGCCGTTTCGAGCAAGCCCTCGTAGCCCGAGCGTGCATGCTCCGGCAGATCCGGATCGCCAACCAGCGTACCGAGCGTCTCAATCAGGCTATATAGCAACCCCTTGGCAGCGCCTGACGCAATGCCTCCCGACGTCACCAGTTGATCCACGTGAGAAATTGCCGCGTCGAGGTGTTCGAGATCGGGCCGTTCGCCCGCCTGCTCGTCGGCTTCCTGCTTTTGCGAAACGTCGCGCGTCATGATGGACCGTCTCTCCTGTTATGGCAGTGGTGAACGAATCTTCAATATTGTTATATACCGATCACGATCGGTCGTCTATTCGTCCATTCGGCCATTGCGTCGCCGCCTGCCGCGCGTGCGGCTAAGGCGTCCAGCGGTACATCAGCAGCTTGGCACGGGCGTCGTCTTCCACCAGCACGACGTACTCGCCGTTGTCGCGCTCGACCGCGCTGATGCCGAGATACACATCCACCCAGCCGCTCGTACCGCCTACACTCGCCCCCGGCGTCATATAACCCACCGCCTGTCCGGATCGCACGTCGTACACGTCGATCCTGTCCGTATAGAGCTCCGCCACGAAGATGTAGTTGCCGGCCACGGCGAGGCCCACTGTCGTCACTTGCGGGTTGCTCTGGGTATTCCACGGCAGCGCGATCGTATAGACCAGCGTGGGCGAGCCCGTGCTCCAGTTGTCGTAACGCGCGAGCAACGGGCCGGCCTCTTTCCAGAGCGTCGAATTCCACGGATTCGCTGCCGTGAAGCCCGTCACGTACATGCGATCGTTCGTCGCGTCATACACGAGGCGCCCCAGACGCGTGAACTGCGCAGGCATGGGAAACGTCTTCGCCGTCGAGTACTGATAGATGGGGTTGCCAACCGGATCCAGACCTTGCAACGGCAACTCGCGGATGCCGCTAACGGGCGTCGCCAGCCAGACGTTGCCGGGGCTGTCGACCCACCAGTAGCCGTCGCCGACGGTGCTGCCGGTCGAAGGATTCCCGGTGATCTCGCTCGCGTCCACCACGCCGTCGCCGTTCATGTCGCGCCACATCCATTCGCCGTAGGTTGGCTGCCCGGCAGGCCAGTTTCCGGGAATGGGGTTCTGCGCCAGCAAGCCCGACGGAATCGCAATCTCTTCTTCCGACGCATTGAAGCGATACACGCTGAGGTAGTGCGCGTAGGGATCGAGCGCGAAGAGGAACGGCTGGCCATTGATTCGCCGCATCATCGGCTCGCCGCGCACGCCGCGCGTCAGATGAAAAGCCGGGTCATCCGGATAGTCGAAGCGGTCCAGCGTAAAGGCTGCATACGACCATTCGTTGCCGGTGGACTGGCTGTAGTCGATCGTAAAGCGCTTCGAACCCGTGTAGACATTGCCGGGCGAAGCCGGATCGAACGCGCCGCTATCCACGAACAGCAAGCCGTAGAGCCGCCAGTTGAGCGCCTGCGACGCAAAACCGTAGCTCTCCAGCACCGCGCCTTCGCCGACCGATGCGGAACCGGGCGGACGCGGTCCCTCGCCGTTCTGCCCTACATAGAGATTGCCGCTCTGGTCGAAGCCGATACCCGTGATGCCATTGAAGCGCCAATTGCCGGGCGTGCCCTTGACCGTGTGGAAAATGCCGTTGCGGGTGCCGAGCGTGCCTGCCAGCGCGGATAATCCCGAGGTGCTCTTGTTGAATACGAGGATCTCCTGAGAGGGTCCGTTATCGGCGACCAGCAGTTGTCCTGACGGCGCGAGTGCGAGTGCGGTGGGCACCGTCCCGGCCGGCAGTGCAAGCGTGCCCGCGAGCGCCGCGCCGGTGTTCGAAAAGTGCAGAACGCTTTGCCCCGCGGTGGACCCGAAGCCGCTGATGACCCACAGCGTGGTATCCGCATCGATCACGATGCGGCCTGGCGACGCCACGCTCCACGAGCGCAACTGCCGCATGGTCCCGGCGTCATAGACGACGATGCGGTTGCCGTAGGTGTCGGCCACGTAGACTTCGGCATCGGTCGCGGCAATGCCGCGCACGCCCGCATCGGCGCCGCTCGGGACGGCGCTCACGCGCAGGAAACTGTTTTTGGTCGCGTTCGCGCTATTGCCGATGCCGCTCGCAAACGGCGCACCCGTCGCGATATTGGACAAGAGGCGCCGGGTCAGGCCGTACCACGTCTGGTTCTGCGGCGGATAGTCCGCGCCCACCAGCGCGTTGCTCTCATTGCCAATGGACATCGCCGCGTACAGATACGTGCTGTTCACCGCCACCGCGTCGCCGCCGGCCGCGCCCCAGCCGTGCGTATTGCCCGCCACGGCGAGCTTGTTGCCGCCCTGATAGGCCGCGATCTCGCTGCCGCTTTCGTCCCACGGCGAGTTGGTATATACGATGCCATTCGGCGCGACGCTAATTGCCTGAATATCCTGCTGCATCCATTTACCGTCACCAAATCCAAATGAATTACCAATCCATGAGGTTGCGTAATTCAATTGGGATTGCGCGAACACGGTATCGCAACCGACACCTTGCAGAGCCAGAATCAGCAAGGCTGTGACCAGGCCGGGAGGTAACAGGCGGGACGGGAATTTCACAATCTGCTCCTTGCGACGTGATCTTTATCCTCGCATATTTCCTGATTAAATAAATGGATAAAAAATATAGAAAGAAACAGATTTAATTTGACTCATTCATCGCGCATGGATTTTTTATGAAATTGCGCAAGAATTTTCAGAGGCGGGTTGCGCGCTGACGGCCGGGCTCGACTGCTCCCGAACCTTCTCACCTTTGGGTATGGCGCGCCTGAATTGGCATGAATTTCGCTCCCGAATAAGCTCACCTCGAGGACGGCCCGCTGTGGGCGGCGCGCCGGTTTGTGGCCGTTGGGAAGACGTGTGAAGGGCGCCTTTAGAGCCGCTGGCCGCCCGCCTTGCAAAGCGGGGGCCATCATGCGGCAGTGTGTGACTTACGACGCCCGCACGCGCCGCATGAAGATGCGCCGCGTCAGATTGAAGGCGACCAGATTGCCGGCCACGACCAGCACGAGGCCGACGACAGCCAGCGCGGACCATTGGTACCCTTCGAACACGGTCGATACCGCCAGCGCCACGAGCGGAAACAGCACCGTGCAGTATGCCGCGCGTTCAGGTCCGATCCGCCCCACCAGCATCAGATACGCGGTAAAGCCGATCACCGAGCCGAACACGGCCAGATAGGCGAGCGCGCCTACATAACGCAGGTTTGGCTCGATAGCAAAGGACAGGCCCGCGACCGCGCTGCCGAGCGTCAGAATGCTGGCGCCGATCAGCATCGCCCAGCTATTGGTGACGAACGGGTGCAGACCCATCGACTGCATGCGGCTCGACAACAGATTCCCCGTCGAAAAGCACAAGGTCCCGAGAAAGGCGATGCCGAGGCCCAGCCACTCGGCGTGATCGCCGATGTGGCCGGCCATTTGCTGAACGAACAGGCAGACGATGCCGACGAGTCCCAGCATGGCGCCCGCGATCGCCGTGGGCTGCAACGGACGGCCCATGAACAGCCGGCCGTTGAGCGAATTCAGCAACGGCGCCGTGGAAAACACCACGGCGACCAGACCGCTCGGCACGACCTGCTCCGCGTAGTAAAAGCATAGAAAGTTCAGGCAGAACAGGGCCAGGCCTTGTGCGAACAGGAACCGCCATGCATGACGCGGCGGCCAGATGGGCCGGCGCATGATGCGCAGTAGCGCAAACAGCACGAGCGCGGCCAGGCCGAAGCGCCACGCAATCGAAACAGGCGGCGGCACAACCCCGAGTTGCCATTTGATCGCGATCCAGGTGGTGCCCCAGATCAGCACGGTCGAGATATACAGCAGAAGATTCATGGCCAGTATTTGCAGAAGAGAGATGCGCAGATTCGCTCACGCCACTGTGCTCTCACGGCATGGGCGGCACTTGTCCAGGATTGCGCAAATATCGTCAGTGGCGGCCGGCCGCTCACGCGCACGCTCTATACTGGAAGCCATTCGTATGCCACTTGCCGCTGGTTTCTGTCGTGAACACCAACCCCACCACCGCCGTGATCGACCCCGCTGACACGCCCTTCGGCCTGCAATCGGTGTGTCACACGCTGCGCGACGCCAACGCGAAACTGGAGCGCTTTGCGTGGCTCGGCGACCAGTTGGCGGTGGCGGAATGGACCCGCGTGACCGAGGAGGCCGAGACCGTCTATGAGCAGCCCGGCCATCACACGCTGTCGTGCTATCTGGATGGCGGATACCGGACCGAGCGGCAGAAACTGCCGGGGCGTTTCGGCGCGCCGACGCGGCTCTGCGCATTGCCCGGCGACCATGAATCACGCTGGTGGGTGCGCGGTCAGATGCACTTCATGCACCTGTATTTTCTGCCGGAGCATTTCACGCAGCGCGCTGTGCGCGAACTGGATCGCGAGCCGCGCGAGGTGACGCTGGCCGATCGCACGTACTTCGAAGACGCGCGCATCGCGAGTGCGTGCCAGACGCTGATGGACGAAAGCTGGGAAGACGCCGACGGCCTCTTGCGGGCCAATGAATCGGCGCACGAAGTCTTGAGCCTGCTGCTGCGATCGCAAGGCGTGAGCCGGCCGGGTGGTGGCTTGAAGGGCGGCTTGACGGTGGCGACGCGGCGGCGCTTGCGTGACTATATCGACGAACATCTAAGCCAGCCGTTGACGCTGGGCGAACTGGCAGACCTCGCCTGCCTGTCGGAATACCATCTGGCGCGCATGTTCCGCATGTCGTTCGGTTTGCCGCCGGCAGCATGGATCGCGCAGCAGCGTATCGAACGGGCTCGCGCGCTGCTGCGAACCACTTCGCTGCCGCTGGCGCAGGTCGCGGCGCAGTGCGGCTATGCCAACGCGAGCCACTTCAGCCATCGCTTTCGCGAGGCCGTAGGCGTGGCGCCGATGGTGTACCGGCAAGTAGTGCAGGCTGCCTGACGCGTCGGCGCGCGGCGGCGCTACTTCAGCGCCAGCGCCAGCACCCGCGCCACGTGAATCGCTTCCACGCCTGCCCCGTCGTGAATCTGATGCCTGCAGCTGGTGCCGTCGGCGACCATCACCGTGTCGCTGTCCAGCTTGCGCACGGCCGGCAGTAACGACAACTCCGCCATCGCTTGCGACGTCGCATAGTGCTCGGCCTCGTAGCCGAAGCTGCCCGCCATGCCGCAGCACGACGACTCGACCGTCGATACCTTCAGCTCCGGAATCCACTTCAACACGGTTTGCACGGGCGTGAAGGCATCGAACGCTTTTTGATGGCAGTGGCCATGCACCAGCGCGTTGGGCATCGGCAGCGCTTTGAGTTCGAGGCCAAGACGTCCAGCCTTCTGCTCGCGCACCAGAAACTCTTCGAACAAAAACGCCGACTTCGAAAGCTGCTGCGCTTCAGCGCCGAAACCGTAGTGCAGAAACTCGTCACGCAACGACAGCAAACACGAAGGCTCGAGCCCGACAATCGGCACGCCCCGTGCAACGAACGGCGCGAAAGTATCCAGCATGCGGCGCGCTTCCTGCTTCGCTTCTTCAACCAGTCCGGCCGCAAGGAATGTGCGGCCACAGCACACCGGCCGCTCGCCTTCGCGGGTGTTGAAGTGCACCGTATAGCCGGCCGCCTCCAGCACCTGATGCGCCGCGCGGGCGTTCTCCGGCTCCATGTTGTTGTTGAACGTATCGACGAACAGCAGGACTTCTTTTACTTCGCCCTGTGCATTGGCGCGAGGCTTCGACGCGCCGCCCACGCCCGACAGAAACGACTTCCTGAAACGCGGCAGCGACCGCTGCGGAGCAAAACCCACCGCGCGTTTGAACCAGCTCGACAGTAGCGGTACGTTATCGGCCAATGCCATCACGCCGGGCATCTTGCTCGCGAGCGGCGCATAGCGGGGCATGAAGGCTACCAGCTTGTCACGCAAGCTCACCCCATGGCGTTTGACCCGCGCCGCGCGAGCTTCGATCTTGAACTTCGCCATATCGACGCCGGTGGGGCAATCGCGCTTACAGCCCTTGCACGACACGCACAGGTCGAGCGTTTCCTTGACGTCGTCGCTTGCCAGTCCGTCCTCGCCGAGCTGCCCCGAGATCGCCAGGCGCAACGTATTCGCGCGCCCCCGCGTGACATGCTGTTCGTCCTTCGTCACGCGATAGCTCGGGCACATCGTGCCCGCGTCAAACTTGCGGCAGTGGCCGTTGTTGTTGCACATCTCGACGGCCTTCGCGAGGCCACCCGAAAGATCGTGCCCCGTGCCCGGCGGCGTTTCCTGTCCGGTGAGCGGATCGCGTGTGACGTTCCAGGCCGACCAGTCCAGCGCGGTCTGCAGCGCACGTTCCTTGTAGCCTGGCGCAAAGCGGAAATTGCTCGCGTCATCCATCTTCGGTGGACGCACGATCTTGTCCGGATTGAAGCGGTTGTCCGGATCGAAGAGCGTTTTGATTTCGCTGAACGCCTGATTCAGACGCGGGCCGTATTGCCACGCCACCCATTCGCCGCGGCACAAGCCGTCGCCGTGTTCGCCGGAATAAGCGCCCTTGTACTCCCGCACCAGCGCCGCCGCTTCTTCGGCAATCGCGCGCATCTTGCCCGCGCCGTCGCGGCGCATGTCGAGAATCGGCCGCACGTGCAGCGTGCCGACGCTCGCGTGTGCATACCAGGTGCCTTCGGTGCCGTGGCGGTGGAACACCTCGGTCAGCTTGCTCGTGTATTCCGCGAGGTGTTCGAGCGGCACCGCACAATCTTCGATGAAGGACACCGGCTTGCCGTCGCCCTTCATGCTCATCATGATGTTGAGGCCCGCCTTGCGCACTTCCCACAAGGCCTTTTGTTCGTTTGCGTCCGGCATCTGCACGACTGAACCGGGCAGACCCAGATCGGCCATCAGCTCGGTCAGCTGCTTTAGCGACGCAACCTGCGCGTCGCGATTCTCGCCGGCGAATTCCACCAGCAGGATCGCTTCGGGACGTCCCACCAGAGCCTTCTCGATGACCGGACGAAACGCCGGATTGCTGATGGCCAGATCGATCATCGTGCGGTCGACCAGTTCCACCGCCACCGGCTGCAGCTTGACGATGTGCTGCGTCAGATCCATCGCCTGCCAGAAGGTCGGGAAGTTGACCACGCCGAGCGTCTTGTGGGCGGGCAACGGCGCAAGCTTGAGCGTCAACTGCCGGCTAAATGCCAGCGTGCCTTCCGAGCCGACCAGCAGATGCGACAGGTTTGCAATGCCGTCATCGGTATACGCGCGCGGATTCTGGCAATCGAACACGTCAATGTTGTAGCCCGCCACGCGCCGCAGCACCTTCGGCACGCGTGCAGCGATTTCATCGCGCTCGCGCAAGGCAATGCGTTTCACGCCTTCCACGATCTCCTGCAGGCGCTTGCCTTGCGGCTCGTCGCGCAGCGAGGCGAAGCGCGCTTCGCTGCCGTCCGCGAGGATCGCGTCGATGGCCTCGACGTTGTGCACCATGTTGCCGTATTCGATCGAGCGCGAGCCGCATGAGTTGTTGCCGGCCATCCCGCCAATCGTGCATTGCGCGGCCGTCGACACATCCACCGGAAACCACAGGCCGTGGGGCTTGAGCCACGCATTCAGATGATCGAGCACCACGCCCGGCTCGACCGTCACCGTGCGTGCTTCAGGATCGAAAGAGACAATATTGTTCAGCCACTTGCTGGTGTCGATCACCAGCGCTTCGCCCACGGTCTGCCCACATTGGCTCGTGCCCGCGCCGCGTGCCAGCAACGGCACCTTCTCGCTGCGCGCCAGTTCGAGCGCGATGCGCAGATCGTCCTGATCGCGCGGCACGACGACGCCGATCGGCGTGATCTGATAGATCGACGCGTCCGTCGCGTAGCGGCCGCGGCTGGCCGCGTCGAACAGCACGTCGCCGCGCAGCGCCTCACGCAGGCGGTTAGCGAGCGGCGTCAGCAGGCGCGCGGTGGACGGCACCAGATGGATGGGTTTGACGAGTAAGGGAGAAGCGGCGTTCGACATATCGGCAACCCGAAGAAATCTCTAGAAAAGCGTCACGCTGATGGGGGCGAGCCCCTCGATGCGTCCGCTCGCGGTGCCTGCGCTTTGCGGAAAGAACATGCCGGTGTACGAACCGGTCGTCATCACCATTTCCGGGGTGACCGCGAGGCCGTGATAGACCGCGCAGTGATTCACGATCCACGGCAGCAGGCGGCGCGGATCGCCCGCGGGGTTGCTGGGCGTGCTGGCCAGCACCACGTCGCGTCCTTCGAAACTGAAACGCAGCGACGGCGCGAGAAACGGAAAGTCGTCCTGATACGGCGCGAACTCGCCTACGATCAGCGCGCCGTTGTTTTGCAGATCGGCGAGCTGCGCGAATTTGTCGACGTTCGGCCATTCCGCGTAGCGGCTCGCGACGATTTCCACAGCTGCTCCGAACGATGCAATCCCCGCCAGCACTTCGGCTTCGCTATACGGCTCGCTCGCCGGCTCGAAGCGGCGGCCAAAGCGAAATGCGATCTCCAGCTCGAGTCCGAGCGGCGTATAGGCGGCGTGCGGCAGCTTGACGCCGTCGGGAAAGACATCCGCCGCGGGCAACGGCGCGCCCTGAATGGCGCCGGTCGGAGACTTTGCGCCGATCTTCCAGCCGCCGATCCGCGCCCGCGACAGGCGCAGGATCTCATGCTGGATCGCATACGCGGCGTCGGCGTCGGCCGGTGTCAGTTCCGGCGTCAGGCTGTCGAGCGTCTGCTGATCGCGCCGCGCGGCGGCGAGCTGTTGGCTCAATATCGAAGTATCTGTATTGCGGGTCATTGTCTGGAGTAACGGATGAGGAGCGAACTGCATGCGCGGGTCACGCGTTGACGCCCGTGACAGGATGAGCGTCCGGCGTGGCCTGGAGTTCGAAGCGGCTTTCCGGCTGCATGCGGAAGGCGAGCACCACACCGACCGCCATCAGCAGCATGCTGCCGACGAACGGCAATTCCCAGCTACCGAAGCGGTCGATCAGCAAGCCGCCGACGACCGGCGAAATGATCGCCGCCAGAGCCGAGCCGGTGTTCATCATGCCGCTCGCGGTGCCGGAGTATTCGGGGGCGATGTCCATCGGAATGGCCCACATCGGACCAATCGTCATTTCGGCAAAGAAGAAGCCGGCGGACAGGCACGCCATCGACACATAGAGGTTGTGCGCAAACATCAGCGGCACCAGTACGGCGAGCGTGCACAACATGCACAGCGACACCATCCAGCTGCGCGCACGCTTGAGGCTGCCGGTGCGCGTGTAGATCTTGTCCGTGACGATGCCGCCGAGGGTATCGCCGAGCACGCCGGCAAAGAACACCGTCGAGGCGAAGATGGCCGACTTCTGCAGATCGAGGTGATAGCTGTGCAGGAAGTATTGCGGAATCCAGCTCAGGAACAGCCACAGCGTCCAGCCGTAGCAGAAGTAGACCACGGTGACCGGCGCCATGCGGCGAAACAGCGCTTTCCACGGCACCTTCGCGCCCTTGGGTTTCGGTTGCGGCAGCACGGCGATTTCGTCTTCGGTGATGCGCGGATGATCCTGCGGATGCTCGGTGAAGGTGAGCGCCCACACCACGACCCACAGCAGGCTGAACGCACCGCAGATATAGAACGATTCACGCCAGCCCCACGTGGCCATCACGAGCACGATCACGCCTGGCGCCACGGCATTGCCGATGCGCGAAGCCGCATGCGTGATGCCTTGCGCGAAGCCGCGCTTTTCCTTCGCGATCCAGCGCGCCATGGCGGCGGTCGCCGCCGGAAAGGTTGCGCCCTCGCCGAAACCCAGCAGCAGACGTGCGCCTAGCAGCGAGACGAGGCCGCCTGCGAAACCGGTGAGGACGGTACCCAACGCCCAGATGGCGCCGCACGCAATCAGCGTGCGTTTCGCGCCGAAGCGGTCGCTGACCCAGCCGCCAATCACCTGAAAGATCAGGTACGGGTACGCGAACGCGGAGAAAACCAGACCGACCTGTGTATGCGAGAGATGGAATTCCTTGCCGAAGCCCGCTGCTGCGGTGCTGACGTTGACCCGGTCAAGGTAGGTGATGAAGTACATGATGCAGAGCATCACTAGGACAATACTGCTCGCACTGGTCACACGGAACCGCTTCATTGTCTGTCTCCGTTGCTGGTCGACCGCGCGCCTCGGATAGCGCGCTGCGTCGTGAGTCCCCAAGCATGTACTGCACGGACGTAGCGTGTCGTTGGTTGCCTACGTCCTGGCGAAGCATGTCGGGAGAAGGGCCTGCCTTCTCCCATTTACGTCTGCGCCCCTATTTTTCTTAAGGGCTTCTTTAATTATTTCCTTACGCAGCCGCCTTCAGCGAAGCCTTGTGCGCCTGCGCGGTCAACCACTCCATTGCTGCCGGCAAGCCGCTCGCTGCAAGCGGTACGCCTGCCAGTTGCAGACCCATTTCGCAGCCGGCGAGCGTGGCCAGCAATGTGAGATCGTTGCAGTCGCCGAGGTGACCAATGCGGAACATGCGGCCTCTCATCTTGCCGAGGCCCGTGCCGAGCGACATGTCGAAGCGTTCGTAGATGGTTTTGCGCACCGCGTCGGCGTCGATGCCTTCGGGCATCATCACGCCGGTCAGCACCGGGCTATAGACGGCCGGATCGGCGCACTGGATCTCGAGGCCCCAGGCGCGCACCGCGCGGCGAGCCGCTTCGGCGAGGCGGTCGTGACGTGCGAAGACGTTGTCGAGCCCTTCGTCGAGAATCATCTCGAGCGCTTCCGACAGGCCGTACAGCAGGTTCGTGTTCGGCGTGTACGGCCAGTAGCCGGACTTGTTCATTTCGATGATGTCGGTCCAGTCCCAGAAACTGCGCGGCAGCTTCGCCTGCTTGCTGGCGGCAATGGCCTTCGGCGACACCGCGTTGAAGCTGATGCCCGGCGGCAGCATCAAACCCTTCTGCGAGCCGGACACGGTGACGTCGACGCCCCATTCGTCATGGCGATAATCGGCGCAGGCGAGACCCGAAATGGAGTCGACCAGCAGCAGCGCCGGGTGGCCGGCTGCGTCGATTGCGCGGCGCACGGCGGCGATATCCGAGGTGACGCCCGTGGACGTCTCGTTGTGGACGACGCAGACCGCCTTGATGGCATGCTGCGTGTCTTCCTTCAGACGCGCTTCGATCATCTGCGGCTGTACGCCGCGGCGCCATCCTTCGATGCCCGGCAGGCCGATAAACTCCGGCTTCAGCCCAAGGCTTTCGGCCATCTTCTTCCACAGGGTCGCAAAGTGCCCCGTCTCGTACATCAGGACGGTGTCGCCCGGGCTCAGCGTGTTCGACAATGCGGCTTCCCATGCGCCCGTCCCGGAGGCCGGATAAATCACCACCGGATGTTGGGTCTTGAAGACTTTCTTGATGCCTTCAAGCACCTTCAGGCCAAGCACGGCGAACTCCGGACCGCGATGGTCGATGGTCGGATAGCTCATCGCACGCAGAATGCGGTCGGGAACCGGGCTCGGCCCCGGGATCTGCAGGAAGTGGCGGCCGGCGGGATGAAAATCTAACTTGAGCATGGGTGATCTCCGATTGAATTTTGCATGCAAAAAACTATATCAGATGATCGGTGACCGCCCCAAGTCAAAAATGATGAGATGGGACAGGTGTTTACCCGTGTTGTTAACTATTCGGTCAGGTTCCGATAAAATCGCTTTCAATGTAAGTTAAGGGCTTTGTATGCAAAATTCGGATATTGACGTGGGCATCGCCGCGACCCCGCTGATGCCGAAAGTCGAGCGGCAGCGTCTGCACGACACTGTGGTCGAGCACATTCGGACCTTCATCGTCGAAGGGGTGCTGGAGCCGGGCAAGAAACTGAACGAGCGGGAGTTGTGCGAAACGCTCGGTATTTCGCGCACGCCGCTGCGCGAGGCGTTGAAGGTGCTGGCAGCGGAAGGTCTGATCGAGATCTGGCCGAATCGCGGCGCGTCGGTGTCGAAGATGTCCGAGGCGGAATTGCGCGAGACCTTCGAACTGATGAGCGGGCTCGAAGCCTTTTCAGGCGAACTGGCGGCCGAGCGGATCACGCCGGTGGAACTCGCCGAGATCAAGGCGCTGCACTACGCGATGCTCGCGTGCCGCGCGCAAAACGATCTGGCGGGTTACTACAGCCGCAATCAGGCGATCCACGACAAGATCAACGAAGCGGCGCGCAACTCGGCGTTGCGGCAGATGTATATTTCGGTGAACCGACGATTGCAGGCCTTGCGGTTTCGCTCGAACTTCCAGACGCCCAAATGGGATCGCGCCATTCACGATCACGGTGAAATGCTGGAGGCGCTCGAAGCGCACGACGGCAAGCGTTTGAGCGCGATCCTGCGACAGCACTTGCTGGACAAGCGCGACGCGGTGCTGCAGGTGCAGTCGCAGGAAGAGGCGGTTGAGGGTGGGTTGGGGGGGTAGGGTTCGAGGCGCGCGTCAAAGGCATCCAGACTTATCCCCACATTTGGTTCATGAGGGTGCGGATAAATAACACCCTGTCATTTGCGGGCCGCCACATAAGGCTTATCAGGCGACCTGCGGGAAACGTTCCGCTTCCTGGGCGCTCTCGAACATCCGTTTCCTCGTGTTTCCCCGCACACTGCGGCGCCGCGAAGCTCGCGCAAGCGCTGGACGATTGTGCTGAACTATTGCGAAGCCGCAGACAGCAGACAGCCCGGAGAAGAGCGGGCTCCAGTTCGTTCCTGGTGATCTCGGTACAACGATTGAACGTTCTTTGCTCACCGCACCGAACGGCAGTTACTTACTCCTCTGAAGGTCTGTCGATTGGCTCTTGCGTGACAGTCATGTATTGCCTGATCCCCGGCTGACCCAGCGCAATCGCATTGAGCATTGCGACGCCAAGCCGACGCGCGAATTCGTCGTCAAGCCTGAAATCGAAGTCATCCAGCAGGATTGGCACCGTAAATTTTCCAGCCAGAATCGGGGCCAGCCTGGCAGGTTCAACTAGCTGCACATTCAGCCGCTGACTGTCCTGGTCGTAGTTCAGAACTACGGAACGGGGTGGATCAATAGCCATTAATACCCTCTGCACTCTTGATAGTCTAGGAATGCCTGCTGTTTGCACAGCGCGACGCCCCGCTTGCCGCCCATGGGATAAGCAATAGACGCGCAAAGACGCATGTCGGATTCATACTTCACATGACAATCTGCCTCGCGCCACTCCTTGTCACCATTGCTCGCACATTTAACGATGCCACCAACACCAGTACTGGCTCCGAAGAACGCACTGTAAAGTGTTGACCTCTTCGCAGAACCGGTCAGGTCCGGCACAAGCACAGGATACGGGACCTGCGCCTGATCGCCCAGCATCAGCTCCGTAGACTCGCTCCACAGCGGAAGTGGTTCACCCAGTTCATCGCCGAAAAGCTTCCCGGGCAGCTTCGCTTTCCACGCCATGTAGCATTCAACGCAGATTTTTGGAACGAACGCGTCGGCGTCGGACTTAAGCCCTGCCAGATTCGCAGGCGGCGCAACAGGATCGTTACCGAGTTCCCAGTTGCTCAGCCACACCCCGAGTTCGGCGTCGCTAATCGACTGCGGAGCACCACCATTCGTCGCTACTGTTGCAGCACGTGCCGATACCGGGCCGTTCGCAGCATAGCCATAACGTACTACCAGAGTGCGAGCGACTCCGCCGTTGACCGCGCCGGCTTTCTCGTCATACTTGAAAAGAGACACGCGTCCGCGCGCGTCGTAACTGACGGTGGCCTGACCGCTGTTGCCTGCCATAACCGTTGCGCGATTTGCGACATCTCGAATGAGTGTTCGCATCGCCCAGCCCGACACGGCATCCTGTGTCGTTGCGATGTTGCCTCTTGTGTCGTAGGTGTAGGTCCAGTCTTCAGTCTTCGTGCCATTCCGGATGACCGTCGCCGCCAGAAGACGCCCCCCACCATCGTACCGGGCGCTGACCGTCATCTGTTCACCCGTCCCAGCCGCCTGGAGCCCCTGTTCGCCCGTCGGGTCAGTCGTCTTCTGCTCGGCAAAGCCCGTAACGTTACCCTGCGCGTCATAGACAAATGCGCGCACCTTACCTGGCGTAGCGACCAGATGCGGTTGCAGCGAGCTAGCATCGCTGTACGCAATCGTCGTTACCGTCGCTTTCCCAGCGACGGTCGCAACCGCCTTTGTTGGCCGGTTGGCGCTATCCCACGTGTACTTCGTGCCCCCGTCGGGGGTCGCCCTCTGCGTCAGATTTCCTGCGGCATCCCACGCGCGGGATATCGTTCCGTCCGGCGTTGCGACTGAGCCCGGGCGCCACGCGTCAGGAAAACTGAAGCTATATGTATTTGTGCCGCGCGCGTCGCTGAGTGTCGTCTTTCCGGACAGGTCATAGCTCATTGATGCATTACGCATCGTGTCGGGATGACTGACTGAAATCACTCGTGCGTTCGCATCGTAGTTCCATGCTGCCGTCTTCGACCCGGTTTCGTCCTTTACGCCCGTCAGTGCATGAGGAAAACGAGCGTCCTCGTATAGATACTGGCGCGTGGTGCCATCGGGATGGGTTACCGAAGCAAGATTCCCCTTGCCGTCATACGCATACCGCGTGGCGTTGCCCAAAGGATTCACCATGGCAACGACGCGATCGCTGTCGTCATACTGGAGATCGACTTTCAGTCTGTCCGGACCTATGTTGTCGACCTGCCACTCGTTGACCGTCACCATCCGGCCCCGGTGATCAAACTGGAACTTGCGAAGCGAGCCGGTGCGAGTCGTTTCTGAATAGAGACCGCCGGTATTAACCGAGTAGGCTTCGGTCGTGCCCAGTAAGGTGTCTTTCAGATAAAAATATCCGTCGTCAGCCTTCGTCAGGGTAAGGCCGCGGTTGCCCAGCATGTCCCATGCCTTACCGTTCCATTTAAACGTCAGCGGTCGCTGGTTGCCCCGATAAATAACGATCTGCGGCGTGCTCGCCTTGAGCGCTGTCAGATCAAGTCTTCGCTGCCAGTTATTGACCCAGTTACGGCCCATCGCGGTCTGGGTAGTGTCATAGGGCCTGGAAAGATACGTCCGTCCAAAGACAAGTGGTAGCGCGTCGCCGCTCGCAAAGTCGGTTTCCGAGAGGGTAACAATGCCCTCTGCAGGCAATATCGGGTCAGCTACGGGGCACGTATCTTCCGGCGAAGGAGGAACCGGCGCGCCGCCGCAGTAATCATTAATCCAGTCGGCCGCATTGGGACAGTTGTAGTAGTTCATGCTGTTGTACGTGTCGCCATCCCCCCTGGACATGGGTGACGTGCCAGCCACCTGGATAGCGCAGGTTCAGGTCCCAGGAACCCCAAGGGACTTCTGATACGTCTGCATGCATTGGCTGTAATCCGCAGCATTGGCATGAGCAGCGGTCAACAGCAGGGAGGACGTGGCGCACAGGCGGATGAGACGCCGCGCTGCGCTGTGGTGTTTCCACGTTTTTATGGTTCTCCTTTAATCGTTGGTTTTGCCTTTCATGGTCCAACCACTTTTAAGGAAATTGATACTGCCGCCTATACGAGTACTCCTAAATGTACGGAATCGTATGTCGAGATAAAGCAATGTCTCCGCCCTCTGACAATGCTCCCAAGAAGTCGCGTATCTCCGTATGAGGAAAATCGGACATGGACATATGCAGCGGCACAGTGGAACAAGCAACTTGCAAACAGCAAGGGCGACCCGAGTCGCCCTGAAGGTTGATGCAAATGCGCTGGTGATAAGGTCGCGCAAAAAGCTGCCGCCCCGGCGCGACACTCTGGCCGCTACTTATCCCCAGAATTTGTCCATAAGGCTGTGGACAACATGCGCACATCCATACCAAGTGTTTGACGCAGCACGACTATCGCCCTCAGATGCACATCCTGGCAGCGCGCTGGCCCTACGCCACGCGGCCCTCCCCTGGCCGTATGGTAGAAAGCGAGTTCGTACACCCAAAACGCACTCGCCGAGCCCAGCCTATGTCCTCCGTAGCGGCCTTCAAACTCATCCTGCTGTCGCTGATCGCGATGATCGCTCTTCAGCTGATCGCGAAGCGCTTGCGCCTGCCGCCCGCCGCCGCTTTGCTGGTCGGCGGCGCGGCGATGGCCTTCGTGCCCGGTTTGCCCCCCGTCATGCTGGATCCTGCGCTGGTGCTCGTCGTGTTTCTGCCGCCGCTGCTGCAAGACGGCGCCTACTTCTCCGTCTGGGCCGAGTTCAAGCGCAATCTCGGCGGCATTCTGCTGCTCGCCATCGGCGCTGTCGCGTTTACGACGCTGGTGGTCGGCGTCGTCGTGCATCACATCGCGCCTGGCTTGCCTTGGGGCGCGTGCTTTGCGCTGGGTGCCGTCGTGTCGCCTCCGGATGCCGTCGCCGCCAAAGCCGTGCTCGAACGTGTCGCGCTGCCACGCCGGCTCATGGTGCTGCTCGAAGGCGAAAGCCTGCTGAACGATGCGGCCGGCCTCGTGCTCTTCCGCTTCGCTGTCGCCGCGGCGCTGACCGGCACGTTCAGCATGCAGCACGCTGTCGCGAGCTTTGCGATGCTCGCACTCGGCGGCGTCGCAGTGGGGGCTATCATCGGTTACCTGGTGGTCATGCTGTTGCGCGCGCTCGACGACGCGTATCTGATGATCACCGCGGCAGTGCTCGCGGCATGGATCAGCTATATCGCCGGTGAAATGCTCGAGGTCTCCGGCGTAATCGCCACCGTGAGTTGCGGAATGATGCTCGGCTGGTACCAGCATGAGGTCTTTTCCGCCGCCGTGCGTACGCGCGGTCTGGCCTTCTGGCAGGTGGTGATCTTCCTGATGGAAGCGCTGGTGTTCATCCTCATCGGCTTGTCGTTGCGTGGTGTGATCATGCGGCTCGGTGGCGTCGGCGACGCATTGATCGCCTACACGCCGGCAGTGGCGGCGATTCTGGCCGCGGTCGTGCTGTCGCGCTTCGTGTGGGTATTCAGCGTCGAGGCACTCAGCGGTGCACTGTGCAAGCTGCTTCGACGCAACAGTGCATCGCCCGACTGGCGCTCGGCCACCATCACGAGCTGGGCCGGTATGCGCGGCGTTGTCACCTTGGCGATTGCCCTGTCACTGCCCGAAGCAATGCCCGGCCGCGACCTGATTCTGGTTGCCGCCTTCGCAGTGATCCTCGTAACCGTGCTGGGCCAGGGCACGACGATCGGTCCGCTGATCCGTTGGGTCAATCCAGGAGGCACGTCCGAACGCGATGCGGAGCATCTGAGCGAGCCGCAGGCGTGGGCCCGTCTCGAAGCCGCGCAGCTTGCCGCGATTCAACCGCTTGTGCATGGCCCCGACGGCAGCGTCATCCACCCGCGCCTGCTCGAACAGTACAGCTACCGCGCCCGGATCACCGCAGCGCATCAGCTCGAATCCGAGTTCCCCGTCGACGAACGCATCGCTCACTATGACGTCGTGCTGGCCGCCGTCGCCGCAGGGCGCACGGAACTGTTGAAGATGCATCGATCGGGGATGATCGGCGATGACCTCCTCACCATCCTCGAACACGATCTCGATCTGCAAGAGATCGCCGCGCAACATGGTCGAGGGTCGTGAACCCGGGTTCAAAACCGACGCCACGAAGCGTCATCCACCCAGCTCCCGAAAAACCTCACCTTTGATGCCGCAGCGCGTGCGCGGTGGTGTAAATGGCCCAGCAAAGGTGAGGATATTCGGGAACGCAACGGCTGGGCGTCCTGACTTCGCAAGATGCGCTTGACTTGAAATGCAAATGCCTGGAAATCCTCACCTTTTGCTCATGCAATGGAAAGCGCCCGCGCCTTTAGCGGGCCACGGGCGCATCCACACCGGGGTCAGGCAGGATTCAGTTGACGACGCTGGGCGAGATCGGGTCGCTTGCCGGGAAGGTTTCCATCAGCGCTTCGTCCAGCAGGCTTTCCTGCCGCGTCAAAACCGCGTCTTGAACGACGGGCGACGGCAACGCAGAAATGACGCGCTTCGAGGGTTTGCTATGCTGTTCCATGGCGTGTCTCCAGGTCGGGTTGGTGGCATCCAGTATTGGTCAGCGCCTGCGCGCAGGCAATTGCGGTGAGCCGCTCAACTCTGCCAGGTGCGCCGTGTCTACTGCCGTCGCCACCTGATTCGCGCGTCCTTCCCGCGTCAAGCCTGTTTTCAACGAGGTCATTTAATGCCAACCGTCGCCGTCGCAATCTTTCCTGGCGTGCAGGCACTCGATGTCGCAGGACCGGTCGATGTTTTTTCCGAAGCCAACCAGTTTCTGCCTCTCGAAGAACACTACGAGGTGAGCTTGCTGAGCGGCGAGCCGGGCGCATTGCGCGCCTCCAATGGCATGACGCTGGTTGCCGACGACACCTTCGAACACGCGCGACGCGATTTCGACCTGGCGCTGGTAGCCGGCGGTCCCGCCTTGCCCGACAGCGCCCCCGATGGCCCGCTGACTAGCTGGCTCTCCACGGTTGCCGCGCATTGCAAGCGCTACGGGTCGATTTGCACCGGCGCTTTCGCGCTCGGCCATGCGGGCTTGCTCGACGAACGCAGCGTCACGACTCACTGGCAACACGCCGGGCAACTGGCCGCACAATTTCCGAAAGCGCGGGTCGACTTCGACCGGATCTATTTGCGTGACGAACGGCTCGTGACGTCGGCGGGGGTGACGGCGGGGATCGATCTGTCGCTCGCGCTCGTCGCCGAGGACCATGGCCCGCGCACCGCGCTCGCAGTGGCGAAGCGCCTCGTGGTATTTGCACAGCGGCAAGGCGGGCAGTCCCAGTTCAGTCCGTACCTGACCGCACCCGCAGATGAAACGTCGCCGGTCGCCAAGGTCCAGGCATACGTCATGGAACATATCGGCGAGAGCTTCACGGTGAAGCAGCTCGCCGACGTCGCGAGCATGAGCGCCCGCAATTTCGCCCGGGTATTCGTGCAGGAGACCAATGTCACGCCGCACGAATTCGTCGAGCGCGCGCGGGTCGACGCGGCGCGCAAGCAGCTCGAGAGTAGCGCGGCGGCGCTCAAGACTATTGCTTACGACTGCGGATTCGGTACCGCTGATCGTATGCGGATCGTCTTCACGCGGCGTATCGGCGCCACGCCAATGCAGTACCGCGAGCGCTTTCGTTCAACCTGAGCGGAGCGCCCGCCGTTAAGCGTTTTGTGGAACCGGCCGCTGCAGACCGGCCGCGCATCATGAGAAAATACGCAGCCGTATTTGCCTCCACCGTCCACCATCATGACCTCACAGATCACACGCGCCATCGTCACGGGCCACACACGCGGCCTCGGCGCTGCACTTGCCGAACAACTGCTGACGCGCAACATCGCGGTATTGGCACTCTCGCGCTCACGCAACGCCACGCTGGCGCAGCGCTTTCCTCAGATGCTCGCGGAAGTGGAACTCGACCTGGCCGACCCGTCGCGGGTCGCGCAGTGGATCGCGGGCGACGCGTTGAGCCGTTTCGTCGACGGCGCGCAGAGCGTGTTGCTGTTCAATAACGCGGGGACGGTGCAGCCGATCGGCCCGATCGAAGGCCAGCAGGCGAGCGCGATCGCAACGGCGGTCGGCCTGAATGTGGCCACGCCGTTGATGCTGGCGAGCGCCGTGGCAGCGGCGAGCGGCACGGCAACCGACCGGCGCATCGTGCATATCTCGAGCGGCGCGGCTCGCAATGCGTACGCGGGCTGGAGCATCTATTGCGCGACCAAAGCCGCGCTCGACCATCACGCGCGCGCCGTCGTGCTCGACGCGAACCGCGCGCTGCGCATCTGCAGCGTGGCGCCAGGCGTCGTCGATACCAATATGCAGGCGGAAATCCGCGGCAGCGGCGTCGAACAGTTCCCGATGCGCGAGCGATTCGAAGAACTCAAGCGCAGCGGCCAATTGACGTCTCCGGAACAGTGCGCCGCCCGGTTGATCGACTTCACGTTGAGCGACGACTTCGGACAGACCCCGGTTGCCGACATCCGGGAGTGGGCAAAGCAGGCCTGACGGGTGTCCCAGCCGGCGCGCAAGGCTCCCGAATTTCCTCACCTGTCGAACCGCGCAGGGCTGCATCCCGTCTAGGTGAGCGCGGAGAACACAAAAACATCACTGCGCCCTCACTCCCGAAAACCCTCACCTTTCGGGTTCATCCAGGGCGTTTCTGGGCTCAAACCAGCACGGTGGCGGCGCGGCGCCCGCTGCCTCGTGGGCGCAAAACACCCACTCGCCGCGCCACTTAGTGCACCGCTTTCTGCGCCACTTATTGCGCCGCTTCCTGCTGCGCAGGCTTGGCGGGACGGCCCGTTTTGACGGTCTCGACCGCGGCGATCACCTCGAGCAGCTTGTCCGCTGGCGCCGCCGCAAGCAGCAGCAAGCCGGCGCGTAGCAGCTCGCTTTTCTTCACGGCCACGCCGGCTTCGAGACACTTCTGCTTCAGTTCCGCGAGCTTCGCGTAGTCGGATTTCGGCATCGTGAAACTGTCGCGGACGACCTTTTCCTTCTTCGCGCGCTTCGACTTCGACTCCACGGCGATGCTGACCGGCGCCGCTTTCACCGGGGTCGCGCGCTTCGCGCGGGTCGCTTTCGGCTTGGCCGCTTCAGCGCTCGAAGCCTTGCCGGCTGGGGCTTTGACGGCAGCGCCGACGGCCTCTGCACTGCCGTTCAGCTCCTTGGGCGCCGCGGCGGATTTCCTGGTTGTCTTTTTGGTGCTGGGTGCTGCCATGGTGGCCTCCTTGTGAAAAACGATGTAAATAGTATATACCGTTTATTCCCTTTTTTTGTTCACCGGGACCGACGGCGCCCGGCGGGAGTTGTCCACAGATTCTGTTTGCAACGGTGTGAATAACTTGAGGGCAACCGCTGCAAGTCACTGAAGCGCTTGAGTTTCCGCAGGCAGTGTCAGGTATGGGCAGATGGCGGGGCGCAACACGCGTCGTTTCCCCGCGCCAACGAGACGAACACCGATTGCAGGGTGATGCACAGCGCCACGCCGTGTATCACCACTCACATCGCGACAGGTGAACGCGTCACGTGAGTAGAACATCACCCATAGGCGGTCATGTGCACGCTCCCGAATAACCTCACCTTTGCGCCGCAGTCATGATTTTCTGCCTTTAAAAAGGCTCACCGTAGCGAACGCCTGGAAATCCTCACTATCCCGTATCCTCTCACCTTCGCGCGACCGGCGCGGCTTACGTTTTGCCAAACCCATCCGATCTGATTCGTTTGAACCGGTATCGTTACAATGACAAGCACAATGGTGAGGACGCTGTGTCCACTACGGCGCAGTCCATGAAATGTAACCGTCAGAGGACCGATTGAACTCCCTTACAGCGAGAACCAATAGCGTCGATGTAGCGATCATCGGCGCAGGCCCGGCAGGCGCAGTCGCCGCGGCGCTCCTCAGAAAGGCCGGCCGTTCGGTGCTCGTGCTGGAGCGGCAGCACTTTCCGCGTTTTTCGATCGGCGAGAGCCTTCTGCCGCAAAGCATGGCCTACCTCGAAGAGGCAGGCATGCTGAAGGCAGTCGTAGAAGCGGGCTTCCAGCACAAAAACGGCGCGCAATTCATCTGGCGGGACAAATCGTCGGCCTTCGACTTTCGTGACAAGCATTCGCCCGGATGGGGCACGACTTACCAGGTGGAACGCGCGGTGTTCGACGACCTGCTGATTCGCTGCGCCGCGGAGCAAGGCGCCGACGTGCGTTTCGGACACACGGTGAGCGCCATGCAAACCGGCAGCGCACCGGTTCTCGAGGTGGTCGCGGAGGATGGCGAGGCGTACCAGGTACACGCCCGCTACGTCTTCGATGCAAGCGGGTTCGGCCGCGTGCTGCCGCGCCTTTTGCATCTCGAGGCACCCACCGGCATGCCCACGCGGGCGGCAATCTTCACCCACGTGCGCGACGGTCTGCCGCTCGACGCGACGGACCGCAACAAGATTTGCGTCGCCACCCATCCCGAACGCCGTGACGTGTGGTTCTGGATGATTCCGCTGGCAGGCGGCCGCTCTTCCGTCGGCTGCGTGGCCGAGGCGGCGTTTCTGGACTGTCCGGAGCACGAACGTGAGTCGAAACTGCGCGCGTTGATCCAGCAGGAGCCGACGCTCTCCCGTCTGATTGGCGAGGCGCCTTTTTTGATGCCGGTGCGCCACATTGGCGGGTATGCGGCCAATGTCGAACGCTTGCACGGTCCGGGTTACGCGCTGCTTGGCAACGCCGGCGAGTTTCTGGATCCGGTGTTTTCGTCAGGTGTGACCATTGCGCTGCGTTCAGCGCATCTCGCCGTGAAGACGCTTGAACGTCAGTTCAACGGCGAGACGGTGGACTGGCAGGCCGATTACGATGCGCCATTGCGCAAAGGCATCGACACGTTCCGTGCATTCGTCGAACGGTGGTACACGGGCGAACTCCAGGACATCATTTTTTATCCGCGCCAGACGACGATGATTCGCCGCATGATCAGCGCGATCCTGGCAGGCTATGCATGGGACGAGACGAATCCGTATGTTGCGGATCCGGTCAAGCGGCTGGAAACGCTGCATGAGGTCTGCAAGATATTCTGAGCCGGAGCGGGCCGGCTGCGCGGGTCGGTGCGCCGCCAGGTAACGCTCACGGCGGTTTGTCCGGCGTTTCCCTGGAAATCCTCACCATTCACGCATACACGAATGGTTTGGAGTTCCAGGTTTCGCGTGACTCCCTGGAAGTCCTCACCTGTTGCACGCACTCCTGGAAGTCCTCACCTTCCCGAAATCGCTCACCTTAGAACTTGTACTTCACCTGAAAGCCAAGGGTGAACGGCAAATTGTCCGAAGGAATCGGCGGGATCACAATGATGTTGGCGCCCACGCGCTTGTATTCGAACATCAGGATCGGCGCGGCCACCGGACCGACTGTGTGATTGCGGCCCAGGCCCCAGTTGCCGTAGTTGTAGCCGGAAATGATGCCGGCAATCGCGGCCAGCCGAATCACGCCCCAATGCGCGAATTCCGGCGCCCATACACCACCGCCATAATAGGAAGGACGGCGCAGCGAATTGCGAAAGCCCCCCGCCGTCACAGCCCACTGGCCGTTGAGCCAGCACTCCACACCCAGACCTGGGTTGAACTGTTCGAAGTCGGTGCCGGGGTCCGGATCGATGTGATACGAGCCGAGCATCGCGTCGGCCCACACGCCGCCGCTACACCAGTCCGCGGCATGCGCGGTGGAAATCGCCGCGAAACTGGCGGCAAGCGTCACAAGCGCGCGCCGGATCATGGTGCTGGTCTGCCGCAAATGCATATCCGCTCCGTCACCGGTCGAACGCCGGTGTCATGAATGTGCTGGTTATATTTTGGGTTATCGTCCGACGCGCACTGTACCTCAACACCTACCGTCCATGTTGAAGTGGCGCTCGGAAGGACGGGCACGCAACGCGAGCCTCCCGTCCAGCCAGCACAATACCGGATAAGCAGTGGCAGATCGGTGAACACCTTCTAAAAGCGCAAGGCGCTTGCGATGCTCACCGTGATTGCCGAAGCAGGCCCGCATGCAGAGGCGGCCTGCCTCGAATTCAGTTTCGACCGAGGCTCACAGTCCCAGATCGGACAGGCCAGGATGATCGTCGGGGCGGCGGCCCAGCGGCCAGTGATAGAGACGGTCCGCTTCCTTGATGGGCAGATCGTTGATGCTCGCATGACGGTGCGCCATCAGTCCATTCTCGTCGAACTCCCAATTTTCGTTGCCGTACGAGCGATACCAGTGGCCCGAATCATCGTGCCATTCGTATGCGAAACGCACTGCGATCCGGTTATCCGTGAACGCCCATAGTTCTTTGATCAAACGGTAGTCGAGTTCTTTCGCCCATTTGCGGGTGAGCAGGCCGACGATCTCCTTGCGGCCCGTCACGAACTCCGAACGATTGCGCCATACGCTTTGCGGCGTATAGGCCAGCGAAACGCGTTCGGGATCGCGAGTGTTCCAGCCGTCTTCAGCACCGCGAACTTTCTGGATGGCGGTTTCGCGCGTGAAGGGTGGCAGGGGCGGACGGGTTTCGATGGGGTCAGTCATGCTTGCTCTCCTGGGTCAGGTGGACGCCCGCCGGGATGGCGGGCGCGTGGTCGGGGATTCCGTGTCCAGCAATCGTTCGGCTGCGGCGCGTGCGTCGAGGGCGGCATCGGCGTCGCCGCTCACCAGCGCCACGCCGATTGCGCCGTCTATCAAGATCAGCCACTGACGCGCGAGGCGCGCCGCGCGCCGGCTGTCCGCGTCAATCGCACTCATGTGCTCGTCGCACTGCGTACGCACGAACGCCAGCAAGCGCTCCTTGTGCTCGCGCGCGACGACGCGGATCGGATCGTCCGGGCCGGCAATCTCGCCGGCGGCATTGAGGAACGCGCAGCCGTGAAAATCTTCAGACGTGAACCACTCGCGCAACACGTCGAACATACCGAGCAACCGCGTGCGCGTGCTCTTGCCACGCCGCAGCGTGCCTTCGATGAACCATTTCATCCAGCGTTCGTCGCGCCGTTCGAGCGCCGCAGCGACGAGTGCGTCCTTCGACTCGAAGTGCGTGTAGAAACTTTTACGCGCGGTACCGGATTGCTTGACGATCGCATCCACGCCGGTCGCATGGATGCCACCAGCGTAAATCAACGCTTCAGCCGCCGCCAGCAGCCGTTCGCGAGCACTGCCTGGGATCAAGGATTCGGTATCCGTATTCATGGACGAAGGGTAGAACGATCATTCTCCTTCGTCAAGAAATTTTCTTCGGCGGGATTTTTTCGGCATCTGGCGCGTTAACACCTGTAGGTGCCAATTGGCGTCCACTCAGCCGGCACGAATGCGCGGCTCGCGGTATCGTGGGGCGGAGTGGAATCAATCAGGGTCAGAGATGAACGTCATGAACAAACACGCTATTCGAAGCGTGGCTGCACGTACGGTATGCATTGCCGTGCTTGCGGCAGCCGCCGCCTGTACGCCGCTACAGGTCGTCACGCACTCCGTCAGCCAGACGGAAGCGCGGGTGCCGGTGGGGCAGTACACGCTTGATCCGCATCACTGGAGCATCATCTTCGACGTCGACCATCTGAAGTATTCGCGCTTCACGATTCGCTTCGATCGCGCGACCGCGCAACTGAACTGGAATGCGGGCGGCATGGACAAGAGTTCGGTCGAGGTGAACATTGACGCAGCGAGCGTCGACACCAATGTGCCGTTGCTCGACAAGATGGTCAAAGGCGACAACATGTTTGCGGTGACGCGCTATCCGCAGATCCGCTTCGTCAGTACGGGTTTCGAGCGTACCGGCAACGCGCGCGGCAAGCTCACCGGCAATCTGACCATCCGCGGGGTGACGCAGCCGGTGACGCTCGACGTGACCTTCAATGGCTATGGACCCGATCCGCTGACGAAGCAGGACACCTTGGGATTTTCTGCAGAGGGGAGTTTCAGCCGCTCGAAGTTCGGCTTGGGAACGTGGTATCCCGCCGTGGGCGACGATGTGCACGTGCGCATCCAGGCGGAATTCGACCGGCCGGCCGCAGGCTCCTGAAGCACCTAAGGTGCGCTGCGGCTCGTAACCGGACGAAAATGTCAGCGTGAAAGGCCGGTGAAAATCAGGTGGTCCAGTCGAGGATCACCTTGCCGCTTTCGCCCGAGAGCATTTTGGCGAAAGCCTCCTGATAATCGTCCACCTTGTAGTGATGCGTGAGGATGGGCGACAGATCGAGTCCGCTCTGCAACATCGCGACCATCTTGTACCAGGTCTCGAACATCTCGCGACCGTAAATGCCCTTGATTTCCAGACCTTTGAAGATCACCTGGTTCCAGTCGATTGCCGTTTGCGCAGGCGGAATGCCCAGTAGCGCAACCTTGCCGCCGTGATTCATCGCTTCGAGCATGCTGGTGAACGCGCTTGGCACGCCGGACATTTCCAGGCCCACGTCGAAGCCTTCGGTCATGTGCAGATCGGCCATCACGTCGCGCAGCGATTCGCGCGAAATATTCACCGCACGGGTCGCCCCCATCTTGCGCGCGAGTTCGAGGCGGTAGTCGTTGACATCGGTAATTACCACGTTGCGCGCGCCGACGTGCTTCGCAATCGCCACCGCCATGATGCCGATTGGGCCGGCGCCCGTAATCAGCACGTCCTCGCCGACCAGGTTGAACGACAGTGCCGTGTGCGTCGCATTGCCGAACGGATCGAAGATTGCCGCGAGGTCATCGGAGATTTCAGGCGGAATCTTGAACGCATTGAAAGCGGGGATGACCAGATACTCCGCAAACGCGCCTTCACGATTCACGCCCACGCCCACGGTGTTGCGGCATAGATGCCGGCGTCCCGCACGACAGTTGCGGCAGAAACCACAGGTGATGTGCCCTTCACCCGAGACGCGGTCGCCGATTGCAAAGCCGCGTACTTCCTGGCCCATTTCGACGATCTCGCCGACATACTCGTGACCCACATGCATCGGCACGGGAATGGTTTTTTGTGCCCAGTCGTCCCACTTCCAGATATGAATGTCCGTGCCGCAAATGGCCGTGCGTTTGATGCGGATCATCACGTCGTTGTGACCGACTTCGGGCTTCTTCACGTCGGTGAGCGTCAAGCCCGGAGCGCGTTCGAGTTTTGCCAATGCTTTCATGTGCGTCCCCAGGTTCAAATGACGCCGAGCGAACGGCCGACGCGTGCGAATGCATCGACCGCGCGGTCGATCTGTTCGGACGTATGTGCCGCGCTCATCTGCGTGCGAATGCGCGCGCGCCCCTTCGGCACCACCGGGAACGAGAAGCCGATCACGTAGACGCCTTCTTGCAGCAGCGCGTCGGCCATGCGCGAGGCGAGTTGCGCGTCACCGAGCATCACCGGAATGATGGGATGTTCGCCAGGCACCAGCGTGAATCCGAGCGCACTCATCTTGTTGCGGAAGTGTGCGCCGTTGGCACGCACACGCTCGCGCAGGTCCGCGCCTTCCTTGCTCGCGAGCAGTTCGAGTACCTTCAGCGAAGCTGCGGCGATGCTGGGCGTCAGCGTATTGGAGAACAGGTACGGGCGTGAGCGCTGGCGCAGCAGTTCGACGATTTCCTTGCGCGCGGCCACGTAACCGCCGGAGGCGCCGCCCAGCGCCTTGCCGAGCGTGCCGGTGATGATGTCGACGCGCGACAGCACGCCGCAGTGCTCCGGCGTGCCGCGTCCGTGCTCGCCGATGAAACCCACGGCGTGCGAATCGTCGACCATCACCAGGGCGCCATAACGGTCGGCCAGATCACAGATGCCGGCGAGATCGGCAATGATGCCGTCCATTGAAAACACGCCGTCCGTCGCGATCAGCTTGAAGCGGGCGCCGGCGGCGTCGGCCTCTTTCAGCTTCGCTTCGAGGTCGGCAAGGTCGTTATTCTTGTAGCGGTAACGCTTGGCCTTCGACAGCCGCACGCCGTCGATGATGCTGGCGTGATTCAGTTCGTCGCTGATGATGGCGTCGTTGTCGTCGAGTAGCGTTTCGAACAGACCGCCGTTCGCGTCGAAACAGCTCGAATACAGAATGCAGTCGTCGGTTTGCAGGAACGCGGCCAAGGCCTGCTCCAGTTCCTTGTGCACCGTTTGCGTGCCGCAGATGAAACGCACCGACGCCATGCCGAATCCGTCGCGCTCCAGCCCGTCTTTGGCGGCGGCGATCAGGCGCGCGTCGTCGGCCAGACCCAGGTAATTATTGGCGCAGAAGTTCAATACGTCCGCGCCGTTGGCAAGCTTTACATCGGCCGATTGCGGGCTGGCGATCACGCGCTCGGTCTTGTAAAAGCCGTCGGCGCGGATCTGTTCGAGCGTGCTGCGCAGATGGGCGAGATAGGGTTCACGCATACATCAGACTCCTGAATGGGCACGAGGCCGCGCAACCGCCATGTTCGGCGCTGCCGCGGCCTGCTATAGTCGATTATCAGTTTTATCGAACATTTTCGATTTTCCGAACTCATGTTCGGTATGTCGAACAACTCTAAACGATAGGTCAGAAAATGGCAAGTTCGGGCACTCGCCGCGCGGCAGCAGGCGCAGCACCTACTCTAGCGCAGAGCGTGGCTGCGCCGCCGCGTGTGGGCGAACAGATTCAGCGCTTGCGCAGCGAGCGCAGAATGACGCTCGACGATCTGTCACGGGCAGCGGGCGTGTCGAAGTCGATGCTCTCGGAAATCGAACGCGACAAGGCGAATCCGACTATTGCGGTTGCCTGGCGGCTGACCAACGCGCTGGGCGTCAGTCTCGATTCGCTGTTCGCGCAGCAAAAGGCGCCGGAGGCCATCGCCGTGTCGGGACCGCACGAGATTCCCACGTTGAACGGGCACGACGCCAAATATCAGTTGCGGGTGTGGGGACCGATTGAACTGGCAGGGAAGTTCGAGTGGTACGAACTGACGCTGCAGGCGGGCGGGGCGCTGGTGTCGAATGCACACGAGCCAGGCACGCGTGAGCATTTGACCGTTCTGCACGGGGCGATCGAAATTGAGGCGGCGGGCACCACCAGACGGTTGAAGGCGGCGGACACGGCACGCTATGTTGCCGACGAACCGCACGCCATTCGCAATGCCGGCAAAAGCGAAGCCAAAGCGCTGCTCGTGGTGATTCACGGCTGAGCGCGCGCCGCACCTTTTGCACGCGTGGCCATTCGGCCGAGGTTGCGCGGACCACTGTATATTTGTACAGTATACGCAGATTGACCGGAGCCGAACATGAACGAACTAACATCCGGCCATGCCGATCACGGCCTGGCTGCGCGCCGCTATCAAACAGCGGCGCGCGATCTGGAACACATCGTCCGCAACATCGCCGCGCGCTATATCGTGCAGCAGGTTCCGCTCACCTGGCGGCTCTTGCACGCCATCGAAGCGGAGGCACTCGCGGACCTGGGATTCGCCAGCCGTCACGACGCCTTGATGCTTGGCCTCTTTCAACGTCCGTCCGCGCTGCCTTATCCCGAGACGGACGAACCAGTCGACTTCGGCGCGTCGAATGCACTGCCGGCGGTGTTCGCATTCGCCGTCGCGGTGTATGAAGAAGCCCAGCGTGATGCGGCACGCGCCGCCCCCCGACAGCGGCCGGTCGTGCGGCGTCCGCGCGCCTGGGGTGGCTGATTGCGATCGTGTTTGAGACGGCGAACGGGCCTCGCACGCCCGGCTTGCTGTCATCTTTCGTGCGTACGACCTACAATCAGACGCAACTAACGGAAAGATAGACCATGCTCCCTCCCCACTCGTCCGGCTCCGCCGACCGACACATTCCGTCCACTGACCTGTTCGATCAGGAACGCGAAGACTGGCGACGCGATCCGCAAATTGCCTTCGATGCGTGGCTATCCCGCCAGCATTTCCGCCGCTCCTCCGCACAGGTGTACCAGGCGCAATGGGGCCTCTTTCTTGATTGGCTCAGCATCCGTCACAAAACGCTGATCACGGTCGACACCCGGACGATCGCCGATTTCGTCGCCGGTCTCGATGCCCGCAAACCTCAGCGTGTGCGCTATCTGCGTCTGATCGAGCGGGTCCTCGACCACGTTCGCGAAATCGAACTCGCCTCCACCAACCCGGCGCGCTTCATCGCGCAGGACGGCGAAGCGGCCTGGCGCAACGCGCGCGACAATGAACCGACCGGGTTTTTGACCAGCCACGAGCGGGGGTTGCTCATCGCGCATCTGTTCTCGTCCGTCACCGGCTTGTCTGCCGCGCAACGCTGGCGGGAGCGCCGCGACCGGGCGCTGATTGCCATGTTCCTCGGGGGTGGGCTGAAGACCGGTGAGGCCCGAACACTTACGGTTAGTTGCGTGGCCGTCGGCTCACCTTGGGTGGTGATCGAGTCGCCGAATCCGGCAATGACCCGACGCACGCGCCTCTCGCCCTTTGCTGTTGCTGTGCTGGATGCGTGGCTTGCCGACCGGCGGGCCTCCGAGTTGGCCGGCAACCTGGTGTTTCCGGCTTCGCCGTCCGGGCGGCCCATGCACAAGGCCACCATGCTTCGGTCCGTCGACGCATTGATCGAGGCCGCTGGCTTCGCAGGCTCCCGCGAATCACGTGCAAGCCCGCAGACACTGCGCAACACTTTTGCCGCGGATCTTTTTGAAACCGGCGTTGCCCCGGATCTGGTTGGGCAGTGGCTGGGCTTCATGCAACCTGTTTCCGCGAATCGGCTATTTCGGTCCTGGAAAAGCTGGGCGGAAACGGAGGAAATTCCCACTAGCAGCGAGGAGTATTCGGACGCGCCCCGAGAGCCGGTAGCGCCGTCCGACGCGGATCCACGTTAACTAAAGTGTGAAGGGAGGCCCGAAAAGCCTCACCTTTCTGGTCCCGAATCTCCTCACCTTTAGGCTTCTTTCGATCACGGGATAACGGGATGCATTCCGCTAGACGGCTGCCGGCACTGCTTTGACCGCCAAAAATCGCGTGACCGCTTCGAGGCGGGAATGCCCGGGCCCGGATGAATGCTCGCACTCCGGGCATTGCAGTTCGTAGCGATGATCGACCTGGGACAGTTCAGGCTCACCGTCCTCGCATTTCGGGCAGCGCAGCGGCAATACGACGTGACCATCGGCGAGTGTACCGATACTCGCCATCTGGTCGGCGCTCAACCGGCCGGCGCTTGCCAGCTCCGATAGCACGCGCGCGAGAACGGGGTCGATGCCGTGTTGCGCGCGCAACGTGGCGATCTCTTTGGTAAGGGCGTCCAGTTCATCGGATTGTTCGCGCAACTGCGCGTCCAACCGGTCGCCGCGCCCCTTGGCTGCCGCGATCTGCTGAATAAAGTCGAATTCCTTGCGACTTGCATCGCGAACGCCGGACTGGTAGGTCGCCGCCATCGTGCGTAGCGAATCGAGCTCGACCAGCATGGGTTTGACGCGACGCTCGGCTTCGGCGACCGCATCCTTGATCTGTTGCGCATAGTGCTCGGTACTTTGACGCATCTCGATATGTAAGGTATCGATCCTGTCGCGCAAGGACGCATTGGTGGACTGTTCGGTATCGAGACGTTTGCGCAGCGATTCGTTTTCCGCGTCGAGTCTACGTACCGTAGCCTGTAGACCTTCCTGATGAACTGTTCCTTGCGAACTGGCCATGGCCAGTTCGGCTTCGAGTGTCCGAACACGCTCCCACGCCGCGTCGGCGCGGGCGTCGCTGCGGTTGATCGCGGCTTCGGATGCTTGCCGGCGGATTTCTGCTTCGCGGGTTTCGCGCTCAGCGGCGCTAATCAGCGTCTGTGCTTCCTCGCGTTCGCCTTCGAACGACGAACGCGCATGTGAAAGCGCTTCTTCGAACAATGCCCCAAGGAGTTCACCGGCGCGATCTTCGAGAGCTTTTGGAATGGATCCGGCACCCACGCGAACGCGCGACGCGCTACGAATGCGTTCCCAGAAGGTATCAATGTCTTTGGGGATATCGCTGGCGCTGCCGGTTTGCGTGAGATCGCGTACCGCGGCCATCGAGGGACGAATGCCCAGATCGAAAAATAGCCGCTTGCAGGCATGCAGTGACAATTCCTGCCGGCGTGCGCCGGATTCGCGCATTGAGTCGAGTTCTTGCCGAATGGCCTGGCGTTCTTCGTCCAGATTCATTTACACCTCGATATTGCTGGGATTCCGTGAATCATAACAATTTACGTAGTATTCGCTACAACTTTATAGGGTACGGTCGCTTTGGGGGCGATAGGGTCCCGCCACGTGCTCCGGAATCGACGTCCCATCGGGTTTCATTGCGATTTCCGTGAAACAAAACGAAGAATAGTCTATAAGCCCTTGTCTGAAAACGGATTTCTATCTTTTCCCGGATTTTGGCCACTGTTTCACGAAGCGGAATGACGCCCCGCTTGGGGTTGTGCTGCTGTCCGAAGGACGCACGGGGTGGAAATTCTTGAGAGTAATAAAAGTAAACACCCTTGAACCCTTGTTAAAAACGTTAACGCCACGGCAGATCCTTACCAGGCAAGGGTTTCCGGGGAGTCAGGTGAAGCTTTACGGGAATCGTGGTGAGGGCTTGCGGGATGGTTGAGTGATGGGGTTCGGGGGCGTGGGTGAGGGGCTGCGGGACGTACAGTGAGCGGGTTCAGGAGTCGCTTACAAAATGCGGTTTGGGCAAAGGTGAGATTTTGCGGGACCAAACGGAGCCTGGCGGCCCGCGGGACGTAAAAAATACCCGGAGCGTGTGGAAACCTTGGGGTGAGCGCTTTCGGGACGGTCAATCCACCGTGTTTTCGGCCCGGATTTGGGGTGTCGGAAGCCTTTGGTGAGGCAACGCGGGAGAAAACGAGCCCCCAAGGTGAGGTTTTTCGGGGGCAAGGCGCCAGGTATGCCCGTTTTTTGAGCGGCGAAACGTCTACGGTGAGACTTTGCGGGAGCTCTGCGCCCCCTTTCACCGCTGCTGAGGTGCTCAAGTAGGCGCGAGAGGAGGCCTGGCGTACCAAGGTGAGGGAATTCGGGAGGCGATATTTTTGATCACCCAATTCGGTCGTAAAGCATCCTTCACTCGTTGAGGTGAGGTTTTTCGGGAGCCTTTGTGCCGCGGAAAATCCTCTGAGGTGAGGATATTCAGGAGAAAGTTTGCGGTTACTTACCGGAAAAGGCCTGTCAGACTTGATGGGTGAGAACGAATTGAGCGTCGAGGATTTTCCAAAGGTGAGGATATTCGGGGGCACCCGGCTGTCGCAAGATCGAGCAGCGCATGGCGCCGCGACATTCCAAAGGTGAGGGTTTTCGGGACCGCTGAAGTTGAAGCGATCTATAACGTGTTATTGCTAAGTCACGGAAATGATTGGGGATTTTCCTGGTAGCGAGGATAGGTGAGGCTTTTCGGGAGCCGCTTGAGGTCACTCAACGAGCGTATGAGGGCGCTCCGTTTGCGCCAATGGTGAGGTTTTTCGGGAGTGTTCTGACGGTGAATTTTGGCGTGGCCCGGCATGAACCGCGTAATTTCGCGGGTCCAGCCAGCGTCAAGGTGAGACTTTTCGGGGGTTCGATCTGAGGGTACGGTTAGACCAGAGGCGTGGGCTCGTGGGTGAGCAGCGATTCGAGTCGCTTGCGTCCGCGTGACATGAGGTTGTTTCCGGCAGCTGAGGGTCTCGTGCTTGACGCTCGCATGAACCGTCGCATGACTGAAATCCCTTCCGAGCCGTTGGCACGGCGCGATTGATGACGTGGTATGTCCCGCACGAAGCATCGCGCGGGCAGCGTCGCTGGACCTTGAGAGGGTTCTAGGTATCGATGAGCGAGGCTCGTGTGCCGATCGCCCATTCCTGGTCGTGGTATTGATCCGATCCGGGAGGACGCCCCTCCCTTGCCGCGTCATCGGCAATCTCGGTTGACGGTCGGACCGACGGTTGAGTCTGGTTTGCTGTGCTGTCCTCGCAGCGGAAATCACGTCGCAAAATTACGACGATCTTTTAGGTGAGCCAATACAGGAGCAAAATCCTCCCGTTCAGGACGGACCCTGGATGGGGCCAATTTTCTCGATCGCGCGAGGCGCAACGAAACCCCGGAATCTCGCGGCAGCGCTTGAGGTGAGGATTTTCAGGAGACGATCGAGGTGAGTCGTGATCCGTAAACTCACTTCACCGGGAATGGTGAGATGCACCCTATAGACGTGCTTCACCACAGCCGGTATGCTCTCGCCAAATCCCTCCTCGACCCGACGCATGGCCACGAAGCGCGCGAAGAAGACTGATGTGGTGAGCCCGAGCTCCGCCGAATTGCGCAAAGCCGTCGAGGCGATCGCGATTCAGCCGAAAAGCGGCAAGATCACCCTCCTCACCCGTAAGCTGTTCAATGTGCTGCTTGCGGTCGCACAGCAGGCAGACGAGTCCGGCGATACCTACCGGGCGCTCCTCTCGGACATTGTCGCCAACTCGGCATTCGATTCGAATGACACCGCGCTGGTCAAGGAACACCTTCGGCGAATGGTGTCGGTGCAGGTCGAATGGAGCACAGGCACATCAAGTCAGAAGCCCGGCCGAAAATGGGGTATCTCAACCCTGATTGCCGACGCCGAAATTCTCGAAGACCCGACGACGCGACGTGTCTGGGTCGAATTCTCGTTTGCGCCCAAGATCAAGAAAAAGCTGCTTGATCCAGTTCAGTACGCGCGGCTCAGTCTGCAGTTCCAGAGCCAGTTGCGCAGTAGCGCGGGCCTCGCACTGTATGAGATCTGCGTGCGCTATCTGACCAATCCGAGTCATCTGACAATGCGGGAGTCGTGGGAATGGTGGCGCCCTATCCTCTCCGGCACACCCGACACCGAGGCCGGTGACGAGGCGAAGCGCGAGTACAAGTACTTCAAGCGCGACTATTTGCGGCCGGCTATCGCCGAAGTCAACGCGGTAACGAACATCTTTGTCGAGCTGATCGAGCATCGCGAAGGGCGGCGGGTCGCGGAAATTCAGTTTCGCGTGACCGAGCGCAAGCAGCCCATGCTGGCGCTCGACGAGCATCCGAACGTGTTCGACAGCACGCTGGTCGACAGAATGGTCAAGATCGGCATTCCGCTCAAGGAGGCGCAAACGCTTTACGCAGACAGCGAGGAAAATCGCATCCGCGCCGCGTTGCAGATGACGGAGCAGCGTATGCGCAGCACGTCGCTGCCGCCGGTGCGCAGCGCGCCTGCGCTGTTCAAGGACGCCTTGAAGAAAGGTTACGCGCCGCCGGTCGAATCGGTCACGTCTGCGAGCGGCGCCAAGGCAGCCGTCGCGGCGCCTGCGGACGATCTCAAAGCGCGATTGCTTGGCGAGTACTCGGCGTATCGCCGCAAGGAAGCCCGCGCGCTTTACGACGAGCAAGGCGAGTCCGATCGCGAACTCGCGCGTCAATCGTTTGAAGAGGACGAATTGCCCGAGATGGGCACGCATATGCGCGACGACTGGCGCCGGCGCGGGCTGGATTCGAAGCTCGCGGAGACCGCTTTCTTCGACTGGCTGGCACGTAAGACGTGGGGCGAGCCGACTGACGGCGACTTGCTCGCCTTCACCTTGAGCCAATCCCGCGCGGCCTGATTCTGGCACTGGCTCAATGACGTGTGCGGCGTCGGGTTTCGACGCCACACAGGGTCGTTACTTCTGCTGCAAAATCTGCTCGATCTGACGAAGGATATCGTCGCGTTTGTCCTTCGACAGTCCCTTCAACCTGAGTTCGATGCGATCGTCACCGTACGACTTCAGATCGCCAACGGACACGCCATCCAGCTTGATCTCGAGTCGCTGCGCATAGCGTTGGCGGCCGGCAGGCTTTGCGCTTTCCTGTGCACTCGCCCTGCCCTTCACAATGTCGGCCACCTGGCGTGTGCTCAGGTCATCAGAAAGAATCTTGTTGATCAGGCGCAGCGTGGCGTCCGATCCGCGCGCGGCATGGTATCGGCCGACCTGATATGCCATGTTCGAGCCGAATCGGTCGGTTCTTGCAACCATCTCATGCATGACCGCCTCGGGCAGCTTCGCAATCGATAGGGCGACGGCGACCGTCGACTCGTCCAGTCCAAGGTGTTCGGCCAGCTCCTTTTGACTCTGGAAGTGCCGGTCGTCGAGAAACCGTTTCCAGACGACAGCATTGTCGAAAACGGTCTGCGAGTCGCGCTGAACGTTCAGGTCGTAGCCCAGCTTGTAGCTTTGAATGCCGATTGGCAGATCGATCACGATCGCCTTGACCGACTCCTTGTTCGCTTCCTTTAACGCGCGTACCCGGCGTCCTCCGTCGCTGACGAAATAGCTGCCCGGATTGTCGTAGTCAGGGATCACGTGGATCGCCTGCTGTTGTCCTTGCTTGGCGAGATTGACCGCCAGTTCCGCAATCGAGGACTTCAAATAGAAGTGCCGTGGATTAAACGGACTCGGTTTGATCACCTTCAAGGCAAGCTCGATGATCTGCCCCGGACGGTATCCATGTTCAAGACGCCATACATGGTAAGCCGTGGACTCGTTCAGTGTCTCCGCTGGGTCGGCCTCGGCAACGGCCTGCGCATCAATTTGCGGCTGCGATCGACCGGTGATTTCAGCGGCCTTCGGCCCATTCTTGACCAGACCGTCGATCGCGTTCAGACGGTCGAGGGCGGTCCGCTTTTCACTGCTAGTCGTATCCGGACGTGCTTGAAAGCCTTTAGCGAATTGGGAGGGTTTCATTCAGTGTCCTTTATGCGCATAAATTCAGGGGAGCAGCGCGGCGATTTCGTCGGCGCATGCGCGTACTTCGAGGGCGGCAAGCTTGGCGCCGCGGTCGTTCATTTGCAGCACGGTTTGCCCTAGTGCCATGGCCTGCTTGTAGGCTTCTCGAGTGGGAATCTGCGTCTTGAGCAACGGAAAGCCCAGTTCTTCCAAGGCGCGCTTGAGTTCGCGGGTCAGCATCCGCTTCTCTTCAGTCTTGTTGAGCAGAAAGACCGCGCGCAGATCCTCGTTCATCACTTGCGCTTGCTGGACGAGTTTGACGAGGCCCACGCTCGACCAATAATCCGCCGGCGACGAGGACGTCGGGATGATGGCAACGGTCGCCGCCAGCAGCACGACGCCAGAGACTTTTTCGGTAATGGAGGGCGGGCAATCGACGACGATGATGTCGTAGTCCCCAACGAACTTCTTGATCTCGCGATGGATCTGGCCACCGAATTCAGAGAGATTGACGACGGGAAAAGGGATACCGGATTCGCTATCTGACGAAGCGCCGGCCCAGTGAACCAGGGTGTTTTGCCCGTCAGCATCGACGACGAGGACTCGCTTGCCTCTTTCGTGGAAGGCAGCGCCGAGGTGCATCGCGATCGTGCTTTTCCCGACCCCGCCCTTCTGTTGCGTTACCGCGATGATTTCAGCTGCCAATCTTCACCTCTCTTTTTAGACGCTGATGGATTTTACCTTGATGAATTTGTATTTCAATGTTTTTTGTCGTAAAGACGAGAGGAGTAGGCCATTCGGCCAAGGTTTATGCGCATAAACAGGATGAGGACCCAGTGACGGCTGAGGTTGATCGGCTCCGCAGTGGCGCATTGTCGATGGAGACCGCACTGGCGACGGCCGTTCCGTTCACAACTGTGTTGTTGATCGACCGACCGACTTGGGAATGACGTGTCCGGGAGTTCTTTGGAACACTGACTCCTGGATCGGAGTTTCGGTCCGCAAGCAAGCGGCGATCGCAATGTCTGGTTCCATAAGGAGGGCCGAGCCACGGTTTGCCATGAGAGCAGTCGCATCAGCAGAGCGCGAATCGGCCGCGGTTTATGCGCATAAACCAGATCACAGCGGTGCAAGCCCAATGCGCAAAAGATTTGGTGGTGGGGTCGGGGCTAGGGGACTAGATGTTCGTCCTTGGAGACGCAAGACGGTGGCTGCCTGCTTAGCGGCCGTTGAGCGGCTCCATCGAGAGCACGGACCCGCCGCGGTTTATGCGCATAAACCAAACTCCACGGCCAGCCCACCGGCCTCAACCGCTAAGGAAGCGTGTGACAACTGACCCGATCAGCGCGGCGCTTGGTCGATTGCGCGAATCAACCCAAGCAAAACGTATTCATTTCATCTACCGCAGCGAAGAACCCAGCCTCCAGCTCAACCCAACCTCTCCAACCGAACCCAACCCTCCAGCTGAACCCAAGCCCTCCAACTGCGCATGCGGCCGGGCCCACCCCACAAACCCCATCCATCGACGCTAAACTTCGTCCTCTCATCACCCATTCCGCACCGGGCCGCCCCCCCCACCATGATCACGATTTACCACAACCCACGCTGCTCCAAATCGCGCGGCGCATGCGAACTGATCACCACCAGCTACGACCTTGCAGACGAGCCCGTCGAAATCATCGAATACCTGCAGCAACCTTTATCGGCAACCGCATTGAAGGCGTTGAACGCAATGCTGGGCTGTCCCGTGCGCGACATGCTGCGCGATACGGAATCTGTTTATCAGGACCTCGGCCTGGACAACCCGAATCTGACCGACGCTCAGTTATACGAAGCAATCGAAAAGCATCCCATCCTGATGCAGCGTCCGATCGTCGTGCGCGGCGGACGAGCGGTAATTGGCCGGCCGCCGGAGAACGTCAAGGCACTCTTCGATTGAATCTAGCCGACCACGGCTGACCCGCAAGTGTCGACGCGCGTTGCGAACCATCACGCGTCGCGCAAGAGTCGCGCAGAAGTCGCGCGAAAGGCCTGCGAAAGGCCCGCAATAGGCCGGCAACGATCCCACCATCAATGCTCACCCGCGCCGACCCAAATGCCCGCGGCGCCCACGCCCCGCTACAATCGCCGACATCCGCGCCAGACCGCGGCTGAATCAATCGACAAACAAGGGACACCGTGCATTTGACGTCAACACTCGCGCCGTGGTCGGCCCACGACACCCAGCTCATCCTTTCCTGCCTGCTCGGTCTCGCGCTGATCATCGTTTTCATTAGCGCCCTGAAGCTCGCCCCGTTCCTGTCGATTCTGGTCGGCACGTTCGCGGCGGGATTTGCAGCCGGTCTGCCGCTCGAAGCGGTGGCCGGGGCGTTCAGCAAAGGGGCCGGCGCGCTGCTCGGCGACGTGGGCATCATCATCGCGTTAGGCGCGATGCTTGGCGCGCTGATGGCCGAGTCCGGCGCGGCGGATCGGCTCGTGTCGACCATCCTCGATCATTCCACGCCGCGTTTGCTGCCCTGGATGATGGCGCTGGTGGCGATCGTCGTCGGTCTGCCGCTCTTCTTCGAAGTCGGCCTCGTGATGATGGTGCCGATCATCTTCGTGATGGCGCGCCGCTCGCAGCAACCGATTCTGCGCATCGCGATTCCCGCGCTCGCCGGCATGACCACGCTGCACGCGCTGTTGCCGCCGCATCCGGGCCCGCTGATCGCCGTCAGCGCATTGCACGCCGATCTCGGTCTGACGCTCGGGCTGGGTTTGATTGTCGCGATTCCGGCTGTGATTCTTGCCGGCCCGCTCTACGGGATCTGGTTGTCCAAACGGATGCACGTCGTCGAACCCGAAGAGATGGGCAAGCTGTTTTCCGCGCAGGCCGACACAGGTGAGCCGCCCGGGTTCGCCATCTCGCTCATCACGATCCTGCTGCCGGTGATTCTGATGCTGGGCCGCACGGTCGCCAGGCTGCTGCTCAAGCCGGAAACGTTCCTGTTCGACGCGCTGAACTTCCTCGGTGAACCGCTGATCGCCCTCGGCCTCACGGTGCTGTTCGCGATCGTTGTGTTGGGCTGGTCGCGGGGAATGCCGCGCGATCGCGTCGGCGCCATCCTGCGCAAGAGCCTGCCGCCCATCGCGGCGCTGCTGCTGACCATTGGTGCGGGCGGCGGACTCAAGCAGACACTGGTCATCGCCGGCATCAGCACGACCATCGGCAAGATCGCGGTCGGCGCGCATCTGCCGCTGATTCTGCTGGCGTGGCTGATCGCCGTCGCACTACGTCAGGCCACAGGTTCTGCCACTGTCGCCACCACGACGACGGCCGGGATCGTCGCTCCGGTCGTCATGGGCCTGAGCCCGACGCACAATTCGTTGATGGCGCTGGCGATCGGCGCCGGCTCCGTGTTCTTCTGCCACGTCAACGACGCAGGTTTCTGGATGGTGCGCGAATATTTCGGACTGCAACTCAAACAGACGGTGTTTGTGTGGTCGATTTTGCAGACTATCGTCTCGGTGGTCGGTCTCGCGCTCACGCTCGTGTTATGGGGCGTGCTGACCTGATGTCGTGGAGCTTCGCGGGCGGCAGCGATTGATACCTGAATGGCAGCGCCCGCCATCCGTGGTCTCTTACACTGGGCCATCTGCAAGGGCACGCCGTTGCGTGTGCCTTGCTTCAACCCGAGCCGATACGGAGCACGTGATGCTTGAACTGAGACCGTCCTGCGAAGGATGCGGCAAGCTGTTGCCGCCCGATGCCACGGAGGCGATGATTTGCAGCTATGAATGCACCTTTTGCGAGGCCTGCGCGTTGAGTCGCCTACAGAATGTGTGTCCGAATTGCGGCGGCAACTTCGAACATCGGCCTATCCGGCCGCAAGCCATGCTCGCGAAACATCCGGCCAATGAGGCGCGACATGCCGTGCAGATCGACGAAGCCGCGCACGCGGCGTTTCTCGAACGATACGGCGCGACGCTGCCCCGCGAGCGCTAGCTGTAAATCCAGCCACGCCGACGCGCAATCAATCGTCCGAAGGTGTTTCCGGTGTCCTGTCGAGACCGCTGACTTCACGCGACGCCGCACGCAAAAGGCTGATGTGCTTGCGATAGTTGCGGCAACCGCTGCAGGTGGGCAGATGCAGACCCACTGCGATCCATTCGCCCGCGCTCAATGGACGGTCCAGCGCATCCGACAGCAGACGCGTAATGTTTTTACATTTCCCCATTCGCATCCTCTCTGGAAAGGCCCTTCTCGGTAAGGCACGTGCGCAGACGCAGGCGTGCACGATAGATCAGGACGCTGCAGTGATTCGCGGTCATTTGCAATTCGCTGCAGATCTCCTCGGTCTCGAGATCGAGAAACTCGCGCATCATGAACACCCGTCCAATGTGCTCCGGCAGATGATCCAGACACATTTCGAACAGTTGCCAGAACTGCTGCTGGCGCAACGCGGTTTCCGGCGTCGGCCACGGACGCGGTTTGGACTCGCTGGACCAGTGGCCGTTGTCCTTGAACAGCTCGCGATCGAGCAGCGCCTCGTCGTCCAGTTCGGATTCGAGCTCGGACAGATTCACGGTGCGTTTGCGGGCGCGTAGTGTGTCAACCAGCTTGTGACGAAGGATGCCGAACACCCAGGTTTTGTGCTCCGATTGGCCGCCGAACCGGTCAGCCTGTGTCCACGCCGCCGCGAGCGCTTCCTGGACGGCATCCTCGGCTGCGGCGGCATCGCGTAATTGCAACCGCGCAAAGCGTAGCAGGTCGCGCCGCAGCTGCGTCAGGTAGACCGGGTCATCGGACGAGGCTCTGGCGGACTGAGTCATGTGGGCCTCCGGCCCGCGCCGTCGAACGATGTCATCACCGGATGGACGCGCACGTGCGCGTGTTCTGCAAGATCGATCGTCTTCATGAGTGGATGGTTTTTCTAACGCCCAAGGATGGCGCGGCGCCCATTTTCTCGCAGGTTCCTGCTGACAAGAACGGGTATTCAGCATAGATCCGCCGGAACACGATGACTTTATTGGACTGAGTCGTCCGGCAGACGCTTTTATGACAACAAGTTTAAAGATTGATTGTGTTCGGCATCGTTTCGAGTGTGGCGCACGCCGCCTGGAAAATGGGCGGCCGTGACCGCGTCCATTTTTTCCGCTGCCAAACGACCCCGGATCCGGTTCAACGCTATCCCGAAATGAACCTCATGACCGGCAGGCATACGTGCTACAGTGGGTCAACTGCCTGAAAGCCACCTGAGAGCTACCTGAGCATCTCTCGCGCATCTGCTCCGACCAGTCGAAATTTTCATCTCACTGCGCTCCCCGGATCGAACAGGATCCTTTCTTCCATGTCAGTTCGCGTAGCCGCGCATCCTGCCTGACGGATGGCGACCGTCTTTGCGCGCATCGACACGCCACCTACCGGAGACGATCACCATGAACAACATCATTAGAAGCTATCGCGGACTTGAGATTTATCCCCTGGTCTATCCGCATCAGCCCCGCGGCGCAAACGGTACGCGTCATTACGATGCGGGCTTCGACGCCGCCGTGAAAATATGCCGGCGCGGTACTGACGACTCGGTGACGACCAGCCGGGTGTTTCGCGTGCCGAGCCGCGCACCATTTGGCACGACAGGCGACGCGCGGATGGCCTCGGCGAGCCACGCCGAACTCGTCATCGACGGCATGATCGCGGGTCAATCGATTGTAGGCCTGTGAGTCGCGCACTGATGGCCAACTCCACCGCCACCCGGCGCCAGGCGTCACACGACGGCTCGGACCGTACGGGCCGGGCGAACTATAGCGTCGTGGCGTCGTCGCGCCGGACCTCGAGCGGCAGCGTGCCGACGCTCAAGGTGATCCGCTTGAGCGACAACCGCGTGATCTACCCGTTTCAGGGGCACGCCGGCATGCCATTCTTTGAAAATGCCGAAGCCGCCGAGCACTACGCGTTGACCTACGGACTGCAACTGGTAGACGGGGACATCGCCGTCCCGGAATGACCTCTGGCGCGAATATCCCTGAGGGACCATTCATGGATCGCCCAAGACAACAGAAAGCCGCACGTTTGTGCGGCTTTTTCGCTTAACTGCTCTTCATCAGTGCCTATTCTGGCGCCTTTTCCGTCGGCGTCACTGGTCGATAGCGCCATTTTTCCGCGCTGGAATTGATCTGCGCGTCGTCCTGCTTGCGTTTTTCCGCACGTGCCTGTTCTGCGAGATCGAATTCCGTGCGCCTGTCCCGCAGGGGACGCGCTGCATCTGGGCGGTATGACATAAAGCCTCCGTTGTTATAGTGCATTTGAGTGGGCTGTTCTACGGCTTGCCGCCGCCGTCCATGCCGCCGCCATCCATTCCGCTTCCTCGGCGCCATACGTCCTTGCCGTGCTCCGACAGTTCGCCGCAGCTATGCTGCGCGTCCGCTTGCGTTCCGTCCACTGCCATTTCGCCGCCGGGCGACTCCTGGGACCTCTGTTTTTGCTTTTTGCGCGCGGCGAACGCTTCATCATGCGATTTTCCTGCGTAGTCGGGCGTGACGGGGGGTGTAGGGATGTGAGCCATTACTGGATCCTCCATGAAATGAACATAGGCCGCGGCCCACGCCCTGCACGGTTGTGCCGGACGGGGCGCATTGCACATCAGCACCGCCGGACGCGCTATGCTCAACGGGTCACCGAAATTCTGAAGAGAACGCCTGTTTGCCTCAATTCGTCTCAAAGCGGAGGCGTGCTTGACTGGAAAGGCAAAACCCCCAGTTATCCACAAGGTTATTCAGTGAAATTGTGGATAACTCTGTTGCGCGTTCGGTTATCCACCGGACACGCTTCGCGGATCGGTAATGCCCTTAATTTCCAGGCGCCAACGTTGTGCAACCTTTGCCGCATACCGCCGGGATTTCCGGCGGTTGCCTTCGATCGTGACGGGACCTGAGTAAAGCGGCCCACGAACGGAACGACCCAGATTGCACCACGACCGGCGGCGTCCAATAAGCAGCCGCGCCCTGCGTATCGACGCCGCACCGTGAATTACACGTGATGATGTCCCGTCACGCGTTCCCAGCCGTGCCGCACTGCGACCTTGAAGCGTTCCCAGGTATCGGCCTTGTCCGGCGAGGTGGTTTCCCAATGACGCCGTGCTTCAGGCTCGACGTCGTCCCAGGGGCGGTCGCGATACTGCACGTCGCGCGCAATCGACGCGCCGTAGCGGTAGGCCGGCACATAATCCTCATAACGCGAGCTTTCGCTGGCGTACTGTTCGTCGTAGTGACCGCGGAAATCCTCTTCGTATTCGAGAAATTCGTCCGGAATGGTCTCGCCTACCGGTTCCGGCCGCCTTGCCGCCGGCGCGACGTCGACGGGCGTGAACACGGCGCCGAACCCCGGCGCACTCCCGGCCGCGATCGTGTTCAGGGTGGCGGCTTCGCCCAGCGGCCGCGCCGTCAGTGGATCTTCGAGATGCGGCTCGGCAGGTGGCGTCGGCGTGGTCCGCATGGGCTCATCCGCGGCACGGCGCGCGGCAGGCGTAGAAGGGGTCGTACTCATCCCAAGCTCGTCGAGCACTGAATGATCGCGACGCGTATCCGCGTCGGCCAACTCGGCTTGCCAGCCGGGCAGGCGCTCGCCGATATCCGTTGCGCCGAGCCGCGACAGCGTGCTGCTTGCAAGCTCCGCGTGCGACTCGCTGGCCGCGTTCACGCAAACCAGCACGGCGCCGCGCCGCACGGCATCCGCGTAGCGCTGGGCCTCGGGCGCACGAGGCTCCTTCGCAAACAGACTGGAAATGAACCGTTCGATATTCGCCAGCACGCTGGCATGCTCCACCGCGTCCGCTGCGCCCGCGGCCGACGGCTCGGGATTGGCTTGAAGCTCGATCGTGTCGTAGGCGAAACCGGTTTGCACGAGCGTATCGCGCGCGCTTTCCGCCTGGGTATAGGTGTCGAATAAACCGATCACGGTATGTCGCATGGCTGTCTCCCGACGTTGGACTGGGCGGCCCAGCGCACGCGCGCGAGCCGTCCTTCCCGTGAAAGCCGCAACGATCGTGCCGGGACTGGCCGCGGCTTGCGCCCGGGGCGAACGTCTGCCAGCAAGGGCCGAGAGCGTATGGCGCGGGGGCGGGCGTTCGCGCCAAGACCGCCGCCCGGCGCGCTTTTTACAAAGGCAGGTAATTCGCGGAAGGCGGTCGGGGCGTGGATCAGAAGCTGAACGCGCTGGACCCCGAAGCCCGAAGCCCGAAGCCCGAAGCCCCCGCGCCGTTACTCCGCCGGATGCGCGCTCGCCTGGCTCAAATCGCGCTGGATCCCCTGCAGGAGTTTGTCGAGCAGCGCGATATCGAAGGGCTTCGACAACACCCGCACATCCACGTGACGGGCACGGTCAAGCTCCTCGGCGTAACCCGTGACCAGAATCACCGGAAGACGGGTTTCGAAGGCCTGGACGGCTTCGGCCAGATCGATGCCGTTCGCCGTGCCTGGCATGTGGATGTCGGACAGCACCAGATCGAACGGCAGAGGCTCGCCCGTGCGGGCCTGCCTGGCGTGGGCGTCGTCGAAGAGCCGCAGGGCAGTGTCGGCGTTGAAGACGCAGGTGACCTGGTGGCCCATCATTTGCAGCAGAGCCTCGGTGCCCGCCGCGACTTCGTCGTTATCCTCGACCAGCAGGATGCGCAGGCCTTGCAGCGGAGCAGCCTCCTCGGCGCTCTTCGGCTCGTCGGGATGCTCGAGCTCCGGTGCGGCGGCGGCCCGCGGCAGGTAAAGCCGCACTGAAGTGCCGGCGCCAATCGCGCTGTCGATCGCTGCGAGGCCGCCGGAGCGCTCGCAAAAGGCGAACACCTGCGGCAAACCGAGGCCGGTGCCCATGCCCTTCGGCTTGGTCGTGAAGAGCGGCTCGAAGGCCCGGGCGAGCACGTCCGGCGGCATGCCCACGCCCGTGTCTTCAAGCGATAGCTGTACAAAATCGCCCGTCAGCGGAAAACCGTCCTCGTGACGGAACGTGATGTTGCCCGCCCGCACCGTGAAGCGGCCGCCATTGGGCATGGCGTCGCGCGCGTTGACGGCGAGATTGATCAGTGCAAGTTCGAGTTCGGCGACGTCGACCCGCATCGGCCAGACGTTGACGCCCAGGTCCATCACGAGCGAGATTTTCGCGCCCAGCGACGCTCGCAGCAGTTCGCGGCAGGCCGGCAGCCAGCGCTCGACGACGAGTGTTTCGTTGCGCAACGGCTGCTTGCGGGCCACGCCGAGCAACTGCCGGGTCAACGACTGACCGCTCTTGAGAGCCCGTTCGACTGCGGACAACTCGCGGTCGAGCCCCGGCGCACCGCGTCGCCGGGCGATCTGCACGTTCGCCGAGATGATCATCAACAGATTGTTGAAGTCGTGCGCGACGCTGCCCACCAGGTTGCCGAGGGCTTCCATCTTGCGCGACTGGCGGTAGGCGGATTCAATTGAACGGCGCATCGACGCCTCGGCCTGCCAGCGCTCCCACGCTTCCTCTTCCGCGCCCAGCCGCCGCAGCGACAGCCAGATCACGCACCACAGCACGATGGACGGCGTGAACAGCGAGAGGATCAACACGCTCAGGTGGCGATACCAGGCCGCCCAGATCGCGGACGTCCGATAGCCGCACGACACGTAGACCGGATACGCGCCAACCCGGCGGTACGCGACGATCATGGTGTCGTGGCCGAGCGCCGAGTGCATCGTGACGACACCGAAACGCTGCCCCTGGGCGAGGGCGTTGCCAAGCGGCGTATGCGCCGCGATCGCTGCGGGCTGGTTCGGCTCGGCGGGGTATTGGGCGAGCACGGCGCCGTCGGCGCGCGTCAGGCTCATGGTCATCGGCGTGTCTTTGCCGCCGAGCAACTCGCGGTAGAACGCGTCGAAATAACCGGGTCGCAGCGCCACCGACACCACCCCCGCGAATGAACTGTCGGCCGCGCGGCGCGGCACGCCCGTATTGAACACCCGTTCATCGGCAACCCGGCCTTCCATGACCTTCGAGACGTGTTCGAGCACTTTGCCGTCGCGGATGCCGCTGAAATCGTCGCGCTCGACAATCGAGATGGGCGGTGCCGGGTAAAAGCGGCTGCTGGCAAGCAGGGTGCCGTCCCGGCCGAAAATGGAGACCGCCGCGACCTGCGGATAGCCGCCGCCCATCGTGCTCAGTTTGGCGTGAATCTCATCCTGGCGGGCCCGGATGCCGTCGTCGTCAAGTCCTTGCACCAGGTCGACAACGCGCGCATCGAGCGCTTCATTCATGTCGAACACCTTCAGCGCATGTTCTTCGGCAACGCGTACGGTACGCAGCGTCAGATCGGTGGCGTCGGCTTCGCGCGCCCGGAAGTCGCTGAACGCCATGGCGGCGACGTAGACGCACGGCAGCACGATCGCCGCAATCAGCAGGGCAATCAGCGTGATGCGCCGGACCTGGAAATTCTGCTCCGGTACCACCGGGAACAGCGCTCCGTCCTGCCGGTTAGCGGAGGAGCGGTTGGCTTCGCGCGAGTCGGTCCGGTCAGTTGTCATCTTTAATACCGTTTCGATCGGCTGGGACGAAAGAACTTACGATCATCATGATACGAGAAGTAGGGAATGCCGTACGCGCCTATCGGATCGGTAACAATAGACCGCCAAAGGAATGTCGAAGTTTTTTGCAAAACAGTGACGAATCTGGAAGCGCAAACGTACACAAAAGTAAAGGCAGCGGGTTTTGCCGACCATGCCGGTTAAATTGTTCTTGTAAAAGAGATTGAATGAGCGGATTTTGTCCGTCAAATCCAATTTGGCGGGTTGCCTTTTCGCCGGTTTAAATCGAAAATCCCGTCCATGATAAGAATCGCGTCTGCCATGTTCGGACGCATTTGCCGCGAGGGCCAGCCAGACAACGCGTTCACGCGTGACGGAAGGGGTCGCGGAAACCCGCGCCGCAGGCTGGACTCCATGGGAGCCACCGGCTGCGCTGATCATCTACGGGGGCTCGAACATGCCGGTCATCGTCGTTGTCCAGCATGCGCTCATGCGCATCTCATCGTGCCCGCCGCACGCGCGCGAACGTGCGCCCATTTCGCCCTCTCGCAAGCTGCAGTTGCGCCGGGCTCGTCATCAGCTTTTTGCGGCAGTCAGTCCTTGAGCCGCTAAAGAACTCCTGATAGTTGCCGTTAACAACGAACGAGCCCATCCCGTTTTACGACCCTCCGCCATGTCATTGCCCATTGTGATCGCCGACGATTCGCTGCTTGCCCGTAAGGTGCTCACAAAGGCGCTGCCGACGGATTGGGATGTCGACGTTACCTACGCATCGAACGGGCGCGAAGCGCTCGAGCTGTACCGCGAAGGCAAGGCGTCGGTGATGTTCCTCGACCTGACGATGCCGGATATGACCGGCTACCAGGTGCTGGAGGCCTTGCAGCACGAAGATCTGAACACGTTCGTGATTGTCGTGTCCGCCGACGTGCAGCCCATGGCGCAGGAGCGCGTGCGCACGCTAGGGGCCATTGCCTTTATCGCCAAGCCCGTCACCCCCGAGGCGGTACTACCCATCCTCAAGGAGTACGGGTTGTATGTCTGAGCCAGTCCTCAACGAAGATCAGCGCGACGCGCTGCAGGAGGTCGCGAACCTCGCGATGGGTCAGGCCGCGAAGCGTCTCGCGAGCCTGCTGGATGCCTTCATCGAACTGTCCGTACCGCGCGTGCAGATGGTCGCCATTGCCGACGCTGCCCAGGCGCTGCGTGACATGACCGGCATTCAGGAAACCGTGAGCGCGGTGCGCCAGGGTTTCCGCTCGGACATCAAGGGTGAGGCGCTGGTGATCTGCCGCAGCGGCAGCATCGAGCAGTTGTGCGCGCTCGTCAACGACCCGTACGCGCGCTCCGCCTACGAAAAGATCAGCCAGCAGGAACTGGTGTTCGACGTCGCCAATGTGCTGACGGGCGCTTGCGTGTCCTGCATTCTCGACCAGCTGGGCCGCACGCCGGTGTTTTCGCCGCCGGGGCTGCTCGGCGAGTCGATGTCGCTTGACGACGTGTTCCAGCCCGGCGTGCTCGCCTGGGAAGTGGCATTGCTCGTCGAAGTCAACTTCACGCTGGAAGATCAGAGTTTCCGCGCCCATCTCGTCATGCTCATGGCGGAAGAATCGATCCGCCATATGAATCACGCGCTCGACGCGCTGTTGTCCAGCCTATGAACGTTTCTCCTGCCTCGTTGAGCGATCTGGTCGTCGAACGCGTCGGCTTTGGTATTTTCGTTCTCGATCGCGAGATGAAGGTGCTGATGTGGAATCGCTTCATGCAGGATCACAGCGGTTTGCCGGCCGAGCAGGTGGTCGGCAAATCGATTTTCGCCAATTTCCCCGAATTGCCGCGCGTCTGGCTGACCCGCAAGCTGGAAAGCGTGTTCCAGCTGGGCAGTTTTGCATTCAGCTCGTGGGAGCAGCGCCCGTATCTGTTCAAGTTCGACCACGACCGGCCGATTACCGGTGGCGTCGATTTCATGCAGCAGGACTGCACGTTCATGCCGCTGACGCGGGATCGCGAAGTGGTGGCCGTGTGCGTGACCGTCTCCGACGTGACCCACGTGAGCATCGTGCAACGCGAGCGTGAGGAAGCGGTCGCGAAGCTGCAGGAATACGCCGACCGCGACGGCCTGACCGGTATCGCCAACCGCCGCTATTTCGAAGTGCGCTTGCGCGACGAATACACGCGCTGGCAGCGTTACGGCGGCGACATGTCGGTGCTGCTGTTCGATCTGGACCACTTCAAGAAGATCAACGACCAGTTCGGCCACGTGGTCGGCGACAGCGTGCTGCGCGAGATGGCACAGCGGGTCGCGCAGGTGGTGCGGTTGCAGGATACTTTTGGCCGCTTCGGCGGCGAGGAATTCGCGCTGCTGCTGCCGTGCACGCCGCTCGACGACGCCATGCTGGTGGCTGAAAAGATCCGTCATACGATCGGCGACACGCCGGTTGACGTGCAAGGCGTCAGCGTGCCGGTGACGGCCAGTGTGGGCGGGGCGGCGGCGCGCGTCGGTGTCCCCAATTACGACGTGTTGATCAACGAAGCCGACGCCGCGCTCTACAGCGCAAAGCGTCAGGGACGCAACCGGTCGGTCGCGTTCATCTGAGACAGGGCGGGCGATCCGGCCGGCCAACGCCATCGGTAATGCACCGTTAGCCGCGGATTGTTCCCCTAAACTGCGTTATCCCGCAAAGGTTGTTATACTTTTCGCCGTTTCCGGCATCCCTGCCGGCGTACACGCGCGTGTCCGCGCGCGCGGCTTGCCCTGCGGGCAGGCATGATTTCATGACCGCCTCCAGAGGGCCCCTCAGCGGAGATCGTCTTGGCTGTTTCCAATCTTGTCGTGGACGATACAGAGACTGACGCCGCTGCCGCCTCATCGGGCAGCTCGTTCTATCTTGCGATGCGCATCCTGCCGGCCGCGCAGCGCGATGCAATGTATCAGATCTACGCTTTTTGCCGCGCTGTCGACGATATCGCCGACAGCGATCTGCCGCGCGCGGAGCGCGCCGCGGGGCTCGAACGCTGGCGCGCCGACATCGACGCCTGCTACGCCGGTGCGCCGCGCGCGTCGCTGCGCGCGCTGACGCGGCACATTCATACGTTTCATCTGCAGCGCGAAGATTTCCACGCCATGATCGACGGCATGGCCATGGACGCCGCTGCCGACATCTGCGCACCGGACGAAGACACGCTCGACCTGTATTGCGACCGCGTCGCGAGTGCGGCGGGGCGTCTATCGGTGAGGATATTCGGGATGCAGGAAGCGCCCGGCCGCGAGCTGGCGCATCACCTCGGCCGCGCGCTGCAATTGACCAACATCCTGCGCGATATCGACGAAGACGCCGAGATGAACCGCTGCTATCTGCCGCGCGAGTTGCTGGCGCTCGAAGGCATCGCCACGGCGACGCCCACGGCGATCGCGGACGATCCGTCGCTGCCGCGCGTCTGCGCGCCGCTCGTGGCACGTGCCCGCGACCACTTTGCCAAAGCCGACGCGATCATGGATACCGTGCCGCGCGGCCAGGTCCGTGCGCCGCGCATCATGTCCGGCGTCTATCGCGTTCTTCTGGAGCGCACCGTCGAACGCGGCTTCGACATGCCGCGCACGAAAGTCCGCAAGCCGCGTGCGCGGCTCTTGTGGATCGTCGCCCGGTACGCATTTTTCTGATGTTGAAGCTCGTCCACGTGATCGGCGCAGGCCTCGCCGGTCTGGCCGCTGCGGTGCAATTGCAGCGGCGCGGCGCGCAGGTCGTGCTGCACGAGGCGGCGCTGCAAGCAGGTGGACGTTGCCGGTCTTATTACGACCGCACGCCTGGGACCACAATCGACAGCGGCAATCACCTGGTGCTGTCCGGTTACACCGCGACGCTGAATTACCTGCGCGCAATCGGTGCTGCCGATGAACTGGTCGGCCCGGATCAGCCGGAATATCCATTCATGGATCTCGCCACCCGGGCGCGCTGGACGGTGCGGCTGTCGCCAGGCCGCTTGCCGTGGTGGATTTTCGATCAGGCGGCCCGCGTGCCGAATACGAATCCGGGCGACTACCTGTCGCTCATGCCGTTACTGCTCGCAAAACCCGGCCGGACCCTGGCGCAGACCATGCGCTGCGACGGCGTGCTGTGGGACCGGCTGCTGCGACCCCTGTTCAGGGTGTTTTTGAACCTCGAGCCGCGCGAGGCCACGGCGGAACTGGCCGCCGCGCTGGCGCGCGAGACGCTGGCTGCGGGCGGCCCGGCGTGCCGTCCGCTGATCGCCCGCAATGGCCTGAGCAGCGCCTTCGTCGATCCCGCGCTGCGCCTGTTGCAGCACGGCGGCGCGGCCATCCGGCTCGGCTCGCCGCTCAACGGCATCGAGTTTGCAAATGAAGGCACGCGCCGTGTCGCCGCGCTGAATTTTGCCGACGAAACCGTCACGCTCGAGGCCGGACACGCGGTGATCCTCACGGTGCCTCCGCAGGTCGCGCAGACGCTCGTGCCTGGTCTGCAGGCGCCGAACCGCTTCAGTGCGACGCTCAACGTCCACTTCGCGGTCGAACCGCCGTTCGGCGTGCCGCCGCTGACGGGGCTGCTCAACGGGACGTCGCAGTGGCTGTTTGCGCACGAGGGCCGTTTATCCGTGACGATCAACGGTGCCGAGGGCCTGCTCGACACCGCTCGCGAAGAACTTGCGAAACAGGTTTGGGCCGAAGTGGCCCAGGCCGCAAGCCTGCCGCTCGAACCCATGCCGGCCTGGGAAATCGTGACGGACCAGCAGGCGACTTTCGCGGCGCGGCCCGATCAGGAGATGCTCCGGCCGGCCATGCGCACTCGCTGGAACAACCTGATGCTCGCGGGCGACTGGACGGCCACTGGCCTGCCCGCAACGATTGAAGGGGCGATCCGCTCAGGCCAGAAGGCCGCGGATACGCTGCTGAACGAACCGATGGAACGCAGATGAACGATTTATCCCTTGCCCAGCAGATGGGCAACGACCCGACCGAAGCAACGTCCGAGGCCAGCGGCGCCGCAGCCGCCGCGTCGGCCAGCGCCACGCCTAACGTCACGCCGACCGTCACGCTGGACGACGCCGTGACGCGCGCCACCGACGCGATCCTCGCCGCGCAGCGTCCGGACGGCCACTGGGTCTATGAACTCGAAGCCGACGCGACCATCCCTGCCGAATACGTGCTGCTGGTTCACTACCTCGGCGAAGAGCCGAACCTGGAACTGGAACAGAAGATTGCGCGTTATCTGCGCCGCATCCAGTTGCAAAACGGCGGCTGGCCGCTTTTCACCGACGGCGCGCTGGATGTCAGTGCCAGCGTGAAGGCGTACTTCGCGCTGAAGATGATCGGCGATCCTGAGGATGCCGAACACATGCGCCGCGCCCGCGAGGCGATTCTCGCGCATGGCGGCGCGGAAGCGTCGAATGTGTTTACGCGCGTTTTGCTGGCGCTGTTCGGCGTGGTGTCGTGGTACGCCGTGCCGATGATGCCGGTCGAAATCATGCTGCTGCCGCAGTGGTTCCCGTTCCATCTGTCGAAGGTTTCGTACTGGGCCCGCACCGTGATCGTGCCGCTGCTGGTGCTCAACGCGAAGCGGCCGGTGGCGCGCAATCCGCGCGGCGTGCGGATCGACGAACTGTTTCACGGCGCGCCCGTGACGACCGGGTTGCTGCCGCGAGCGGCGCATCAGAGCAAGGGCTGGTTCAACTTCTTTCGCGGCGTGGATAACGTGTTGCGGCTGGTCGACGGGCTGTTTCCGAAGTACACGCGCGAGCGCGCCGTGCAGGCGGCGCGCGCCTTCGTCGACGAGCGGCTGAACGGCGAAGACGGCTTGGGCGCGATCTTTCCGGCCATGGCCAACTCCGTGATGATGTACGACGTGCTGGGCTATCCGGCCGATCATCCACACCGCGCCATTGCACGCAAGTCGCTCGACAAGCTGCTCGTGATCCGCGACGACGAAGCATATTGTCAGCCGTGTCTGTCGCCGGTATGGGATACCTCGCTGGTGGCGCACGCGCTGCTCGAAACCGGCGATCCGCGCGCCGAACAGGCCGCCGAACGTGGCCTGCAATGGTTGCGTCCGCTGCAGATTCTGGACACGCGCGGCGACTGGATTTCGCGCCGCCCGGATGTGCGGCCCGGCGGTTGGGCGTTCCAGTACGCGAACCCGCACTATCCCGACGTCGACGATACCGCCGTGGTCGTGATGGCGATGCACCGCTCGGCGGCGCTGACGCAATCGAATGTGGACCGCGAAGCGATTTCGCGCGCGCGCGAATGGGTGGTCGGCATGCAGAGCAGCGACGGCGGCTGGGGTGCTTTCGAACCGGAAAACACCCAGTACTACCTGAACAACATTCCGTTCTCCGATCACGGCGCGTTGCTCGATCCGCCGACTGCGGACGTCTCGGGCCGCTGTCTTTCGATGCTCGCGCAACTCGGCGAAATGCCGGCCAACAGCGAGCCGGCGCGGCGCGCGTACGACTACATGCTCAAGGAGCAGGAGCCGGACGGCAGCTGGTACGGCCGCTGGGGCATGAACTACATCTACGGCACGTGGACGGCGCTTTGCTCGCTGAACGCCGCGGGCATGACGTCCGACGATCCGCGCATGAAACGCGCGGCGCAGTGGCTGATTTCCGTGCAGAACGAGGACGGCGGCTGGGGCGAAGACGGCACCAGCTACAAGCTCAACTATCGCGGCTATGAAAAGGCGCCGAGCATTGCTTCGCAGACGGCCTGGGGTTTGCTCGGGCTGATGGCGGCGGGCTGCGTCGAGCATCCGGCGGTCGAGCGCGGCATTGCCTATCTGTTGCGCGAGCAGCGCGAGCACGGCCTGTGGGACGAAACGCGCTTTAGCGCGACCGGTTTCCCGCGCGTGTTCTATCTGCGTTATCACGGCTATCGCAAGTTCTTCCCGCTGTGGGCGCTGGCGCGTTACCGCCAATTGAAGCGCGACAAGCAGACCCGCGTCGCAGTCGGGATGTAACGGTGAGCCATTCCACACAGTCCACGCAGTCGTTTTCGTCCGCCCGATCCAGTGCTGGCCGGTTGCCGGTGATCGTAGTCACCGGGATGGCGTTCGAGGCCCGCATTGCGCAAGGCGAGGGCGTCGAAGTGGTGTACGCGGCGCGCTCGGACCTGCTCGAGCGCGCACTGAGCGCGGCGATCGCGCGCGGTTGCTCGGGCATTGTCAGCTTCGGCACGGCCGGTGGCCTCGCACCGGATCTGCAGCCTGGCGCGATGATCGTCGCGGACGCCGTCGAAGGTCCGTTCGGCCGCATTGCCACTGATCCACGCTGGTCCGGGCGGCTCGGCGCCGCGCTGGCCGCCACGCCGCTCGGCGCGCAGCTGCGCCGTGGCTTGCAGGCGGCCGTCACGGCGCCGCTCACGAGCGCCCACGACAAACAGGTGCTGCACCGATCCACTGGCGCCTTGGCTGTGGATATGGAATCGCATATTGCCGGCGCGCTCGCCGCCGCGCAGGGCGTGCCGTTCGCGGTGTGCCGCGCGATCGTCGATCCGGCGTGGCGCTCGCTGCCGTCGGCCGCCACCGCCGGCCTGCGCGACGACGGCAGCACCGCGATCGCGCCGATTCTGCGTGAGCTCCTGAAGCAGCCGTCGCAGCTCGGCCCATTGATCCGGCTGGCCGGCGACGCCCGCGCCGCTCGCACTTCGCTTGTGCAGGCGCGCCACGCGCTAGGGGCCGCGGGAGCGCTGCAACAGGCGTCCTGAATCCCGAACCTCATTGCGAAGCACGGCCGCAGCGGCTTTTAGCCCAGCGGCCGTGCTTTTTTGGATGACTAGGGAAAACCCTTATATTTGGTATAATCTAGGTATTAACCCTAGGTTTTGGCCTCATGGCTAATTCGGGATCACCTGAGCACGGGATATCAAAATGAATTTTCACACCAGAAAATGGGTCAAGCCGGAAGATCTGAACCCGAACGGCACGCTGTTTGGCGGCAGTCTGCTGCGCTGGATCGACGAAGAAGCCGCTATTTATGCGATTTGCCAGCTGGACAACCAGCGCGTGGTGACCAAGTTCATGTCGGAGATCAACTTTGTCAGCTCGGCGCGCCAGGGCGACATCATCGAACTCGGCATGACCGCGACGCACTTTGGCCGCACGTCGCTCACGCTGCGCTGTGAAGTGCGCAACAAGATCACGCGTAAGAGCATCTTGACGGTCGAGAAGATGGTGTTCGTCAATCTCGGCGCGAACGGCGAGCCGGCCCCGCACGGTCGTACGCAGATTCGATACGCGGACGAGGCGTTCGAGCGTTATCGCGCGAACGCACTTTCGGCGGTGGCGCAGCCCGGTACGACGGCCGAAGACGCTTCAGCGGGACGTGTGGAAGCCGATACGATGCATTGAGGCATTGAGGCCTCAAGACAAACAGCCCGGCGGGTTTGCACCCGCCGGGCTGTTTGCATTGTGCGCGACGCGCGAGCGTGTTCTGCAGACTTATTGCGCGGCAGGCGTCTTGCCGGCCGGCGCGGCATCCGGCGCCGCCGCAGGGACGGCAGCCGGATTCGCGCCCGATGCGCCAGTCGCAGGTGCGGCCGGTGCCGACGCATCGCCCGGGTCGGTGTAGTCAGGCACGCCGGCCGGCGCTGCGCCTGACGCGCCATTAGCGGGCGCCGCGGGAGCCGACGTGTCGCCTGGATCGCTATAGTCGGGCAAGCCAGGCGTAGCCTTGTTGGCGCCGTCCCCGGGTGCCGCAGGCGGCGCCACGCCGGCGCCCGGCGCTTCCGGATCGCCATAGTCCGGCAACGGCGCAGGCGGCGCGGACTTATTGCCGCTTCGCAGCAGCGACTGCCGCTGCTGCGTAAAGGCATCGCGCACGAACGAGTATTTGTCGAGGGCGGCGGCCTGGAGCAGATCGGAAGCGCCCAGCAGGTCGGAACGGGCGCTGATGAACTGCGCGATCCACATCGGATTACGCACGGCGGGTTCGAAGTAGGTCATCGGATTGAAGCGGAAGTCCACCGCGAAACCGAGACTGTCGCGGAACGAACTCGGCCCGAACAGCGGCAGCACCAGATAGGGCCCAGACGGGACGCCCCAATGGCCGAGCGTCAGTCCGAAATCCTGATGGTGCTTCGGCAGCCCTGCGGGCGTCGCCCAGTCGAGCAAACCGCCCAGCCCGAAGGTGGAATTGAACGCGAAGCGCATGATGTCTTCGGTCGCATCCGTGAACTTCAGCTGCAGCAGATTGTTGGCGGCATTGCCCAGATCGCCGAGGTTCGAGAAGAAGTTGCTGATGGCCGTGCGCAGCGGCTGCGGCGTGACCTTCTGATAACCCTTCGCGACCGGCTGCGCGATCGTGCGGTCGAGCACGTCGTTGAACTTGAAAATCTCCCGGTTCATGGGCTCGAGCGGGTCGCCCGGCTTGCGGTCGGGACCCGTGGCACAGCCTGTGGCGAGGCTTGTCACGACCAGTGCCAACGCGGCGGTTCGCATCTTCATTTCTTGATTCCTTGCTTTTCTTTCGATGCGCGACGCGCGCGCGGCTTACCCATCAGAACGGGCTGAAACACCACGGCACCGACCAGCGTGCAAAACAGCGATAGCGCCAGCAACCGCCCCATGCTCGACGTCCCTGGGTGATGCGACAGCCAGAGGCTGCCGAACGCGGTCGCAGTAGTAGCCGCACTGAACATCACGGCGTGCGTGAGGCTCGACTGCAACAGGCCGGTTTGCCCGTTGCGCCATGCCATCACAAAGTAGATCTTGAACGCGACGCCTACACCCAGCATAAGCGGCAATGCAATGATATTGGCAAAATTCAGCGGCATGCCGAAGACAACACATAGCTCAAGCGTCACCAGGGCCGATACCAGCAGCGGGATCAATGTCCGCAGCACGTCACTAATACGCCGCAGCGCGAGCCACAACAGGATGGTGATGGTCAGCAGGGCCCAGCAGGCAGCCTGCAGGAAAGCCTTGATGATGACATCCGCGGAATGCAGGATCGAGATCGTGCCGCCGGTGGCACCCGGCTCGGCTTTTTTCACGGCATGCGCGAAACGGCTCAGCATGACGTCGTCACCGGGATCTGCGCCGTCTGCGACCTTCGGCCCTATGTCGACGAGTGCCTGGCCGCCTGGCGCGACCCAATCGCGTGCGATATCGGGCGGCACGGTGGCGCGAGTGATTTCGCTCGGCTGCAGCAAGTCGGCCAGTTGTTTCAGCGCGATCTTCAGCGTGCCGGCCATGGCGACTTCGCCGCGGTCGCGCGTGGCGGGGTCGGCGGCGGCCAGCTTTTGCAGCGTGGCTGACAGATGCTGCGCCTCGGCCGCGCCCGGACCCGGATGATCTTCAGCGGCGAGCGAAAGCTGATTCGCCGCGCGCTTCAAGGCGGCGACGCGCAGCGTGTCGTTCGACGGCGGCGCCGGCGGCTGGGTGAGGGCGGGCAGCAGTTGCTGCGCAGCGCTATTGATCAGAAGAAGCTTCTGCGGCTGATCCGTCGGAATGAAGGTGCTGAGCGTCGTGACGCGGCCCACTTCGGGCAGCTTCTTCAGATGCGCGGCGATCTGGTCCGCAGCCGCGAGCGTCGGCCCGAGCACCTGCACATTGTTGACCGCGGCTTCGGGCGAGTCCTTCAGCGAGAGCAGCGTCGCCATCGATTCCGTGTGCGGATCCTTCAGATGCAACGGATTGAAGTCGAAGCGCAAATGCGTGAGCAGCGGCAGCGCGCCGACCACCACCACCAGCGTGCCGATCAGCACGGGCTTGCGATTGCGGTCCAGAAAGTCATCCACGGGGGCGAGCTGCCTGAAACCCGGCGCGGTGGGTTCGCCGGGCGGATTGAAGAGTTTCACCAGGGCGGGCAGCAAGGTCATGTTGGTGCCGTAGGCGACGAACATGCCGACGCCCGCGATCTGCCCCAGCTCAGCGACGCCACGGTACGCGGTGGGCAGGAACGAGAAGAAGGCTTCGGCGACGGCGACGGCGGCAAGCGTCAGCGGCACGCCGATGGTGTGTGCCGTATTGATGAGAGCAGCGGCGATCCGATCGTCGAGATTGCGTTCCTCGCGATACTTGACGCCGAACTGCACGCCGAAGTCGATGCCGAGCCCGACGAACAGCACCATGAACGCGACCGAGATCATGTTCAGCGCGCCGACCATCATCAGACCGAGCGCCGCGGTGATTGCAAGTCCGACGAATAGCGTGATGAACACCGCGAGGATCATGCGGCCCGAACGTAGCGCGAGCCAAAGAATGATGAGCACCACGACGAAGGTAAATGCGCCGTTGAGCGCGGCGCCATCCTGCACCGAGGCAAATTCTTCGTCGGCGAGCGGCTGTTCGCCGGTGAGGCGCACGGTTGCGCCGTACTGCTGGTCGAGATGAAGCGAGGCGGCGGTGGCGCGAATCGCCGCGGAGGCGCGGGCACCGGGTTCGAGCGCGCCGTAGTCGACCACGCCCTGCACGGTGATGAACGCGTGGGCCGGATTGGTGGCCACACTCTTGTCGACCAGGGCACGCCACGAGAACGCGGTCTGCTGGCCGGCCAGCACGCCGTCGAGCACGGTGGCGCTTTGCGACAGCAGATGGCTCATGTCGCTCAACTTGATCTGACCGAGTTGCAGCGGCAGCAGCAGACTGGTCGTCAGCACGCCTGAGAGACCGGTCAGGCTGGGATCTTTTGCGAGCGTGTTGACGAGCGGCCGCGATTGTACAAGTTGCCCGGTGGTGGACTGAACGTCTTCCAGCGATGGAAACAGCAGACCATTGCGTTCGAAGAACTTGCCGCCCGCGGGTTGCGAGACGGCGACGAATTCCTTGGGTTGGCTCTTGAGGGCCGCGGTGAGTTCATTGGCGGCCGCGTCGGCGTATTCGGGGGCGCGCGCCTCTACGACGACGAGGATGGTCTGGCCGCGTTGGGGGAAGGCTGCATCGATGGCATCGCCGGGTGCGGACCAGCTTGGATCGTTTTCGACGAGGCGGCTGATGTCCGTATTGATCTTGAAGTGATTGACAACGTAGTGACCGCTCAGCACCGCAAGGAGGAGCGAAATGACGATGACTCGCAGAGGGCGACTCACCGACCAGGCGACGAGGCGGACGATAGATGACTTCAGCATGTAGGCGATTGAGGCCCTGTCACAGACGGCGTTTTTGGCATGAGGGCATAAGTATACCGACGTGGGGCGGATTAGCTCAGTTTGTGGGGCACGGACGAACGGCCAAAATCGGTATACTGGCTTTGAGCGTGGCCCGGCGGGTCATCCAGTGGTCATTTTTCCTGTCCTGATGAGCTTATGAAACGTTATCTGTTTGCTTTTATGGCAGCAGCGGTGGTTTCCACTGCCGCCTTCGCGCAGGCTGCGCCTGATGCTGTCGTGAAGAGTGCTGTCGAGGGCACGGTCACGGCAATGAAGGCTGATCCCAAGGCGCGTAGCGGCGACATGGGCGAAATTACGCAGGTGGTGGTAACACATTTCGTGCCCGCCACCGACTTCAGGCGAACCACGCGAATTGCCGTGGGCAAGGCATGGAGCACGGCGACGCCGGAACAGCAGAACCAGCTGTATGAGCAGTTTCAGACTCTGCTCGTGAGGACATATGCGGCGTCGTTGGCGCAATTGCGCGATCAGGATGTGAAGTTCAAGTTTCTACCGGCTGATGTACCTGCGGGTGCGAAGGATGCGGTGGTGCAGTCGCACGTGCTGAGTAACGGCGGGGATGATGCGGTGGGGTATCGGCTTGAGAAGACGGACTCAGGCTGGAAGATTTATGACATCGATATGCTGGGGGCCTGGTTGATTCAGGTTTATCAGACGCAGTTTTCCGAGCAGATCTCCAAAGGCGGGATTGACGGGCTCATCAAGTTTTTGACTGAGCATAATGCGCGGGGAGCGGGGTAAGGGTTTTGGGTTGTGGGGCCGACGGTTTTTTTGGTTTTTATGTGACGTTGGCCTTTTCTTGTTGTCTTAGCGGTTTATTGGCTTCGCCTCTGTGCCGTTTGTCGTACCGGGTTGGCCTTTCCTCGTTGTCTTGGTGGTCTATTAGCTTCGCCCCTGTGCGGGGCGGCACTTTCTTTACCGCCGCAAAGAAAAGTAGGCAAAGAAAAGTAGGCAAAGGAAAGCGGGCTCACACCGCCAGCCCATAAGTGTCCATCTCTGTCATGTACGGGTAACGGCCCAACACGAGACCTGCCCCCGCGCAGCCACACTCGTGACACAGCATTCATCCGCTCCAGCGTTGCGCTACGCGCTCCGCCGCTAGGCATATCTCCTTCTGCGTAGTCCGAAACAATCAGTAAGCCGTTTTCACTAGCATACCCATCCGCGACGCGCGGAGTGCGAAGTGGGGTGGATAAGTCCTATGTCAAAAGTGTGTGTGATGCGAGGGTCGAACTTGTCTCGGGCCAATGTCGTGTGAGCGGCGGGGGCGACACCTACTGGCTGGCGGTGTGAGTCCGCTTTCTTTGCTTACTTTCTTTGCGGCGACAAGGAAAGTGAGTGCCGCCCCACACAGGGGCAAAGCTAATAGACCAATAACAATGCAAGGAAAGGCCAACCCAGTATCGCAAACGGTACAGGGCGAAGCTAATGGACCAGGAACAAAACAAGAAGAAGCCAACGTCATATAAAAACCAAAATAAACCAGCCGTCAGCCAGACAAAAAACCAAAAGCAAAAACAAAAGAAAAAGCGCATCGATCAAAAAACCGATGCGCTTTCCGCAGAGAACAAATGCAACAGAACCCAAATCGGGCCCCGAAGCAAAAAACTTAATGCGCCGTAGCCGTCTCCACCTTCTTCCCCTTCCCGGCCCGCCCAATTTCTTCCAGCTTGATCTCGACATGCCGCGAGAAAACATACTCAGCGGGCCGTTGCTTATCAAGCGGAATGTCCTTGGCGAACGCACCAGCCGTCTTGGGCCCGCGCAGCGAGACCTTGAGAGCCTTCAAAGGATGCGCAACCGTATCCATCACGGCCGTAGCTTCAAACCCACAGTGCACCATGCAGTCCGCGCACTTCTCGTAGTTGCCCGTGCCGTATTTGTCCCAGTCGGTCGTCTCCATCAGTTCCTTGAAGGTCTTCACATAACCTTCGCCGACCAGATAGCACGGCTTCTGCCAGCCAAACACCGTACGTGCCGGATTGCCCCACGGCGTGCATTCGTACGTCTGATTGCCGGCGAGGAAGTCCAGGAACATCGCCGACTGACTGAACGACCAGTTCTTGCCGCCGTTGCCACGCTTGAAAATTTCGCGGAACAGATGCTTGGTCTTGTCGCGGTTCAGGAAGTGCTGCTGATCCGGCGCGCGCTCATAGGCGTAACCCGGCGAAACGGTGATGCCGTCTACGCCCATTTCCTTGACCGTATCGAAGAACGCAGCGACGCGCTCCGGCACCGCGTCGTTGAACAGCGTGCAATTGATGTTCACGCGGAAACCGCGGCGCTTGGCTTCCTTGATCGCGGCGACAGCCTTGACGTACACACCCTCTTGCGACACCGAGTGGTCGTGCGCCTGCTCGTCACCGTCCAGATGCACCGACCAGACGAAGTACGGATTCGGCTCGTAGTCGTCCATCTTCTTTTCCATCAGCAGCGCATTCGTGCACAGATACACGAACTTCTTGCGCGCGATGATGCCCTTGACGATCTGCGGCATTTCCTTATGCAGAAGCGGCTCGCCGCCTGCAATCGAAACGACCGGCGCGCCGCATTCGTCGACGGCGCCAAGGCACTCCTCGAGCGACAGGCGCTGGTTCAGGATGGGATCCGGATAGTCGATTTTCCCGCAGCCATTGCAGGCAAGATTGCAGCGAAACAGCGGCTCGAGCATCAATGCGAGCGGGTAGCGCTTATTGCGCGCAAGGTGTTGACGCATGATGTATGCGCCAACCCGGACTTTCTGGAGCAACGGAATAGACAAGGTGTCCTCCTTAAACTTCGCGTGCGGCGAGAGGTTGCGTCAGCTTTGACGGCAACTTGAATTCGACTTTCTCTTCCCGGCCCGCCATCGTCGTGACCTCGACGGACCCTAATGCGCGCAGCGCATCGATTACGTTTTCAACCATTTCTTCAGGCGCCGAAGCACCTGCCGTGATGCCGACCGTCTGCACATTCGCAAACCATTCCGGCTTCACTTCCGAACCGTCGGCGACGAGATAGCTCGGCACACCTGTTTCGCTGCCAATCTCACGCAGCCGGTTCGAGTTCGAACTGTTGGTTGCGCCTACAACGAGCAACACATCCACTTGCGTGCTCAGTTCGCGCACCGCTGCCTGACGGTTTTGCGTGGCATAGCAGATGTCGCGCGTGTCCGGACCGACGATATTCGTAAACCGGCGCAGCAATGCGTCGATGATGCCGCGCGTGTCGTCGACCGACAGCGTGGTCTGCGTCACATACGCGAGCGGCGCGTCGACCGGCAAGTCGAGGTGAGCCACTTCCGCCTCGCTTTGCACCAGCAACACCTTGCCGGGAATCTGGCCGATCGTGCCTTCCACTTCCGGATGCCCGGCGTGACCGATCAGGATCAGCGTACGCCCGGCGCCGACATACTGACGGCCCTGCACATGCACTTTGGTGACGAGCGGGCAGGTGGCGTCGAGCACGTCGAGGCCGCGCTGTTCCGCTGCACGTTCGACGGTCTGGGCAACCCCGTGCGCGCTGAAAATCGCCACGGCGCCCTCGGGCACCTCATCGAGCTCTTCGACAAAGCGGGCGCCCTTCTGGCGCAAATTGTCGACCACATGCCGATTGTGGACGATTTCGTGACGCACATACACCGGTGCGCCGTGCTGCTGCAACGCGCGATCGACGATTTCGATCGCCCGGACCACCCCCGCGCAGAAGCCACGGGGTTGAGCAAGAATGACTCGCATAGGTTGCCGAACTCCGACTGACGCAGGTTTCGAGGAAGTCGGTAAAAACGACTTTATCGCCGCGACCATGATATTAATTGATGTCTACGGGTGGACGTAAATCCGGTAGACGAAAACCAAACGCGCATTCTAACGCTATCGGGCGCGCTTTGCTTCGGCAGAGCCCTGCCTATGCGGCTTGGGAAGCCCATCCGGCAATTATTGCGCGCTGCAGGGCAGCGGCGGAACCCTTAAACTGTATGGCCCTGCGGTTTATGCTTACAGCCGCATTACCAAAATGCATGAGGCTCGCTGCATGGAAGCCGATCACTACGAAAACTTTCCGATCGCCCGCGTGTGGTTGCCAAAGGCGCTGCGTGGGCCGATCGGCGTGATTTATCAGGTTTCGCGCACCGCCGCCGAGATTGCCGAAGAAGGCAACTGGCGCCCCGCCGAACGCCATGCGCGGCTCGCCGATTTCCGTGCGGGTCTGGACGCCGTGGCCAGCGGCCACATGGCGCCCGTGCATCCGCTGCTGTTCGGCAAGCTGGCGGGCGTGGCCGCACAGTATAAGCTGCCGCTCGCGCCGTTTTACGACCTCGTCTCAGCGCTCGATCAGGAGATCGACACAACCCGCTATGCCGACCGCCCGGCCCTGCTCGACTACTGCCGCCGCGCGGCGCATCCGGTCGGACATCTGATGCTGCATCTGTTCCAGGCCGCGAGTGCGGAGAATCTGGCGGACTCGGATGCAATCTGCACGGCGCTTCATCTGACCAATTTCTGGCAGGACGTCGCGCCCAACTGGAAAAATGGCCGCGTCTATCTGCCGCTTGCCGATCTCCAGCGCTTCGGCGTGACGGAAGCGCAACTGGCCAAGGGCGTCGTCGACGACGCATGGCGCGCGCTGATGGCCTACGAAGTGGCCTATGCACGCGCCATGCTGGTCCGCGGCGCGCCGCTCGCGCTGCGCCTGCCGGGGCGCGCCGGACTCGTGCTGTGCGGCATCGTTCATGGCGGCTTGCGGATTCTTGAGCGCATCGAAACAGCGGGCTACGACGTGTTCCGCCATCGTCCGGCGCTCGGTGCGTTCGACTGGTGCGTCGTCGCGGCGCGCAGCGTGACGATGTGGTTATCGCGGCGCGTCGGCGTGCGCGCAACGTCGATTGAGGGCAATGTGTAATGGAGGTCGTTCTGTTTGTTCTGTCGTCTCTCTCCCTGTTGATCTGGTGTGTATTGTTGTTTTTTCGCGGCGGATTCTGGCGGGCGTGTCCCGCTCAACCGCTTGCCAGTGCTTCACGCGATGTGTGGCCGGCCGTCGTCGCTGTCGTGCCGGCACGCAATGAAGCGGATGTGATCGCTCAGTCAGTGGGTACGCTGCTCGATCAGGCGTATCCGGGTCCGTTCCACGTGGTCGTCGTCGACGATCACAGCACCGACGGCACCGCCGACGCCGCCCGCGCGGCCGCGTTGCAGCGTCAGTGCCCCGACCGCCTCACGGTCTTGACGGCCAAGCCGCTGCCCACGGGCTGGTCCGGCAAGGTATGGGCGCAGTCGCAAGGCATCGAGGCGGTGCGCACGCTCGGCCTGCCGGCCGACTTCCTGCTGCTGACCGACGCGGACATCGGCCATCCCGCCGATGCAGTCACGCAACTCGTAGCACGCGCCGACGCGGAACAGCGCGATCTGGTCTCGCTGATGGTCCGGCTGCGCTGCGACTCGTTCTGGGAAAAGGCGCTGATTCCCGCCTTCGTGTTCTTCTTCGCGAAGCTGTATCCGTTCTCGTGGGTCAACAACCCGCGCAACAAGACGGCCGCGGCGGCCGGCGGCTGCATGCTGGTACGCCGCACGGCGCTCGAAGAAGCGGGCGGTATCGAGTCGATCCGCGCCGAGCTGATCGACGATTGCAGCCTTGCCGCGCGCATCAAGCATCGCGGTGAGGGGCGTCATCCGATCCGGCTCGACGTGGCCGCGCAAAGCGTGTCGTTGCGTCCGTACGACAACTGGCGCGAGATCTGGAACATGATCGCGCGCACGGCTTTCACCCAGTTGCACTACTCGGCGTGGCTGCTTGCCGGCACGCTGGCGGGCATGACGATCATCTATCTGATTCCGCCGCTTGCGGCGCTCGCACTCGGGCCGCAAGCGTGGCCGGCCTGGCTCGCGTGGGGCGCGATGTGCCTCGCGTATGCGCCCATGCTGCGCTATTACGGCCGTTCGCCGCTGTGGGCGCCGTTCCTGCCGCTGGTGGCGCTGTTCTATGTCGGCGCGACGTTTGCGTCGGCGGTGCGGTATTGGCGCGGGAAGGGCGGTCAGTGGAAGGCGCGCGTGCAGGCGCCGGTGCAACCGGACCGGTAAGCGGCCGGATCCGGCCATACCTGCAGAACAAAAAGGGCGGCGCACGAGGCGACGCCCTTTGTCCATCAATGCCGCTTCGCAGTTGCGTGAAGCTTGCCTAGCGCTGCGTGAGCAACGCGTACATCTGAATCACGATGTCCGGTGAGAACGTGAACGGCACCCAGCCGTGGCCGGTGTGACGCATGATCATCAGGCGGTCGCCGTTCGACTGCTTCTGCACCGCCATTGCCGGATTTTTGGTCGACACGAAACGCCAGCCGGGCGGCACGCCCATTGGCGGCTCGGGCGTCATCGACGCACGCGCGTTCGACAACTCCTCGATCAACTGACCCACCTGCTCGGGATGCAGCGAGACGGTCTTGCCGCCGATCGTCATGGTGATTTCGTTCTGGGCCGGCCGGCCGATGGACAGCGTAGGCTTGGTCTCGGGCATTTCTTCAGCGACGCCCTGCGCCGTGGTGTCGTCAACGGTTTCAGTCGCGGCCGTTGCAGCCGGCGTCTGCGCGAGCTCGGGCGTCGCGGTGTCTGCGGGTGTCTCGGGGATGTTTTGGGCCTGCGGGGCCACGACAGCCTGAATGAGCTGATCGACGCCCATTTCAAGCGCGCCGAGCTGTTCGTGAAGGTTCATGCGAGGATTCTCTGGTAAGAGCCGCGATTTTACCTGTTACGCGCGGCCTTGAACCTGCCGCGGCCAGGACGACTTGTAACAAAGTGCGTGCGCACGGATGCTGAGGCCGTACCTGAGGCTCGCGGCGAGCCTCAGGTACGGGTGGCCATCACGCCTTCAGATAACCCGCCTGCCTGAACCACTCGAGCGCGTCGGCAAGTCCTTCCCGGTACGGCCGGGCACGGTAGCCGAGTTCGCGTTCCGCCTTCGCGGACGTGAAGTACATCTTGTTCTTCGACATCTTCAGACCGTCGACGGTGACGAACGGTTCGCGCTTCGTGATTTTCGCGACTGCTTCGGCGCCCATCGCCAGCGGGTAGAGCGGCCAGCGCGGCAGGCTGATGGTCGGCGCCTTGCGGCCGGTGAGGGCGGCGATGTCCGCAAGCATCGCCTGCAGCGGCAGATTTTCGCCGCCGAGGATATAACGCTCGCCGATCTTGCCGCGTTCGAGCGCCAGAAAATGCCCGGCTGCGACGTCATCGACATGTACGAGGTTCAGGCCGGTATCGACGAAGGCCGGAATCTTGCCGAGCGCGGCCTCGACGATGATGCGCCCGGTCGGGGTCGGCTTGACGTCGCGCGGGCCGATCGGCGTGGAAGGATTCACGATCACCGCGGGCAAGCCGTCCTCGGCGATCATCCGTTCGACCGCGCGCTCGGCCAGCACCTTGCTGCGTTTGTACACGCCGATCGCCTGATCGGACTTGAGCGGCGAGGTTTCGTCTGCGGATTGGCCCGAGCTCGTCACCTTGAGTGTGGCCACGCTGCTGGTGTAGACAATCCGCTCGACGCCTTCTTTCAGCGCAGCGCGCATGGTCGCCTCGGTGCCTTGCAGATTCGAGCGTTCGATTTCGCCCGGATCCGGCGCCCACAGCCGGTAGTCCGCGGCAACGTGCAGCAGATAGCGCACGCCGCGCAGCGCGGCTCGCATCGAGGCTTCATCGCGCATGTCGCCGACCACGATTTCCGCTTCGAGCGCCTCGACGTTCGCGCGCGGACTGGTGGCGCGCACCAGCACGCGCACATTGAAACCTTTTTGTTGCGCGATACGCGCCACCGCCGAGCCGACAAAGCCCGAAGCGCCGGTGACGAGCACGAGGTCGCGATTCTGTTCAGTCATTCTTTTCCAGTTCCCTGCATGGCGGTCGTCGGATTGTACGTGGGGCGCGGCGGCCGTGTCGTGTTGCGCCCGCCCCGTGTGCACCAAGCAATCTCGTCGCGACGCGACTAGAATGCCGGCTTGAAAAGACAGTCAGGAGAGGACGGCATGACAGGCCCGGATCTGGATGCGCGGATCGAAACCTATTACGTGCGGGTGCGCGGCGTCGTGCAAGGCGTGGGATTTCGTCACGCGACGGTGCGCCAGGCGCACGCGCTCGGTATCAAAGGATGGGTGGCCAATCTTGAGGACGGTTCGGTGGAAGCCGTCCTGCAGGGACCGGCCAACCAGGTCGACCGGATGCTTTCGTGGCTGCGCCACGGGCCGCCCGCTGCCCGCGTGAGCGAAGTGGCCGGTGAAGAGCGCTACACCGAAAAACGCTACGAACGTTTCGAGCAGCATTAAGGCACTCACGCGGCGCGCCGGCACGCCGCGAAGTGCACGCCCTGGGTGGGCGCAACCCACCCAGGGCGGCGACGCACGTTACCTGGCTACCAGCAAACTCTCCGCGAAGCCCCACTCCTGCTCGACCCACTGATGACTGCAGACGAAGCCCGCATCGTCAGCGATGGCGTGGACTTCTTGCGCGCGATATTTGTGGCTGCTCTCGGTCCAGATGGTTTCGCCTTCTTCGAGCGTCACGGTTAATTGCGCCGCATGCACATGCGCGGTCACGGGGCGCTTCGCGCGCAGATGCATTTCGATGCTGCGCGCGTCGGGATTGAAGCGTGCGAGGTGCTCGAATGCATCGAGCGGAAAATCTGCGCCCAGTTCACGATTGATGCGCGCGAGCAGGTTCAGATTGAACGCCGCGGTGACGCCGACCGCGTCATCGTAGGCGGCGACCAGCATGGGCACCGGTTTTTCGAGGTCGGTGCCGAGCAATAACGCGTCGCCCGGGGCGAGCATGCTGCGGATCGAGCGCAGGAAGCGCGTCGCGGCGAGCCGTCCGAAATTGCCGATCGTGCTGCCCAGAAACAGCACGAGCAGGCGTTCGCCATCAGCACGCTTCTTGCTGACCTCGGCCAGTCCGGCAAGATAATCGCGCTCATAACCGACAATCGAAATGCGTTCGATGTCGCCCAGTTCACGCCGGCACAATTGCAACGCAGCGCGCGAAATTTCAATCGGGAAGTAAGAAGTGGGGCGCTTTTTACACAGGGCTTCCAGAATTCGCCGTGTCTTGCGACCGCTGCCGCTGCCGAGTTCGGCGACCGTGACGTCATGAGGCAATTGCGCGACGATGTCCGCGGCGTGTTTCGCAAGCAGCCTTTCTTCGGCGCGCGTCACGCCGTATTCGGGCAGTACGGTGATTACTTCAAAAAGGGCGGAGCCGACCTCATCGTAGAGGTACTTGGACGGCAACTCCTTCTGTGGCGCGTGTGTGAGACCGGCGCGAACCTCGGCGACGAAGTCGGGAGAGACGTCTTGCAATAGGGCTGGCTGAGTCATGCTTGCTCCATTTATTACTTTCCGTTGACGGTTTTCTGTCGGGAAGCAGGTCGTTACGTGCGCGACGTGAACCGTACGTCGCACTCGTCATGAAGGAGCGGACCGGAGTCCGCATGGACGGCGTGTTAGCCGGACGAGCCGGGGTGTTCAAGCAAGAACTGCGCTTGAGCGCAATCACGGAGCGCCGCCAGTACAGGCAGCGCCTATGCGTAGTGATTGATGATCGTGAAGTTATGTTCTAGTTCATTGCAGGCATCCTCGCACGGACTAATTGCGGGTTCGTGAACCTGTGCGCTTCAACGCGTCTAGAATGCCGGCTTGCATGAAGAACCATCACCAACCGCGCCTTGCACTGTCCCATATGATGGGCTACGCGCCTCAGAGATAGACCTTCGAATGAGAACGAATCACGCCGCGTTGCGTCGCGCCACGCGGCTTGCGGGGATGGGCGAGCGTGTCGCGAACGGCATTTCGGGGCCAGCCGTTCAATGAATCAGGCATATGAACCAGGACGGGGCATTGCGCTCTCGATGTGCGCGACCACGCTGTTCGCGCTGTTGTCGGCTTACGTGAAGCTGCTTGCGCCATTGAGCGGACTGGATATTTTCGCGTGGCGCGTGGTGTGGACCGTGCCTGGCGCGCTGCTTCTGATTGCCGTGCGGCAACGCTGGCCGTTGCTGATGCAACTGATCGCACGGGCGTTGCGCGAGCCGCGCCTCGTGTTGGCGTTGCTGGCCAGTGCGGCGATGCTTGGCGTGCAACTGTGGGTGTTTCTATGGGCGCCGTTGCATGGTCGCCTGCTGGATGTCTCGCTCGGATATTTCCTGTTGCCGCTCGTCATGGTGCTGGTCGGGCGTTTCTACTATCACGAACGGATCGAACCTCTGCAATGGCTCGCCGTGGCGTGCGCGGCCGTGGGCGTCGCGCATGAGTTTTGGGTGGTGGGCGCGTTCTCGTGGCCGACGCTGCTGGTGGCGCTCGGCTATCCGCCGTACTTCGTGTTGCGCCGCAGGATCAATGCGGATTCGCTGACGGCGTTCGGCGTTGAAATGACCTTGCTGTTGCCATTTGCCATTCTGCAGGTGATATGGGGCGGCTCGCTGACCTTGCTGTCCGGCCGCCTCGATATGTGGTTTTTGCTGTTGCCGGGACTCGGCGCGCTCAGCACGATAGCGTTGGCCTCGTATCTGAAGGCGAGCCGGTTATTGCCGATGGCGCTGTTCGGCATTCTCGGTTATGTCGAACCGGTACTGCTGGTGCTCGTATCGATCACGTTGCTGGGTGAGGCCTTGACGGCCCAGCAACTTGCCACGTATGTGCCGATCTGGCTGGCGGTCGCGCTCACCGCACTGCATGGCGTGCGGCTCGTGCGCTTTCCGGCGCGTTGACGGCGACGAAGGTTCAATGCCCGTGACGCGCGGTGGCGCGATCGGCGTTGATGCGTGTCGGGCCAACCTGTGCTTCAATCGCTTCGCGCAGCGCCGGGCGCCAGCCTACCGCGAACAACGCCTCGGCCAGCACGAATAATGGGCCGATCAGCAGGCCGGTCACATCGTCGACGAACGCGGGTTTGCGATGCTCATATGCCACGTGTCCGATGAACTGCAACACCCAGCCAACCACGAACAGCCCGATGCCGGCAGCGAGCCACGTGAGCGTCGTCTGAGCGGCAAGCCACTGACCGAGGGCGAGACATAGCGCGGCGAACGCCGCCATCATCACGCCAAGCGGCACGTCGAGCACGAGGTAATAGAGTGTGGATGCAACGAACAGCACCCAGGCCGGCGACAACGCGAACGGCCATGCGGCCGGCGCCCACGCGGGACGGCTCAGCAGTACGGCAAGCGCGAACACGATCATCGGGATGCCAAAAAAGTGCGTGGCGATATTGCGCCGGTCACGATGGTAAGCCGCGTACTGCGTCAGTTGCTGGGTCAGCGTTCTCATGGGTGCCGCTCCTCCGTCAAAGTCATCATAATCGCGGGCATTGGGATTTGAAACCTTCGGGTAGCCGACAATGTTTGCCATACAGCACGGTGTCAGGTTATGAACTCGCTTTCCTCGTCGAGGGAGCCGCTTGCCGCGCTCGAGCGCAGCGCGTGGTTTCGGAGCGCGCCCGAGGCGTTGCGGATGCAACTGCTCGAGCGGGGCCGTGCGCAGCGTCTGCAGGCCGGTCAACGGCTGTTCATGCGCGGCGACCCTGACGACGGACTCTATTGCGTGCTGGAGGGCCTGATCCGCATCGGCGCGGCCAGTTTTGCCGGCAAGGAGGCTTTGCTGGCGGTGATCGAACCGGTCAACTGGTTCGGCGAGATCGCATTGTTTGACGGCCGCGCACGAACCCATGACGCGTATGCCGAGCGCGATTCCGTACTGTTTCATATCCCGCGTACCGAGCTGGTGGCGTTGCTCGAACGTACGCCTGAGTACTGGCATTTATTCGGCTTGCTGTTGACGCAAAAGCTGCGCCTCGCATTCGACGCAATCGAGGAAGCGGCGCTGTTGCCGGCGGCGCAGCGGATTGCACGCCGTCTGCTGCTGATGGCGGGCGGCTATGGCGAGCCGGGCGCGTTGCGACGGGTCCTTAAGGTACCGCAAGAGGATCTCGCGATGATGCTCGCCTTGTCGCGGCAAACCATCAATCAAACGCTCAAGCAGTTCGAAGCGCAAGGCGCGTTGCAACTGCGTTACGCCGAAATCGAAATCGTCGACGCGGTTAAGCTCGCCTTGCTTGCTGATTCCACGACGAAAAAAAATTCGTCAACCTAAATAAGTCCCGACCAGGGGCGAAAAAAAGGCGAGTCCGTAGACCCGCCTCCCCCAAACGACATCGTCAGCTTTGGTTATGACAACGCGTGAGCCTGATGTCGAACACCGAGCACCTTAGTTGGATTGGGTGGTGTCGGCCTTGGTGCCACCGGTCTTGACCGGCGCGATGCTCGCTTCCTTGCTGGTATCGGATTGGGTCTTGGTCTTGTCGACACCCGCCACGTTTGCGCGCTTCGTCTTGCTGACCTTGTGAGCCTTGGTCTTTGCCGTATGGGTTGCCACGGTTTTCTTGCTGCTGGCCTTCGCGTCGGTCTTGTCGGTTGCGGTGCTGGCTTGCTTGACCGAGGTGTCGGCTTTGCCCGCATCCGCATGCACAGCGGCGTCGGCCTTCAGGTTTGCCTGGCCGGCGGGCTGGGTGGGTTGACCGCTCGAAGACGCCGGTGCGGCGGTTTGCGCGAAGGCCGTTGAAACCAGCAGGACGGAAGCGAGAGCAGCGAAAATCTTTTTCATGGTGTGGCTCCTTATGTCGCGGCTGAAAAGGTTCAGCGCTGCCGGTTTAACGCTGGCCGGATGACGGGAGTTGACGCTGCTCTTGTGACTAAACGTAAGCGCGGAAACAAACGTATCTGCGCGAAAGCGGCTTAAGGGATCGCAGCGGCGATCCCTTAAGTCTGCCTTAAGAAAAGTTGGGATGACTGATCGAAATGACATGTCGCGAAGGTCGCGAATGTCGATGAGCCGCGCGTGGGCGGCTTGGTCTTACTTGAACGGATTGTCCACGACGCCCGGTTTCGCATCCGGCTCGTCCTCGATGTGATCGGGCAGATCGGCGTGTGCCTGCAGCGCAGCCACGACGCTGTCGAGCGCCTGTTTCAATGCGAGCGCGGCCTTCAGCCCGCGTTTGTCTTTGGTGATGTTAAGCGTGCCGCTCAGCACCACACGGCTCGTACCGTTGCTGACGCTCAGCGCGTCGCCCTGAATATTGAGCACTTCGTCGTCGTTCGAGAAAGCGTTAAACACCTTTGAGTCCTCCTGGGCGTTGATCCTTCAGATTTTCCGGAATCCCCGGAAAACGAATGCCGCTGATCGTTTCGAGTTCGTGAACCGTTTTGATGTCGTAGCGGTTCGTCGAGACATTGTCTACGACGATGGCAAACGCCATTTGTTTCGACGGTACGTAGACGACCTTGAATAACTGCGTGGGCACGAACACGTGTGTGGGTCCGATGGTCTGCAACTGCTGGCCGCTGAACATGGGTCCGGTGACGACGTAGGTATCGTCATAGCGGGTGGCGATCCTGCGCACCGAGGTTTCGATACGTGCCCACAACCGTTGATTGTTTTCGCGATTCTGCGGCACGACGTTGGCCAGCGAGAACGATTGTGCCATCGCCTGCTGATTCCAGCGGTTGCCGGCGGGACTCATGTGCCCGCGGTCGTAGCCACTGCGTTTGTAATCGGCCAGCGTGGCGCCTTCGCCTTCGGGCAGTCGCGCGTCTTCGAAAAACTTGTTGGTCCGCACCATGTCCGCGGCGGCTTCAATGTGATCGCGCGTCAGATGTTCCGCTGACCACAGCGGGCCGTGCGTGATACCCGAGTGCAGCACGGCGAAGTCCGAATAGCAGAGAAGGCGCGTTTTTGGCGCCATCTTCTGATTGATGAGCGACGGCCACTGGGCGTTAGGCGTGAACTCGGTGCAGGAGGGAGCAGCGATCGCGTGAGCGGCGACCACGAGGAACAAAGACGCAAACCACTTCTTCATGAGGCACGCATTCAGGGAAACGGGGCCAAAAGTATAGCGTCGCGAGTCGCGTTCGAGCGAGCGCTACGCGTGGCGGCGCGAAAAAGCACAGTGGAAAAGGCAGCGAAAATGCAGCGGAAAACGATGGGCAAAAAAGCAGCGCAAAAAAATGGCCGCTTTGCAGCGGCCGAAGATGCATGGACTTCTCACTCTACGGATGCGCGCTTAATTTTTGCTTAAGCGGTGAGCATGCTCACGACACCGCATGGATCGCTATGCAACGGACATAGACATCCCTCGCATCAAACATGCGTTCGAGGAAAACGGGGAAGACCAGCCGCCGCTAACTGTCGAATACGCGATGTTCCGCGCGAACCGGCTGGCGGTCGACCGCTTGCAAACGCCAGTATCCCGTTGCGGGCGCACGCGCCGGCACACAGGTCCATGCCGCGGTGCCCTGCGCCGAGCTGACGCGCTGTTTGCGATCCACGTGCAGGCCGCGCAGCGTACACAGCGGGGCGTCGGTGCTGGGTGCGCATAACGTCGTGACGCCATCGGCGTCGTGCATTTCGCCCCACGGGGGCAGATCGATCCCTTGATGCGCCTCTCTCGACCACCGACGTTCTTCGGTGTCGAGCCACAGCACAGCGTAATCGTGATTGACGGTGGGATCGGAACCGTTGATAAGGATCGTGAGCCGCATATCAGTTCCGTTCACATGGCGCGAACTTTCGCACTATCAGTCTATGCCGCGCTTGGCGTTATGCAAGGCAAACGACTATCGCCTGCATTGAAAAACACAATTGGGGAACGCCTTGCACACCTTCTAGATTTAAGGCAACGGTGCAGTTCTGCGCGTCTGCCCGTGAGTACGACAGGCGATCGTTCGCTCAATATCGCGCGTCCACAATACAGGCTTGCATGGAGGCTCAGATGTCGCAACTCAAGGGTTCGAAAACGGAGGAGAATCTAAAAGCAGCATTCGCCGGCGAATCGCAGGCGAACCGGCGTTATCTGTATTTCGCGGCCAAGGCAGATGTGGAGGGTCAAAACGACGTGGCGGCGCTGTTCCGCTCCACGGCGGAAGGTGAAACCGGCCACGCACACGGCCATCTGGAATACCTGGAAACAGTGGGAGATCCGGCTACAGGATTGCCGTTTGGCTCGTCGCGTCTGAATCTGCAGGCAGCCATTGCCGGCGAAACGCACGAATACACGGATATGTATCCGGGCATGGCCAAGGCGGCGCGCGAAGAAGGCTTCGACGAAATCGCCAACTGGTTCGAAACGCTGGCGAAGGCCGAACGCAGCCACGCCAACCGCTATTCGAAGGCGCTGGAAGCGCTGGTCGACTGACACGAGGGGCGTCGACGGCGACGCCGGCATAACCAATACCTTCTGGGAGCTTGCGGCAAGGTCCGCAGGCTCCCGTTCGTGTATGCGCAGCGCATGGTGCGGTGCGTCGTGCCGTGCGTGGTTTGCGCACACCGCATAGGTTGTGGCCCCGCAGAGCCGGCAGCATCCGTAGTGGTTTGCAATCTGAAGAGCAAACGCGATTAAAAACATAAAAGGAGCCTGACGCCATGCCCCACAAAGAAGGCAGTCTCGAGGCGCCGACCCGGCACCCGCTCGATTGGCTTTCAGACGCGTTCTACGATCAGGAGGCACTCGATCAGGAGCTTGCACGCGTGTTCGATATCTGCGCGGGTTGCCGCCGCTGCGTGTCGCTCTGCGGCGCGTTTCCCGCGCTGTTCGATCTGGTCGACGAAACGGACACGGGCGAAGCGCACGACGTCGACAAGGCGAATTTCGGCAAGGTGGTCGATCAATGCTATCTGTGCGACCTCTGCTATATGACGAAATGTCCTTATGTGCCGCCGCATCCGTGGAACGTGGATTTTCCGCACCTGATGCTGCGCGCCAAGGCGATTGACTACAAGCGCGGCGACGTGAAGCTGCGTGACAAGTTTCTGTCGAACACCGACGCACTGGGCCACTTCGCGGGCATTCCGGTCGTCACGCAGACGGTGAACGCCGTCAATCACACGAAAGCCGCGCGCGGCATCATGGAAAACGCGTTGGGTGTCGACAAAAACGCGTGGTTGCCGGACTTCGCGGCGCGCAAATTCCGCAGTGCGGCGAAGAAATCGCCGGCCACGGTTGTGCGCGACGGCGAGCGCACGCCCGGCAAGGTGGCGATTTACGGCACCTGCTATGTGAATTTCAACGAGCCGGGCATTGGCCACGATCTGCTCGCCGTGCTCGCGCACAATGAAATTCCCTACGAACTGGTGAAGAGCGAAGCCTGCTGCGGCATGCCGCTACTCGAACAGGGCAACCTGCAAGGCGTCGCCGGGAAGAAGGAACAGAACATGCCGGTGCTGGCGAAGTATGCGCGCGAGGGCTACGCGATCATCGGCGCCATTCCCAGCTGTGTGCTCATGTACAAGCACGAACTGCCGCTCATGTTCCCCGGCGACGCGGACGTGCAGGCGGTTAGCGAAGCCTTTTGGGATCCTTTTGAGTACTTCGTGTCGCGGCACCGCGACGGACTGCTGAAAACCGACTTCAAGAGTGGGCTGGGCAAAGTGTCGTATCACGTACCCTGTCATGCACGGGTGCAGAACATCGGCCGCAAGACTTCGGAGACGCTCGCGCTGGTGCCGGATACGCAGGTGACGGTGGTCGAACGCTGTTCCGGGCATGCGGGCACGTTTGGCGTCAAAAAGGAGTTTCACCGCACGGCGATGCAGATCGGCACGCCGGTTTTCAAGGCGATGGCGCAGCCGCAACCCGACTACATATCGTCGGATTGCCAGCTGGCCGGCCATCATATTGAACAGGGGCTCGACGAGAACGGTTTGTCGAAAGGGCAGCTTGCGCATCCGTTGACGCTGCTGCGCAAAGCCTACGGCCTCTAACCTCTCTTACTGACTGCAAGGACACCCGATGAGCATTGCCCGCAACTCGCTGTTGTCGCTCGAGAACTATTCGAAGTCGCGCATCGCGATGCGCAGCCAGGTGATCGAGCACAAAAAAGAGCGCACTGTGCCGCTCGGCAACCACGTCACATTTCTGTTCGAAGACGAATTGACGATCCGCTATCAGATCCAGGAGATGCTTCACATCGAAAAGATCTTCGACGAGGAAGGCATTCAGGGTGAACTGAACGCCTACTTGCCGCTCGTGCCCGACGGCAGCAACCTGAAAGCGACCATGCAGATCGAATACGAGAACGAAATCGAGCGGCAAGCGGCGCTGGCGCGGCTGATCGGCATCGAAGACAGTGTGTTTATCCAGGTGGAGGGCGAGGCGCCTGTGTACGCGATCGCCGACGAAGATCTGGAGCGCGAAAACGAGCAGAAGACGTCCGCGGTGCACTTTGTCCGCTTCGAGCTGACGCCGTCGATGAAAACGCGTTTGCGTGACGGCGCGGCGTTGCTGGTCGGTTGCGATCATCCGAACTATCCAGTGCCCACCGAGGCCATCGAGCCGCGCGTGCGAGCCGCCTTGCTGAAGGACTTGTCGAAGTAGCGTCGGGGAGGTGCGTCATGGTACGTCAATGGTTGCAGCCCGTCCTGGCGGCGGTGTGCCTGAGTGCGATGACGACCGCGAGCCTCGCCGCAGCCGGGAACGCACCGTTTCCCAACCCGCCGCCGGTTGTCTACGTGGCGAACTTCGATCTGGACGTCGCCAATGTCAAGCCGGACAGCGGCCCCGGCAGCCGCTTGCGGCGCTTCGGCGTGTTGCCGGGCGGACCGCTGCGCCCATCGAAGGATCCGCAAGAACATGCCGAAGAGATCGTCGGCGAGATGGCCGACGACCTGACCGCGGATCTGAAGCAAGCCGGCGTCGATGCGCGCCGCGTCACACCGGGTCAACCGTTGCCCGCGACCGGCTGGCAAGTGCGTGGCGTGTTTCTGAGCGTCGACGAAGGCAACCGTTTGCAGCGCGCCATGGTCGGTCTCGGCGCGGGGCAGAATGATTTCCAGGTTGCGGTGTCGCTCGACGACCTCTCCACGCCCGATCTGCCGCCGCTCTATCAACAGACCGAAGAAGGCACCAGCAAGGACAAGCCCGGCGCGTTCATCAAGCTGAATCCGTACGTGATCGCGGCGAAGTTCGTGATGGCCGGTCACGACGAGAAGTCCACCATCAAGAGCACCGCGAAGCAGATTTCGGACGCTGTGGCCGAGAAGCTGAAGGCCAGGCTGCAGCAATGACGTGAGTGCCTACTTTCGCCACAAACGCGATCCCGCTTAGGTTGAGCAACCTGGTGGGATCGACACTTGTGCAAAAGCCGCTCAAGCCAGATCGAGCGTCCCGGTCATATCGCCGAGCGGCGCCAGGCCGTTCTGCGCGAACGCACGATCCCGCGCGGCCACCCCGTCCAGCGGCGCCAGGCCGTGCACCCGGCTGATAAAGCGCAGGATCGAGTTGGTGTCGTAGACCGTGTGATCCACGTAGCCCTTCTTCGCAAGCGGTGACACGACGAATGCCGGAATCCGCGAACCCGGTCCCCAACGGTCGCCCCTGGGTGGCGATACCGGATCCCACCAGCCGCCGTTTTCATCCACGGTGACGATCACCACGGTGTTGGCCCATTGCGGACCGCGCTGCAGATGCTCGATCACCCTGGCGATGTGCTGGTCGCCCGATTCGACATCCGCGTATCCCGCGTGCATGTTCAGATTGCCCTGCGGCTTGTAGAACGTGACGGCGGGCAGACGGCCGGCGTCGATATCGGCGATCAGGCGGTTGGTCGATGCGTCGTCGCCCACGCCGGCGTCGCGCAGATGCTGGCGGCGCGCGTCGGTGCCCGGCGCGAAACTGACGAAGTAGTTGAACGGCTGGTGGTGATACTGGAAATCGGGCACGTCGCCCGTGTCCTGATGATCCTGCGCGTATTGCCACGCGCCGGCGTACCACGCCCAGTCGACCCCTTTGTCCGACAGACGATCGCCGATGGTCGCGTAGTTTTGCGGCGGCAGCACGCGCGGATTCGACGGATCGGCCAACGCCGCATTGCCGCCCACCGCGGGCTTCACGAAACTGGGCTGATACGGCGGCGCCATTGTGTTGACGGCATAGCCATCCGGGGTAAACAGGCCGTCGCTGACGAATTTCGGCGGCCCATCGAGTGCGGAGGCCGGCGAATCCGCGGCCACCTTGAGCGAGGCACCCGTGGGATCGTCGCCCGCGACCACCGACACAAACTTCTTCGTCGCGCCGCTATGGACGTCCGGGACGAGCGGTGCCTGCGCGGAGATCAGGAAGATGTGGTTCAGCCACGAGCCGCCGAAGGCTGCCATAAAGAAGTTGTCGCACAGCGTGTATTGCTGCGCGAGATTCCAGATGCGCAGCGTCTCAGCGGAATTGCGATAGTGCCCCATCACCAGACCACCGGAGTCGGCCCACGCGGCGAACTGGTCGTTGCGCCCGGCGTTGATCTGCATCTGGTTCTGATAGAAGCGATGCCACAGATCACGCGTGATGACGCCGTTCGGCAGCGGCGCGCCGTGCGCGTCGGGAATCCGGAACGGCCGGTTACGCAGACCGGCGACGTCTTGCTCGCCGATCATGTAGCGTTTGCCGTTCACCTCCTGCGCTTGCGGCACGAGGCCGCCCCAGATTTTCGGCAGTTGCGGCAGCGGCGTTTTGCCGTCGCGATCGAGCTGAACGTAACGTTCCGCGGGCACTGCATCGAGAGGATGCTGCACGCCGGGGAAGTTGCCGTACAGATTGGCGAAGCTGCGGTTCTCCGCGTAGATGACCACGATCTGGCGGACCTGCTCGCGCAAGGCGGCGTCCATACGCAGATCCGCAGCGCTGCGGGGCGCGGCGGCGGCCTGTTGCTCGGTGTGGCAGCCGGCCAGCGCGAATCCGAACCCCATCGCGGCGATGCCGGTCAGAACGCGGCGTCGCTCGGGGTTGTCGGGACTGTCGTGGCTCTCGGGTTCGGGGTTCGAGGGCGGCAAGGGCAAATCGTCGTTCTGGTTCATCGGCAACGCTCCTTGGGGCTTGGCCGGCCAGGCGCGCCGATCATTCCCGGCGTGTCGCGGCCAGCACTTCGCGCTTCGTTTCGAGAATAGGGTGTTCGAGCAGGGTCAAGACCTCGCCGCGTTAGAAAAGCGAACCAATCTTAGCCTATTCAGAGGGCTTTTCTGAGCGCGTGGAACCCGATCTGGCGATGGAGCAGCGGGGCGCCGCCGGTCCGGCGTCCTGCTGCAGCGGCGAGTGGACCCTTCACTGTTTCCGGGGCGCGTTGCTTTACAAGGCTTTGCGATAAACCACGAAGCCCGATTTCTCCGCGACGCTGTCATAGAGCCGCATGGCCGTCTGATTGGTCTCGTGGGTCTGCCAATACACGCGGCTTGATCCTGCTTCCTTCGCGCGCTCGTAGACGGCTTCGATCAGCGCGCGGCCGACGCCTTTGCCACGCTCGCTCTCCAGCGTATAGAGGTCCTGCAGATAGCAGATGGGACCGGCCATGGTGGTGTGCCGATGAAACAGGTAATGCACGATGCCGAGCAACTGGTCGTCGCGTTCTGCGACCATGGCGTACATGGGCTCGTAGCCGTCGAAGAAACGTGCCCAGGTCAGCAATGTGATGTCGCGAGGCAACGCGGTTTCGCCGGATCGGCCGTAGAAGGCGTTGTAGGCATCCCAGAGCGGCAGCCAGGCGGTGAAGTCGGCGGCGGCTACGGGGCGAATCCGGATGAGGTCAGTCACGAGCGAAGCTCCTGGTAGGCGTGTCGTTGTTCAGGGTGTGAGGCGAGGCTCACATCCCGACGGCCCATCAGATTAGAAAACTTGTGGCTCCATGGGTAGCTCCACGAGGCGGCAATTGTGTGGGGCCAGGAAAGTGGGGTGGGGCTGGTGATGGCCAGGCGCGCAACAAAATCAAACACCTTCCTTTTCTGATCGTCCACACATCACCGAGCACAGTGAACCTATTTGACTGCCCGAGTGGTACGCTTCACGCGCGGATCGTCGCACACCTTCGTGCAATCACCCTCGCATAACGGAACGAGCGTAACCCCGATCTGTAACAAACCTCCGTAGCCTGCACTGTCCACCGGGTAAGGCGCAGTGACCTTGTGCGTTTCAACGGCTATGTTTTCGGGCTTTAGGCCAAGCTGCACCAAGTAGTCACGCAAATTCGCGCCACGAACTTGAGCAAGACGCTCTGGATTCTTTTCCTTCACATAGCCGCCGGCGTTGACAATTCCTCGTATCTCTACATCGGGCCATTGCCTTGCGTTATGAACCATATCGGCGATCTTCAGGAGATCGGCGTTGGGTATCTGTGTCGAATTTAATGGGACGCTATCCTGCATGTCTTCAGACATAGTGCAAGCGTTAGCATCGCCGACAGCGAACGCGAATAAGATTGCAGCGAACCAACGTGGATTTTTCTTCGATTTAATTACCATATTTTCTTTTTCAGGAAGTCTTGCACGTCATCGAAATGTGCCACGTAACACGCGATGCTATCAGCGTTGCACCACGCCTCTTCTGACGCATTTTGACCCCACCGGGAAAGTGCGCGACCAAACCCATAACTGATGTCCTGCGAGTTGAATGTATCAATATAATGTGAACATTCGTGAATTATCGTATTTAATTTGCAATTACCAGAAACATAAACGTCGGGTAACGTGCAAAAATGAGAGTAGATTGCGATCATCCGACGCGCTGAATCTGGTTTGCACACCGCTGCGTCGTTATGACCCGAGTCAGGGACGATGCTACAAGTGAGGTTTTGGTTTGCTTGCTTATCCCATCTAACTATGTTTTCCGGTTTCAATTCCTGCATTGCTGCTGCCAGCTTTGGCAGGCCAGCGTGCAACCTGGCTCTTAGCGCTTCATCTGCGCGCCCAAACCAGATTTTTGCTCTGTCTTGCGCCGTTTGATCCCATCGCGTTACGTCGGCGATTCTTTCCCTTATTAGTACCAGTGCAGTATCTCGCAACCGAATTATTAGTTTCCGGAAATCCCCATTACTCATATTCGGGCAGATCGGCGTCGTGTTGATAGTCACATGAACCGTCGATCCTGGATTTGTATTTGTTACGGCGGCCGAGTGGACCTCGATCCACTCTTCATTTTCGGCTTCGTGAAAACTGTAATGATTGCTACCGTCAGAATCACTCATTGTGTTTGGTCCTTGTCGTCTTCAACGTAGCACCATGAACTGCTTGCACAAGCTCGATTATTTGCGCCGCTTAGTGGCGCGTCGTCGACCGGTGCATAGCAAGTGCCAGGCATACTTCAGCTTGCTTATAACGCAGCAACTTCGAGGCGAAGCCGTTTTATTGCACCTGTAGAGATGCGCTGCGTCTTACCGTTCGCGTCTGTGATACCGCTTAGGACGATTGCAGAATTAATGCGCACGCGGTAACGGATGCCTTCAAGGGGGCGACCTGTGGAATCGGTCAACGTGAATTGCTCGTCATATCGTTCAGCGCCCGTTTCCTCTGGAGAAGTGGCACCGTCTTTCCCCATCAGGGCTGCCGCTTCCCACGCCGTGAAGGTCATCGTCATGCCGCGCTCGGCATAGAAGATCGGTGCTGGGTTGCAGCCGCAGATGTTGATATCGCCGCTGAGCGCCCACTGTTTCCCATTCGGACCTGTGCCGGCACGGCGCGGCCCTCTTGGTGAAATAAAGCCTTCGCGCTTACACGCGGTGCAATACGTTTTCATGTATAGCGTAGCGATCTGTACGCGGGGCGGTGGATCCGAGCAGGTAACGTCCTCGAGTCCTTCCGTAATCATGGCGCTGCCGCCCCGGTCACCTCGAGCGAGAAAATAGCGAATCATGCCGTTTCGCCTTCACGCGCGAGCGTCGGGCGCTTCACAACTTCGAACATGTCGCGCCGGGCTACGCCATTTCTTTCAGGGCTATCCGTTATCGTGTCGCCGTTATCCAGCTCGCTGCCGACGAAAGCAAACGGCACGAAATCGCCGCTGTGGACTAGCGAAAGTCCGCTAACGATACTCGCGGTCGTGCCATCTGCATACTTCACGAAATCGCCAAGAATGCCGATCTGCGCGAGCCGTCCATTGACATTCCAATTACCGCCAGCTTCGAGCAAGACACCTCCACGCGCCGTCGTCGCGCCGCGCAACGCGAAGCGGTATCCCGGCTCGCAGGGTGGCGGCACGTAGTGAGGATCGAACAGCCCCTCCGGCTGATCTCTGTAAGCAACGACCACGCCACTTTCCCTATCGTCCCACGGTGTAAATGCAATCCTGTCGCCATTGCTCAGACTGCTCCCCACCAGGGCGGCGCATTTTCCGCCCGACGAGAACAGGCACCCGGAGCCGTCGATAATGATGGCTTCACTGCCGTCCCGGTAGGTGACGACATCACCCACGCCCGCGACTTCAAGGTTGCAGATCGAAAGTCCCGTGGTCGCGCTCGTCACGTATCCGCCGCGCTCGGTGCGCGCGCCGAGCGTCGCAAACGCGTACATCGTGCCCTTAAGGTGTTGCTGATCCGACATTTCCATACCTCCTCGAAGTAGACGAAAACGACCGGCCAGTAAAGCAACCGGCGTTGCGGCAGTGGCTTTAGTCACTACAAGCTCAAAATCATCAGTGGAAGGCTGGGTGCGCGTCTGTGAGATAAATCCGAAAAGGGTTGCGATCGATGCGGGCTGTGCAGGGACGCCAGATGGCTATCTCGGCACCTTCAGCAACGCGATGGTTCGGGCGGTCAGAATGGGTTTTGCGGTGGTGCTGGCGGATATGACGCGCAGGTCAACGCCCTGCAAAGCAAGACCGCCCGGCAAGGACGCGTTGCCCCGCAGGCCGCGCTGGCCGATTGCATTGAAGAGGGAAATATGCGCGACATTGACGGCGCAAGCGGCCGGTGGATCTAAATGCTCGCTGCGCAAATGACCGCGATCGAGCCGCATACGCGCAATCCGCTCACCCTTTCACCGTCCGGTGGCAGCATGCATCTGACGATTGACGATGCGTCCGCATACGTCGCTACGCCACCGCGATGTGCATGAGGTCATTCGCGCACGCATCGGGATGGCGCCATGACAGGGCTCAGCACGTCTCGTCATCCCATAAGGGAGAGCCCGCAGCGCAGCGATTCGATGCGCGCCGACCCGGGATTGCGCCCGAGCCGGCGGATGCGTTGGCGGCGGGCCTCCGCAGATTGCGCGGCCAACGAGCGGCCGCGGCGGCGCGCTAATTGCGTCGATTCCCCGTATGCCGCAGCGTATCGCGAACTTTCTTGGCGGCCAGCAAGGGCACGTAGTCGAACACACGGGCATCAGTCTGGTAGTGGGCCACAGTGTCGGTGTAGAGCTTCGAGACCGTTTCCGAGGGTGTGTTGGTTTCCGCGGCGATGGCCTGTACTACTTCGTCGACATTGGTCTGGGGCTGAGCCATGAAATTCTCCGGGTTTGGCAGGAGGAAACTGCAACGGTGAGGAGTTTCATTACAGGATGTGAAAAGCTCAGATGCCAATTGAATCGGACTATCGTGCTTCCGCGTCAAAAATATTCTTCCAAAGGACTCTGAAAGGTACGGATCACCGTCCGTCAGGTTCATGCCCGATGAGAATGCCGGTGATGAATATCCGGGAAATGCGCGTGAGTATGCGTAATGGGCGAGTGGCGGTGTGGATGGGCATGCGGCTCTTCGCCGTCCCACGCGAAATCATGCACGTGCTGGTGATGTTCATCGTGACGATGCCGGTGGTTGTGATCCAGCGCATCGTGCGTGTGCGGATGTTCGTGGCGTTCGCGGATATGCAGCCACACGCCGAACGCCATCAGCGCGGCCGCGACCCAGAATAGCAGCGGCGGAATTTCGGGCCACAGTATCAGTGACAGCGTCACGCCGAAGAGGGGCGCCACGGAAAAATACGCGCCCGTGCGCGCGGTGCCGAGATTGCGCAGCGCTACGACGAACAGCACGAGGCTGATTCCATATCCTGCGAAGCCGGTCAACATGGCTGCGGCGAGGGTGCCGACATGCGGCACGTGCGCGCCCAGCAGCAGCGCGATGACGAAATTCACCGAACCCGCCACGAGTCCCTTCAGACAGGCAATCACCATCGCGTCGTTGGTCGAGACCTTGCGCGTCAGGTTGTTGTCGATTGCCCAGCACGCGCACGCGGCAGCCACCAGCACGGCGCCGAGCGGCAAGCCTGCCGCGCCGGGATGCCAGGACAACGCCACGCCACCCGCAACGATCGCGACCATGCCGAGAAACACTTGCACGTCGACGTTCTCGCGAAACACGATCCACGCAATCAACGCGGTAAACACGCCTTCGAGGTTCAGCAACAGCGAACTGGTGGCGGCAGGCGTCGCGTTCAGCCCGAGCATCAGCAACGCGGGGCCCGCGACGCCACCTGTGGCGATCGCGCCGAGCAGCCACGGGACCTCGCGCAGATGAAGGCGGCTTTCGTTGGCGCGCTCGCGCTGGCTTTGCGTGATTCGGCGCACGAGCATCGCCAATGCAAGGCCGACTCCGCTGCCGAGGTAGAACAGCCCCGCCACCATGAACGGCGACAACGTGCCGAGCAACGCTTTGGCAAGCGGCGTGGTCGCACCGAACAAGGCGGCGGCAAGCAGGGCGGTGAAAGGTGCGCCAAAGCGCGGTTGCGAAGGTGCGGACATGAGCAGAAGCCTGTTGCTACGCGTCGCGAGCACCGGCTAGCGGAGGGTCATCCCACCGTACGGTTGTTGCGACTTTCAAATGGTTTGATGTTTGATTACAGCGGGTGTGGAGAAGCAGATGTCCCGCGGCCACGGGGCTGTGCCGAACGTAAGGCTGGTATCGGCAACCCCGTTCGAGGTTACCACGCGCCGTTTTGCCGTGCCGGCAGCCCAACCTTGGGGAGCGCATCCATTGCCGCGGCTCCTGCGTATAACCTGCATCGTCATTGAATGAGCATGCCATGCCGTCTGTCCTCGCCGCCGTGCTTGCTCTGGTCGCGCTCGTGCTCGTCTTCGCCGCGGTGTGGGCCTGGCAACTGAAATCCGACAATGCCGGCATGGTCGATCCGGTCTGGGCTTATTCGCTCGGCGCCGTTGCGCTCTGGTACGGCGTGGTTGGCACAGGCAATACGCCGGGCCGCGCGCTCGCGGCGCTCGGGGGGCTCGTGTGGGGCGCACGGTTAGGCACGCATTTGTGGCGCCGCAATTTTGGGCAGCCCGAAGACGAGCGGTATCACCGCTTTCGCGAATCATGGGGCGCTGACGCGCCGCGCAAGATGTTCTGGTTTTTCCAGCTACAAGTCGCTGTTTCGATGCTGCTGTCGGTGGCCTTTCTGGTGCCCGCCTATCGCAGCAGCGCGCCGGCCACGGGATGGATCGTGCTGGCGGTGCTGGTCTGGATCGTCTCCGTGGCGGGCGAAGCCATTTCGGATCGGCAATTGCGGCACTTCAAGAACGATCCGTCCAGTCAGGGCAAAGTTTGCCGCGTGGGTTTGTGGCATTACTCGCGGCATCCAAACTATTTCTTCGAGTGCGTGCACTGGGTGGCGTACCTGATTCTGTCGATCGGCTCGCCGTGGGTCTGGCTCACGCTCTTGCCGCCGGTATTGATGGCGTGGTTGCTGCTCAAGCTTTCGGGCATTCCGCTGCTCGAAGCGAGCCTCGCGAGGCGCCGGCCCGGCTATGCCGACTACATGCGCACGACGAGCCCGCTGATTCCGTGGCCGCCGCGTCGCCCGAGAGGCGAATAAGCATGCCGGCCACAGCACGCAACACGCATTCAGACCAGACAAGGAGCCTGCCGGATGAGCCTCTCGACCCTTGAGCGCGCGCTGCCGCCAACCACGCCCGCCCGTAGCGGCGACAACTGGCTGATCCGCTGCTGCGAGCGCGGCTGGCTGCCCGATGTGCTGGTCCGTCTCGGCATGCGCCGGTTGATGGCGCAACGTCTGCGCATCGAAGGTATCCACGATGGTAAGTTGCGCGCGCAACGACTGAACCGCTTGCTCGATGAATTGCGTGCGAGTCCCATCGCCATCGAAACGCAAGCGGCCAACACGCAGCATTACGAAGTGCCCGCGTCGTTTTTTCATGCGCATCTGGGATCGCATCTGAAGTATTCGTGCTGCCTGTATCCGCAAGGCAACGAGACGCTCGCGCAGGCTGAAACGGCCATGTTAGACGTGTACGAACAGCGCGCCGAACTCGCGGACGGTCAACGCATTCTCGATCTCGGTTGCGGGTGGGGTTCGTTGTCGTTGTGGCTCGCGGCGCGCTATCCGCGTTCACAGATCGTCGCGCTATCGAACTCGCATGGACAGCATGCGTTCATCGAAGCCTGCGCGAGGCAACGTGGCTTGAGCAACCTGACGGTGATGACGGGCAACATCGTCGATTTCGAATTCGCCGCAGCGGAACTTGCCGGCGGCTTCGATCGCGTGCTGTCCATCGAGATGTTCGAGCACATGAAAAACTACCAACTGTTGCTCGCCAAACTTTCACGCTGGATGCGCGCTGACGCCAAGCTGTTCGTGCATATGTTCGCCCATCGCACGCTCGCGTATCACTTTCAGGTGCGGGACGGCAGCGACTGGATGTCGAAATACTTCTTCACCGGCGGCACGATGCCGTCGCAAAATCTGCTGCTGAATTTCCAGGACGATCTGCGCGTGGAGCGGCAATGGCGCGTGAACGGCACGCATTACGAGCGCACCGCCAATCAATGGCTTGCAGCACTCGACGCAGCGCACGAGCGTGTGATGCCGATGCTCGTTCACACCTACGGCACGCGTGATGCGGCGATCTGGTTTCAGCGCTGGCGGATGTTCTATATGGCGGTGGCTGAGCTGTTCGGCTACGCGAACGGCAATGAATGGGGCGTTGCGCATTACCGTTTCGCAAAGCGTCGAACATGATGCAGCGCTACGGCGAGGCGTGAGCTCCGTAGAATGAAATACTGTTCTTCCTCGACACGAGGCGCGACAGCGCGGCATACTTTGTAAGCCGTGCGCCGCGTTCTTTCTCGCGTCTACGCTTCTGTCGCGCGGCTTCAATGGAACCGCACATGACGACGCCCATTCCCTTCATTCCCGACCGCTTCAAGAGCAACGCTGCGCATTATCTGGCCGGACGCGCTGCATACGCGCCGCGCCTGATCCGCCGTGTGGCGGAAATATGCAGACTCGACGGCACCCAGCGTCTGCTGGACCTTGGTTGCGGGCCGGGGCCACTGTCGCTGGCGTTTTCGACGTGGATCGGCACAGGCGTTGCAATCGATCCGGAGCCGGAGATGTTGCGCATCGCCAGTGAACTTGGCGCGGGCATTGCGCCGAACATCGAATACCGGCGGGGCAGTTCCTACGATTTGTCGCCTGAAATGGGCCGGTTTCAGATCGCGGTCATCGGCCGTGCGTTTCACTGGATGGACCGGCACGACACGCTCGCGCGCCTGAACACACTGATCGATCCGCAAGGCGCGGTAGTGCTGTTCGCGACCTCGCAGCTCGACGATCCGATTACGCCATGGCTCACGGAGTATCGAGCGCTGCTCGACGAATACGCGCAAACCGATCCGGCGCGCGAGCAACGCAAGTCCGATAGCTGGGAGCCTCACGAACATATCTTGTTGCAGTCGGCGTTCAGGTCATTGGAACGCGTGTCGATCATCGAAATACGGCGTGTGGCGGTCGAGTCGCTGATTATGCGGGCGCTGTCCATGTCGAGCCTGTCGCGTGAACGGCTGGGCACGCGGCTCGACGAATTGCTGGCACGCGCGAGAACCTTGCTCGAATCGCATGCATCGGACGGGTGGCTCGATGAGCAGGTGGAATCAGTGGCACTGATTGCGCGCCGCTGAAGAAGAACCTGCGCAAGGCTTGCGCCAGGCAGGCCGCAAGATCGCGCCGGCACTCGGTCCGGCGCATCCCTACGTCTGGCCGCCCGAAGGCGACGTATGCCCCAGGACGCCGGCAGCAATCAGCACTGCAAGCATGGCAATCGCTTCTACCGCTAACAGCCGGTCGAAGCCATGCTGCGCATCGCGATAAGCATCGTCATCCTGCGCCGCGGCCTGAAGATGCGGCAGATGGATCATCCGGTTGTAGCCGCCCAGCAGCACGGCAAGCGTGACGAACACGAGCTTTACCGTCAGGACGCGTCCATACAGCACGCTTAGCAATGGCGCGCTGAGATGCGCCGTGTCCTGCGTGGCGTTATAGATGCCGCTGACGATCACCACGCCAAGCGCAATCGTCGCCAGATGCGAGAGTTGCGTGCAGAACGCCACGCGTTGCGCGGGCGTGGCAGCCGTCGTCAAGCGCGAACGCCATAACAGCGCAGCCGCAACCATCACGCTACCTGCCCAAAAGGCCGTTGCAAGCAGATGCACGACGTGTACAGTTTCACGCAGCGTGAAATCCCCTGCATCAGCGGCGTGACTGGCGGCGGCCTTACCCGCGGCATACACGATCATGCCTGCCGCGGCGAGCCACCAGGCCGTGCGGCTGTTACGCGCGCCGCCTGCAAGGCACGCAAACACGGCGCCGACGCAGCCGACCGCCCACGCCATGCCAAAGTGCGATTGCGTCAGCACGGCGCCGAGCGCTGCGCCTGCCGCGCCAAACGATGATCCGCTCATCACGGCAGCTTCGAGCCACAGGTAAAGGCCGCATGCGAGGACCAGCGCGCAGAGCGCAGCGAGGCGCCCGCGCGCCAACGCGCGCCCCTTGACCGCGGAGTCGAACGGCAGCGAACGCTCAAGCAACAGATGGCAAGCGAGCGCGCCCGCCGCGAGCGCCAGCAGTACATCCTGGGCGCCCTGGACCGCGATCTGCACGACAACCAGCGGGTCCACCGCTACTTCACCGTGAAGGTGTAGTGTCCCTGGGTGCGATGGCCGTCTTCCGCGACCGCTACCCACGCTACGGAGTACACGCCCGGCGTCAGCGGGTTCAGCGCCACGGACATATGTTTCTTGTTGGATGCGTCGACGGTGGACTTGTCGCTCGTGACGGATTTGCCCTGCGCGTCGGTGACGGTGATCGAGCTGAAGGCGGGTTCGAGGCCGTCATCGAAATCGATTGCGACGTCCTTCTGTGAAGTGCCGACGGTCGAGCCGGCGGACGGCGCCTGGTGGGTGGGATACGCATGCGCGTGTGCCAGCTGGGCGACGGTCAGCGTCAGCGCGGCCACGAGGCCGCGCGCCATGCAAGAGTTCAGGAAGGAGGTTTTCATTTAGTTGAAGAGCGGCTTGCCAATAGAGTTAGGGAACAGGTCGTCGAAGAACAGGTGAGCGTCGAACACCACGCCCACGTGATTGCCGCTCAGATGATTGACCGGAATCTGTGCTTCGATGCCGAACTGGCCATAGCGGTTAAGCCAGAGGAAACCCGGGTTGAGGGTTCCGGTCGTCTGACCGGCGCACGCGCCTTCCGTGCAGGTGCTCATGGGGGCTTCCACCACCAGAACCATGTTTTTGAACGGCTGCGGGATACCGAGATCCTTCACCTGCGATTGCAGGTACGGGATGCTGTACTGCAAGGTGAGGCCCCAGCCGAATGAATTGGGCCCGTTATCCGACGATGCCGTCGTCAGATTCGGGCCCACTTCGCCGGTAATCGCGAAGGGCCGCAGGTAGCCAAGCGAAGCCGGCAGGTCGCCAAAGCCCTTGCCGAAAAAGACTTCCGGCGTGAATGTGGAAAACGGGTTCGCGATCGACTTGGCGCCCGTGCCGCCGATCTCAGCCTCGAGACCGATCGACGCCATGAACTCGTGCCGCGCGTTGGCGTAGATCAGGTACTTGGCGCCCACCGTGACGTTATCCCAGCCCTTGGCAGAGCCGCCGTTCGGCGCGTTCTGGCTGACGTAGTCGCTGGCAATGCTGAAGGCGAGATTCTTCGTAATCAGCTTGTCCCATTCATAGGAGACACTGTTGACGTTCATGTTGTCGCCGTCGTCGTTCGGCGTCTTGATGTGGCCGAACTGGCTGTCGAATTCGTCGTTCACGCCTGGGTCATCGACCGTCAGCGTGGCGGGAAAGACGCGGTCGCCGACCACCGAGTGAGCCTCGGCGGCAGGTACTCCGGCAAGGCAGGCAGCGCCCGCCGCCGCCATCAGGGCGGCGCGTGCAGGCGCCGTGTGTCGCTTGAAAAGCGTACGCATGGTTGTGTCCTTCTTCCAGTTGTCGAGATGCGTCGCCGCACGCGTGACGACGTGCGGCGAAACCCCGCGGCTGCTTGCACAGCGCGGGCTCTGTTCAGGTAAAGATCAGATACCGGTCGACTCAGGAGAAAGCGGGAGGCGCGCGTGGCTGCGCGGCTGTGTAGAAGTGCGGGACGTAGACCGCGTCATGCGATTCGACGACCGGTGCGCGCGCGATGGAGAGCGCGGCAGCAAACACCGTAGCCGTGCCCGGCAGCACTGGTGCGTGGGCGAACATGCCGCAATAGGCGCATGCTTGCCAGTGGAATGCATGGGGTTGAGACGGCTTGCCGTCATGCGCGACCGGACTGCTGTCAGGGTCAGCGGAACAGTACGTCGCGAGGGCGTTGCCCAGCCGGTCATGTGCTGCCAGCGCCTGCGAAACCGTCGGCGCAAGTGTACTCATCAGGATTGCAAGCAATCCCAACCAGCTGCCGATTTTCTGTAGACGGAGACGAAGCATGCTGCCCGTTGAGCACGGAAAGAAGCAATGATTGGCGCAGATTATGCCACGCATGCCGAAATAATAACGGCCGACCGCGCATCTCCGGCATACGGAATTTTTACCGGCGGTCCACGCCGCGTGACACAAGGCCGCAGGTGCCGTTCAACGCACGGGGGCGTTTTATAGGAAGATCGTGCTCTGGCGGAATAAAAGCGCGCTTCGAAGCGTTTGCCATATCAATGTTGGTGCGTGCATGGCGGCTCCAGACTGGTTTCAATCAGCTTTCGCAGTGGCTCGTTGAAGCACGACCTATTTCTAGATCTAGACGGAATTACCGATGAGCACTCAGGCCAACTCCCAGCTTTCCGACGCGACCGGCACGCCGGCGCCGTCGCGCTACACGCGCACGGCGATGGCGTTGCACTGGATCATCGCGGTTCTGATCATCTGCAACGTCGCGCTCGGGTTGAGCGCCGATTCTATCCCGGACGACTGGGTGCGCCTCGTGATCGACACCCACAAGTCGATCGGCATTACCGTGCTCGGTCTGGCGCTGCTGCGCATCTTGTGGCGCTTCTCGCATCGGCCGCCGCCGTTGCCGGCGGAGTTTCCATCGTGGGAACGCGTGGCGGCGCACATCGCTCACTTTCTGCTCTATCTGTTGATGATCGGTTTGCCGCTGTCCGGCTGGCTGCATGATTCGGCATGGAAGGATGCCGCCACTCATCCGATGCGTCTGTTCAACCTGATGCCGTGGCCGCGTATCGGTTACGTGATGAGCCTGGAGCCGACGCTCAAGGAGAGCCTGCATAACGGCTTCGGCGCGCTGCATACGTGGCTCGGTTACGCGCTCTATGCACTGCTCGCGATGCACGTGGGCGGTGCGCTGAAACATCAATGGATCGATCGCAAGTCGGTGCTGAAGCGGATGATTCCGTAAGTCGAGTGGCCTCGCGTCTGGCGCATTTCAGGCGCCTCACCTTTCACATTTATTTGTTAACGCAGTTTCGACGGACTTAGTAGCTATTTTGAAGAGAACTCTGGAACAGGCCTTAGCGCTCGCCTCACCCCGTATCGTGCCGCGGCCGACCACACTGTTGAGCACGCTGATTCATCTGAGCGTCGTCGTGCTGTGGCTGCTGCTGTTTGCACGTGCGTTCTTTCTGCAAGGCGTGGTGGCATGGTCCACCGGCATTGCATACGTGCTCTACGACACGTTGCTGCTCGCGTTCGTGACATGGAAGACGCTGCCGCTCGTGCGGGCGCAGCCGCCGCTCGATCCGGCGCCGGATGAAACCAGGTTGCCCAGCATGGGGGTGATCGTCGCGTCGCATAACGAGGCGTCGGTGTTGCCGGTGACGCTCGCCGCGCTGTTGCGGCAGAAGCATGGCCCCGCGCAGATCGTGATCGCCGACGACGGCTCTACCGATCAAACCGCCGCGCTCCTCACCGAACGTTTCGGCCTCACGCCCGCGCCGGACGGCAAACTGAGCGCGCCGAGTTCGCTATACGCGAATCTGTACTGGCTGCGCGTGCCGCACGGCGGCAAGTCGCGCGCGCTGAACGCGGCCATCGTGGAGATGACGACCGACACCGTGATGACCGTCGATGCCGACACGCTCCTCGACGACAACGCCACCTACGCGATGCGCGCCGCATTCGCGAACGAGCCGAAGCTGGTCGCGGCGGCAGGCATCCTGACGCCGGTGTGCGGCAAAAGCGTGTCGGGCCGTGTATTCCAGTGGTTCCAGACCTACGAGTACATGCGCAACTTCATTGCGCGCTTTGCGTGGATGCGTGCCGACAGCCTGCTACTGATCTCCGGCGCCTTTGCGTCGTTCAGGCGCGATGCGCTGCTGGACGTGGGCGGCTTCGATCCGCAGTGTCTGGTGGAGGACTATGAGCTGATTCATCGGCTGCGGCGCTATTCGGTGGATCACGGCCTGGGCTGGGATGTGCGCGTGGTGGGCGATGCCCAGGGCCGCACCGACGCGCCCGCCACGCTCGGAACCTTCCTGCGGCAGCGGCGCCGCTGGTTCGCGGGCTTCCTGCAGACGCAATACTGGAATCGCGACATGACCGGCAATCCGCGCTACGGCACGCTCGGCATGGTGATGCTGCCGGTCAAGGCGATCGACACCATGCAGCCCATCTACGGCTTGACGGCATTCGGGTTGCTGCTCGCCTTCGCGTTTGGCGGACACGGTGGGATCGCGCTGGCCGTGCTGGGTGTGATCGGCCTGAAGACGGCCGTCGACCTGGCCTATTACATCTGGTGTATTCATCTGTACCGGCGCTGGACCGGCCAGCGTTCCGGCTCCAGCCTGTGGATGGGCGTGGCGGCGGCGATTGCCGAGCCGTTCACGTTCCAGCTCATCCGCCATACCGGCGCGCTGATGGGCTGGCTGCATTATTTGCGCGGCGGCCGCTCCTGGGGCGTGCAGCGTCGCTCGGGCCTGGTCTCGCACGACGAAAGCGGTGTCTAAGCAGCGCGGCTTTCCGCCGAAGTGACCGCACACCAGGCCGGTCATCAGGGCCCTTGCCTGAACGGCAATTCCTTCCCTCCTCCTTTGCCAGCGGGTTAGAAATTCCGGTGCGCCGAAGTTTGGCGCGCCGGTCCCGGCACGCCCGCAGCCTTCAAATAACGCGACCAGGCCTGTTGCGGGATCTAATTCGTAATCGGGATGTCAGCAATTACATACCTTTGCCACCTTCTAGTAGACTGGGTTCGGTTGTTGGTTTCCCACCCATCTTCTAGTCGAGTTGGCCCATCCAGGTTTCGAAGCGCAGGGAGGCGTCGCCCATGCATGTAGTTCCTCCGCTGGATCGCAGTACCGATACGTCTCTCGAGGCACCCGTCACAGCACCTTCGGGCGCGCCCGTGCGGGATTTGCGCCGTGTTCCGATTCATCCCGACCATTGGTATCCGCTTGCGTGGTCGCACGAAGTCAAGCGCGGCAAGGCACATGGCGTGCAGTTCGCGGGTGAACCCATCGTGCTCGTGCGTACCGAGTCGGGCAACGTGTTTGCCCTCGAAGACCGCTGCGCGCATCGCCAGGTGCCGCTGCACGGGGGCGTAGTGGACGGCGAAACCATCCGCTGCTGTTACCACGGCTGGACCTACGATTGCACAGGTAGCTGCATCGACATTCCTTACCTTGGCCGCGAGCGTTTGCCCAACGGCGTGCGTTCCTACCCGTGCCGCGAGGTCGAAGGACTGATCTTCGTGTTTCCCGGCAACCCCGCGCTGGCGACGGACGAGGCCTTGCCCCAGCTCGCATCGGTAGCGGACAAGGCGTACAAGACACGCCGCTTCGGCCGCGAAGTGAAGTGCCATTACTCGTTCATGCACGAGAATCTGATGGACATGAACCATCAGTTCCTGCACCGCAAGCAGATGGGTCAGATGCGCGCGCGTTCACTCGGGCGGCGCCGCGGCGAAGGCTGGGTCGAAGTGGACTACACGTTCGCGCGCATGGCGGGCGAGCAGCCTGTCGGCGAAGCGCTGGTGTTCGGTAAGAGCCGTAAAAAAGGCGAAGGCAATGACAAGGACGTCATGACGATCCGCACCCACTACCCGTATCAGACGCTGCAGATTCGCACGTCTGATTCGACGCTGGTGATGAATCTGTGGATCATCTATGTGCCGCTCGATCGCGAGCAGCGTACCAATCGCACGTTCGGCTTGCTGTCCATCCGCAGGCCCGGCATTCCGTTCGCGCTGGATATCGCATGGCCGCTGCTGGTGTGGTTTACCGATCGCATTTTCAAGGAAGACCGCTGGATCGTCGAACGCGAACAGGAAGCACATGACCGGCAAGGAGCGGACTGGAACCACGAAGTATTTCCGGTCATCAACGAGCTGCGTGCGCTGTTGCGCGAATGCGGCGCGCCGCCTGAGGCCGGCCAGTTCATGGGCGTGCGCATCGCACCGGCCGAGGAAAGCGTCTAGGCGGCGGGTGCGCTCGCGCTAGACGCGTCGCGCGCTCCTTTGCCGCCACCAGGGCGCGGCCACCGATGCCGCCGCGCCGACAGCGCCCATTGTCAGGGACAGCAGCACGATCAGCAGGCCCGTATGCGCGCGGCCCGCGAACAGCCCCACCAGCAAGCCTGCCAACGGCTGCGTCAGGTTGTTCAACAGAATGATGACGCCGGTAGTCTTGCCGTAGTCCCGGGGCGGAATGATCTGCTGCCGCGTGCTGCGAATAAACACGTTGAACATCTTGTCGAAGCCGGTGATCAGCATGAAGCCCACCGCATAGCCGAATGCATTCGGACTTGCCCCGGCAATCATGCCGCCGAGGCAAATAGACAGAAACGCCACGAGGCCCAAGGTCTTTCTGGACCACGACGTGCGTGCGATCGCCAGCAGAATCGCCACGGTCGCAACAGCGCCAACGGTCTGCAGCACAGCGTAATAGCGTCCCGATTGATGATGGATGCCGGTGACCATGGCAGCGGAAGTGGCCAGCGTCACGCCGATCACGAGGTTCTCAGCGGGGCTTTGGGCATGCATCAAACATCCTCTGCCGCGCTACTGCCCCATGTCTTGAATGGCTCTGGACAAGCCTAGATGGTCTCCAGGATGATCTTGCCGACGCTCAAGTTCGATTCCATGCGACGGTGTGCATCCGCTGCCTGCGCGAGCGGAAAGACGCTATCGACGACTGGCGTGAGTCCATCTTCCTTGAACTGATCGAGCCAGTGCTCGCGAAAGCGGCGCACCATGGCGTGCTTGACGTGCTGCGGGCGCGACTTCATCACGGTGCCGATAATCTGCAAATGGCCGTACAGCAAGCGCTCGAGCGGCAAGGTCGCGGCTTCCGCGCCGCCCATGATGCCCACCTGAACCAGACGTCCGCCGTCGGCCAGCGAGCGTACGTTGCGCTCGAGATACGGTGCGCCGACGAAGTCGATCACGACATCGACGCCGCGTCCGTCGGTTGCTTTGGCAATCGCCTGAGCGAAGTCTTCGCTGCGGTAATCGATCACGACGTCCGCACCGAGGGCGCGTACGCGTTCGAGCTTGCTCGCGTCGGCGGTGGCGAATACCCGCGCGCCCACCGCATGGGCCTGTTGTACTGCCGCCGAGCCCACCCCGCCAGCAGCTGCATGAATCAGCACCGACTCGCCGCACTGCAGACGCCCCAGGTGAAGCAGCGCCTCATGCGCGGTGACGAATACTTCCGGCACCGCCGCGGCGTGCACGTAGTCAAGGGCGCGCGGAACCGGCATGGCCATGCGGTAATCGATGCGCGCGAGTTGCGCATACGCGCCGCCGCCCACGATGCCCATCACGCGATCGCCGACCTTGAAGCCTTCGACTTGCGCGCCGGTGGCAATCACTTCTCCGGCGATTTCCAGGCCCATGATTTCCGAGTCACCGAAATTCGGGCGGCCATAGCCGCCACGGCGATGTGTGAGATCGGCGCGATTCACGCCTGCCGCATGGTTGCGCACGAGCAGATCGTGCGGACGCAGAGCAGGTTCTGCTACGTCGGCTAGTTGCAGGACATCGGCAGCGCCGAACTGATCGAAGGTAATGGCTTTCATGTGATCCTCTAGCTAAAGAATGCAAAGAACTGGATGGGGTTAGATGCGGCTTAAACCTGGCTGATGAATTTGGTCGTGAGGTAATGCTCGATGCCTTCCGCGCCGCCTTCCGAGCCGTAGCCGCTTTCCTTCATGCCGCCAAACGGCAGTTCGCTGACGATCATGCTGAAGTGGTTGATGCCGATCATGCCGGCTTCGAGACGATCGCCTGCCTGGATGGCCGTGCGTGCGTCCCTCGTGAAGATATAAGCCGACAAGCCATACGGCAGACGGTTCGCTTCGACGAGCGCGTCGTCGAGTTCGTCGAAGGGCAGCAGCAGGGCGATCGGGCCAAACGGTTCTTCGTGCATGACGCGTGCCTCGCCTGGGACATCTGCGAGAACCGTGGGCGCGTAGAAATAGCCGGGGCCGTCGAGGCGCTTGCCGCCGGTCAACACCCTGGCGCCGCGTCGAACCGCATCGTCAACCAGCGCTTCGATCTTTTCCAACTGACGCTGATTCGAAAGCGGTCCGACCTGCGTGCCGGGAGCGAGGCCGTCGCCTACCTTCAGCGCCTCGGTCGCGGCGACGAATTTCTCCGCGAAGCCCGGGTAGGCGCTCCGCTGTACCAGGAAGCGCGTGGATGAGATACAGATCTGGCCGGTGCCGCGGAAGCGGTTGGCGGCGCCGAGTTGCGCGGCCTGATCGAGGTCGGCGTCGGCGAATACGAGCACGGGCCCATGGCCGCCCAGTTCGAGCGAGATCGGCTTCACGCCTTCAGCGGCGCGCGCGGCGAGCAGACGTCCGACCGGCACGGACCCGGTGAAGGTCACCTTGCGAATCACCGGCGAGGCGATCAGCTGCGCGGAAATGGCGTCGGGTACGCCGAACACGACCTGCAGCACGCCCGCAGGCAATCCGGCGTCCTGCAGACAGCGTGCAATGGCGAGTGTGGTGGCGGGGCATTCCTCGCCAGGCTTGATGATGACCGGGCAGCCCGCCGCCAGCGCCGCGGACAGCTTGCGCGACGGCGTGATGGCAGGAAAATTCCACGGCGTGAAGGCGGCAACCGGACCGATGGGCTGGCGCTTCACCAATTGTTGTACTTGCGGGCGGCGCGACGGCACGACGCGACCGTAGGTCCGCTTGCCTTCCTCGGCGAACCACTCGAAGTAATCGGCGGCGCTTGCCACTTCGTAGCGGCTTTCGCTGAGCGCCTTGCCTTGCTCCAGCGTGAGCAGTCGTTCGATATGCGGCGCGCGCTCGCGGATCAGTTCGGCGGCGCGTTTGAGGATCTTTGCCCGCTCGTAAGGGGCCGTCTCGCGCCACAGCTGGAACGCGCGTTCCGACGCATGCAGTGCGCGCTCGAGGTCTGTGGTGGTTGCGTGCGGTACGTGGCCGAGCACGCTGCCGGTGGCGGGATTGACGACGGGCGACGTATCGCGCTGGGCGGCGTCTATCCATTCGCCATCAATGAAGAGGTACAGCGGATCATATTCGTTACTCACGGCTTTCTCCTGACTTATGCGGTTTCCGCAGAGGTTGCGGCGTGAGAGAAGCTTAAGTCCCGAGGACGCGTGTGATAATCCTGTGAATGCCATCAACGGCTTTGCGCGGAGCGCACAAATGCAGACCGAGCGATTTGCCGAATATCTGGGGGTCTTTGCGGACGTCGCGCGCGAGGGCAGTTTTTCGGGCGCGGCCCGGCGGCGCGGCATTACGCCGTCGTCCGTGGCCCGGCAGATCGACGCGCTGGAGGTGCAACTCGACACGCCGCTGTTTTTGCGCTCCACACGGGTGCTGAACCTGACTGAGGCGGGGCAGGCGCTTCTCGCGCGTGCGCGGCGCATTCTCGACGAGCTGGACGACGCGCAGCAGGAGATCGCGTCGATGAAAGGCGAGATCACTGGCGTATTGCGGGTGGCGTGCTTTCCGACCTTCGGCAAGCGCTATGTGATCCCGGTGATTTCGACGCTGGCCGCGCGGCATCCGGGGTTGAGGGTCGAACTCGATCTGACCGAGCGTCTCGCCGATCCCGTCGCTGAGCGGCTCGATGCCTTCATCCGGATTGGCGAGCTGGCCGACAGCACGTTGATCGCGACGCGCATTGCCACACAGCGGCGAGTGCTGTGTGCGAGCCCCGGCTATCTGGCGCGAGTCGCGGCACCGCGTGCCGCGGCGGATCTGCTCGAGCACCGCTTGCTGGACAAACTGCATGGCGCGGATCTGCTCGGCTGGAGCGACGTGCTGGGGCATCCGGTCGCGCAGTCCGACGGTCAAGCGGTGTTTCGTTGCGACGATTTCGACGCGTTGCGGTTAGCCGCGCTCGAAGGCCTGGGGTTGGGCCTGTTGCCTGACTGGGTGGTGGGTGAAGATATTCGCGCCGGCACGCTTGTCCATGTGTCGCCTGAGCTCTCGGCGGGGGAGCATTTGCAGACCGGCATTCATCTGCTAAGGGTGCTTGCGCAACCATCCGCGAAACTGCGAACGTTTATTGATGCACTAAAAACGTTTGTCGGCGCGCCGCCGATATGGTCCGTTGCACCGGTATCGAGCTAGGCTTGCGCGGTCTGTGGAGAGCGGGGCTATCGATTGTGGCTAAAGCGTGCGGCAAAGCCATTGCGATTTTTATTGATTGGAGTGCTCGCAAATTCTTGGCGAGCCAGTCATTCGGCATCTATCCTTGTTCGTGCGCTAACGCGCATTTCCCATTTTGGCTTGCACATGAAGCAGGCCAGCCATGCTGACCAAATCCTACCAGGATCATTGGTGTGGCGGCGTTCGCCCAGGCGTTACGTCCGAGCCGATCCGAAAAACACTTCCTAATGTCCGTTTTTTCCGAGTGAAAGCGATTTAACTACGGGGTGCAGCAATCTGCATTCCCGAAGATAACAAATTGCTTGCGCTTCGTTTCCGGGGCCGGGTTCTTGCCCATCGTCAGTTCTTGCAGTAAACAACCGCAGGAGTGCTGGAAATGAAACGCCTGTTCATGTTGATGGTTCCCGTTGCTGGGGCAATGTGTAGTACTGCTAATGCTCAGAGCTCCTTAAGCATTAATGGGACCACTTATACCTATTGCGCTGCTGAGAATCAAAAGTGCTCGTTCACGGGATCGGCGCTTGTAGTGTTTGGCACGACGAGTCCGTCGTTGAAGTACTCCATTAACGGACCGTTCACCAACGGCGTGCAGTGCTCGAACGGCATCGTGTCGGCGACAGACCCGGCGTATGGCTATGCGAAGAGCTGCTGGTATGCCGCGTCGGGGAGTACATCGACGCCGCCTTCATCCGGACTGTACACGCAGTGCGCGGTTGAAAATGGGTTCTGCTCATTCACAGGCACCAAGCCGGTGATATACGGCGGCAGCGCGACGGCCAACAATGTGACGAAGACGTTTACCAATGGCGTGAGTTGCTCGAACACGTCGTTCGGTACGGATCCTGATTTCGGTGCGACGAAGGCATGCTGGATTCTTGCGTCGACTACGCCGACGCCGACGCCGACGCCAACACCGACACCAACGCCAACACCGACACCAACGCCAACACCGACACCAACGCCAACGCCAACGCCAACGCCGACACCGACACCGACACCGACACCGACACCGACGCCAACGCCAACGCCAACGCCGACGCCCACCGGCTCGATCGCTTGCGCCAAACCCACTACAAGTGCGGGCGGCACTGCGAACGGCCTCATCACGGCGGATACGCCAACGAGCGACGGCACCCGCATGTTCGCGCAAGGCAGCGCGTTCAACGTGTCATTCATTACGGCCGCGCCATCCGCCGACACGGTTGTGTGGTCGATGCAGGATCAGCTGGGCAACCTCAAGGGCAGTGGCTCGTTCCCTGTCACGGCCGGCACGCAGACCAGCACGATGTCGTGCAATGGCGCGGTGGCGGGCTACTTCGCGCTGACGGCCACACTGTCCTCCGCTGGCGGCACGCTGCCGCAAGCCGGTACGCGGCCAACCGGGATTGCGACCTTCGGCATCTTGCCGAATCTGTCCGCGTCGATTCCGGCAGTCAGCTATGCCCGCAAGGAGCAGCACCGCTTCGGCATGCAGGGCTTCAACGACAATGGGCCGATGCTGTCCGACCTCGGTATTTCGCAGACTATCGACAACCGCCAGCTCTCCGCCATGGAGCCGAACGGACCAAACACGTTCACGCCGGCGCTGTCCACGCTCGACCCGTTTTACACCAATGGCAAGATCATGCGGTTGATCCGGCTGGACGGCATTCCGGGCTGGGCCAGTCCGACGGGCGCCTTTCAGGACGATACCAACGCACCGAGCAATCTGACGTACTACCAGAACTACATGGCACGCGTAGGGACCGACTCGGCGGCGATTCGTCAGGCTTACTTCCCGAGCCAGCAGAACAACTACTACCAGGTGACGTGGGAACCCCAATGGGCCGATTCAACGGCCAACTTCGTCGCGATGTACGCAGCGGTCTATAAGGGCTTGCACTCGACCGATCCCAACGCGGTGGTGATGGGTACGACCAACGTCTTCCCGGCGAACTGCCAGACGGCATGCACCCAGGGTTATCTGCAAACCTACGTACCGTTAGGGCTGGGCAACTATCTGGATGGCGTGACGACGCACGGGTATTACAACGCCGGCACCTATGCCGCCCATCCGCCTGAGCTGTACGACACGGATCCGAACCCCGCCAACGTGGCGAACGCACTGGATCAGCAGATGCGCGAACTGCGTGCGCAGATGCAATCGTTCAAGCCGAACATGCCGCTCTGGTCCACTGAGCTTGGCATCAGCTATGACTCGGGAGTCGCGTACGGCCCGAATTCTCCGAGTGCCAACCAGTTGTATGGGCAGGCGGCGGTGGCCTTGCGGGCGCATCTCATCATTCTCGGTGAAGGGGCTCAGGTCACGTATTTCTTCTATGGCTCGGATTATCCGGGCGACGTGGGAGAGGGCACGTTCTTCGACATCGTGGATCCGCAAGGGCAGTACGGCGCGAGCAATGTGAGTCCGAAGCCGGAGGCAATGGCATTTGCCGCACTTACGCGCGTGATAGATGGGACTCAGACGCTCGGACATCTGAACGGCTTGCCTTCGATGGTCTACGGCTATGCATTCCAGCAACTGAGCGGCAATACGGTGATCACTGCGTTGTGGACCCATAACAACACCGCATGGCCGACCTCGGCGGGCACATATAGCCCGACCTACAGCACGAGTTACGCGCTGACGGTGGACTCGGCGGGGACGAGCGGTCATGTGACGGTAATCGACATGATGGGCAATCCTTCTTCGGTGGCATACAGCAATGGTGTGGTGAACCTGACGCTGACGGAGTCGCCGATTTACGTGGTGTCCTCCAACCCCACGGTGATCAAAAACAATGTGACCGCACCGGTCGGCTACACGGGACAGTAGCCGGCTAGCCGGTGTGACTGTGCGGTAAGCTGCGTGGGCTCGCCACCCAGCTTACCTGTCAGTCACATTGCAGCGCGTGGGTCCGACACGCGCAGACATGCTCGCTACGTTGTCGCGACAAGGTGTGCAGGTACTCGAGGTGGCGCGGATGTTGCGCTGGGTTATGATGGCCCTCTTTTCCACATCGTCGGCATGTGTATGGCCGTGCGAAATTGCGGAGAGTTGTGCCATGGCGATTCATTCACAATGCGTGGTGCTGGACGGCAAGGCCCTCGCGACACTCAACGAAGCCAGCCTGTCCGCGCGGGTCGCCGCGCTCAAGTCGAGAAACGGCAATCGCACGCCGATCCTCGCGACGATCCTGGTCGGTGACGATCCGGCTTCTGCCACCTATGTGCGGATGAAGGGCAATGCCTGTCGTCGAGTCGGCATGGACTCGCGGCTGGTTACGTTGCCCGCCAACACCACAACGCAAGACGTACTCGCCGAAATCGACGCCCTCAATGCGGACCCCGATGTGCACGGCATTTTGCTGCAGCATCCGGTGCCCGCGCAGGTCGACGAACGCCACTGTTTCGACAGAATCTCGACGCTCAAGGATGTCGATGGCGTCACGAGTCACGGCTTTGGTTTGATGGCGCTCGGCGAACCGGCTTTCGGACCCGCGACGCCAGGCGGCATCATGCGGCTGCTTGGCCACTATGGAATCGATGTCGCTGGAAAACGCGCGGTCGTGGTCGGGCGCAGCGCGATTCTCGGCAAGCCGATGGCGCTGATGTTGACGAATGCCAATGCGACGGTGACGTTATGCCATTCGAAGACGGTGAATCTCGAAGACGAGGTGCGCCGTGCCGAGGTAGTAGTGGGCGCGGTGGGCAAGCCGAAATTCATTCGTAGCGCATGGATCAGCGACGGGGCGATCGTCATCGACGCGGGTTATCACCCCGGCGGTGTTGGCGACATCGAGCACGACGGACTCATCGAGCGGTGTGCAGCGGTGACGCCCATGCCGGGCGGCGTCGGCCCCATGACCATCTCCACGCTGATCGCGCAGACGGTCGAGGCCGCCGAGCGCGGCAATATCGATTGACCGGAAAATAGACACGCGTTAGCATCGATTCCATGAACATCACGGCACACTCCCTCATTCACTTCACGCGCGCATGCTGTCAAAGCCTGCCCGAGGGAGCTTGCGTCTAGCGCGTCGACTTACGTCCGTCACGTTCAAGCCCTGAAGGCCACCTGTTGAAAGACCGGTGGCCTTTTTGTTTTGGTTGTCTTTGCATAGGGATTTCCGATGGCTCTCGCCTTGTACGATACCTGGTCGCGCACCGTGCGCCCTTTCACTGCTATAGAGCCGGATCACGTGGGTCTGTATTGCTGCGGGCCGACGGTGTACGACTACGCGCATATCGGCAATCTGCGAACCTATGTGTTCGAGGATGTGTTGCGGCGCGCACTAGTGCTAAACGGCTACGACGTGAGGCATATCGTGAACATCACCGATGTCGGCCACCTCGTTTCCGATGCCGACGACGGCGAGGACAAGATGGAAAAGGGCAGTCGCCGCATGGGGGCATCGGCATGGGACATCGCGGCGCGCTACACGGAGGCATTCATGGCGGACTGGCGCGCGCTCAATCTGCTGGAGCCTGCGCTGTGGTGCCGTGCGACTGACCACATTGCCGAGCAGATCGCATTTGTTGCGGAACTGGAGCGCAAGGGCTACACGTATCGGACGACCGACGGCGTGTATTTCGACACTGGCAAGCAGGACGACTACGGCTATCTGACGCGTCTCGATCACGCTGGCTTGCAGGCTGGCAAGCGGGTTGCTGTCGGCGAGAAACGCCACGCTACGGATTTTGCGTTGTGGAAGTTGAGTCCGCAGGATTCCACGCGCCAGATGGAGTGGGACAGTCCGTGGGGACGTGGCTTTCCAGGTTGGCATATCGAATGCTCGGCAATGTCGGCCAGATATCTGGGTCCCAGGTTTGACATTCATTGCGGAGGTGAAGATCACGTTGCCGTCCATCACAGCAACGAAATTGCGCAGACGCAGGCTTGCTATGGCACGCGGCTTGCCAATTTCTGGATGCATGGTCATTTTCTGACGCTGGATGCCGGGAAGATGTCGAAGTCGAATGGCGAGTTTCTGCACTTGCAAAGTTTTATTGATCGTGGGGTCGATCCGCTGGCTTACCGGTATCTGTGCCTGACGGCGCATTATCGAAGCAAGTTGAGTTTCAGTTTCGAGGCGTTGGGTGCTGCGCAGGCCGCCTTGGAGCGCCTGCGGAAAGTGTATTCGGGTTGGCCTTCTGGTGGTGTGGCGGATGAGGGTTTTGTGGTGCGGTTTAACGCTGAGGTGAACCAGGACCTTAATTTGCCGCGGGCGCTGGCTGTGGTGTGGGAGTTGGTGCGGAGTGATTTGCCGACGGCCACGCGGCGCGCGACTGTGGATCGTTTTGATGCGGTGCTGGGGCTGCGGTTGACGGATTGGAAGGTTGGCGAGTTTGATCTTCCAGATGAGATTGCTGCGCTGGCTAAAGAGCGGGAAATTGCTCGCAGTGCGAAGGATTGGGAGCGGGCTGACCGGTTGAGGGATGTTCTGAATGCGGCGGGGTGGAAGGTGGAGGATGGGCCCTGCGGGCAGCGGGTTGTGGGTGGTTGAAGTGGTGGTGTTGGACTTTGGTTGTTTGGTTGTTTGCCTACGGCGTTGGCCTTTGCTTGCTTTTGGTCTGTTGGTGTTGTGTTTTGTCTGGTTGCCTATGGCGTTGGCCTCTCCTTGTATTCTTAGTGGTCTATTAGCTTCGCCCCTGTGCGGGGCAGCACCTACTTTCTTTGCCGCCGCAAAGAAAGTAGGCAAAGAAAGCGGGCTTCCAACCGCCAGCCAGTAGATGTCCACCCCGCCACTCACGCGGCATTGGTCCGAGACAAGATCGTCCCTCGCACAACCATCGTCGGTGACAAAGCGCTCTTCCACCCCACTCCGCACTGCGTGCGTCGCGGATCGGTCTGCACGGGAAAGCGGGTCTGCGGGTACCGTGGCCCAGGATTCGAGAGCCGCTGACTCCC